>JBBRLP010000001.1:0-170054 GCA_038231295.1 Chthonomonadales bacterium
AAGTAGACTCACGTCTGCATTCCGAAAGGATTTTGAGGCACACGACGCCCGACAGGGGCATTCTGTTGGCACTCAGACCGGCTTGTAGAAAAATTGTTGGTCATTCCAGCCTGTATGGAGAGGCATTTGCCAATGGATCGCCACATCTATGAGGAATAATTCGATTTTAGGCTCCCCGATTACGCGAATGGTGAGCCTGTACTTGGTTCCTGGGGGTAATTTGTCGAACCAATACTCACGCGGTATGTTTCCATGTTTCATCAGCACCAGCGCACAATCGTATTGGCGGTGTTGTATCGCCCACTCCACAAGAGTCTCGTCTTCTTCTTCGCTATCCGCACTTCGGGAATTCACATCCGCATCTAGACCGCTGTCTAATATCCGCTCGACTGCTCTTGTGTCGCCGATCCAAATTGCATCCTGAAGACGTGCAATCTCTAGTTCTTTCGCGTGAAAGCCGATATCGTATCGCCTGACCTCGAACCAGAACACGCTCTTTGCGGTACAGAGAGTGGTCGTGACTATCACAAACCAAACGAGTGCTCTTCTCCGAGAAGTACGCAGCCACAGGGAAAACAACGCCCCCAACATCGCTCCGCCAACCGCATGAAGTGAGAGATTTCTCATGAGGTCACAGCGAAGCAACCCCATATCGTCTACATATCCGAGGAGTACAGCAAATTGCAAAGCACCCGTGACAGCCATTGCAATAAAGATGCCAAGTACCAATACCTTCGCCAACTCTGAACTCGTGTGCGAGTGCCACACTTTTGGTGTGTTCTCCAGGATGTGCGCCAAATCGGCCCCTTTAGTCTCCTTTATGCCGCCATTTTCTCCCGAGGAGCCCTCCCAGGCGGCAAATGGATACAACCGAGCCGACATAGCTGCTCCATGATCTGTTCACAAATAATCGCATCCGGGTTTTGCGGAAGCATTTTTAGCATGGCAGAAGCGTAATGACGTCCACGATACCAACTCTTCAGGTCTGAAATCCCGGCACCGCAATAGCGGGAGCGCAACGAACCCAGCAAGTAGCTCGACAGGTTCACCATAAACAGAGACAGGCTCATCGCATTGCCCACCGAGGTCGCTTTTACTCCCATGAAATCCTCCAGACCAAAATGCTGCTTGGCATCACGGAACGTAAACTCGATCTGGAAACGCAAGCGATAATAGTCCACAAGTGCCTCGGCCCCCACAAACAGATCGCTGCTAAAGAGGATCACCTGTCCCACACGCCCGCTTGAGAGGTGCGTCCTCTTGAGGATCACCACATTCAGCAGCCGGTCGAAGTTCTTGTGCAGACACACCGCCCGATACATCTGGGTTTCATACCCCTCCTCGGTGTGAGTAGAACAGAGCAGAGCCTCGGGCATCCGGGCAAAATCCAGACGCTCGCCCTACTTACGCTGCGGAGTGGTCTGCTTCTGGAGGGGTGTCAGTCGCAGATAGAGCGCGGCATCAGAGCGCATTTTGGAAATCAGATGCAGGTCGAGTTGGCGTACCATCTGACAGGCAAGATGATTGCCGAAATGACCGTCGAGTACAAAGTAGACGACCGACATCCTCTGCCTCAGCAACGCCGTCACCTTCTTGGCCTGCGCTTGAATACGCACAAGTTCGGCGGAGAGGGGAACCTCGGCTTTGTTCTTGTTTTTGCTCCCCTTCGGACGCCCGCGCGGCTTTTGAGGCGGGTCAGTTTTTGCAGTCTTCTGCTGCTTTGCGCTCTTTTGTTTTTGTTTGCGTTGCCTGGCTTGCTGCTTCTCCTCATCGGTGCGGACGACTTGTTCGTTGGAGAGGGAGTAGGCTTTGTCGATTGCCTACATGCACCAGAGCCATCGAGAAGAAGGCAAGGCAAGGGACGGCTTTGTCGTAAAGAGACGAGAAGAAGCGATCTAATCCGAAGGTTTTCTTGCCGGACTTGGTGACGACGGTTTCATCTCCTGCAAGCAGATAGACACCGTTGGGATCAAAGGCGAAGAGGATGAAGAAGCGCCATTTGACGGCCAGCCAGTCTATCTCCGTGTGAAAGAAGCGCTGGATCGTGCGGTAACTGCCTCCTTTGTCAGTCCATCGTGAGATGCCGAGTTGGGTGATGCGTCCTGTCATGGCGAGCATGGCCACAACAATGTGATGGAGTTGACGACAAGATTTTCGGGACAAAGCGGGCGAGAGCAGGAGCAGAATGGGTAAAATATCGGGCATGGGTTTTCGACTTTCGAGAGTTGTTTGTTGGCGCTTACAACTTCGATCCGAAAGCCCTATATTCATTCATGGATCCGCCACACGTTTTGGCGAAGGGATTGCAAGTACTGTACCTATCAGAATCGAGCGATTTTGGGCCGAGAAGACCGCACTGACGAAACGTTTCAAATTCATAGCTACTTCCCTATGCCGATCTTATCCTTGCCATTTACGTGATCTAAAAGCCAGAACTGTACGAATTGTTGCCCTGTCACGGCTGGACTTGGTATAGCCCAGCCGTGACAGGGCAACGGTTATTCTGGAGAGGGCTGGGTGTTGAGCAGGATGTCCAGGCGCTCCACGTAGGAGGCGAGGACAGCGAAGGCGCGTTCGACCGGCTCCGGAGAGGTCAGGTCTACGCCCGCATCGCGCAGAGTGTCGAAGGGGTAACGCGACCCTCCGGTTTTCAGGAACGTCAGGTAGCGGTCTACGGCGGGCGGGCCTTCCGCTCGCACCGCATCGGCGAGGGCGTTTGCACCGGAGATGCCGGTGGCGTACTGGAAGACGTAAAAGTTCGAGTAGAGGTGGGTGGGGAACTGCGCCCAGGTGATGCCAACGCGCTCCGTGTCCATCTCCACGCCGTCGCCATAGCCCTCCTGGAAGAGTTCCGCCATGAGTGCGATGAGCGTCTGCGCGGTCAGGGCTTCGCCGCGCTCGATGCGTTCGTGAACTTCCAGCTCGAATCGTGCCAGAGTCGGCATAATGAAAAAGTAGCGGTGGAAGTTGGACATGGCCTCTTCCAGCAGGGCGATCTGAAAGTCCGGGTCGGTCTGTGTCTCCAGCAGATGGGCGCGAACGAGCGCCTGATTGAAGTTCGAGGCGACCTCGGCCAAAAAAGTCCCATAGTTGGAATAGTAGGGAGGCTGATGCTTCCAAGTGTAGTAAGAGTGCAGGGAGTGGCCGAGTTCGTGCGCCAGGGTGCTGAGGCTGAACACGTCGTCGTTGTAAGACATCAGGATGAAGGGGCGTGTACCCGGTGCACCGCTGGAGAAAGCCCCCATGCGCTTACCCCGGTTCGGATAGATGTCCACCCAGCGATCCTCCAGGGAACCCTTTTTCAGCGCCGCGACATACTCTTCGCCAAGCGGCTCCATGCCCTGCGCGATCCATTCCACCGCCTTTTCGTAGGGGATGAGCGGAGAGTGTTCGGTGAGAGGCGCCTTGATGTCGTAGACGTGCAGGCGGTCGAGTTTGAGGGCGCGGCGGCGAATGTCCCAGTAACGGTGCCAGGTCGAAAGATGCTTGCGGAACGTCGCGATAAGATTGTGAAAGACCTCGGTCGGGATATGCGCGGGCGTCAGTGCCGCCTCGATAGCGGAGTTATAGCGGCGGGCGCGGGCCGTAAACACATTCTGCTTGACCCCGGCGGAGAGGCAGTTCGCGATGGTGTTTTTGGTAGCCAGATAGCCGTCCGCGTAGTTCTCGAAGGCGGTGCGGCGGGTCTCACGGTCGGGGCTGTGGAGAAGCGCACTGATGGTTCCCTGTCCGATTTCGCTCGTGTCGCCGCTGCTGTCTACGGCAGGCGCGAAACGCAGGTCGGCGTCGGAGAGCGTACCGTGAATCTGTCGGGTCGTTCCGAAGGGGTCACTCACCTGACCGAGAAGCTCTTCCACCTCCGCCGAACGGACGTGCGGGCGCTGACGCGCCAGGACATCGAAATAGTGGGCATAGGCGGCGAGACGCGGACAGGTTCGAACCCACTCCGCGACGGTCGCTTCGGGCATTGCCAGTATCTCCGGGCGCGTGAAGGAGAGCGCTGCCCGCACCTTGCTGAACATTCCCATCGCCCGACCGTAGCGTCCTGCCGCCTCCGCATTGCCCGTATCCACGTTATGGAACATTGAGGCGTAGAGGACGACATACCAGCCGCGCAGGGAAAACTGCTCTTCGCGTTCCAGCCAGTCAGCCAGGCGGTCTGGCCCGGTCGCTAAGGTCCCTTTATACTCTGCAAGACCGGGCAAAGCCGCGCTAATGGCTTCCACTTCCGCTGCCCAGGCGGCATCATCGGGAAAAATGGACAGGGCGTCCCACGTATGTTCGGTCTTGATCTCGCTGCGATTCGGCAGTACAGTCGCCATGAACAGGCTCCTTTGGTCGGGGAAGTGTTGACGCCAACGTCTTTCTACACCGTGCGAGTAATCTCCTTGTCTCCTTGTTGCGGGTAGAATCATTCAAGTAGATTTCACAGTTCACAGACACCCAAAGGTTAGCAGAGGAGAATGGGATGGCAACGACAGCAGAGTTCCGATATGGATTGAACACCAGCACGATTCAGGGGCAAAAACTGACTCTGATACAAGAGATCGAAATCGCCTCGCGGGCGGGATATACAGCGATAGAACCCTGGATCGGGGAGATCGAGGCGTATGTGCAGGCGGGCGGGACGCTGCCGGAACTGAGACGGCGCTTTGAGGATAGCGGTCTGAGTGTTGAAGGCGCGATTGGTTTCGCGGAGTGGATTGTGGACGATGACGACCGCAGGGCGAAGGGGATGGAGACGGCGAAGCGTGACATGGAACTGGTCGCGCAGATCGGCGGGACTCGAATCGCGGCTCCCGCAATGGGAGCCACGGAAATCAGCGGCTTCGATCTATTGAAGGCGGCAGAGCGTTATCACGCCCTGCTTGAACTCGGAGACCAGATCGGTGTCGTGCCGATTATCGAGGTCTGGGGCTTCTCCAAAACGCTCACCCGCCTGAGTGAAGCCACCTTTGTCGCCCTGGAGAGCGGGCATCCGAATGCGGCCATTCTCGCCGATGTCTACCACCTCTACAAAGGAGGCTCGCCTCTGGAAGGGCTGCGCCTCCTGAATCCTGCCGCGCTCCCTGTCCTGCACATGAACGACTACCCCGCCATCTCCCCGGAGACGATCACGGATGCCGACCGCGTCTATCCCGGTGACGGTATCGCGCCCACGCAGGAGGTTTTCGCCATCCTCCATGCCATCGGCTTCAAGGGCGTCCTCTCGGTGGAACTCTTCAACAGAGACTACTGGCAGCAGGACGCCTTTACCGTCGCGAAGACGGCATTGGAAAAGACGAAGGCGTTGGCAGAGCGCTATCAAGGCGAGGTTACCGGGTGAGAATAGTTGACAGGAGGGGGCAAAAAGTGTCTTAATAGACAGTGTTTATCGGGAGAATTCTGTCTGTGGTGTCCGTCTCTCCTCCTGCCTTTCCACGCTTATGATCGAACTTCAGGATGTAACTGTCTCTTATCGGAACGATTCCCTCGCCCTTTCGCACGTCAGTCTGTGTGTGAAGAAGGGCGAGTTTGTGTTCGTTGTCGGGCCGACCGGTGCGGGCAAATCCACCTTTTTGAAACTCCTCTATCGCGAAGAGAAGCCAACGACCGGGCGCGTCGTCGTCGCCGGGCAGGATATGAACGCGATGCTGCCGCGTGACATCCCACTTTTCCGGCGCAAACTAGGCATTGTCTTTCAGGATTTCGGTTTGCTGCCCAACAAGACCGTCTATGAGAATGTGGCCTTTGCGCTGCGTGTCATCGGTCTATCGCGCCATGAGATACGCGAGAAGGTACCTGCCGCGCTGGAAATGGTGGGAATGGCGCATCGGCCCGACGCCTTCCCCGGTCAGCTTAGTGGTGGCGAGCAGCAGCGCGTCGCCATCGCCCGCGCCCTAGTCAATGAACCGGCTCTGCTCCTGGCCGATGAGCCGACTGGCAACCTCGACCCAGACACCTCGACAGGGATCGTGGAACTGCTCAGTCATATCAACCGCTCCGGTACGACCATTGTTGTCGCTACGCATGATACCGCCATTGTGGACAGAATGCAGAAGCGTGTCCTCGGCTTCGAGAACGGCCAACTGATGCGAGACGAAAATGACGCGGCTTATCGTCGAGAGATTGTATTGGCCGGGGAGATTGAGGAGACGGAAACAACAGCGGTGGTCGTGGAGGCCACCCTATGAATTTCAGCAGCCTGTGGTTTCTGATTCAGGAAGCGTTCCTGAATATCCGGCGCAACGGATTGATGTCGCTCGCAGCGCTTGGAACCGTCACCGTTGCGCTTACGGTGCTTGGAGCATCTCTGTGGACAGCTTATCGCATCAACGAGATAGCGCAGGACGAGCCTAAGACATTCAACGAAGTAGACGCCTTTATGAATCGCCCCTCCGAGCGAGCGCAGACGCTGGAGGTGATGGGCCGCATCAAGACCCTGCCGAACGTTGCGACCATTCGCCTTGTGACGAAAGAGGCTGCCTGGGCTGAGATGCAGTCACACGAGCCGAAACTGACGAAGGCGATGGATACGAATCCCTTGCCGGACAAACTGGAGATCGAGGCCGCAGACCCGTCGAAGATGGATGCTATGGTCGGCGCACTGCGCTCGAAAACGAACTATCCCGAAATTGCGGACGTGACCGCAGCCAGTCAGGAAGTGAAGATGCTGCTGGGGTTTGCGCGTCTAGTCAAAGTGGTGGGAGGATGCGCGGCGCTCGGCCTGTTCGCGGCGACGCTGTTCATCGTCCATAACACCATCCGATTGACTGTCTTCGCACGGCGGCGCGAAATCAAGATCATGCAACTCGTTGGGGCGACGCCGGGCTTTATCCGTTTTCCTCTGCTGCTGGAGGGACTGTTTCACGGCCTCGTAGGCGCGGTCATCGCGGGCGCTGTCGTGCTGTTCTGCGGGCATGAGGTCGGGCGGTTCTTTATGGAACTGAATACGCCTCTTGTGGGTGATGTGCCTTCGCGTCTGGGGCCGTTTGAACTCGTCTCCGGACTGGTCGCTATCGGAGCTTTCGTCGGGTTGATCGGCAGTCACTTTGCCATGCGGCGATTTTTGAGGCAGGTCTGACAGATGCCAAACACCGGCTGGAAAAACGCTATCGCTATCGCGCTTACTCTCGGGTTCACTCTCTGGACCCTGGGCGGGCAGGCTTCCCCTCCGAAGCACAAAAAACAGCACCGTAAGAGCGGCAAGGTCATCACCTCCGACGAGGCTCATACCGCGATTGTCCGCAAAGAACAGCTCCGCAAAAAACTGAGCGGACTGCATTCGCACATGCACACGGTTCGGGCCAAGATTCACAAAGTGCGGGCGCAGGAACACCATATCACAGAGTCCATTGGGACGGTGGAAGAGCGTATCTCGAAGACACGCGCTCGACTAAGCCGTGTCCGCAGCCATCTGCGTATCCTCGACAGGCAGCACACCACCATCGTCAATCGCCTTTATACTACGCGGAAGCGGCTGGCGACCCGACGACATCTGCTTACGGCGCGACTGAACGACACTTACGAACGCGGCAATATCAGCTACGCGCAGGTGCTGGTGCGTTCCCGTTCCGTCCATGACCTGCTGTCACGAGGCTACTATGTGCGGCAGGTCGTACATAGCGATGCGGAACTGATTGAAGGCGTCCAGCAGGATGTCCGGCAGATCGAAACTGACAAGAAACTGCTGGAGGAGCAGGAGCGCAGGCAGAAAGCGCTTGCCGCCGAGTACGAAGCCCAGAAGAGCCAGCTTGCGGCAGACCTATCGGAGAAGCAGGAGCTTCTGGCCGGAGTGCAGCAGGAGCGGCATCAGGCGGAGATGGAGTTGGACGGACTGGAGGCGGAAGCCGAAGCCATGACCGACAACATCCGGGAACTCTCCGAGGCGCTGGAACGCAGGCGAGCGGCGGAACGCGCCGCGCAGGCAGCACAGAACCATCCCGAGGGCGGACACCAGCAAAGCAGCGTAGCCCCCATCTGGCATGGAACTTTCATCCGGCCCTGTGCGGGACGGATCACTTCCGGTTTCGGCAGCCGTTTCCATCCCATCCTGCACCGGACACGAATGCACACAGGCGTGGATTTCGGTGCGCCTTACGGAGCCGCCATCCATGCGGCAGGCGGCGGCACGGTCATTCTCGCGCACTACAGCAGCGGCTACGGAAACTGCGTCGTCATAGATCACGGGAACGGTGTCACGACGCTCTATGGTCACTGTTCCGTCCTGCTGGTCGCCAGCGGAGATGTCGTGCAGCAGGGCAAGACGATTGCCCGCGTCGGCGCGACCGGCATGGCGACCGGGCCGCATCTCCATTTCGAAGTTCGCCATAACGGCGTACCCGTCAACCCACTCTAGAACGAATTCGAGGAAAGTGACTGCTTGAGCGCTTATGACCAATAACCGACGTGTCCCGCCACGAGGGCCAGCCCCGACCCCGATAACAACGGATCATCCTTTTGAGTTCCGACTTCATAACGGTCTCGTTTCGCTGCATCTGTACGGTAATCCGGTTCCGCCCGTATTCGCTGACCTCTACCCGGAGACGCCTGCGGAACAGGTTGCAGCCATCGCGGCTTCCGGAGTACACCTCTATCGGCTGTGCCAGGTAGACCTGGGCTGGCACGGAATGAGCCTTTTCGACTACACACCTTTTGACACCCGTGTGAAGACACTGCTGGCTGCGGATCCCGAGGCGAAGTACGTGGTCTCCGTTTCGGTGGATGCGCCTGCCTGGTGGCTGGAGGCGCACCCGGAAGAGTGCGCGGTCTATTGCAATCAAGAGGGAATCAAGCCGGTCGTCTCCTGGGCGTCACGCCGCTGGATGACGGAGGCAGGGAATGCGCTGGCAAGACTCGTCCGCTATCCCGGACAGGTGGCAGCGGTGCGAGGTTGTATCGGGTTTCAAGTAGGGGCGGGAACGCAGGGCGAGTGGCGGATGCCCCATCCCGAGAACCTCCCGGACATCGGGCCGCGCATGACCGAAGCCTTCCGTGTTTACGCCCGGGAAAAGTATCGGCACAACGCGGGCCTGCTCAAGAAAGCGTGGGGCGATACGCGCCCTGACTTCGACATCATCACCTGCCCGAACGCCTGGGAACGCAGCAAAGGCGATTTTGGCATCTTCCGCTCCCCTTCGCGTACGCGCCGCATCGCCGACTATCATGAGTGTTTCGCGGACGCACAGAATCGGGCCGCGATCCATTTCTGTACCGCTGTGAAACGCGCCTCCCAGGGAGTGTTGCTGTCGGGCCTGACCTATGCGACCGGCCTCAATATCACCGCGCTGCCGGAAGACGGACACGCCTACCCCGAACCCGTCCTGGACTGCCCGGAGATAGATTTCTTCGTCGCCGCCACCAGTGCATCAGACACTCTCACCATTCGTTCGCTGCCCGGCAGTCTGCGGCTGCGCGAAAAGTTCTTGCTGCTGGCTTCTCCCTCTGCGACTGATCCCGACCTCGTATCAGCGATGGCGGCGGCCCAGGAGTGCGGCGTCTGTCTGTCGGCGGCGTGTTCGGAGGAGGCTTTCAAACTCGCTCAGCGCCTCGCCGCTGATGTTCTCCGTGCCCCTGCCAAACTGCACAAACGCAACAGTCAAGTGGCGGTCGTGCTGGATATGGCGGCGGCCTGCCATCTTGCTGCGGGCAAAACCGCGCCTTCTGCCCTCTTTAATTCCATGCTCTCCGAACTGTATCAGGAACTGAATCGCCTGGGCATGCCTTATGAGGTCTATCAACTTGGCGACCTGTTCCACGCAAAATTCCCGGATCATAAGGTGACGCTCTTCCCGAATATGTTCACTCTCTCCGAAGCGGAGCGTCGCAAAGTAGACGCGCGGGTGAAGCGCAGCGAACAGACAGCGATCTGGTTCTATGCGCCGGGACTGCTGGGGGAAGAGGGATCGGAAGCCGCCAACGTCAAAAGCCTGATCGGAATGAAGACACGCTTGGAGACGGAGGAGAGTAGCCTGAAAGTCCGCATCTCGGTTTCCGATGATCCGCTGACGTGGGGCTATCATGCTGGGTCGTCCTTCGGTATCGAGAAACCGCTCTCTCCGACCGTGACGCTGACGGACAAACAGTTGACACGCCTAGGAGCGAATTCCAATAATAAAACGTCGTTCGCCATCTACCGATTCCCGCAGTGGAACAGCGTGGTTTTTGGAACATTTCCCGTACCGCGCACCCTGCTCCGCAATGCGCTGCGGGCGGCAGGCGTTCATCTCTATCTGGATACTGGAGACAGCGACATCGCCCTGCTCACGGATGCCCGGACGCTCGCGCTGTACGCCCGCAAAGCCGGAACGTACACGCTTTCTTTGCCTGGGCTTCACGATGTGAAGGACACTCGCACAAACAAAACGGTCGCCCATGCCACGACGGAACTCACTGTGACATTGACGACTGCTGGCACTGCCATCTACGAATTGACCCCGCTCAAACCCCGCCGGACGGTACGCACGGAGGAGCCGGAGAAATGACAGAAGGGGCTGGTCGCCAGCCCCTCTGCTCCGGGATTTCGGGATTTCAGGAGCTAATCCCTGCGCCGCTTCCCAACCAGGTTAATGAACTCCGCTCGCGTCGCCGGATTATCGCGGAATTCCCCGATGACATGGCTGGAGACCATATCGCTGCACTGTTTCTCCACACCACGCGCCATCATACACATATGCTTGGCCTCGATAACGACCGCTACTCCTCGGGGCTGTAATACCTCCTGAAGCGCGTTAGCGATCTCGACAGTCAGTCGCTCCTGTACTTGAAGCCTTCGGGCGAACATATCCGTAATCCGCGCCAGTTTGGAAAGCCCGATGATCTTGCCATTCGGGATATAGGCGATGTTTGCGTAGCCGAAGAAGGGGAAAAGGTGATGTTCGCACATCGAAAAGAACTCGATGTCGCGCACAATAACCATGTTGTCACTATTCTCGTGGAAAATGGCCCCGTTGACCACCTCCTCCAGGTTCTGCTTGTAGCCCTGGGTGATATAGCGCAGCGCTTCGGCGGCGCGATAGGGCGTCTTGATGAGACCTTCGCGTTCGGGGTCTTCGCCGACCTCTTCCAGCAGTGCGCCGTAAATCTCTTCCAGTCGTGAAACCATAAGGGTCAGTCGTCCTCTCCCCGGTATTCAAAGATATTGCGTGCCGTCTCACGTACAATCACACGATACAGGCGGGCGGGGGCGGGAATGTGTGATTTCAGACGATCCCAGATCATTCTGGTGACCACTTCGGTAGACGGAATCAAGTCGGCGAATTCCGGTATATCGTAGTTGAAATGGCGGTGGTCGTAGCGGTCAACCACCTCGGTGTGAACGATGCCATCCAGAAGCGCCTCGTCAAGAACTCGCCCCGTTCGTGCCTCAACTGGCCCCGCAACGGTCACTTCTACGATGTAGTTGTGTCCGTGTCCATGCGGGTAGTTGCATTTGCCGAACAGGTCACGATTCTCTTGCTCCGAAAGATGGGAGCTATGCAGGCGATGCGATGCCGCAAATTCGTACACACGGGTTAACATCATACCGACCCGCTCCTTTTCCTCACGTTGTTCGGACGCCTTCCATTCTGCGAAGTGCAGGGGCGTCTCTTCCAGTCGAAGTGCATACAGAGTAATCACGGGCGGCAACTGACCTTCCAACTGCGTCCGAACATACTCCAGCAGCGTTTCGCTCGTCACCGGACGATTACAGAAATAGTCCACAGAGCGGTTCAAAAACTTTTTGTCGAGATGCTGCACGACACGCTGTTTTACGATCTGATCCAAATCTTTGATGTTGACGATGATTCCGGTGACAGGGTCAATGTCCCCCTCCACCGTCACGTCGAGCGTATAGTTATTTCCGTAAGGTTCCGCACTCGCGTTCGGCCCAAACCTCTCCCGATTTTCCGAGAGCGTCCCGTCCGGCAGCCAGTCGGCATGGGCGGAGGAGAATCCTACACGCCGCGTCATTAACAGCATAGCCCTGCATTCCTTCCGCAATAGAGAGGAAAATCATTTCCCTCTTTCCTATACGATTCTCCGCCTCGATTTGAGACAGTTGCGCGTCACGTTGCGGCAAACTTGCTTCCGAAACACTATCAAACTCTGCGATACGGTCGTCCAAGCGAGGCAGGCGATTGGCTCCAGCCCGAACCCAGCGTCAGAATCAACAAAGTCGCGACATAAGGCGCTGCCAGCAGCAGGTCGTGGGGCAGATGCAGTCCCATCGCCTGACCCTGAATTTGCAGCCGATCCATAAACCCGAACACAAGCGCGGCGGCCAGGCATCCCCAGGGATTCCAGCGCCCTGAGGTCACGATGGCAAGGGCGATAAATCCTCGTCCCGCCGACATTCCCTCCTGAAAAGTAGGCACGTCGCCCACAGAGAGGAATGCCCCGGCGAGACCTGCCATGCCTCCGCCGAACAGAATAGCGGCTGTCCGACGGCGCAGGACAGGAATCCCGGATGCCTCTGCCGCTGTCGGCTGCTCGCCGCAGGCTCGCAGTTCGAGACCGCGTCGAGTACGAAACAGCCACCACCAGACCGCCGGAACCGCGAGAAAAGCGATTGGGGTCAGGAGGTTCAGCGAAAACAGGATTTGCGGCAGGGCCTGCGTATTGAGAAATCCGCCTTCTGGCCGAGGCAATGTCCGTAATAGTGTCCCGGTCAGTCCGAGGGCCATCAGATTCACGACTACCCCGACGACCACCTGATTTGCAGTCAGCTTCACCACAAACAGAGCGAACAACAGGGCGACACAGACCCCCGCAAGTGCGGCTGCGATTAGCCCGATGTAGGGGTTTGGACTGTTCCCGGCGATGTGCCCCGGCAGCGACGCGCTCATCTCCGTGCCGACGAAAGCGGCGAACGCCCCGATGAGCATCATCCCCTCCAGCCCGACATTCACCACGCCTGCCCTCTGAACCACGGTCTCGCCCAGCGCGGCCAGCACCAGCGGCGTCGCCAGCGAGAGGGTACCCAGGATGGCTCCTCCCAGAAGTGTCATGAGGCGGCTCTTTTCACTCGGCTTCCTTTCCGGTTCGGCGGGCATTCCAGGCTCTCGCTCCGACGACGGCGAGAACAGCCATCGCCTGCACCAGATAGATCAGCACCGTAGGAACGTCTTGAAATTGTGAGAGGTTGCGGCATCCCTGCGTCAATGCGCCGAAGAAGAGGGCGGAGAACAGCGCACCCATCGGGGTCAGCCCGCCAAGAAGGGCGACCGGAACAGCGGTATAGCCCCAGCCCGGTGAGAAGGCCGAGGCGGGCAGGCTGCCTGTCGCGCTGCCCAGCAGTTCGATAACGCCTGCCAACCCGCATAGCGCCCCGGAGAGCGCCATTGCCTGAACGCGCATTCTGTCCACCGGGAATTTGGCCGTTCTGGCCGCATCGGGATTCTGACCCATGACCCTGAGCGCGAAGCCAAACTTCGTGCGGAACAGCAGAAGCGCGATGACAGGAACGAAGACAAAGGCAAGAGGCACACCTAGATGCAGACTCGTCTGCGAATTATCCGACCACTGTCGGGGCAGAAGGCGGGTGAAAAGGAGCGCATTCGGCAGCGACTCCGACTGTGGATTGTGGTAGGTGTGTTCCTGCAAGACCCCCAGCACCAGCCAACTGACGAGGAACTTCGCGACGTAGTTGAGCATGATCGTGCTGATGACTTCCTGCACATTGCGCCGAACGCGCAGCCATCCAGCCAGCGCTCCCCATAACCCGCCCGCTGCGCCAGCAGATACGATCATCAGCAGCGTCAACAGAGGGGCAGGCAAATTCGTGCCATACTTTGCAAGTGCGGTGGCTGCCAGTGCGCCGACGAGAAGCTGTCCTTCGCCGCCAATGCTGAATAACCCCGCTCGCCAGGAGACTACGACTCCCAGGCTTGTCAAGAGCAGCGGCGTCGTCTCGATCAGGGTGTCTGAGAAGGCTGGCAGATGGCCGCTACGGGCATCCCCAAACGCTCCCGTCCAGAGCGAGTGGAGCGCAACAAGAGGAGGAATTCGCAGGACGACGAACGTCAGCATGAGCAGCAGGACAAAGCCAAGCAGATAGGCTGCGGCTACCAACAGGCCACGCACAATCCCCGCGAAACTGCGCTTCGGGCTGGTGGGTAGGGTAGGCGAATCTACATCCGCAGGGGCAGGAGCCGTTTCTGACATCGGTTCCGGGCGTTCGCTCAATGGGGAGAATCCCCACCAGTCGTAACGCCGCCGAGCAGCAGTCCTATCTGAGCGCTGTCACTTGCCTGTACATCGTACTCCGTCAGGCGTCCGCCAGTTAGGATGGCTGCCCTGTCTGCAAGTGCTGCGATCTCATCCAGATCGGTAGAGATGAGGACGATGGCTGTGCCTCGGTCGCGTGCCGCTCGCAGTTGCTGATGGACGAAGCGCGTCGCGCCTATATCGAGGCCCCTGGTGGGATTCATGGCGACGATAATGTCCGGTGCGGAGCGCAGGACACGGGCGACGACGATCTTCTGCTGATTTCCCCCGGAGAGGGCAGACGCCGGAATATCCTGGCTGGAGGTACGGATGTCGAAGGCGCTAATCAGCGATTCGGCCAGAGTTCGCAGCGCCTTCTTTTTCAGGAATGGCCCGCGCCGGAAAGGCTTCTCCCGGACGGCGTCGAACAGCAGATTCTCTCCGACGGTCATTGTCGGAGCCAGGCCCATTCTGCGCCGATCCTGTGGAATGTAGCCGATACGCGGCCCGCTCGCCGACGGAAACGCCTCTCCTTTCCAGGCCATTCTGCCGGACTGTATACGGCGCAGTCCCGTCAGAGCCTCCGCCAGTTCGCTTTGCCCGTTGCCATCTACCCCGCCAATCCCGAAAATCTCGCCTTTTGAGGCTGTCAGGGAGAGGCCGCGCAAAACCTGTTCGCCTCTGTCTCCGCTGACGGTTAATTCCTCTACGGTTAGGGAATTCGGTGACGAGGTGTTCGGGGCGGCAGCATGGGAAGGGGTGATTCCCATAACCGAGGGGGTTCCGACGGTTCCTGTCATCCAGGTCGCGAGCTGCGGTGCGTTCGTCTCAGCGACAGGTGCAGACGCGACGCGATTGCCTCGGCGCAAAACGGTCACTCGATCCGCCACCGCGAGAATCTCCGCGAGTTTATGGGCAATCAGAATAATCGTGCTGCCGCCATCGCGCAGGCGGCGCAGCATGACGAAAAGCTCCTCGATTTCGCGGGAGGTGAGGACGGCGGTCGGCTCATCGAAAATCAACAGTCGGGCTTCCGTTGCCAGTGCTTTGACAATCTCGACGCGCTGCTGTGTGCCTACCGAGAGTTCGGAGACCCGCGTATTGGTGGGCAGATTCCAGCCAAGCGATGCCGCCTTTTCGAACGCACCCTGTGCCGCCTGCTCGGGACGGTACGGCCCTGGCCGGAACATGACGGGAGAACGGGGGGTATCCATCGCCAGGTTCTCCGCAATGGTGAACGCAGGGACGAGCATGAAATGCTGATGCACCATCGCGATTCCCTGCCTACGCGCCTCTTGCGGTGAAGGAAGAACGGCCGGCTCTCCACGCAAGCAGAGAACGCCTGCGTCAGGACGTGTGAGGCCCGCGAGAATGTGCATCAGCGTCGTCTTCCCGGCTCCGTTCTCTCCAAGCAGTGCGTGGATTTCTCCGGCATCTACCTCGAAGTCCACGGCGTTCAGCGCGGTCGTCGCTCCGTAACGTTTGACGATTCCCTGCATCTGGAGCAGTGGATCGGACGATTCGGCGGCGCTTCTCCGAGAAGATTCCTGGTCAGTTTCCACGTCCCCGCCTGCCTTCATCAGGACTTTTCTTTCGGAACCGTAAAGCTTCCGTCCATGATCTTTTTCTTCGTATCGTCCAGTTTCGTTTTCAGGTCTGCCGGAATCTGCGACTCGAGTTTGGGATTGAGGATGAAATCCACGACGCCCTCTTTCATGCCGAAAGGTTTGTCATTGGCTTTCAGGGTTCCCGCTTTGGCCTCTGTTGCGATTTCGACAAAGGCTTTCTCCGAGTAGATCGGGGCGCTGGCGAGAATGACATCGGGGGCGGAGGCGTTCTGGTCGCTGTTCGTTCCGAGCGCATAGACCTTTTTACCGCCCTTGGCCTCCTGCTGCACGGCGTTAAAAATGCCCTGTGCCGCAGAGTCCACGTCCTGCATAATCACATCCGCGCCGCCCTGAATCAGCGTTAGCGCGGCCTGCTTCGCCTTGCCGACATCGTCCCAGCTTCCGGTATAGACAGGAGGAACGACAGTGATTCCAGGTTTGACCGATTTCGCTCCGGCCTCAAATGCTTTGAAGATGCTCTTGAGAGGGACACTCTCTTCCGCACCGACAGAGGCGATCTTGCCTGTCTTGCTCATCGCCGCCGCGACCATGCCTTCCAGATACGCGCCATCCTCCAACTGGAATACGATAGGCATAGTGTTCTTGCCTACCTGACGGCCCGAGGAGATAACGAACAGCGAGTTCGGGAAATCGGATTCCATCTTCAGCGCGATGGCCTCGTATTCCGAGCCGTGTCCAAAGATCAGATTGTATTTTTTTGTCGCAAAGGCGCGAAGACTCTTCTCCTGATCGCCCGGCGCGGTCTGCTTCTCGACATAAGAGGCATCGTCTGAGCTAAGATGTAGATTCGATTTGACCGCCTCGAACGCTTTGAGTGCGCCATTGTTCCAGCCGTTGTCCGAAGTCGGGCCGGACATGACCAGCGCGACCTTGAAACTGCCGCCTGCGACTCCGGCAGCCGGAGGGGGAGCCGAGCCAGGTGTGGTCGGGCTGGTGTCTGTGCGGCCGCACCCGGTGAGCAGGGCCAGGGATAGTGCAGAAACCGAAAGCAGGGCCAATGGCAGGGGGTTGGAAAATCGCATTCTGTCGCTCCTGAGAAGAGTACGCTGATACATTAATGTACGCTGATGTTTCGTCGTCTGCTGCATTGAGAATAGTGACGTGGCAAAATTTTACCCCGTCTGGCCGGAAATCAGCGTGTTTCCGGCAAAGACGAGGCGAAATTCTCTGGCTCGGTGAGAGCGTGCAGCATATAGTCCGGCGGTTCCTTGTGCGGCCATGCAAAGGCGTGGCGGAAGGCGGCATCCTGACAGCGGCGCAGGGTGGAAAAATCTATGATGTCCTGAGTCAGCAGGTTTTCGTACTCGAACGGCAGCCGCACATTGTGCAGGCCGGGATTGTCCGTGCAGATTGCGAGGTCCACCCCGGCCTTTTCGCACCGGTCAAAGACCGTGCGGAGCGCCGTGAGGTCTCCCAGAGTTCCGGTCTTGAGGTAGGAGGTCGGGCAGACTTCGAGACACTGCCCCCGGTCGGCGATGGCGGAGAGCAGGTCAGGGCGATGGAGTGGAATCTGGATGCCATGTCCGATGCGGTTCAGATGCGGGAGCAGTTCGGGATAGTGACCGTTCGGCGTTTCGTAGAGGTGACAGGTGGTTTTCAAGCCCAGCGCCCTTGCGTACTGGAACAGGCTGATGAGTTCGTCCAGCCTGTCTCGATAGAGGACATCCGGCCCGCTCAGGTCTACGCCGCAAACGCTGTCTGGTTCCGAAGCCGCAAGGTCAATAATGGCCCGGTTGATGTGCGTTGGCAGCCGACTGTGCATACAGAGTATCTGCCTGAAACGTATCGGGTAGTCTTCCAGATGCGCGGCGTCCCGAATGATGTGGACGACCTCCCGCATCTGATGAATACGCTCCGCCTCTGATAGGTCGGAATGGGTGCGGTAGTAGGGCGTGTAGCGCAGTTCGAGATAGAGGATGCCTTCAAACGTGAACGCGCCGCGCACCAATTTGGTGACGAAATAGGGCAGGGTATCCAACCGCTGTACGCCTTCCACGAGAGTATGGAGTTCCAGGAACTCCGTCAGGCTAGCGCGTGGGTAGGTGACGAAGGCTTCAAAGGACTCATAGTCGGGGTAACGTTCGGCGAGCGGATGACCCTGCCGTTTCAGAAACCGCCAGAAGATACGCGGCACCACTGCGCCCCCGAGGTGCCGATGCAGTTCCGCATGGAGAGGCATAAAACTCCTTTGAACCGTTCTCTATTTCGCGTCGGGAGCCGACGGCATCTCCCAGGAGTTGTTCTCCAGATGCGGCCCGATGTTCTCGTCCGTCAGTTTGCGGGCTTCCAGAGCGCGGCGAACCATTGCCAGAAGGGTACCCGAGACGGCGATGAGGACGCCGATCCAGACCAGATTAACCCAGGGCTTATAAGTAACGACCATCGGCACAGCCCACGCCCCGTTGTAACCGGGCAGAGTGATCCTCAACTTCGCCGCTTTGGTCGCCGGGTCCAAGCCATCGAGATAGACGGCGGATGAATTGTCGTTCTCATCCTTGATCTCCGGGATGGGAACATTCACTGCTGTCATGCTGCCCGTATCCATCCGTATCGCGGGTTTCGACTCCACAATCTGCTTGTCTGGTGTGAGGATGACCAGATGAGCGCCCATCATTTTGCCTGGCTCCCCAAAGGAGTCAAAATAGCCTACAACATAATCTCCGAGTTTGCGGCGTTCGCCCTTCTGTAGTACTATGCCCGGTCGCTTTCTCTCCGGATCGTCAGTCGGCCATCGGAACGAGGCGCTGTCGGCGAGCGTGATATAGAGGTCATGGCCCATATATTTCTGAATCGAGGGCCAGAATGTGTGCTTGATCTCGCTTTCGTCCGCCACGCGCAGATCGGTGGCGAACCAGCGGGGTTCCATCAGAAATGTTTTCGCGTCTCCTCCCATCGGTGTCTCGTTCGCGGGAGGCGTGACGCGCACCTGCACTGCATTTTCGCGGTCATAGTCCGGATTCAGAGGGCGACCTTCCAGCGGCTTACCGGTCATCCGCTCGTAGTTGAACTCATAGCCGAAAGCTTTCTCCGGACCCATGCCCTCTCTCAGCGTGAAACTGACGCTGCGCTCATAGGTGTTAGAGACGATGACGCCGATCATCAGAATTCCGATGCCGACGTGCGCCAGCCAGCCGCCTGCCGCCAGCGGCTTGGTGCGGAAGACGCGGTAAACCAGCATGGAATTGGAGAGCGCCGCGAGAAATCCGAGTGAACAGAGACTGACAACCGACATCCGCTGTATGACGGGGTTTTTAAACCAAGCCATCCATGTTGCGGCTACGGACGCATCGTCCATATTGGCAACATTGATCCACTCCTGCTCCGCCTTCAAACACCAGAAGATCATGAAAAAGCCGAAACCGAGCATCAGAAACCAGGGAACGACGAGTTTCGACAGGAACTTCTCTGTGTTGGTCTTGCGCCACGCGAGCCACGGAACTACCCCCAGAAAGAATGCCATTACGATAGTGATCGGCAACAGGGGACGGTTGTAGAAGACGGCTTCGGGCGCGGTCGCCTTGAAATTCGGGTCTTTGGCATGGAGCAGGGTCTGCCCGATGGGAGCTGTTGTGCCGAGCATGACGATGAAGCAGGCGATGATCATCAGGACGACCGCCATGAAGAAGGCGAAATCCCGTGAGACCAGCGTGTCGCCCAGCGTTTTGCGCCCCGGTATGGTCTTCAGCCGCCACAGCCACAGACCCAGGCCGAGAAAGCCGTAGACCGCCATCATTGCGATCATCAGGTTTTTACTGGCTAGTGCGATGCTGCCGAAAGAGTGAACGGAGATGTCCTTCAAAATGCCAGAGCGCGTCAGGAAGGTGCCGAGCAGAAACAGCCAGAAGGCGAATATCGCGAGGAAGGTGTTCGTCTTGCCCATTCCACCCCGGCTCTTCTGCACCACCAGTCCGTGTACGAGCGCCGTGATGGCCAGCCAGGGGAAAAACGAAGCGTTCTCGACCGGGTCCCAGGCCCAGAAGCCGTGCCATCCCTGCGTCTCATAGGCCCAGTAGCCGCCCATAAACAGCCCGATGCCGAGCGTCGCGCAGGTCAGGAGCGCATAGGGCATGACGCGGGGTGTCCAGCCATCGTAGTCGCGCCAGATCAAGGCAGCGATAGCGTAGGCGAAGGGGACGGCGAGCGAGGCAAAGCCAAAAAAGATCGTAGGGGGATGAATGGTCATCCAGTAGTTTTGCAGGGAGGCGTTCAGCCCGCTCCCATCCGCGGGCGGATACATCCACCCGGCATTCTGCGCGAAATCGGCGGCGGAGGGCAGGGGAACCAGATTGAATGGCGTCTGCTTGATGAGTATAGCGCACAGGAAAGCGATTACCGAGATGTAGAACGGCATCACGCGGGCTTCGTACTTACCGGCTTTCGCAAATACCAGAAATCCGAGCAGACAGACCCAGGATGTCCAGAGCAGGAAACTGCCTTCCTGCCCCGCCCAGGTCGCGGCGAAGCGCAGCCAGTGATGCAGGAAATCCGGCTTAATAAGGTCGCGTCCCGTTTCTTTAAAGGCATAGTCGAAGCGGAAGTCCATGCCGTAGACACGCGAAGCAAGAATTCCAAATGTCGCGAGAACACACAGAGAAGTCGCCGTATAGAGACAGCGGGCAATCACCAGCATTCGCTTGTTGGAAGGCTGCGACACGGCAAACAGATAGGCCACCATAGAGGCCAGGGCGAAAATGATTCCCAGGATGACAGCAGCCTTGCCTGTGTTGGCGATCCACTGAGCTTCCCTCAGGAGATGCTGGTATTTCTCCATTACATAATTCCTTCGGCGGAGGCCGTCTTCTTGTACGGCGTCTTGTTATCGTCGTATTTCGACGGGCATTTCACGATCAGGCTATCCGACAGAAACACTTCCTGCCCGGACGCCTCTTTGCGTACCATGCCGTGGGCAGCGGTCTCTTTGGCCGTGTCGAAGGCTTCCGGCTTCGGGCCGTGATAGATGATTTCGATCTTCTCGCCCTTGTCGTCCTGAATGGAGAAGCGCAGGGCATGAATCGCGTCGTCATAGCGGGCGGTGTCGTGCAGGATTTTGCCGCGCACCTGCACTTCGGTCTCGCTCTTCCGCGCACCCGCGACATCCGTATAGGGCGTCATGGTGTCTTTGAAGCTCCACAGGGTGAAGCCCATCGCCACGCTGATCACGAGTATCCCGATTATGTAAGCCTTATTCACAGGTCATCCTCCTCCCGCGCATCCTTTTCGAGACGGCGCATGGAACGGTCTATCATCAACAGGTAGGCGTAGACGCCTCCCCAGGTGACCAGTGTCACCGCCATGACGAATGCGAGTGTCATCCCCGTTTCCCTTCCAGCCGAGTCCTTAACTTGTAAGCGCGGAAGCGCAGTTGCGACATCCAGATATAGAGCAGCGTAAACGCCAGAAATGACGAATACAGAACAATCTTGTAGTTGGGCGAAAGTGTTTCTTTCTTGAAGAGGACATCCGTCGGATGATTTCCTGGTATAAGGCGAGGAACCGCCCAGAGAAGGTACTGCGCTGGCACCAATGCGACGAGGGCATAGACGGCGGCGAGTTTCGCCCGCTGTTCCGGACGACCGGCCAGTGCTGCCCGAAGGACCAGATACGACGCATAGAGCAGCAGCATAATCACAATCGAGATTTCACGGGGATCCCAGTTCCAGAAACTGCCCCACTGAAGCCCTGCGAAGATACTGCCTGTTATCGTGGCGAGAATGCAGAACAGAAAGCCGAGTTCCATAGCGATGGCGGATTTTGCATCCACCTCGGCGGCTTGCTTGTGCTGTGGATTCCGGAACAGGTAGATGGCGGCGAAGTAGACGCCGACGAAATAGCAGACGGAAGAGAGAACTGCGGACGGGACATGAAAGAAAACGATACGTGCCAGGTTTCCTTTCGCGACGAAGCCCGTCGCCTGTCCTGCCAGAAAGAACGCGCCCCAAATGACGAAGCACATCACCAGGCCCATTCCGTATTTCCACCAGGCTCCCTGTAGTGCGGTTGTCGTGTTGGTTCCCACTGTCGCCGCTTCTGTTCTTCGCTCCGTAGTCGCCATAGCCCTCACTCTTCCCAGACAAAGTGAAACAGCATCACTGACATCGTGATAATCAGAATTCCAAAACTGAACAGCCCGCCTACGTCTTTGACGATACGCAGCATCGGTGCGTTCACGACATAGACGGTTCCCGCCGCGTTGAGCAGCAGCATCAGGAAGACCAGCAGCAGTGGCAGTCCCAACGCGCCGTAGAGCGCTCCGGTTCCCTGCGCCTTTGCCGCCAGCGCTCCGATGATGGTCGCGGTCGCGGCGAGGCCAATGCCGCCACTGAGCATCACTGTTATGAATACGAACGGAGAGCCTGCCGACATTCCCGTCATCGCCATATAGACCGGCGTCACGGCGACCATCACGACCAGCAGTACAATCAGGTTGAACAGCAGCTTGCCCGTATACACCGCCTCGGCGGAAGTGGAGAGCCGCAGGGCCGTGACAGTTCCCGTCTCCTCTTCATGGACAAAGGAGTGCGCTAAACCTGCGAACGCCGCGAAACAGAACAGCACCCAGAGCAGTCCCATTTTCGATGGCGAATCCCAGGCCGGGTGCATCTGCGCGATGAGGCCCTGCACGGTCAGCGGGTCAGCCAGCCGCGTGATGGCAACCGTCTTGACTTCTTTCAGCACAGCTGTCGCCAGTCCCAGCAACAACAGCGAGGCGAACGTAAAAACTCCCACCGCGCTGATGGCGACTTTGGTGCGGAGTTCGGCCTTCATGTCTTTGGCAAGCAGCGTAAGAGCTTGACCTGTCCAACCGGCGCGAAAAACGTCGTGCGAGGCTTCGGGAGGGGTCATGGCGTCGAATCCACATGAACTGTCCGATCCCCCCACGTCAGTTCCCGTGGCTCGTTCGTCGCCAGAATAGTGATGCCTCCGTCCGGCCTCCGCCGCTGCGCGGCAATGACCTCTTCGACCATCGCAATGCCATGCACATCAAGGTTCGCAGTCGGTTCGTCGAGCAGCAGTATCGGCGGGTTAGAGAGCAGTGCGAACGCATATTTCAGCCGCTGCCGCATTCCAGACGAGTAGGCGCCGACCAGATCACGCCCCCGGCCTCTGAGTCCCACCTGTGTCAATCGTGCGATCAGGTCGTCCCTGCTCAGAGTGATGCCCTGCAAACGGGCGAAAAATTCGAGGTTCTCCGCCGCTGTCAACTCTCTATAGAGCGTCAGGTCCGGCGAGACATAGCCCAGAAACTGTCTGCGCTCAACGGAAGTTTTCGCTCTCCCCTGAACGCGCATCTCCACGCTGCCCTCTGAAGGGGCGAGCAGCCCGGCCAGAATGCGGAGGAGCGTACTCTTGCCCGAACCGTTCGGGCCGGTGACCACGCAGACCTGCCCGACAGCGACTTCAAAGGAGATACGGGAGAAAACCGTGCGAACCCCAAAATGATGTCCAACATTCTCTGCCCGCAGGCTCAGGCTCGTTTGTGCGGTTAACTCCATACCGTTAGACATCCGTCAGGAGCAAAACGCCACTCCTTACTTCCTCATTCCCTTCTCAAAACTATACTGGATTATACCACTTTCCCACTCTCTCTGCTCGTTCCCGTGCAGAGAGAGCCTTCTCCGGCAGGGCCATCCCGCGCTGACTGGCGAAAGTTCGGCTGGTCTGAAAGCGGGGTGTTTTTCTTCTTTGACAGTGGTTTCGGAATGAGGTTACACCCATCACAGTCAGACAAGAATTCTCTTGCTTTTTTGATGTGACTATGATATACTGCTTAGGCTTACAGTTACACTCGTCTGCCAGGAGTGGGTCAACACCCACTCTTTTGTATTATGTCTGGCAAAACGCTCTAGTGATCGTCCGGCAACACCGGGCCTCAGAGCAGCGTAGGGTGGTTCAAACTGGAGCCGACCCTGTTTTGGAGAACCGCGTTACTATGAATGGTGAATTCCTCGAAGCATTACAGGCAATTGCAAAAGAGAAAGACATTCCGCTGGATACCCTCATCGAAACCGTCGAGTCGGCTCTGGCGACCGCGTACAAGCGCAACAGCCCGACGAGCGGAGAGGTAAGAGTTCAGATCGATTCTTCGCGGGGTTCCGCACAGCCGTTTTTCGTCTTTGTGGAGAAGACAGTCGTCGAAGTCGTAGAGAACGAACAGGAAGAGATCGGCCTGGAGGATGCCCGCAAGATAGACGCGGATGCCCTCATTGGGGAACCGATCAAACTGCCTGTCCCGCTGGGAAGTTTCGGACGCATCGCCGCGCAGACCGCCAAACAGGTCGTTGTGCAGCGCATCCGTGAGGCCGAGCGACGCAAGATTTTCGACGAGTACAATGAGCGGGTCAGCGAGGTCGTAACCGGAACCGTGCAGCGGCGTGAAGGCGGCAACGTTGTGATCGCGCTCGGCAAACTGGACGCCATTCTGCCCCGGCAAGAGCAGGTCGATACGGAGCCTTACCGCTTCAACGACCGCATCAAAGTCTATGTGCTGGAAGTGCGGGATGGGGCGAAAGGCCCGCAGGTTGTCGTCTCCCGCACCCATCCGAGCCTTATTCGCCGACTTTTTGAACTCGAAGTGCCGGAGATCGCGGACGGAATCGTCACCATCAAGAGTGTCGCTCGAGAACCGGGCGCACGCTCGAAAATCGCGGTGATGAGCCGTGACGAGAAGGTAGACCCGGTCGGGGCGTGTGTGGGACATCGCGGCGCACGTGTGCAGGCCGTCGTGAACGAACTCTACGACGAGAAGATAGACATTGTTCGTTGGAACGCCGACAATTCGCTCTTCATCTCCGAGGCGCTTTCCCCCGCGAAGGCCGTCAAAGTCTCCGTCAAAGAGGACGAAAAGAGCGCGTTTGTGGTTGTGCCGGACAATCAGCTTTCGCTCGCAATCGGCAAAGCAGGTCAGAATGTGCGGCTTGCCGCCCGCCTGACCGGATGGAGAATTGATATCCGCAGCGAGGCGCAGGTCGCCCGCGCCGCCCTGATTGCCATGACGCAGGTTTCCGAAGAGGACGAGGACGAAACTTCGGAGAGTGAAAGCGCTGCGACGACATCAGTGAATGAGATTGTTGAAGGGGAGCCGCAGACACCCGCTACGGACAGCGCCGATGTCATCGGTGAAGAGAGTCAGGCCGAGCGAGATGGGCATATTGGCAGCGATGAGGAAGACGCCTGATGGCGTCAGTAAGCCTGCGCCGTTCGTAGTAGGGATAGAGAATGGCGTCTGCTATGGACCGTCGCGATGGCAAGTCCTTCTTCCAGGGTGACTTGCCATACGATAGTGCGAAGAACAGACGCAGAGCGACACCAGGCGGCACGAGAAAATCGGCCCCACGAGGAACAGTACGGTTGAAAAGACAGTGAGAACAACAGAGGCTCTGAGGCATAACGGCCCGACCGCAGTAATGCGCCGACCGTGTGCGACTACGGGAGATAGACCATGAATTAGCCGATTTCTACGGCGAAGGGGTCTGTTCCCTGCGTCGTCCGGTTTTTCACGCTGTCTCGCCGTCGTACCTCCGCGTCGGACGAGTATCGCTTTCACCAGGCCTTACAGCGTCTCTCTCCTCTGCTCCACTCTCGATACCCGCTGTTTCCTGCCGCTACGAACAGGGAAACATGGGCAAACCGAAACATATTCCGATTCGCACCTGCGTGGCCTGCCGTGAAACCGACGAGAAGCGTGATCTGCTCCGCATCGTTCGTCAACCGGACGGGTCGGTACTGTATGACCCGAAAGGCAAGCTCTCCGGGAGGGGAGCCTATGTCTGCGCTCAGGCGGAGTGTATCGCGCTAGCACAGAAGCGCAAACAGCTCGAACGGGCGCTGAAGGTCAGCGGCATCACGGTGGCCTTCTATCAAGATTTGACCCTGCGAGCAGGCGAGCGGGGCGATGGGACAGCCAGCCGGACGGAGCCAACGTCCGCGCTGGCAGCAACGGGCGCTGCACAACGCCCGGCACGAGAAACCGGCGAATTGAAACTATCGGGAAGTGATTCACAGGGGCAAACAGGCGCACCGGCGCCGCCTGTGACGTTGCACGAGAGTGAAGGGGAGAACCTATGACAGCTATTGCAGGAACCCGTCTGGTGGACCTGGCGAAAGAACTGAAGATGACCACCGCAGAGATGGTCACTACCTTAAAGGACCTTGGAGTCAAGATCGAAGGTCCGAACACGCTGCTCGATCTGGAAACGGCGAACACCGTCCGCGGAGTGCTGGGCAAGTCTCCGTCGGCAGAGAAAGTTGCCGAGATCGCCGCCGACGCGACGCTCAAAGACGTGGCGGAGGCGATGGGCGTGCAGCCGAACGCCGCCGTCAAGAAAATGATGGACCTTGGCGAACTGGTCGGACCGCATCAGAGGCTTTCTCGTGCGCTGGCGGAACGACTGGCGGGGGCATACGGCTATACGCTGCGCCTCAAGCCGGAGCAGAAGCCGCTGCCTGCCGCAGTGCAGGCCAAGCACAAAGCGCCGGGCGGAGCGCTTGCGCCGCGTCCCCCTATCGTGACCATCATGGGCCATGTTGATCACGGCAAGACGACCCTCCTCGACGCGATTCGCAAAACGAGCGTCGTCGAAGGGGAGTTCGGCGGAATCACCCAGCATATCGGGGCCTATCAAGTAGAGATTGACCACAACGATGAGAAGCGCAAAATCACTTTTCTGGATACTCCCGGTCATGCCGCCTTTACCGCCATGCGTCAGCGCGGAGCGAGCGTTACCGACATCGTGATCCTCGTAGTTGCTGCCGACGATGGTATCATGCCGCAGACAGTTGAGGCGATAGAACACGCACAGGCCGCAAAAGTCCCGATCATCGTCGCGATCAACAAAATGGACAAACCAGATGCGACTCCAGATCGGGTGAAACTTCAGTTGACGGAACATAATCTGGTCGTCGAAGACTATGGCGGCGATGTGATCGCGGTTCCGATCTCGGCGCGTACTGGACAGGGACTCAACGACCTTCTGGAGTATATCCTGCTGGTTGCCGATGTTCAGGAACTGAAAGCCGATCCGAGCGGACACGCGATTGGCGTGATTGTCGAGGCGAAAGTCGCGCCGGGTCGTGGCCCGGTCGCAACAATGCTGGTGCAGAGCGGAACACTACGGGCCGGAGATGCGGTTGTCGCGGGCGTGGCATTCGGCAAAGTCCGCGCCATGATGGACGACAAAGGCGAGAAACTGGTCAAAGCGACTCCGTCCACGCCGGTCGAGATTATCGGGCTGAACGCTGCCCCTTCGGCAGGCGATGTCGTCGAAGTGGTCAAGTCGGATAAAGAGGCGCGTTCCATTGCCGAGCGCAAGATGCAGCGTGAGCGCGTCGTTCGCATGGGCAACACGGGCAAGAAGATCACGCTGGCAGATCTTTCCAAACAGGTCGGCCCCTCGAAAGACTTCAACGTCATTGTCAAGGGCGATGTACAGGGCAGCGTCGAGGCCGTTGTAGGGCAGTTGCTCAAAGTCGAGGAGAACAAGAAAGAGGCGGAAGTCCGGCTTGTCATCAAGGCCAGCGGCGTCGGCACGATCAATGAGTCGGACATTCAGCTTGCGGAAGCGACCGACAGTACCGTGATTGGCTTCAATGTTCGCTCGGAGCCTGCGGTGCAGCGTGCCGCCGAACGGGACGGCGTGACGGTTCTCACCTTCAACATTATCTACGACCTCGTGGAAGCGGTCGAAAAGATCATGAAGAAGATGCTGACACCCATCTACGAAGAGGTTCCGATGGGCAAGGCGGAGGTTCGCGCAAAGTTCAAGACCTCCACCGGTATCTACATTGCAGGAAGCTACGTGACGGAAGGCAAGATCGTGCGCGGGGCGTATGTTCGCCTGCGGCGGGGCAGGGACGTGCTGAACTCTGGCAAGATCGAGACCCTGAAGCGCGTCAAGGACGATGTGCGCGAGGTGGCTTCCGGCTATGAGTGCGGTATCACCATCGGGGACTGGAAGGAAGAGTACCAGCCCGGTGACATTCTGGAAGTCTTTGAGATGCGCGAAATCGAACGCGACTGACGCTGCGGGCCACCGCAATTCCGGCGGCCTTGCAAGGCCACTGTGCCATCGCTCCCCACAGGCAGGGGAGTCACACAACAATGCATATTGGTACCCTCACGGTGGTTCTCTACTTGCATTCGGCGGAATCGCTGAAGGATAAGCGTCAGATTCTCAAAAG
Organism: Chthonomonadales bacterium; assembly: GCA_038231295.1. Lineage (GTDB taxonomy): Bacteria > Armatimonadota > Chthonomonadetes > Chthonomonadales > Chthonomonadaceae > JANXLO01. The sequence continues at coordinate 27,972 of JBBRLP010000001.1, forward strand.
TCTGATTGAGACGACGCGGCATAAGTTCAACATTTCGATTGCCGAGGTGGACGACCTGGACAAGTGGCGCAAAGCCACTGTCGGCGTCGCCTGTGTCGCCAACGACAAGGCGTTTGTCAATCGTGTGCTGGATAAAGTCGTAGAGACGATGGAGAGTAATCCGGCGGTCGAGGTCGGAGAGGTCGAGTTAGAGTTTCTCTGACGAGGACATAGATCGCCGCTGGCCCCAATTCCGGGGGGAGAAAGCATTTTCATGCGATAGGGTGTCCGCAGGGCATGGAAGGCTGACCCGGTTCTGCTGGAAAGATGGTGAAAAGAAGATGAGCGTTCGACAGGAACGTATTCAGGAGCAGCTCGTTCAGGAACTGAGCGAGATGATACGGCGTGATCTGCGAGATCCCCGTATTGGATTTGTGACGCTGACCGGGGCGGAAATCACCCGTGATCTGCGCCATGCCCGTGTGTTTGTCAGTATCTACGGCACCGAAGAGGAGCAAAAGCAGGCGCTCAAAGCCCTGAACAGTGCGAGCGGGATTCTGCGCGGCGAGTTCGCACGGCGTGTGCATCTGCGCCTTGCCCCCGACCTGGAGTTCAAACTGGACGAGGGCATTGCGCGTGGGCAACGCATCTTCGACCTGCTGCACTCGGTCGAAGCCGATCTGAAACCACAGCCGGAAGCGACAGAACCCTCTGCTGCGGATCCCCCTTTGGAAACCGCATGAGCCGACAATTCAAGAAGGCAGTAGAGGCCATAGTTTCCGCACAGAAGATCGTTCTCGCCGGACACGTCAATCCGGATGGAGATACGCTGGGCTGTGTTCTGGCGCTGGCGCACGTGCTGCGGAGCCTGGGGAAAGATGTCACAGCCATCAGCACGGATGGCGTCCCGGATATTCTGAAATGGCTGCCGGAGAGCGATCTTATCGTGACCGGGACGGAGCGGCGGGATTTCGATCTGGCGATTGTCTGCGATGCCGGGGCGCTGGAGCGTATCGGACGCAGTGTCATGCCGGCAGTTGAAGCCGCGCCGCATCTCATTGACATTGATCACCATGTCGCGGATGGCGTTTTCGGGGACATTCGTATTCTAGACTCGACGGCGGCTGCCACCGCAGAACTTGTTTTACCGCTGATTCTGCGGCTGTCTGCGAAGGTGGGCCGGGAGCTTCTGGACCGAGCCGCAGCGGAATGCCTGATGACCGGGCTTATCACGGACACCGGTTCGTTCCGCTTTATGAACGTCACGCCGAATACTTTCCTGATGGCGGCGCGACTTCAACGGCTCGGAGCTTCGCCTGCCCCAATCGCCGAACTGGTGTTTGAGAATCGTTCCTATGCCAGCGTCAAACTGCTCGGGCGCGCTCTCGACTCCCTTCAGTTGACGCCCGACAGGCGGGTGGCCTGGGCTGTCGTCACCGCGCAGGATTTTGCCGAGCTGGATGCCACGGACGCCGATACGGAAGGCATCGTCAATCATGTACGGGCTGTGAAGGATGTTTCGGTCGGGATTCTGTTTCGTGAAGTGCCGGGCAAGAACGTTCGGATCAGTCTGCGGGCACGTGAAGGAGCCGATGTCAACCGCATTGCGAATGCGTTTGGGGGTGGAGGGCATCGCCTTGCGGCAGGATGCTCCGTCGAACCTCCTCTGAAGGACGCAACGGAGGCGGTCGTCGCGAAGACCGTGCGCCAGCTCGATGCCAATCTGTAAAGATAATGAGGGTCGGACATTGTGTGATAAAGGCATCCGATGCGGATATGCATCGGATGCCTGTGTGATTCTGGACGCTATGCAGTTTTTATCGTGATTCGCCTGAGAGATATATGCGATGCCATACGCATCGGTTCACCGGGTTAGTTTTTGTCGGACTGGATACCCAGTTTGACTTCCGCGATGGCCTTCGTGGTGAGATCGAGCGCGGTCTCACGATGCCCGCCGAAGTCATGGTTTGCGGCTTTCAGCGTCCGTGCGGCGGCTTCTAGTTCGCGCAGGGCCTTAACCATTTCGGGGTGCTTTTCGCGCTTGGCGTGTCCAGGACGCATCGTTCCGGGAGTGGGAGTGACCGGAGGCGTTCCCTGCGCGAAAACGGCGAAGGCGGAAGTAGACCCGAGGAGGGCGATCAACCCGGTGAAGGCCAAGATTCGGTTTTTCATTGTAGCAGCTCCCTTGTGCTTTTAGTTTCGATTGACACGAGATTACAACGACTGTTGTGTTCGGCTTTGATTGATTGATTTGTGCCGTTTCGCTGCATCTGTAGGGATAGACGCGGGTTCATGGGGAGAGTTCATTTTGTGGCGTGTGAACTTTTACGCAGTTTACCTGTGATGCCGCGCACGTCATAGAAAAGGGTTCAGAATGCCAAAACCGTCGCTCTACAATGGGGTCGTCGTCGTGGATAAGCCCGGTGGAATGACCTCTCACGATGTCGTAGACGCGCTCAGGCGGATTTATCGGACGAAACGGGTGGGGCATACGGGAACGCTCGACCCGGATGCGACCGGCGTTCTGGGGCTGTGTCTCGGACAGGCAACGCGGCTGGTTGAGTACCTGGCTGCGGCGGAAAAGGAGTATGTGACAGAGGTTGTCTTCGGGATCGAGACGGATACGCAGGACGGTTCCGGGGTGATTTTGAAAGAGACGGAGGCGGAACATCTTACGGAAGTGGATATTCTCGCGCTACTGCCAGCCTTTCGAGGTACAATACAGCAGATTCCGCCAATGGTCTCGGCACGACATCACGAGGGGAAACGCCTCTATGAACTGGCGCGGGAAGGGGTGACCGTCGAGCGGGAAGCTCGCCCGGTAACGATCTCTTCTCTGGAATTGACCGGATTTACGGCAGGCGTGAAACCTCGTGCGAGTCTGGTCGTGCGCTGTTCTACCGGGACCTACATCCGTACCCTGGCGGCGGATATGGGCAGCGCGGCAGGCACCGGCGCGATTATGCAGACTCTGCGCCGCACTCGTATCGGCAAAGCGGGGGAAGCATTCACTCTGGACGCTGCGTATACTCTCGATGCGTTACGGCAGGCTGAACAGGCCGGAACCCTGGGAGGGACAGTCATCTCGATGGAGCAGGCCGTCGCAGAGTGGACAACAGCACGACTGAACGCGGATCAAGTTCGGCGCTTCCAGAACGGGCAGCCTTTGGAACGGGACGAGATCGCTGTTATCGGTGGCTCGCTGCATGCTGATGCCTCACTTTCTGGAGCGCCGATAGCCGTTCTGAATGAACACGATTGCCTGTGCGGTGTAGCGGAAGTGAAGGCTGGACAGTTACAGCCTGTGAAAGTATTCCCGGTTGAAATCGCTGAATGACGGCTTCTGAACGAAAGTCGGCGTTCCCGAATAGGTAGATGCAAGCGTCACTATGAACGTATTTGAGGGACTGGAAACGCTCCCGCAGCCTTATAACGCCGCCACTGTCGCAATTGGTACCTTCGATGGCGTCCATAGCGGGCATCAGGCGATCATTCGCACGGCGGTAGAAGATGCGCGTCGGCATAACCGCCCTGCGCTGGTACTCACGTTCGACCGTCACCCGGTGGAACTCCTTGCCCCGGAACGTGCGCCTCTCCTCCTCACGACCCCTCTCCAGCGCAACCGGCTGATTGCAGAACTTGGCGCGGACGCGCTGGTTATTATCGCCTTCGACGCAGCCCTGTCGCAACTCTCTCCCGAGGCGTTCATACGAGACATCCTCAAAGCAAAACTTGGCGCGGAAGCGATTGTCGTAGGAGAGAACTTCTGTTTTGGCAGAGGCCGGGCGGGGAATACAGCCCTGTTGCGCGATGCCCAGGAGACTTTCGATTTCCGTCTCCATGCGTTGGCTCCGGTGCTGGTTGGGGGCGAGCCGGTGAGCAGCACCCGGATTCGAGAATGCCTGCGAACGGGGGAGATTGCGGAAGCGGAGGCCCTGCTGAATCATCCTTTCCTGTTGTCGGGAACGGTCGTGAGCGGGCAGCGTCTTGGACGCGAACTCGGCTATCCCACGGCGAATCTCGCGCTGACGCATCGGCAGGTCGTTCCTGCGAACGGCATCTATGCGGTGCGGGTAACACTTGAAGCAGGCCGGACTTTCGGAGGCGCGTGCAGCATCGGTGACCGGCCCACGATACCCGGCGCGGGCTATTCCATCGAGACCTACCTGCTGGATTTTGCCGGAGATATTTATGGCTGTGCGATGACTATTCAGTTTGTGAAGCGACTGCGGGAGGAACTCAGGTTCGACTCGCTCGACGCTCTCAAGGCGCAGATGACGGCAGATGTGCGGCAAGTACGCAGAGTTCTGGAGGAAATCCGTGGCGAATGATTTTACACGTTATAACGATGGCAGCGCGAATGCCCCGCGCTTGCGCGTTCAGCACTCGCTCTGGTCGCTCATCAAACTGCCCTTCAATGCGCCTATCGAGTGGACGCTGGAGGAGAAGTTCCAGCGTGTCCGTGCGGAGGGCTTTGAGGCGGTCGAGTGCTGGCTTGGGAACGACAATGAACTCCAGCATCGCAATGCGCTCGTCGCAGAGGGACTGCGGCTGATTCTCGGCCACCGTCCTTTCACCATTGAGGATGTACGGACGACGGTCGAGCGGGCGAAGCGGCTCCACGCCGATTTCGTCTTCGCGCAGCCTGCCGACGCCTTTACACCCGTCGAAGAGGTCGCTGCACTGGTTCGGGAAGGACGCAATATCGCCAACGCAGAAGGGCTGGCGTTTTTCGTGGAGATTCATCGCAATAACTTCACGGAGAACCTTCCGCAGATCAAACAACTCATCGAGCGTGTGCCGGACATTCGGTTTACCGCCGACCTGTCGCATCTGGTTGTCTGCGGCGAGTTCTATGGCTGGGAGGATGAGCGAGCGGTGGACAGGCTCCTGCCTGTCCTGGAGCGAACCTCGCATCTACACGGCAGGATTTCCAACGGCGAGCAGGTGCAAGTAGATGTGGGCGACGGGACGAACGCAACCGCGCAGTTCTTTGTGCGGCTCTGGGCCACCGCAATGGCGCACTGGCGGAAAGAGGCCGCGCCGGGCGATGTGCTGCCGTTTGCGAGCGAACTCGGGCCGCCCCGCTACGCGATCACGACCACTGACGGATTGGAGATCAGCGACCGCTGGGCGCAGAGCCTGGTAATGAAGCAACTGGCAGAGCAGGCGTGGGAAATCTCGGCGACGGAGGCAGTTTAGGCATGGCAGTCACACGTTACGAACTCGGCCCAATGGCGAACAATACCTATCTCATTGTGGAGGAGAACACCGGAGAGGCGGCGTTGGTAGACCCTTCGTTCAACAGTAAACCCATTCTGGAGGAAATCGTCCGCCGAAAACTTCATCTGCGCTATATTCTGAACACACACGGTCATTTCGATCATATTATCGGTAACGCTTACTATGTGGAGAAGACTGGTGCGCCGATTGCGCTGCATCGCGCCGATTTGCATCTACTTCATGCCCTGCCGGAGACCGCACAAAAGTTCCGATTTAAGGCGTCGCCGTCGCCGGAACCGTCGCTCTTTCTCGAAGACAATCAGGTCATTCCGCTCGGCTCGATGGAAATTCGTGTCGTGCATACGCCCGGCCACTCACCGGGCAGTGTCAGTTTTCTCTTCGAGGATATTGCCATCGTGGGGGATGTGCTTTTCGCGGGCAGTATCGGGCGCACTGATCTGCAGGGCGGTTCCTTGCAGACGTTGCTGCATTCGATCCGGACCTGTCTCCTTCCCCTGCCGGACGATACGCAGGTCCTCCCCGGTCATAATGCGCCCACGACCATAGGGATCGAACGCGCCTCGAATCCATATCTCCTGGGAGACAGGTGATGCAGGATTTCCACCATCGCGCCTTCAAAGAGTGGGCCGTCTCCTGCGAGGCGTTGCTGGAGGGCAGGCAAACGCTGTTGATTCGGAAGGGCGGGATTCGGGAGGAGCAGGGTGTCTTCCGCATGAACGACACGGAGTTCTTTCTCTTTCCTACCTACGAACATCAGAAGGCAAGTCTGCTGTTGCCCGAATGGCAGTCGCGGCTCGAACGCCTGTCGGCAGCGCCGCACGACCCCGCCACAGTCGTTCTTTCTGCGTATGCGGTCGTGGAGACGATTGCAGTCGCGCAGAATGACGCGCAGGTCAACGCACTCGCCTCCGAGCATATCTGGAATTCCGAGTTCGTGAAAATGCGTTTCGACTACAATCCCTATGATCCGCTCTACCTCGTGCTGCTTCGTGTCTATCGCCTCCCCGAACCCCTGACGATTCCAATGCTGCCCGACTATGAAGGCTGCAAGTCCTGGATAACCCTGGCTGAGTCGCTTTCCACGGCCTACGCCGTCCCTGTTCTCTCAGAGGAAGCCTTCGTGGAACGTCGGTCAGCAGTTCTGGACGTACTGAAAGCGTCTATAGAACAGAATGAGCCTGCCTGTGAGGTGCGATCCGGCGGACAATTCATTCGGCCTGGATCTGCTGCAAGAGGATAGCAGGCTCCGTTGTTGGCGCTTTGCAGGTGAACTGTTCGCAGACATAAGCGGTGGGTTTGCCATCGCGGAGCGAACGACCGGTAAGGAGAGGAATGGACGGCGAAGCGTCTCCCGGAGAGTTCGCCTGGACGACGATTTTGTTCGGGAGATAGTGACTGTATACCGAGTGAAGCAGTGCCTGGGTATCGATATCTGTCAGGGGGCCGAGCAGGGCAATCTCCTTTGGGGAGGAGAGGTAGAAATCGAGTGCGCTCAGGCAACGGGCGAAACCGTAGGGGTGTTTTTCGAGCGTCGAGCCGAGCCTGCGGAGGACGCGGGCGGCGCGTTGGCGATAGACATCTTCTCCTGTGAGAACGGCGAGGCGCAGAAGGACATCGAGCGCAACGGAGTTGCCGCTCGGAGTCGCGTTGTCGTCCCAATCCTTCGGGCGCTGGATAAGGGTTTCGTGGTCGCTGCTGGTCGCGAAGAATCCTCCGTTCTGTTCGTCCCAGAAGAGGGCGAGCATTGTGGCGGTCAGTTCCTGTGCGAGTTTGAGCCACTGAATGTCGAAGGTGGCCTCATACAGAAGCAATAGGCCATCCGCGTAAAAGGCATAGTCTTCCAGATAACCGTTCAGTTTCGCCTGCCCGTTGCGGTAGGTGCGGAGCAGACGAACTTGCCCATCCTCATCCGTCCGCGAAAGCGTTCGCTGTAGAAACTCCGCATTGCGAACCGCAATCTGCCGAAACTCCTCATGATTCAACACAGCGGCGACTTCGGAGAACGCCGCGAGCATCAGGCCATTCCAGGCGGTGAGAATCTTGTCGTCTAGACCGGGCTTGACACGTTTTTCCCGTTCATGAAATAGCTTGATACGGCTCTCGTCGAGTATGGACGCCGCCTCTTCGACACTGATGCCGAACTTTTGCGCCACTTCCGGCGCGTCCATGACGACATGAAGGATACTGTTTCCTTCCCAGTTCCCGCCGGGCTGGACATCGTAGAAAGCGCAGAATATCGGCGCGTTGCGTTCGCCCAGAACACGGACAATCTGCTCCGGTGTCCAGACGAAGAATTTGCCCTCTTCGCCTTCGCTGTCGGCGTCCTGTGCGGAGGTAAAGCCCCCTTCCTCCGAAGTCATCTCACGGGCGACATACTCGAGTATCTCCTCCGCCACGCCGCGATAGAAGGCGTTCCCGGTCGCCTGATAGCAGCGAATGTACGTCTGTGCAAGCTGCGCGTTATCGTACAGCATCTTCTCGAAATGGGGAACGAGCCAGACCTGGTCCACACTGTATCGGTGAAATCCGCCGCCGAGCTGGTCATAGATTCCGCCCAGCGCCATCCGCTGCAAGGTGCGCTCCACCATCGCCAGCGGTTCAGCACGGCGGCTTCGTGAATGGAAACGCAGCAGGAAATCGAGATTGGCAGGCTGGGGAAATTTCGGCGCGGAGCCGAAGCCGCCGTGCAGACGGTCGAACTGCGCGGAGAGATTCGCGAACGCATTTTCCAGGATAGTTGGGGTGAGCAGCGTATCGGTGAGATGTCGGCTGATGTCCCCGGCCTCGTCCAGTTGCCCGAGCAGTTCGCGCCCCATCGTCTCCACTTCGCTGCGCCGGTTTTTCCAGGCGTCCGCGACAGCTTCCAGTACACGTGGGAATCCGGGACGTCCATAGTGATCTACGGGAGGGTAGTAGGTTCCGCCGTAGAACGGTTTGCCCGCAGGCGTGAGGAACATCGTCATCGGCCAGCCGCCCTGCCCGGTCAGTAACTGCACCGCGCTCATATAGATGGCGTCCACGTCGGGCCGTTCTTCGCGGTCAACCTTCACGCAGATGAAATCCCGGTTCATCTGCGCGGCGATGGCTTCGTTCTCGAAACTCTCCCGCTCCATGACATGGCACCAGTGGCAGGCAGAGTACCCTATGGAGAGCAAGATCGGCCTGTCCAGTGCGGCTGCCTGCTCGAACGCTTCCGGCCCCCACGAATACCAATCTACAGGGTTATGGGCGTGCTGGAGCAGATAGGGACTGGTTTCGTGGGCCAGGCGATTAGTGTGCGAGTGCGTCGGCATGGACTCTTCCTCCGGGACTATTGACGTTGATTGTACCAGTTCTCGCCCGCCTCCTGCAATCACTCAGGCGACGGTACAGCGAGAGCAGGGGAGCAGACAGCGCAGGTATTGCGCTGTCACGTGGCGTATCCTAACGTCATCATCGAACGCGAGAGAAGAACGAGGAGATGGGAATGGCGCATAGCAGACCTCTGTGGGAGACTACCGACCAGCAGGGCCGACTTTTGGAACTGTTGAGTTCACAGGGCGAGACGAAAGATACGCCGCTTCGCCGTGATGTGCGCTCCCTTGGCAGGCTGCTTGGTGAGATTCTGATAGAGCAGCAGGGGCAGGAACTCTTCAATACAGTGGAGCAGTTACGGCAGTTGGCGATCCTGCACCGGGAGGAGTCTGGGGCAGGAACCGGAACCGCCGAGCCACGGCAGGACCCTAACCCTGAACCGCTTACTAATTTCGAGACCATCATCTCCGGGCTGAGTGTCGAGCAGGCGTATCGTGTGTCCAAAGCCTTCGCAACCTATTTCGAACTCATCAATCTGGCCGAATCCAACCACCGTAAACGCCGCCTTCGTGCCTCGCGTGTGCTGGAGGAGACCGCGCCTGCCGGTTCTATGGAGGGTACGCTGGCGAGGATGAAACGCAGCGGGATGCCGTGGGCAGAGGCGCTCTACTGGCTGGAGCAGGTGAGGATTATTCCTACCTTCACCGCGCATCCGACCGAAGTCGCTCGCCGCACCGTGCTGACGAAGCGACGCAATATCGCCCATGAGATTGAACAGATAGACTGGCTGCCGCTAACCGACGCCGAGGCGGGCGAACGCGAGGGGCGCGTGGCCGCGAACATCACGTCGCTCTGGCAGACCGATGAGGTACGCCGCCGCGCTCCGACGGTACGGGACGAGATACGAATGGGACTGGACTACTATACCAACGGTCTCATCGAAACTCTCCCGCGTCTCTACACGACGATTGCCGGGGCGGTCTGGCGAGTCTATGGGGTTTCGGTTGCGGCGTGTGATCTGCCGGCGGTCGTCAGTTTCGGCTCGTGGATCGGGGGCGACCGGGACGGCAACCCCTTCGTCACCCCGGCCATGACGCGGCAGGCGCTCACTCTTGCCCGCATCGTCATCCTTACGGCCTATATCCGCGCTGTCGAACGCCTCATCGAGAATCTCAGCACTTCAGAACGACAGGTGGAGATATCTCCGAGTTTGAAAGCGTCCCTGGAAGAGTATCGGCTGACGCTGCGTCTCGAAGAGAGCGATTTCCGAACACGGGCGACGGATGAACTGTATCGCCGGTTTCTCGCCTATCCGCTGCATCGCCTTCGCGCCACCCTGACCGCGTCCGAATCCGCCGACGCCTATGCCGAGCCGGAGCCGTTCGCCGCCGACCTGCGGCTGGTGCGCGAGAGCCTGATGCAGCACAAGGGAGAGCGGATGGCGGTTCTGCTCCTTGACCCCCTGCTGCGTCAGGTGGAGACGTTCGGCTTCCACCTCCATACCCTGGACATCCGGCAGCACGCCAAGATTCACGCGAACGCGATTACCGAGATGGCCGGGGCTGCCCCGCTTCAGGCAGAGACACCTCAACTGCCTCCGGTTCTCTCCACCGAAACGCAGACACTGCTCGATACCCTTCGCGGCATCGCGGAACTCAAACGGACGTTTCCAGCCGAATCGATTCGTACCTATATCATCAGTGGGACGACCGGTTTAAGGGATATTCTCTCGGTGGCATGGCTGGCGGAGGCGAGCGGAGTGGCGGTCAAGGCTATCTGGGAGGGAGAGAAGGAGATTGATCCTGGCCTCATGCCTGTGCCTCTGTTCGAGTCGATTGAAGACCTGCGGAACGGCCCGGAAATCTGCCGTTCTCTCTGGTCAAATGTGGCCTATCAGCCTCTGCTCGATTCGTGGGATCGGACACAGGAGGTCATGCTCGGCTATTCCGACAGCAATAAAGATGGCGGAATGCTCACCAGCACATGGGAGATTTTCAAGGCGCACCGCGACCTGCATCGGGTGGCTGCTGACTGCAACATCAAACTCCGGCTGTTTCACGGACGCGGCGGGACAGTCGGGCGCGGAGGAGGCCCGACGCACCGGGCTATCGCCGCACAGCCACCAGACGCCTTCACCGGGGAACTCAAGATCACGGAGCAGGGCGAGGTGCTGAACTGGAAGTATGCCGACCCGATTGTCGCAGAGCGCAATCTAGAACTCATGGTCGCCGCTGCCCTGGAGGCGCTGACACGTTCGGGAGGGTGGGGTGCGAACATAGAACCTGTCTGGGAGCAGACGCTGGATACGCTCTCTCAGAGCGCTTTCGATTACTATCGAAAGTTCATCTACGACAACCCCGACATTCTGCCCTACTTCGAGCAGGCGACCCCGGTGGAAGAACTCTCTCATGCCCGTATCGGCTCCCGGCCCGCCCGGAGAAGCGCACGGCGTAGTCTGGAAGACCTGCGGGCTATCCCCTGGGTGTTCGGCTGGATGCAGTCCCGGCACGTGGTTCCGGCGTGGTTCGGCGTGGGCCATGCTATGCAGGAGTTTATGGGCGCCGCACCGGAGAACGAAGCCCTGCTGCGCTCCATGATGAAGTTCCCGCTCTTTGAAGACCTGATACGCAATGTGGAAACGGGAATGGCGAAGGCGGACTTCACGATTGCGCGGCGCTATGCCGATCTGGTGACGGACGGGGAACTGCGGGAACGGGTCTTTGCGCTGCTGCTGGAGGAGTATGAGCGGTCTCATGCGGCGGTTCTGCGAGTCACCGGGCAGACCTGCCTGCTCGAAAAGAACACCGTTCTCGCCCACTCCATCCGTCGGCGCAACCCCTACGTAGACCCGATGAGCCTGATTCAGGTAGACCTTCTACGGCGCAAGCGCAGCGGAGAAGCGGACGAACATCTGGAATACGCTCTCGCCGCGACAATCAACGGTATCTCCGCCGGACTTCGCAATACGGGTTAAGATCGCTGTGTATGCCAGAGCTGGATAGGGTTGTGAACGGGAATGAGTGCGTGGTCGAAGCACTTCTGCTGGAAGGTGTGAAGGCCCTGCATCTGTTCAGGAGTGAGATCGTAGTTCATCACGTTGAGCAGATAGTCGCGGGAGCGGTCGAGCGGCAGGGTCATTCGTTCTGCCCACGTTTCAGCCAACGTCTCCAGGCGCGCCAACCCCCAGGCTTTCGCGTGTGTCAGCAATTCCGCCATGTGGGGCGTGGCACGTTCAGAGCGGGCGAGCCAGCCTGCATACACGAAAGGCAGACCCGTCAGGTCGAACCAGCCCTGCCCGAGATCGTAGACGGTCGAGCCGGAGTGGAGCGCGAAGAGTTTGAGGTCACCGATAATCAGCCCCGCCTCACAGTCATGCAGCATCGTTTCCAGGTCGGGCGGGTGCGAGACATAGCGCGGAGTGACGGCAAACCGCTCTGCCAGCAGGACTTTCGTCAGGGCGACGGAAGTAAGCGATGAGGTGTCGAGCGCGACCGATTTAAGGGCTTCGAGCGGAACTTGCGAGAAGAGCCGGACGCTCTTGACGGCCCCGTAGGCCGAGATGGAGATACCTGGCAGCAGAGACAACTCGGGGTTTTGAAAGCCCTCGAAGATGGACACGTTTGCCACATCAAGCTGATCTTCTCGGAGCATCTGCGCCAGTTTCGAGGGAACGGCGTAGACGATTTCGACATCCTCGTGGCAGGCTTCAGAATGGAACCAGTCTACAAGCGGTTTGGCGTTGAGATAGGGAACGCTGCCGATACGAAGTTTCATTGCCGATCACTTTCAGTGGAGGAGCAGACTGTCGAGCAGGACAAAGGCGAAGAGGCTTACGCTCACCCAGCCGTTCAGCGTGAAGAAGGCCAGGTCTACGCGGCTCAGATCGTCCGGCGTCACCAGACTCTGCTCGTAGAGAATCAGTCCCGCCACGACTGCGACCCCAACGAAGTAGATGACGTGGAGGCCATAGAGGATACCGACCGTTACGAGCAGCGCGAGCATGAGGGTGTGCATCAGTCGCGAGACTGTCAGGGCACGGGCTTTGCCAAGCGCCTTCGGGAGCGAGAACAGGTTGGAGGCGCGGTCGAACTCATAGTCCTGTAAGGCATAGATGATATCGAATCCGCCTATCCAGAGCATGACAGCCGCGCCGATGAGGAGGGGAACGATGTCGAAAGCTCCGCGCACCGCCAGCCAGGCACCGATAGGGGCGATTCCGATGGCGAAGCCCAGGAACAGGTGACATAGCGCGGTAAACCGCTTCGTGTAGGAGTAGCCCAGAATGGCGAGCAGCGCGACCGGGGAGAGCAGGAAGCAGAGGCGGTTCAGTCTCCATGCGGCGAGTTCAAAGAGCGCGACGGCGACGAACAGAAAGGCCCAGACCTGAGCGCGGGAGAGCAGCCCTGCCGGGATGTGACGGCGGGCAGTACGGGGGTTCTGGGCGTCTATCTCCGCATCTGCGAGGCGGTTGAAAGCCATCGCCGCGCTGCGAGCGCCCACCATCGCCAGCACGATCCAGAGCAGTGTTCCGGCGTTAAAGCCGCCGGGAGTATGGCGGATCGCCAGCAGGAAACTGATGAGCGCGAAAGGCAATGCGAAGAGGGTGTGTTCGATCTTCACCATCTCCATAAGAAGTTTCGTGCGCGTAAGGAAGGCGTTCATAGCGGTTACCCCTCCTGAAATTGCCACTGCGGCACGAGCGTCTGCTCGATGCCGAGCTGCTGTAGGATGCGTCCGACGACGTGATTCACCAGGTCGTCAATGGTCTGCGGACGATGATAGAAACCGGGGGAGGCGGGCAGAATGATGGCCCCGGCTTCGGCGAGCTGAGTCATATTCCGCAGATGAATGAGGTTCCAGGGCGTTTCGCGAGGCACGAGGATGAGTTTGCGCCGCTCTTTGAGGCAGACATCGGCGGCGCGGGTCACGAGGTCATCGCTGATACCATTAGCGATGCGTGCTGCGGTTCCCATCGAGCAGGGAACGATCACCATGCCGTCGTGCCGGAAAGAGCCGCTGGCAGGCGGGGAGAAGTAATCGCGTTTCTCCACAAACTTGAGGGCGGGGCAGGGGTGTCCGAGCAGCGTTTCCGCGCTGAGGTTGCGGGCATTCACGGCGCGTCCGGTCTCCAGACTAATGACTTGCAGCGCCTGATCGGACAGAGTGAGGTAGATCTCTTCATAGTGCCGGGACGCCTCTTCGAGGAAGCGCAGTGCGTAGGGTGCGCCACTGGCTCCGGTGATGGCGACGACCAGGCGACGACCAGCGGAACCCCGTGTGCCGTCCGCAGGGGTATCCATGTTATGTCCCCATGAAGGCGCGAAGTCTGCGGATGCCTCCCGGCATCGTCTTCAGTACCTCTATCGCCTCCCGCAGAAGAATTCGGTCGTGCTGATCGAGTCGGTTTTCGCAGTCGTTGCGGCGGAAAAGGTCACGTGCCGTGATGATCCCCGCCGGGTCGCTGCGGATCGGGTCGAGCGCCCGCAGGCGACCCACGTACATACCCATGTAGGAAAAATCGTGCAGATACTCCCGGTTAGGCAGCCGCTCCGTGCATTCGATCTTGAGAACGGCGAAGAGCTGAAAGTCCGGTTCGAGATAGGCGCACGCCTCCTCGTAGACTTCGCGAATCATCGCCTCTTCCAGGGTTTCGCCCGCCTCCAGACGCCCGCCCGGAAACCCGAACAGCCCTTTCCTGTCCCGCACCACTAGTATCCGGTCGGCCTGAAACGCCACGACATGGACCGAAGTGACAGGGGCGTCCGTTGGCAGAACCGTACAGCGCCAGGCGGTCAGACGAACTGGCTGCTGACCCCACTGCATCTCCACGACAAACAGAGGCTCGCCCGTAAAGCAGTCCGCTCTATTCGATTCTCTCTCCGCGTCTTTCAAGTTCACCTAAATTCCCAACTCATCCCAGATAGTATCTATTCTGGATTTGACCTCCGGTGACATCTCGATCACATCCGGCCATTCCCTATCAAATCCTTCTGCGGGGAGTTTGCGTGTACAATCAAATCCGATTTTGGAGCCGAAGCCCAGCTTTCGGGAAGCGTGATCCAGCACATCTATCGGGCCGCGCACGATACAGGTATCGCGCTCCGGGTCAATATTGTTCCCCAATCGCCACAAGCACTCTTTGACATTCTGCACATCTACATCGTGGTCGAAGATAAAAATCATCTTCGTGAACATCGCCTGCCCGAGACCCCAGAGAGCGTGCATCACCTTGAACGCCTGCCCGGGATAGCGCTTCTTGATAGAGACGAGGGCAATGTTATGAAAAATCCCCTCTATGGGGAGATTCATATCCACCACCTCTGGCACCGTGAGGCGCAGCAGAGGCAGAAACAGCCGTTCCGTTGCTTTGCCGAGCCAGCCATCCTCCATCGGCGGCTGTCCGACGATAGTGCAGGGATAGACCGGGCTACGGCGATGTGTGATCGCCGTGACATGCACTACCGGGTAGTCGTCCGCCAGCGAGTAGTAACCGGTATGGTCGCCGAACGGCCCTTCTCGTCGGCATTCCGTCGGGTCAATCTTGCCCTCAATAACGATTTCGGCGTCTTCCGGCACTTCGAGGTCTACTGTTTTCGCCCTGACCAGATGTACGGGCTTTTTCCGCAGAAATCCTGCGAAAAGCATCTCATCTATTCCTGGCGGCAGGGGAGCGGTCGCGGCATAGGTCAGCGCCGGGTCCCCGCCGAGAACAATAGCCACATCTATAAGCTGTTTTTTCTCTTCTCGGAGACGGGCGTGTTCCGCGCCGACTTTGTGCATCTGCCAGTGCATGCCCGTCGTGCGCTTGTCGAAAACCTGAACGCGATACATACCGACATTGCGCTTGCCGGTATTCGGGTCGTTCGTAAAAACGAGCGGAAGAGTGATATAGCGGCCCCCGTCCTGCGGCCAGCAGTGCAGGATAGGCAGGGCGTTCAGATCAACGTCATCGCCTGTCTGCACAACTTCCTGACAGCGTCCACCGCCCCGGTCATGACGCGGGGGCATCTTCGCGAGAACTGCCAGCTTCGGCAAAAACTCACGTGCCGCACTGAGCAATCCACTCGGCACTTCCGGCTTGAGCAGAGCCTCTATTTCACAGGCGATGTCCTCAAAATCGGTGACGCCGAGTGCCATACTCATGCGGCGGCGCGAACCAAAGGCGTTGATAACCAACGGTATTTGACTGCCTGTCGGGTTCTCGAAGAGCAGGGCAGGGCCACCGTCCGGCATCTTCATCACACGGTCGGCGACTTCGGTGATTTCCAGATGCGGGTCTATGGGATAGCGTATCCGACGCAGTTCCCCGCACCGTTCCAGATGCGCGACGAAATCCTGAAAGTCATGGTAGGCCATTGCCGCTCTATCCCCCCTGAATTGGTCATCATTCAGGGTTAATACGAACCGTACGAGTCTTTAGTATACCTTTATGAGAGGGGAAAAGCAATCAGATGGCCGGTATTTGAGATTTTTTTCACAGACTGAGCAGCGTTGATTTTGCCCCTCCGAACTGCTATAATGATGTCACTTCCAAGACTTTTTTCTGCGACGAAGGGAACAGAATGCCGCAGGCCATTCGCGTCATGCATTTCGCCGATACCCATTTCGGAGTGGAACTTTACGGCCGTCTCGACCCGGAAACGGGTCTGAATACACGTCTTCAAGACTTCAAGAAATCTCTTATTGAGGCGATAGAAAAGGCGTTGGAGGCGGGCATTCACCTTGCTGTTTTCGCGGGAGATGCCTATAAGACTCGCGATCCCCGCCAGACCGATCAGCGGGAGTTTGCGGCCTGCATTCGCCACCTGACCAGCCGGGGAGTGCCAGTCGTGCTGCTCGCCGGGAACCATGATATGCCTGCCGTCAGGGGCCGGGCCAACGCGGTCGAAATCTACCGCACCCTGGGCGTATCGAATGTCCACGTCGTCCATAGCCCGAAACTAACAATCATCGAAACGGCTGCCGGGCTGGTTCGTATCGCCCCAATGCCCTACCTCATCAAAGGGCTATCCGTCGCCCGCGAGGAGTTTCAGGGCAAGACCCTGGACGAATCCCGCCTGCTCCTCGAAGCCAAATATGTGGATTATCTTCAGGAGATGGCGGACGATGTGCGGGCAGCTAAAGACGCCATTCCCACGATTCTGCTCGGACATTTCTGGGTGACGGGAGCCAGACTCTCGAGCTGGCAGCAGGGATACTTCAATGACACGGAGCCGAAAGTCCCGCTGGGCGCACTCACCGACCCTGCTTTTGACTATGTGGCTCTCGGTCATATTCACAAGCATCAGGACCTGCACCCGCAGGATCAGCCACATGTTGTCTACTGCGGCAGCCCGGACAGGATAGATTTCGGGGAGAAGGATGAGGAGAAGGGATTCGTCCTGGTGCATCTACGCAAAGGCGGTGCGGAGGACGATTTTATTCCCGTCTCCTCGGGACGACAGATGCTTGACCTGCGAATTGACGCTGATTGTGACGAGCCTACGGAGCGCATTCTGGCAGAAATCCGCCGTCATAGTTTGCGGAATGCCATCGTGAAAGTCTCGTATACCATCGGTCAGGAGAAGGTCGCGCTGGTACGCGAAAAGGAGATACGCGAGGCGCTCCAGAACGCCTTTATGACAGTGACGCTCTCCCGCAAAGTACAGCGCGAAGTCTCTGAGCGCAGCCGACAGTTTGACGAGACGCGCAGTCCACGCGCCGCGCTGGAACTCTATATCGAACGTAATGAAAAGATGTTACCGCATCTCGAGAAATTGATGCAGTACGCCGATCCTCTTCTCCAGGCCGTACACGACCAGGACGCCTAAAACACGAATAGTCCTTATGATTCCTATCTCTCTCACCTTGAAGAATTTTATGAGTTACGGCCCGCAGGGCGAAACATTGCCTTTTGAGGACCTGCGTGTTGTCTGCCTGTCGGGCGATAACGGCAATGGCAAATCTGCACTGCTCGACGGGATGACCTGGGCGCTCTGGGGCAAAACGCGGGCCTCCTCGGTTGGAAGCGTCAGTGAGGACGATCTGATCCGTCTCGGTGCGGAGGAGGCCGAAGTTCGTTTCGAGTTCGAGTTGAACGACCAGCGGTACCGCGTCGTGAAGAAGCGGCGCAAGGGGAAGACGACTTCAGCCAGCGACTGGCAATTGGCGCAGCGCGGGGAAGAAGGTGTCTGGATACCGATTGGGGGCAACAGCCAGCGGGAGACGGGCCGCCAGATTACGCAGCTTCTGAGCATGGAGTTTGAGACGTTTCTGAACTCCGCCTATCTCCAACAGGGCCGCGCAGACGAGTTCACGCGCCAGACCCCTGCCAAGCGCAAAGGCATACTCGGTGAAATTCTGGGACTGGATAAGTACTACCGCCTCGAAGCCCTCGCGAAAGAGAAGCAAAAAGAGCGTAAGGAACAGGTCGAGGAGATTGACGGCGAGATTCGGCTGCTGAGTACGCATATCGCTCGTAGCGAGAGCTATCTTCAGGAGAAGGCAGCGGCAGAAGCCCGGCTGGCGGATGCGGAAGTTTCACTGGAACAGGGTACGGCGCAGGTCAAGTCTATTCGAGAAAAGCTGGGCAAACTTGATCAGGTCGCTGCCGCGATGGAGGAGGCGAGAGCGGCCAGTACGCGCATTCAAGGCGATATCGTCCTGCGTGAACGCGAGCGCACCGTGAAGGCCGCTCGTATCAGTGAACTGGAAGCGATACGCACACAGCGCCCCGCCATTCTCTCAGACTACGGGAAATTGCGGGAAGCACGGCAGCGGGCCGAACTCCTCGAACCGCAGATCGAGGAGTTTCGGCGCGTCAAGACCGAACACGACACAGCGGTCGCCGCGATTGAGATGGAGAAGGTACGGCTCGAAGGCGATCTGCGGACGCTGCTGGCGGAACTGAAATCTACGCTGCGCCGCAGTGAAGAGTGTCGGGAGTTGGAGCGCAGCATTCAGGTTTTGACAGCAGAATTGGCTTCGGAATCGGAGACCCAGAAGGCTGCCGTTCTCGCCGAAACCCGCAGACAGATCGCGCAGGAAGCATTCAATGAACTGCGTGTGCGGAACGAGCGAACGAAACAGGATATTGCCGATCAGGAGGAATTTCTGAAAATCCTGGAGGCTCCTATCGCACAGTGTCCCGTCTGCGAAAGCGATTTGCAGGGGGAGAAACGCCGTCATGTTCTCGAACGTCAACTGGCGCGGCAGGAAGAGCGGCGCAGCCGGTTGAAGGAGATCGGAGCGGAGGGCAGAGTCAGGAAACAGGAATTGGATGCCGCGACTGGCGAACTTCTCTCCCGCCAGACGGAACTGAACGCACTTAACGGCAAACGCAGTCGGCTGCAAGAGCAACAGCGTCAGCGGGAGAACCTGATAAAGCAGGGGATTGACGCTGAGAGGATGACCAGTGACGTTGAAGCCGTACGCGGGCTGCTGGAGCGGGATGAGTACGCCATGCCAAGGCGGATTCATCTCAAGCGCCTGAAATCCGAACTGGATCGCCACGCGCTGATTCGCCCCGAATACGAGAGTGCGAAGGCAGCAATCAAGCGGTATGAAAACGTGGAGAAGCGAGTTCATCAGCTACAGGAGGCGGAAACGCACTGGGATGAGGAGATTGAAGAGCGGGACCGCCTGGATGCTCTGCTGCAGGAACTTAAGCAGGCGTATGAAGCCGCCTGTGAGAAGCAGGCGATGCTTGGGGAGAGACTGGCGCAGTACGAAGCCGTGAAGCGGGAAGCCGCGATTGCCGAGAGCGATCTTAGTCGTACTCAGCAGCAGGTGAATGCCCTCCATGTGCAGGTCGGCACCCTGGAAAATTATCTGCGTGGCTGCAAGCAGGCCGAGGTAGAGAAGCAGGCTAAAGAGGTTCGCCGTAAGACGCTTCATCAGGAACAGTGGCTCTACGCGCAACTGGTGGCCGCGTTCGGCAAGAAGGGGATTCAGCTCTACATTATCGAGAACGCCATCCCGGAGCTTTCCGAAGAGGCGAACGAACTGCTGGCCCGAATCACGGACAACGCGATGCAGGTGAGTTTTGAGACGACTCGTCCGGGCAGAAGTACCAGCAACGAGATTGAGACGCTGGACATTCGTATCCAGGACGACGCGGGCATTCGGCCTTACGAACTGTTCAGCGGAGGAGAGGCGTTCCGGGTCAACTTCGCGATACGTATCGCGCTTTCGCGGCTGCTGGCGCGGCGGGCCGGGGCCAGATTACAGACGCTGATTCTCGATGAGGGATTTGGTACGCAGGATGGCAAAGGGCGCGAAAAACTGATTGAAGTGATAGACAGCATCAAAGACGATTTCGAGAAAATACTGGTGATTACCCACGTGGACGATATGAAAGACGCCTTCGGGCAGCGTATCGAGATCACCAAAGATCAGGAAGGGTCGCACATCCATCTGCTGTAAGGAGACACGAAGCATGATGAGGCGAGAAGACAGGCGCGTAATGTTGAGGATACCGAAGAATATGGCTGTTTCCACACCAACCCGTCCCGGCGTGGCGCTGCCCGACCTAGAAGACGAAATCGCAGACCGCACAACGGGAGGCGGAAGCGGCTTCATCGTCATAGTGTACGATAACGATAAGAACACTTGGGACGATGTCGTGACGATCTTGCAGAAGGCAACCGGATGCACACTCGAAGAGGCGGAGATCGAGACATGGGAGGTGGATAATCTGGGCAAGTCTGTCGTTCATCACTCCAGTCAGGAAGAGTGCGAACGCGCTGCTGGAATCATCCGCACCATCGGAATCCGCGTCGAAGTCGTGGAAGAGTAGGCCGTACTTATGTCGGGGTTGGAAGAATTTGGTTTCGTGATGAGCGGGCTGGCGGCCGAAACGACGAAGAATCCGCATACGGAACGCCTCGTCTCGCTTTCCTCTCCCGAAGAGATCGCCGGTTATCTGCGCGATTCGCGGGAAGCGCTGCTCTCTCCCCTGCGTCAGCCGCTCGTTCCGGGCGCACCGCTGCCTCTCAACGGTCTCGCGCTGGGCCTGGCGCTGAGTGATTTGATGGACGCGCTACTGACACGCCTGTTCGTGCTGTCCTGCGGGCGGGCGGGCGTCAATCCGGCGACCTATCCGATCGCTATCGTCGCGACGGGCGGATATGGGCGCAGAGAACTCTCCCCCTGTTCCGACATTGATATCACCTTCATCCCGCAGCGCGATGGAGAAGCCCCCACTGACCGGCTGATTCGCGAGATGTTCTCCCAGGTCATGGACATCTGCATCGCCCGTTGCGGCCTTGAAGTTGGCTACGCCTATCGTCTGTTCGAAGACTGCGGCTCTCTGGATCATCAGACGGCCTGCGGACTTCTCGATGCGCGACTTCTTACCGGCAGCACACGTCTGTTCATTCAGTTTGAAGACGCCTTCTGGATGGGGTTCAACCCGACCGACTTCATCTTCTCCAAAATCGCAGAGCGCGAGAAGATTCTGGCGCGATGGGGAACCGCTGTTCGGGTTGTAGAACCGCAGCTGAAAGAAGGACCCGGTGGACTGCGGGACCTCCAGACGGCGGTCTGGCTCGCGCAGGCACGAGGGCAGTGGGCGCCTGCCAGAGTGCGTGGACAGCGGGCCTTCGATGTGCTGGGGGAGGAGGGGCGCGTTCCTGCCTCCGACCTGAAGCGCCTGGAACATGCGAAAGACCTGCTTTTCCGCGTTCGCGCCATTCTCCACGCACTGACAGGGGTGGAGCGGGACGAACTCGTGATCACGCGCCAGGAGCATGTCGCGACGCGGCTCGGCTATCGGGCCGTCGAAGTGGAAGGCGATACGATCCCCCCCGTTGAGCAGTTCATGGCAGAACTTTTTCCAGCAATGGCGGTCGTACGGCGCGTGGCCGACCAGGTGATGCGACGAGTGGGCAATAGCCGCCTGATGCTGGGAATTGGCCTCGACTGCAAGCGCAGGCAGATATATCCTGCCAATGACGCCCTCGAATCGGACGATCCGGTCTGGCTGTTATGGGCCAGCGAACTGGCACAGAAATACGACCTGACGCTAAGTGAGGCGGTCGAACGCACGATGATCGCACTGGTCGAATCGCAACCCGTTATAGCGCAGCCGCAGCAGTCCGCCGAGATATTCACCCATATTCTCGCCAACCGGGGAAAAGTCTATCCTGCGCTTCAGCGGCTGGCGGATACCGGCATCTTGAGCTGGTATTTGCCGGAGTTCGAGGCCATCTTCAACCTCATTCCCTACGATCCCTCGCACGATCACTCCGTCGGGCAGCACTCTCTCCTTGTCATCAAGAATCTGGAAAACCTGCTGACGGTTCAGGAGCCAGAAGAGCTGAACGAGATGCGGCGGCTGTATGAGGAACTGCCGAACCCTGAACAGTTGATCTTGGCGGCGCTGCTGCACGACAGCGGCAAAGCGATTCACAGCCGCCCCCATGCAGAAGTGAGTGAGGAGATCGTTACGGATGTGTGCCGTCGGCTGGGCTGGTCGGAGGGCGCGACGGCCAACGTGCGGTTTCTGTGTCGTCAGCACCTGCTCATGGCGGAGACCTCCCGGCTGCGCGATATCAGCCTCGATGAGACGATTCGAGACTTTACTGCCGTAGTAGACGATATTGATCGTCTCAATATGCTCTATCTGCTGACGTATGCGGATACCAGAGCCGTCGGCTCCGGTGTATGGACACAGGTGATTGGGCGGTTCCTCCGCGACCTGTGGCGGCGGTCAGCGGCAGTGCTGAGTGACGAGGAACCGGTCGGGTACGATGAGGCGATGCTGGTGCGGGCCAGACGGCGTCTGCTGAAAGACCTCTCTCTGGAGAATCTGCCGGAGGAGGAGGTCGCGGCCCATATTCAGGCCATGCCGCCGACCTATCTGCTGAACCAGTCGCTGCGGGACATCGCCCTGCATATAGGCTTTATCCGCAAGCTGCGGGAAGGTCAGCCGGTAGTGGATTTTCTGGACGAACGCGAGACTTCCTTCACCGAGATGACGGTCTGCACGTTCGATGATCCGCGCCCCGGCCTGTTGGCGAAGATCGCGGGCGTTCTCTATGCCGCCGATGTCAATATCCACAGCGCTCAGGTGATGACGCGGGTGAACGTGGAGGAGCATATCGCCCTCGACACGCTCTGGATAGATTTTCACGGCAGACAGTTGGCTCCGGGCAAGCGCCGCGAGGTCGTTGCCAATCTCCAGTCTGTGCTGACAGGACAAAAGACAGTCCCGGAGATTCTGGCGCAGCGCTCTGCCCGCTCCTATCGCAATAGGGGGCCGTCGTATGTGCCGCAGATTCCGCTGTCAGTGCGCTTTATCCGTAACGACCTTTCGGAGAACTATTCGGTGATCGAAGTCGTCGGGCCGGACATCCCCGGCACCTTCTACAAAGCCGCCGAAGCGTTGTCCCGTCTGGGGTGGGACATCGGCAGTGCACGTGTGTCTTCGTGGCATGGCGAAGCGCGGTGCAGTTTCTATGTTGTGGGCAACCGTCATCTGAGTGAGACGGAAGCCGCGGAGAAGCTTCAGGAAGCGCTGCCTCGCCTGCTTGACGAAAACGAAAGAACAGCGTCATAATTTCCGTGTCATCGAACTTATATCCATTCTAAGGAGGTCTTCACTTATGGGAAACAGACGATTTGGGCTGACGACCTACGTGCTGGTCGCGATTTCTCTGGTCGGTCTCTATTTTGTGGCGAAAACAGTAACGCCACCGCCGCCTGGCCCTCCGCAGGAGAAGACTGCCACGCCGCCTGCCAATGCCCCTGCGCCATCCAAAGAGGTCACCCAGGCGATGCAGAAGGAACAGATGCAGCAGCAGGCGCAGCAGGAGTCGATGGCGCTTAAGCGCAGCAAACAGATCGCTGCCGCAACCAAGGCGGGCAAGACTGATCCTACAAAAAAGCCGTTCAACCCGACCGCGATAGATACCGATTCCCCGTACTGGCAGCAGGCGGATATGGGTAAGAAAGGGACTCAGGAAATACAGGCGAAAGTGAAAAAGGCGCTGGAAGAGCAGAAATCTCAGCCGGTCGCGAAGCCAGCCACCATGCAGAAGGCTATTCCAGTTCCCGCCCCTTAATCGCCGCCCTCTCCTGCTTTTTCAGAACGAACGGCGAACAGCCCCCCTCTATCCGTGCGAACAACGGGGACGGAGGAAGACGGTAACGCCGTTCGTTCCCTCCTGGACACTCTTGCTCTCGCAGTCCTTTTCGCGTTTGGTTCCCCTTAGGTACCTATTTTCTCGATTGTTCCCTCTTTTTTTTGAAATCGCTTGACAAACAGATGAGGATATGTTAAAGTCATTGCGACTGGGTTGTGTCTGTTTGAGCCCCTGGGGGAAACCGTTTAGGCAGTCACCGACCGGGTATCCTAACTACTCGTACCACCTCTTATGACAACTGTCAGCGGACAGCTCAAAACTGACTGTCCCTGCTCACACTTTCTCAGCCATAAGGCAGCGCGTGCACAGGTTTTCTGTGGGCTGAGTTAATCGTGGCTGTAAAATAGGCTGTAGAGACGATCAATCGTATCGAATTAACTTCGGGAGGCGAACAGATGAAAAGGATGGCTTGCGCTCTGGCGCTTGCTGCGGGAACTGGCCTGACGCTCGGCGTCGCCACGCACACCGCGCTGGCAGAACCCGCACACGCGGCGACAACAGGACTGAAACTCAGCGTTGCCCCTCTGGGAGCGGTGAATGCGGATTCTCCGGTTGCGCTGGACGTGAACTTTCGCGGCGGAAAAATTCGCAGCGTCGAGGTCTACCTCGATGGGAATCGCATTGCGAAAGAGACGATCAATACCGTAGATACGCACGGTGTCCTGTCCTTCAAACTGCCCGCATCTCTGCTCACCGAGGGCAGCCATGAGATCATGGTCCAGGCGATTGACAAAGACGGCAGCACGGCGACTACAACGACCCGTCTCCGCGTCAATCCTGCCGA
Source organism: Chthonomonadales bacterium (assembly GCA_038231295.1). Classification (GTDB taxonomy): domain Bacteria; phylum Armatimonadota; class Chthonomonadetes; order Chthonomonadales; family Chthonomonadaceae; genus JANXLO01. The sequence continues at coordinate 52,398 of JBBRLP010000001.1, forward strand.
GCAGGAATCCATCGCGCACTTCATGACCCCGAAGCGCAATGCGATGGTGAAAGAATTCGCCCCTATCGAAATCAAACTCGATGAGGGAATCAAAGATGCGTATGTCGTCTTCTTCCTGGACGGCGCATTCCTGTCCGCCCGCAACTATTCCCCGTATGTCTATTCGCTGGATACGTCCAAGTATTCCAACGGGGCGCACACGATCAAAGTCGAAGTTTGGGACAGCACCGGGGCCAGCATTCTCAAGACCCTGACCATGCCGCTTAAGGTCAACAACTACGGTGGCCTCACCACGAACCAGAAGACGACAGACGACCTTAATCATCCCAAGAAACCCACAACTCCAGATGCCGATGCCGCTCTGATGGCTCCGCCGTCCGCCAACTTCACCGCGCAGTCCGTTGGCGGTAGTCTCTCCCGTTCCGGTCAGAACGCCTTCAACAGCATGGGCGTTCGCAATGGGGTTCAACCGCATGGTGCCTACGTTCCGGCCCGCTCGACCGCTGCGGTTCCCGGTATCAGCATCAGCAGTGTTGTGAACCCAGAAAATGGCCTGCTCGTCCCCGACACTGATCTGGCCCGCTCCGAAAATCTCTTCACTTCCGGCACCCCGACGAATGCCTCCATGCCTTCGGTGAAATTGACCCCGACCCATATCAGTGGACACGACAACCATCAGACAGTGCATTCCACGCCGAAGACGTTTGTCTCTCCGATCATGCCGGGGATTCTCGCGGAACCCTCCGACCTCAACGCCCTGGATGCGGAGTCCTCACGCGTTGCACGGCAGACTATCCATGTTCGCCATACCGGGAACGTTGCCGCTCGCCCGAACACTAGCTTCGATGGCACGGGAACCCCCGTCGCAGCAATGCCTGTCGCGGCTCCTGTGAAGACAGCCCGGATTCAGCGCGGCTCCCGCACGATGCACAACTCACGGCTCAAGACATTCGATATCGCGTTCGACAACTCCCAGATCGCGTTCGACGTTCCGCCGCGTGTTGAGAATGGCCTGCCGCTCGCGCCCTTCCGCGCTATCTTCGAGCATTCCGGTGGCTCGGTGAAGTGGTTCGGTGAGAGCAAGACCGTCCGCGCCATCAACAACAGCAAAGAGATCGAAATCCACATCGGTGAGAACGAAGCGACCGTGAACAATCAGAAGGTCAAGATGGACGCGAAAGCCTATATTGACCGGGGCCGCACGATTGTACCGCTCTCCTTCGTCCGTGATGCGATGGATGTCAAAGTCTCCTACGACGCCAAGACCGGCCATGTGCTGATCGAGAGCAACAAATAGGGTCGTTCCTCCGAACGCTCCGACAAACAGTCCGCCCTGCCCTGATCGAGTCAAGGGCAGGGCGGTTCTGGTTTTTGTCTTGCGTCACCTGGGAAAGTCGCGACTACTTTGACGGAGCAGCAGCGGGAGTCACCTCGGTCTTCGTCTCAGCAGGCTTTGTCTCGGCGGGTTTGCTGTCGCTGGAAGATTCCGTCTTCGCATCGGTTTTGGCAGGAGCTTCGGAGGTTTCTGACTTCTCGGCTTTTTCCGCTGGGCGCGAATCGTTGATATACCAGCCGCTGCCTTTGAAAACGATTCCCACAGGATAGAGCAGACGCTTTACTTTGCCCGTACATTCCGGGCAGACCGAAACAGGATCGTCCTTCATATTCTGAAAGACGGAAAACTCGTATTTGCATTCGGTACACTGGTAACCGTAAGTCGGCAATTTACACCTCATCTCGTTGGTTCGCGGGGAGGAGATCGTTCTCTCCCCGAAGCACTATTATAACCAATGACGCCCGAAGTATGCAACCTCGGCGACCGTGGAAAGTAGAAGACCATGTTTGTCAAGTATCTCGGATATGCGCTGCTGCTCAGTCTGGTCGGCGGAGGTGCCTATATCACTTACCTCCAGCGCAGGCTGAACGTTGCACTGCGTATGCTGGCGGAAGAGCGGACCCGGCAGCGGAGCATCTCCGCTTCGTATGGCCGTATTACCGAGCAGTGGTTCCCGCTGATGGAAAAATACCCATATGATTCCGCGAACTTTCGGTTTCTGGGGACTCCCATTGATGGAGTACAGTTCGAGGAAGACAAGATCGTGTTCGTGGAGTTCAAATCCCGCAAAGCCGAACTCTCCACGGTTCAGCGCCGGATGAAGGAACTCATCAAGGCAGGAAAAGTGACCTGGGAGGAGTTTCATTTCTTCGAGGAGGACCGATGAAGTCTCACACTTTAGGCGACCTCCTGCAACGCGCTTCGCAGCCTCTGCGGATTGTCGGGCTGATGTCCGGCACCTCCGTAGATGGGATTGATGCCGCACTTGTCGAAGTTGGGCCGTCGGGAAGTGGCTATGACTGGCATCTCCTCGGATTTGAGTGCGTTCCCTGGGAACCGGAACTGAGAACAGCGATTCAGTCTGTCTTCGGCGGGACTGTCTCGCTGGCTCTGCTGACCGCTCTGAACTCGCGTATTGGGGAAGCCTTCGCGGACGCTGCCTGCCGTGTCGTCACGCAGGCAGGGTGGGGTATGGATGCAGTAGATGCGATTGCTTCGCACGGTCAGACCGTCTGGCATCAGCCCGAACCATTTCCCGCAGGAGGCGGCGAGGCGACAGGCACACTCCAACTCGGCGATGGCCATGTGATTGCCACACGAACAGGCTGTGTGGTGGTTTCGGACTTTCGGTTGGCGGATATGGCGCTGGGAGGGCAGGGCGCACCGCTCGTGCCGTTCGTAGACTATGCGCTCTTTTCTCATCCCTCGGAGACCCGTCTCGTACTGAATCTCGGCGGGATCGCGAATGGTACCTATCTTCCCGCCGGAGGAGGCAGAGAGAGCCTGATCGCCTTTGACACCGGGCCGGGCAATATGATTCTGGATGCCCTGATGACTCGAATCACCGACGGCGTACAGACCTTTGATCGGGAAGGAGCCTTTGCCACCAGAGGTACAGTTTCGCGTTCGCTTCTGTTGCGCCTGCTCGAACAGCCCTATTTCCGCCTCCCACCCCCGAAATCCACCGGGAGGGAACAGTTCGGGACGGTGTTTGCAAACCGCCTCTATGCGATGGGGAAGGAAGCGGAGTTAGCGGATACGGACATTCTCGCGACCGCCACCGCACTCACGGCAGAGACTGTCGGCGAGGCCGTGCGGAAGTGGCTGTTGCCGTATGGCCTAGTACAGACCGTGATCCTGGGCGGAGGCGGGACGGAGAATCATACGCTCATCGAGATGTTGAGGCAGCAGCTTTCGCCTGCTCGCCTTACCAATCATGCGGAGTTCGGACTGCCGGACGACGCGAAAGAGGCGGCGGCATTTGCCTTTCTTGCTTACGAGACACTTAACGGACGACCCGCGAATGTTCCCGCCGCGACCGGAGCGCGAGGCGGCGCAATCCTGGGTAAGATTTCACTGCCTCCGCCTGCCCGATGATGTCCGCAGATGTCGAGTGCGGTAAAATTCTGCTTGACAAATGACCGACTCTGCGTCTATAATTTGCAAAGTGTGCAGCCAGGCCCAGGAGATGGATAGCCGATGCTATCCTTTTTTCCGTTTGGGAATCAATACACTTGCCTCCGAATCCCCTCGCACGTACCTGGCAGAGGGAAAAGGGAGGTTCGTTCGCCCCGTGCGACGAGCCTTGCTACGGGGACGGAGGGCGACTGTATGGCAAACATAGTGGTTGTGGGAGCGCAATGGGGCGATGAGGCGAAGGGCAAGATCGTGGACTATCTCGCCGCGAACGCCTCGATGGTCATGCGCTATGGCGGCGGCAACAACGCCGGACATTCGGTCACGGTTGGAACCGAAGTCTATAAATTTCACCTCATCCCGGCCGGTATTCTCAATCCCGCTATACAGTGCGTCATTGCGGACGGCGTTGTGATTGATCCACGAGTCCTGCTGACGGAAATCAACGGCCTACAGGAGCGCGGCGTCCGCTTCGATAACCTCAAAATCTCAGCCTCCGCACATGTCATTCTGCCCTATCACCGCCTGCTCGACGAACTTCAGGAGACGCAGCGCGGGGAGAACAAGATCGGCACGACCGGGCGCGGCGTCGGGCCAGCCTATGTGGACAAGGCGGCGCGTGTCGGGATTCGCATGGGCGAGTTCGTGGACCCCGCTCGCTTCGAGCAGCGCCTGCGGACGGTACTGGCCGAAAAGAATATTCTCCTCACCAAAGTCTATGGACACGAGCCTCTGGACGCCGATGCGATTCTGGAGGAGTATCGCGCCAGTGCGGAAGGACTGCGTCCTTTCGTGTGCGAAACCGCGCTGCTGGTGAGCAAGGCCGCGAAAGACAGCAAGGGCGTGATTTTCGAGGGAGCGCAGGGAACCCTGCTCGATCTCGACCTCGGCACCTATCCCTATGTTACCTCCTCGCATCCTATCGCGGGCGGGGCGTGTATCGGAACCGGCGTCGGCCCTACGCAGATTCACGGCGTTATCGGCGTGGCGAAGTCCTACACGACCCGCGTCGGGGCAGGGGTCTTCCCGACCGAACAGCTCAACGAGACGGGAGACTATATCCGGGAGCGCGGACACGAGTACGGCACGACTACCGGTAGGCCGCGCCGCTGTGGCTGGCTGGATACGGTGGTGCTGCGCTACTCGGTGCGTGTCAACGGCATGAGCTGCCTCTCTCTGGGACATCTGGATGTGCTGAGCGGCCTGGAGGAGGTCAAAATCTGCGTCGCCTATCGCACCGACGCCGGGGAAGTGCTGCACGACCTGCCTGCCGACCTGCCTTTCCGCACCGATTGCCATCCGATCTACGAGACGCTGCCAGGGTGGAGCGAAGATGTTTCCGAAGCGCTCACCGTGGACGCCCTCCCCGCGAATGTGCGCCGCTTCATCGACAGGGTGCAGGAACTGGCCGAATGTCCCATCGCCACGCTGTCCGTTGGCCCTGCCCGCGAACAGACGATTCTGTTCGAGGATGTGCTGCGCGATATTCTGAATCCTCGTTGAGTGGAAGATGTGCCGCACAGGTCATTTGGCCTTGCGGCACATTGACAGAACGGTGGAGTTGAGGTAACATATCTTCGCAGAGATACGAGAGCATAGCTCAGTCGGTAGAGCAACGCCCTTTTAAGGCGTGGGTCCTGGGTTCGAGTCCCAGTGCTCTCAGAATACCCGTTTCGCAGACTGCCGCACAGTATGTCAGCCACTGCGCGGCAGTCTGTTTGGGACATCTGGGAGTCCTTCGTCATCAGGCCGATGGAGCGGCACTCCCTCTCCCTCTATCCGGCCTCTTCTCGTCGGTAATTCCCCTTCGTCCGCTCCCTTACTCACCATCTGACGACTGCCCTGTGCCATCACTCTGGTCAACCTGCGACGGAAACCATGACTTCTGCCTCTGCCCCACAACCATCCCTACATACCCTACTCTTATGAAACAACGACGCATGAAACCTTTGCTTTTCCTGACGTTTGTGCTGCTCCTTTCCGCCTCGTATGTGGGAATGACGTGGCGGACAGTCCAGCAGCAGCGCGTCAACGGAGACCTGATCGCCGCGATCAAGAGACTGGATGCCGATGGAACGGCGGCGGCCTTGCAGCACGGGGCCGACCCCAACACCCTTAGTTCTCCCAAAGCCACGTCCCGGCTTGTACAGTGGCTGAAGCCCTGGCTTCGGAGTGACGCTGCAGCGACGACTGATGACGAGACCCCGTTGAATGAAGCCCTCCTCGCCTATCCGTACGGGCAGACACGTTCTGCGCGGGGGATGCATTCTGATGCCGACGACGCTAAAAGAACGCGTGTTGTTCAAATCTTGCTTAAGGCGGGCGCAAATTCCCACACGCTTTACCGGAGCGGACAGGAGCCGCTTGTCGTCGCAAGTGGCTCGTGTCCAGCTGACGTTGTTCGCCTGCTGCTCGACCGTCACGCAGACGTGAATGCCACCAACCCTAATGGCACGTCGGCGCTGATGAATGCGGCCCTGTATGATCGCGCAGGCACGGCGCGGATGCTTTTGAAGTATGGAGCCGACATAGACCACAGGAATTCACAGGGCTTGACGGCCTTGATGTGTGCCTCGGCAAATGACTATGTTGCCACCGAAACCGTTCTGCTAAACTCCCATGCCAATGTGTCTTTTGCGGATGCCCAGGGCAGAACAGCGTTGAAGTACGCCACGTTAGGCGGCTATAACACCTCCCTGCATTTGCTGCAACAGCATGGCGCGACGAAATGAATCGCCGTTTAGTCCGGCGGCCTCTGTGTGGTCGAGAGTGGGAGGATCCCGCTGGCGCGGCCGGGAGGAACGAGGACACCGACACGGTTATCTTAATAGTTCCCCTTACGCCATCGCTGACAAGTTATTCACTACCCTACACTTTTGTTGCTCGTTTGCTTAGTAAAAGCGACAAACTCATCACCGAAGAGGTTTTCAGAACGACTGTCGCTGTTTTTCAATATGACCGTTCGTTTTTTGAACCGACAACGAAAATCAAACGAGATAAATTTGCTCTGCTTCAGTCATTTCAATTGACAAAATGGCAGACCTAAATGCGTAGACAAAAAATGGTAGGGTAGTGAAACAAGTTAAGCAAAATATGAGATTGTTAAGCACTTTTTTGCCCTTGTTTTCAGAGTTTTTGAGCCCTTCCTACGGCATATTCCGGATGTTATGTCCGCTTCCAATGTCGCAACATTTACCGACAGGGTCGAAAAACGCGAGAAAGACTTTCGAAAACCAGACGCATGTCGGCCTTTACAACTCGTGAGAAATCTTAACTTGTCAGCCATGCCATAAGGTGTTATCAGACAAAATAACAACCGAGGAGAAGCTAATGTATCAGTTTTCCGATCATACGTTGGCTCTACTTCGCAAGGCAGGCTGGAGCGAAGACTATAGCTACGACACGACCGAGTGGGAAGCACTCCTGAAAGGAGCGGGCTATACTGTCCATTCCGTCGCACGCGATTTCATGCAACGTTTTGGTGACCTGGTTATCGACTATCCCCATCCGATCGTGGATGCGACGGAACAACTGAAGATCAAAGTGAGCTTTGGCAGGGACAATATTGGTAAGGACCGGGCAAGTGGGGCAAGTGAGGATCTATCTGTGCTTTTTCCTGGCATAGACGGATGCGACATTGGTTCTTTTAACGACGATGACTATTATCTTATGATGGATGCTTCAGGCGTCGTCTATGGATATGGCTTCGCTTACTTTCGAGTGGGCGATTCCGGCGAAGAAGCCATTGAACACATCTGTTCTCGAAATTATGGAGAGGATCTAGCGTATCGATTTGAAGCACTGATGGACGAGGAACAGGCATAGTCCAATATTTTCCCGTCGGATCTCCCTCTCTCCTGTCAAATCAAACAGTCGCACGCCCAAGAAGAAGTCCAAGCATCATCCGTTGACAGACGAACAAAAAGCCGCCAACCGAGAAATTTCTCGGGTTCGGATTGCAGTTGAGCATGTGATTGGACGCTTGAAAGTCTTCCGCATCCTCGCCGAGCGCTATCGAAATCGCAGGAAGCGGTTTGGATTGCGCTTCAATCTGCTCGCTGCCATCTGCAATCTGGAGCGCCAAGAGTAGACTTATGCAAGAGGTCTATTCCGCGTTCTGCAAAAAGAGTATGACAGTCCGCCTGTATGAAGAAGGAACACGTTGGCAAATGCGAGAATCTAAGCGTAATCTGCTCGCTGGATGGGCATGAGGGAACGGCTAAACACATCAGTTACAAGTTAAGGGCAAAGGCGGTATCGCTAACTCCAGAATTTCCGCCGATTGCCCTTTGCGCCTGCGTTTGAAGATGCCCAAGTCCCTGTTTTCCCTGGCGCAGAGATAGCCGATAGGATCGTTTGTCTCGCCCCGATGGTGCGCCTGCGTGGAATGGTAGAGGCCGCGATACACCCTCTCAAAGGAGATACAGGCAAAGGGAACCTTCAGACTGTGCGCGATCTCATCACACAGGTCCGTCAGAACCGCATACAAAAGCCACGTCATCCACACCTGGCTCTGCACCCCGTTGACCGAGCCAACATAGAAATACGAGAAACCCAGAAGACGCTTCACGATCAAAAAGGCGTCCTCAATCCGCCACCGTTGCCAGTACAAAGCCACCCCCACTTCGGCGGGAAGCACCGAAGGATCGAGGACATTGGTGAGATAGCGATACCATTGACCTTGATGCCACACTTCGATCAGGCGCAACACATGCGAACAGGCATTCGTCCCGCTGCCAACGCGGACGAGGCTCTCGTGGAGGGTACGGGTCTCGCGCAGGACTTTCTCCCGCCGACAGACCGTGTTGCTTTTGGCCCGGGTGATGAACCCGACCTGCTTTTGGCACAAGCGGTCAAAGTAGCTAAAGTTGAGAAAGCCCAGGTCGAAGAGGAGGAGCGTTTTGGGAAGCAGGCTCTGCACAATTTGCTCCCAGAAAGCCTGGTCATGCGCTTTGCTGTCCTCCTCGAACAGGAGTTTATGGGGCAGACGCGACACCACGTCCAGAACAGTCATCCTCCGTCCGGCCAGTGGTGTCCCGGTTGTGTCACGGAGCAGACCGACTTTTTTGAGCAGGGCGTCTAACGTGGAGCCGTCTACCGCCTGTCTCTGGTCGAAATGGCGTAGCCCCCCCTGCACACACAGAGGAAGCGGACGCTTGCGCTCTTGCCAGCGAACCTGCATCTGCGGCAAGACCGTGAGCAGAACGGCCTCGAAAAGTGGGTGCGGGAACGTGCGGAGACGCTCCGACAGGGCTTGCTGGGAGACGTGGCGTTTTCCTGTCCAGAGCATTCCTTCGCGTTGGAGGACGCGCACGGCTTCGCTGACGGCTCCCATTTGCCGCCAGAGTAGCGAGAGGACAAAAGCGACCATGACCGGAAGCGTCAGCGTGCGTTCGCGCATTCCCAGCCGTTGATAGTGGGCCACCAGGGCAAAGGTCGCCGGCTGAATGAGTTGGGTCAGGAGTTGCTCGACCTCTTGATCGGGCGGGGCAACGGTTTGTCGGGTCATGCGGTCGCGTTGAATAGCGCGGGTGTGCCGCACGGTACTTTTTTTTCGTGGAGAGGAGGATTGGCTCATGCCTCTCTAGTAGGACAAAGCGGGAAAAAATTCCTGCGTAGGGGCTTGACAAATGCTTCAAGACCTTAACTTGTAGCTGATGCCCTTACGCAAGCGAATATCGCGACGGACTGAAGTCCCCGCTAGGTGACCTTCGGCCAAGTTTCCTTCGGAAACGCTCGTGCTGACAGGGCCGCTCTCAGTACTCAACGAACCTTGTCGCAATGGGTTTCGTCCGGAGGACGATCCGGCGAAGCCGCGTAGCGAGGGGTGTCAACCCTTTGCTCCCTCGGTTGGGGCAATTTGGTTGTCTGCCTGCGTCAGGTTTTGGCACGTGGGGCTATGAGCGAGCCAGGGAGAGAACGGATGAGTACAGAGAAATCAGGGACGCGGTTGGCGACCTCGTCGGGAATGACCCAGACTCCAGTCGCCTTCGTGATGACCCTATTGATGCCGAAATCGTCCAAGATGCGGCAGTAAGGCGGGCTTTTAGCGTGGGAAACGAGACTTCTTTATGGTGGAGGCATTACCCGCGTTCGGGGTGTCCGCATCAGGAAATGCAGTTGCATCCCGAGCCTCATCAGAAGCCTGTCTTCACCCCCGGTGACACGGTGCGACTGAAAGGCAAGCCGGACAGGGCGCGACGCGTTGTCTCCGTCGAGTGGCACTGTTATTGTCACGAGTTCGTGTATATTGTAGAGACGTCTACGCACGGGCAGTTTGCCAGTGTGCCTTACTGGTTCGCGTCGCAACTTGTTGCCGAAGATCAATGGCAAAGGGAGCAAGAAGGCGCATCGTAATGACAGGGTTTCTGTCTTGATGCTCAATCGCTTTTAGACGAACAGCCAAGCGACAAAACATACCGGGAGACGCTGAGGCTGTCGGCCAGACTCATCCGCTCTACTCTTACCCTGAGATTTTCTGCCTGTGACGACACCACTGCCCATCAACTTGCCTACGCCTTCGTTCCGCACCCTTGTCATCGGCGGCAACGCGGGCAGATGGTCGGCTGCGGACCCCGATACCAATCAGACGCTCAGTAACGGCGTCGAAGCCTGGGTATTCGCGCTGAGAGGGGACTATATCGGCAATGCTGTTCCCACCTCCCAGACTATTGCGGCCTATGACCTCATCATAGCGAACCTCAATCCCCCGTCAATTCCAGGTCTCGCCGCGCTTGCCGAACAGCGGCCCGACCATGTGCGCTGGGTCTCACTAATTGAAGGCTGCGGCAAGGACTATCTGTACCCGACTCCGGAGCTGCGGCGTGTTCTCGATGCCTCCGATCTCGTGGCGGCTCTGAACGAGCGCACACTGGGCTATCTGCGCCACCTCACAAAGGCCCGCACGGAGTGGATAGGGCTGCCGTTCCCCGTGCAGGAAGTTCGCACTCTGGTGACGCCTGTGGAGCAACGGCGAGACGAGATACTGATCTGCCCTCGTCGTCAGTTCGAGCCGTCCATCCTCGTCGCCAATGCGCTCGGGCTGCCAATCTCGACCTATCTGGGCATAGTCTCACGCAAACCGAAGAATCTTCCGTTGTTTCTGAAGCATCGTTATTTTGAGAGCGACCTGAAACTACATCTCTGGAAAGAACAGCCTTCGCCTATTCCGCGCATTCCGCGTTCAGAGAAAGGGCTGAAGGAGACCTGGCAGGACGCGGGCGGCTGCCGTCTCTGGATAAATCTTGATCCCCGCTACACCTGGGCGCGTTGGGTGATCGAAGCGGCGATTCTGGAGGTGCCGATTATCACGACAGAGAGCACTGCCCATGGGCCGCTGCTCTTCCCGGAAACAACGGTACGGGATGAGTTCTGCGTGGACGAGGCTATCGCCATCGGCCATCGGCTACTTGCCGAACCGGAATTCGCGTCTCGTGTCTCGCAGCAGGCGCTCCAGCATCTGTCCCTTTTCACCCCGGAAGCCTGTCTCCAGCGGTTGAGTGAGGCGCTTGGCCTGGATCTCACCGCGAAACTCGCTGATACTGAACTCCTGAGCGGAGTTCCTATACCGGAAACGGGCGTCTATGTCCCACCGAGGAGTCAGACGAACATTTTTTCAATCAGAGGAACTGAGCGTGTCACGAATCCGTCTGGTGAGAGTACATGAAAGTCAGGATTAATTGCAAGCCCTGTCGAATGACTGCGCCCCATTCCCCTCATGGGCTTGAAAAGGAGAGTTCCCGTGAAGAAGCAGAATCAACTTTCAAGAAAATGGGTCATTCCTCTGGGACTGCTGCTTGCCTGTGGGCCGATGGCCGCTCAGGAAGGGCTGGCGCAGGGGACGGAGGATCGTGGCTATTCCGTAAACGAGGAAGGCCGCACACAGGGCGCAGACCCCGTTGGCGATGCGGGCAGACTGCCACAGGCCGAGGCTGCACAGAACAGTGAAGGACCGGTTCGGCTAGCGCGTTTTTCCTACGTCAAGGGCAATGTGACCTGGCGAACGGATGACAAAGCGGAGTGGTCTACGGCCTCCGTCAACCTGCCGCTGCGTCAGGGCGCTCAGATTTGGGTGACGGAGGGTGGTCGGGCGGAACTCCAATTCGACGACGGCAGTCTCATTCGACTTGGCACTGGCGCGGTCGTCACCATTCAGACGCTCTACAGCGACAGCGATGGCGAATTTACCGAACTCAAGATGACAGACGGGCTGGCAACCCTGAATCTCCGCCACGATCGTGGCGTCTATCAGGTAGATACGCCTCTGGCCTCGGTGAAGGCCACCGGCCCGGCGAGTATTCGCCTGGGCGTCGGGGATGGATTGGAACTCGCGGTCAAGTCGGGCAAGGCCGCCATAGAAGGCGCTCAGGGCAAAGAGACGCTCCAATCCGGCGATTTTCTCGATCTGCGTGACTCCAACTCTCCCTACACGGTGCGTAGTCTGCCCCGTGCCGATAGCTGGGATCGCTGGAATCAAGAGCGTGACGACTATCTCCGTCGCGCCGAGAATGCGCCCGCCCACGAGCACCTGCCTGCCAACATCGCTATCGTTGCGCCCGACCTGGACGAATACGGTTCGTGGCGTGACGACTCGCGCTACGGCTGGGTCTGGTGCCCTCGCGTTACCGCATCCGACTGGCGACCATACCACGACGGACGCTGGACGTGGGTCAACCCGTTTGGCTGGACATGGGTTTCCGATGAATTCTGGGGTTGGGCGCCTTACCACTACGGCACCTGGGTCTATCAGTCGTATGGCTGGGCCTGGTGTCCCGGACCAGTCAACCAGTACTGGAGTCCGGCGGTCGTCCACTTCAGTGAATACGGCGGTCAGGTCGGCTGGTGTCCGCTGGCCCCTGCCGAAGTGCGCTACCCGTCTGTCCTCGCGATCGGTTTCCGCAGGGGCAACTGGTCGTCGTACTACTCCATCGGAGGAGCCGCCGTCTACTATCCCACCGCCAGCGGATACTGTGCGCCGCGAGTCTATAACACAACTTACGTCAACCGCGTGACCTACGTCAACAACATCACGAACGTCACGAATGTTTACAACAACAATTCGGCGAGTTTCAACCGGTTTGCGCTCTCGCAGGAGGCATATGCGGCGAACAACAACACCGTCCAGTCAGGAACCCGTTTCGTGCCGTACAACTCGCGGAACGCGGCCGGGGTGACAGCGGCGAGTATGACGGGTTTTGGCGGACGGGGAACCTATGTAGCCGTCGCCAAATCGGATACGTCGTTCTTCACGCAGGGCAAATCGGTCGCCGCGCCGCCGAGTGGGAAGGCTCCGTTTGCAGGGCCTGCGTCTGTCAGGCCGACTTCGCAGGCGTTCACGCCTAATCGGTCGTTCGTTTCGGCTCCGGGGGTGACCTCTAACGCGCTGACTCGCCCGGTTTACCGGACGGCCGTGCAGCCGACTATCGCGCAGAACAGCGCTCCCCTTACGCCCTCGGGGAGACCGGCGCCTGTCTCGCAGGGGAACTTCGTGAAGCCGACGGTGGGGCAGAAGTATCCGTCGGGCACGGGTCGCAACGACCGTCCTGCCTTCGGGGTCGGGGGCAACGACACGGGCGTCCCTTCAGGCCGACCGACTTCGCGTGTTCCCGCAGAGACGCGGAACAACAGCGCGAATCCTCAAACCCGGACGCCCGTGGAGAACCCGTCTGCGGCGAGCGGTGAGAGCCATCGCACCTACAACGACAAGCCTGTTGTTACCTCGGCGAAAACACCCGGTTCCGCTGCCGAAGCCGCTTCCCGAGCACGGGAGAGCCTGGGCTATACGGGACGCGGTCGCCCTACAGCGAGTGGCAGTACGGGTGGGGGAAGTTCGACGGAACGAACGCCATCGTCGTCTCAGGGCGGTGTCACTCCGTCTGGGGGAACGCGGCGTGAACAGTCGGAGCCTGCGGTGAAGCAATCCGCTCCGCCTCGTTACGAGCCGAACCCCTCCGGCAGAGAGCAACGGACGCGACCCACCGAACCGACGACGCGCCGAGATCCGGCTCCTGCCACTCCGCCTCGCTCGGAGACACAGCGCAACGAACCGACGCGCACGGAGCCGCGTTTTACTCCGCCTCCACGCACGGAACCGCAGCGGACAGAACCGGCGCGGACGCCGCCGCCTGTGAAGGAGCCGTCTCCTCCTTCCAGCAAGGGCAACAACGGGAACGATACGAAAAACTCGGATAGTGGCTCGAAAGGCTCTTCCGACTCTACGAACCGGGGGCGTCGCGGGGGATAGCGCTTTCCGTTCTGCGAGATTGGGGCGAGGCCCAGAAGAGACCGGCTTCCTGTCACGTATTGAGTGGCGGGAGGCCGGTCTGTTTGTTTGTGGGTTATTCGGGTGCGGGCGGCGTTTCGGGTTCGGGGCGCAGGTGGTGCCAGACCCAGAGGCCGAGAGCGGCGAGGAGAACGACGCCAATAATGGCATCTGCGCCGTGGAAGTAGGATTTGAGGGTGTCCCAGCGTTCGCCGAGCTTCTGGCCGATGTAGGCGAGCAGGTAGCACCAGGGAACCGAACCTAAGAAGGAGAGAATGATAAAAGGCACGAACGGCATTCGGGCGATGCCTGCGGGCAGCGAGATGAAGGTGCGGACGACGGGGAGCAGACGCGAGACGAAGATCGCGGCGTCTCCATGCTTCTCGAACCAGACCTCGGAACGTTCGACATCCTTGCGGCGCAGGAGGACATACTTGCCCCACTTCATGACGAACTCGCGGCCCCCCTTCGCTCCGACGGCATAGGCGAGCGCCGAGCCGACGGCACAGCCGAAAGCGCCTGCCAGCGCCACGAGATGGAGGTTGAGTGGATCACGATGCACCGAGGAGGCGACGGCTATGGTCGTGAGCGCTCCTGCGAACGGCATGATGACTTCGCTGGGCAGGGGGATACAGGCGCTCTCGAGGGCCATGAGCAGCACGATGCCGAGATAGCCGCCGCTGGCGATTACGCCCTTGATCCACTCGCTGAGGGCGGTCAATAGATGTCCCACAGTAACTCCTTATTCCTCTCGAATCTCTTCGCGCAGACGCGGTGAACCGCTCAATTTTTCCCGAATGGACTGCCCGAAATTCTCCCAGTCAAAATCGCTGTTGAAGAGCCGCAGGCGGGCCAGGCCGGTGGGTGGCGACTGGCTGCGGACGGTCTCATAGACGTTGAGGATGCGTTCGATCATCTTCTCCGGGACGTAGTTTGTGGCGTTGCTGCGGGCGTTCGCACCCATCCTGCGCCGCAAATCCGCGTCGCAGAGCAACTGGACGACGCGCTGGGCGAACATCTCCTGATCGCCTTCCGGGACGCGGTAGCCGTCCTCGCCGTCGCGAACTGTCTCCGGAGCGCCTCCTGCGTCAATGACGACGGACGGTGTTCCGGCGGCTCTGGCTTCGCCGATGACGAGTCCCTGTGTTTCGGAGGGGGAGGGGAAACAGAAGACATCGGCGGCGGCGAGGAGTGGGTCCATCTGTTTGCGGGTGACGATTCCGAGGAAATGGACACATTGGCGTATCTCCAATGCCTCGGCCTTCGCCTCCAGCTCTTCACGGTAGGGGCCGTCTCCGGCAATGGCGAGGCGGGCCTTCGGGACGGTATGCAGAATAGAGCGGAATGTCTCGAGGAGCCAGCCGAGGTTCTTCTCCTGGGCGAGTCGGCCTGCGAACAACAGCAGCGGCGTCTCCAGCCCGATGCCGAGTTTCCGCCGTGTCGAATGTCTCTGCTCCAGCGTCAGGTCTTCGGGGGAGGGGAGGGGTATGCCCGTTGGGACGACATGCGTTGCGCTCTCGACGCCCATGCTCTGTAAGGCTTTTGCGGCGACTTCGGAGGGACAGAGGATCGCGGCGCAGCGGTTGTAGTACCAGGGCAGATAGGTTTCGAGGAGGCTCTGGGTCATGGGGTCTGGAAAGAGGGGGACGTAGTGGCTGTACTGCGAATAGAGCGTATGAAAGGTGGTCACGAGGGGGATGCCGCGACTTAGCGCCAGGTTGGCCCCTGTGAGGCCCAGCACAAAGGGGGTATGGGTATGGACGATATCGAGGCGCAGGCGATTGAACTGTGTCGTGAGGGCGAGACGAGGCAGGAAGGGATAGGCCAGCGGATAGCCGGGATTCAGGGAAGTGACGAAGGATGGAAAGCGCAGGACGTTGATTTCCGGCTCGATCTGCTGTTCGTTGTCCGGGGCGAAGACCCAGACGCGATGCCGGTGGCTCCGCAAGCCGTCAATCAGCGTCAGGAGAGAGGTCGTGACTCCATTCTGTACCGGACGAAAACTCTCCGAAAAAAGGCCGATCCGCAGGGTGGCAGCGCGGCCATCGGCGGACGGGGGAGTGAGCAATGGGTGTGAAGTTGGTGACTGTCGCTCCGGTGCGGGGGACTCATTCGGCATCTCGATATACCCGATCTAAAGGGAGGTGGAGTGGTCGGCAGCGTCTTCCCCAGAGCGTTTGCGCCGACTGGGCACGACACGCTCCTTCTTTCGATCCTGTTCCAGTGCGGACTGCTGCGTCTCCAGAAAGGCCAGGATGTCGGAGAGCCGGAAGCGGCGCTGGCGTGTCTCGCGTTCTGCGCCGGTGTCCGATGGCCGTTCCGTCTCCTTGCGATAGTAGGTCAGGATGCCCTTATTCGTATACCTTCGGACCGTTGTCGGACAGACATTCAGCAGGCGGGCCGTATCTTCCAGAGAGAGGATCGGATCGAGAATACGCGCAATGAGTTCAGCGCGTTTCTCCTGAAAAGGGCGCTTGTAGGACGCCTGCGCGACCTCTCGTTCCTCTTCCATACGTTCCAGCGCGAGAAGTGTCTGCACGTGTCGGGGAACTTTTGACCAGAGATCGAACGAGGCGAGGCGGTCGGGAACAGGTTCCGGGGCGACATTCCGTGCCTGGGGCGCACGCGAACGGCGGCGTATCGGCGTAGACTCTTCCGAATGGTTTCGGCTTTCGACGGGTTTGGCGGAAGGGACGGACACAAACCCCGATGTGAGCGGCATCAGAACCGATACCTGGCCGGACTCGGTGGGCATGTCGGCAGGTGACGGGCAGACTTCAGAGATGGTCATGGCGACTTCGTCCCGGCCCGCTGCGGTGATCTTTGAGGAAAGGTAGCTGGCGAAATCGGGAATGTCAGTGTCTATCTCCTGTGCGGCTCCGAACAAGAGTGGAGCGACAGGAGGAAGTTCGATAACGCTCTCCTCTGGCAGAAGCGCCGAAGAGCGCACTACGAAGCCCGGCGATTGGAATTTCGGCTTCACAACCGCCATGGAGGTCGGAAGATCGTCTTGCTGCTCGGCGGGCGTTGTGTCCTCACGACTTGTGCGAACGGGGCTTTTCCCTCCGGCTTCCGCAGCAGGTATGTCTGTCTCTCCCGCAATAGGGTCTTCTAATGGCAGAGCAGGCTGAACCTCCGACTTGACACCAGCGGCGGGGACTGTTTTCGGCGGGAGGGGCTGTTCGTCCAGAAACTGTGACTCTATGAATTTTTGCCATTCATCAAGGCGCATGACGGTTTCTCCGACAGGGAGGGATTAGAGAATAAGCATCGCGTCACCGAAACTGAAAAATCGGTAGCGCTGCTGGACGGCCTCGCGGTAGGCTGCCAGGGTCGCATCAACGCCCGCGAACGCGCTGACCAGCATGAGCAGGGTCGAACGGGGCAGATGGAAATTGGTAATCAGCCCGTCGGTCGCCTGGAAAGCGTACCCTGGTGTGATGAACAGATGCGTTTCACCCTCGTAAGGAGTCACGCGCTTTCCTGTCGCTCGCTGCGTCTCGGTGCGGTGGGCAGCGGCCGATTCGACCGTTCGCGTGGAGGTCGTTCCGACAGTGACCACTCGACCTCGCGTGGTGTTGATGAGCTCCGCTGTTTCCGGCGACAGGTGAATGCGTTCGCCGTGCATCTGGTGTTCGGCAACGGTTTCGGCGCGTACCGGGCGGAAAGTGTCCACACCGACCTGGAGCGTGACCGCAGTCCGCGCCACTCCCATCGCATCCACTTGTGCCAGCATCTCATTCGTAAAGTGTAGACCTGCTGTGGGAGCCGCCGCCGAGCCTTCGTGGCGGGCATAGACGGTCTGGTAACGCGCTTCCTCGGCAGTAAGCAACGGGGTCTCGATGTAAGGCGGCAGGGGCGATTCCCCCCACGAAGCCACCGCATCGCAGTCGGCAATGCTGGAGAACTCTAGAATACGGCCTCCCTCCGGCGTTGACCCAACTACCGTTACGCTGGCCTGCTGCGCGGCTCGGTCTTTGCCCACCAGGGTAAGCGAACTGCCAGGGCGCAGAGAGCGGCCGGAACGCACGAGGGCTTCCCAGCGTCTCTCGCCACTGCGACGGAGCAGGAGCACCTCCGCCTCGTGTCCCGATTCTCGAATTCCGATGAGGCGTCTGGCGGAAACGCGGGTGTCGTTCAGGACAAGCGTATCGCCCGGAGCCATATATTCGAGGAGATCGGAGAAGCGGCGGTGTTCGATTCGCCCGTCTGAACGATGCAGGACGAGAAGACGTGATTCGCCGCGTGGAGCAGGGGTTTGGGCGATCAACTCGGGCGGGAGGTCGTAATCGAATTGGTCAGTACGCATAATGCGAGGTGCGCTATTCCAGAAATGTCATCCGTAGGTTGGTTCTATTGTAGTGTAAGAGACAGCCAATGTCAAGCAGGGTCGCTGCGATTTGGCTGTATCCTCTGCCTATCGGCGCAAAAGGTCCGGCAGTTCGTCCGGCGAGATGCCAAGATCGAAGTAGGCTGTCCGCAGCCGTTCCCGTACCAGCGGAATATCGTCCGCCGGGATACCGAGGGCGCGGGAATCTCCGGACAACTCCGCGACGGCCAGCGTCAACAGTTCTGCATTTGGAGTGTTGTCGGAATTCCGATACCGCAGCCGCCAGGTATTGGGATCGTGGGGATCGCGGACATAGGCGAAACATTGCGGCTGCCGGGGCAGATCGCCTTCCGGCCCGTTGCGGGCTGCGAGCGCGTCCGGGCGCAGGACTTCTCTCGTCAGGAGAGTATAAAGAGTCTGAGAGTCGATGCGATAGTTGGCAGTGCGCTGCAATTCCCTCCGCAAAAGGTTTAATACGTCGTCCGAGAGCAGCATAGAGGCGATACGGCCCGGATTCAGGACACGGATTCGTTCCCAGTACGCGTTCAGTTCCTTCTCCTGGACGCCCTCTTTGCTGAGGAGGTAGAAAAGGCCAGCCTTCTCATCAGAAGAGGTGCTATCCAGCAGCGAGACGCGAAACACCAGCTCGGCATGACGATCATGCCCAACTCCGAGCCGATAGCAGCTCCAGACGTCGGAGTTCGTAAGCAGCGCCCATTCGGCATACGGCGGCGCGGAAGAGCCACTCAACCGCAGCAGATGGGCAGCGTTCGGAACGACGGCCAGGCTCTTCACGTTAAGAAGGAACTGGATTCGCTGCTCTATGAGGACTGCGTAGTCCGCGTTCTGGCCCCGGACACTGATCTCCGCGGTGACATCGAAAAACGGGTCGTAGCCGAGCATATCGCCGAGCATGGCCTTGACGATATCGGCGGTATCGCGCTCGTTCATGCCGTGCTGACGGGCCTGCGCGACGATACGGCTGTATTTCTTGATGCCGTCCTGTATGCGGTTCCGGGCGTTATCGGTATATTTGAGCATGGTTTTCGGGGTGTGAACCGGCAGACCTTTTCAGTCGAATTCCCAGACGCT
Source organism: Chthonomonadales bacterium (assembly GCA_038231295.1). Classification (GTDB taxonomy): domain Bacteria; phylum Armatimonadota; class Chthonomonadetes; order Chthonomonadales; family Chthonomonadaceae; genus JANXLO01. The sequence goes on from JBBRLP010000001.1 coordinate 71,553, forward strand.
AACATAAATGGTCGTCGCTTCGATGGTGACTTCGTAAACGGGAATGCCATAGCCGCCAAGCGTCACACAGTCGCCTGTCTTAAGATCGAATCGGTAGCCGTGCCTCCGGCAGGTCACGCAGCCATTATGCGCGACAGCTCCATCCAGGGGGGCGTTCTGATGTGGGCAGAGGCTGCCGACCGCGTACCATCGGCCCGCATGGTGAAACAGTGTACACTCACCGTCCGTGCCGAGTCGCACCGTCTTACCGGTGTCCGGCACGATCTCCTCCGTCTGGGCGACTGCATAGCGCGTTTTCTGCATGGGGCCTCTGTTACCCTCCCAACTGGCTCATGCTGCGGCTTACCGGGGCGCAGCCATCTTCCAGGCGGTGTTCTTTTGGCTTGTGGAGAACGGTGAGGCGGAAAATCTCGGCGATTTCGTTATCGTCTGCCCCAGAGCGCAACGGTGTCTGGAGGTCTGCCTCTCCGTCCGCCATCAGGCAGGGCCGGAGCTGACCATCGGCGGTGAGGCGCAGCCGGTTACAGGTGAGGCACATATCGTTGGTGATCTGGCTGATGAAGCCGACCGTACCTTTCGCGCCGGGAATGCGGAACGAACGCGCCGGGCCGTTTGTCGTGACTTCCGCAGGCTCCAGCGGTCCAAAAGCCGCTTCGATCTCTTCCCGTATTTCCTGTGACGAGACAAACGCCTGACGCATCTGACTCGCATCCAGTTGCGCCGCCGCTGTTTTATGTATCTGGAACGTGTTCTCCAGCGATAGCAGGTCAGGACGGGCATAGAGCGTCACGTTACCAGGGCGCTGATACTCTCGCGACGGGGCGGAGAGAGCGAAGAACGACTCCATGCCCCGCCCGCCATCTTCGCCCTGCGACCAGTTGATCGGCATGAGTTCGATAAAGCGGACATTGAAAGGTTGTTCGAGCGTGAGACGTGCGAAATCTACGACCTCATCCGCATTCCAGCCGCGCATCACTACACAGTTGAGTTTGATCGGCTCCAGCCCAGCAAGCCGGGCGGCTTCGATGCCGTCCAGAACGCTCTGTAGTTCGCCGCGCCGGGCAATCCGCCGAAACCGCTCTGGGCGCAGGGTGTCCAGACTGATGTTCAGACGGTTTAGACCAGACTGTGCGAACCCTGCGGCGAGAGGAGCCAGAAGGTAGCCATTCGTCGTCAGGGAAAAGTCACGCAGGCCAGGAATCGCGCCTATGCGGGCGACCAGAAATGCGATGTCCTTGCGAACGAGCGGCTCGCCGCCGGTCAGCCGGATTTTGTTCATGCCGAGGTCTACGGCGATGCGAACCAGCCGCTCGATCTCCTCGAATGTGAGGATTTTCGCTTTCGGTGCGACTTCTGCGCCCTCTTCCGGCATACAGTAGACGCAGCGGAAATTGCAGCGGTCGGTGACGCTGACGCGAAGATAGTCAATAGTGCGCTGGTAACTGTCTATCAGGGGCATAGTTGTCGGCTCGATGGCGTTGGCTTGAAGTGATGGATTACTTGACTCACCTTACGCAGGCGGGATGCGACGGACGAGGGGCGACGGACTGAAGTCCCCGCCATCTGACCTTCGGCCCAGTTTCCTTCGGAAACGTCCAGGGTGTGATGGCCACTCTTCGCACTCAATAAATCTTGTCGGGTTGGGTCTCGTCCGAAGGACGATCCGGCGAAGCCGCGTAGCGAGGGGTGTCAATCCCTTGCCCGATGTAGTCGCGTAGCAAGGGGTATCAACCCTTTGCCTGCTCGTCTGCGTAAGGTGAGTTACTTGAATAGTATACCTCTGTACCAGGCGCATAGTTGCGGAAGGCTATTTTCGCAGTCTGCTCGCCGAAGCGTCCCCTGCGTCTTGACAGGCGCGTATCAAACGAGTAAGATAGGGGAAACACTAGTTACGGGGAGGAGAGGCCATTGACAGCGCTACATCTACGGTTTTGGAACGGCGTCACCGGCGGAGGGCGGAAGTTGAAACGGGAGAGGGCCGTCGTCGGAGGCAGCCTCGCTCTCTGTCTTTTCCTGGCTGCGATGCCCACTCTGCAAGCGCAGGAGACCCCGCAGGCGAAGGACGCGCCACAGACCGCCGCACAGACACCTCCCGTCGAAGTGCCTGCCGTGAAATTTCGCGAACGCCCGCGCTATCCCTCCGATTCACAGCGCCTCAAGCGCACCCCGGTGGTGGATGGGGTGCTGGGAGATGGCGAGTGGGATCCCTTCTACACCATTACCGATGGCCCCATCAAAGGCACCGTCTACTGTAACTGGGACGACAATTTTCTCTATCTCGCTGCCCGCACGGACGGCGCAGCCAACGTGCTGTTCGACCTCGATCTGAACGGAGACGGCTGGCTGCGCGGAGCCGACAATGTGGAGATTGTGATTGGGAGCGCGGCCAACGGCGGCACACCGACTGTGAGCGCACGGCTGCTCGACGCTTCTAATACCAAAGACACACCGGTCTGGAACGAGACGGCGATTGATCCGAAGACTATTGTCGTGGCGGAGAAACTGGTGAACGGAACGCAGATTCTGGAAATCGCTATTCCGAAGAACACCGCGAGTTTGCAGCCGCGTGCAGGCCAGAACATCGGACTGCGGGCTGAGTTTCTGGCACCTGGCCTGGTGACGGCCTTTATGCCGACTGCGCCCTTCGAACCCCACCTGCTGCTTGATGCGTCACTCTCCGTTGCCCGTGTGACGGCAGTGGCAGGCATCAATCCCCGCCTGACACTTTCTGACTTGAAGTGCATCGCCGGACAGAAGCTGTTTGCGACCCTTGAACTGACCAACCAGACCGACCAGAACGTGTCCGTCAAGAGCGTGCTCTGGACAGGCACCGGCGTCAGCGCGAATGCAGTCAATACCCTGCGGGAGGTAACGATCAAGCCGATACCTGGCCTGAAAAAGGAGAAACTGAACTACCAGACGCTGCTGCCGGAGAATCTCGCCGTTGGCTCCTACATGCTGACGGTCACGGCAGATCTGGAGGGCGGCAAGCAGGTCTCCTCAGCAGCGGCGTTTACGGTAGTGGAGGCGGTACAGGTGCAGATGACGAGCGATCCGCAGCCCGTCGCCGTCGCAGGACAGACGAAACTGACGGTGGATGTGGACGTGATGAGCGCGGTTCCCGACCATTTCCGGGGAGATGTCGAACTGAATGTGGTCCCGAGTGGCTGGATCGTGGACGGCGGCAAAAAGCGCAGCCTCTACATAGACCGCGAAGATGCTCGCCGCTCTGCTCGTTTTATGCTGAAACTGCCTTCGACGACAGCGGCAGGCGATTATCCTGTCGAAGCGATTGTCACCTGGAAAGGTCACACCTGGCACACACGTCAGATCGTCAAAGTTGTTCGCAACGACGCGCCAACAACAGCCCCACCGCCGAAGTAGCTCTTTGCCATGTCAACACCGAATGCCGATTACGTCATCGAGACGAATGATCTTTCCAAGCGTTTTGGCGGCTTCCAGGCCGTCGAGAAGCTCAACCTCAGCGTGAAGAGAGGGGAGGTCTTTGGGCTGCTCGGTCCCAACGGAGCAGGCAAAACCACAACGATCATGATGCTGCTCGGCAATGTGCGTCCGACAGCGGGCCGTGCGACGATAATGGGCAAACCGGTCGGGGATATTCGGGTACGGCGGCAGGTGGGCTTTCTGCCGGAGAAGTTTCAATTCCACGATTTCTTGACGGCGGCAGAGTTTCTGCGTCTGCATGGTCGACTGAACGCGATGGGCGGGAGTTCGCTGGAGGCGAAAATACGCACGGTACTTGAGCGGGTAGGGCTGCAAGCGCGGTCTAAGTCGAAGCTCAAGGAGTTCTCGAAGGGGATGCAGCAACGTATCGGGATCGCACAGGCGATACTGCACGACCCGCAACTGGTGATTCTGGATGAGCCTACTTCCGCGCTCGATCCGCTAGGCAGACGCGAAGTGCGTGGCATCGTGGAGGATCTGCGTACCGAGGGCAAGACGGTTATCCTCAACTCGCACATCCTCTCGGAAATCGAAACAACCTGTGATCGGGTCGCCATCCTCAAAAACGGAAAGCTCATCGCGCTGGGTGCAATGGTGGAACTGCTTTCATTCGCTTCAACGGTTGAAGTGGAAGTGCAGTCTATGAATGATGCTGCAATGGTGGCGGTTCGTGGCGTGGTGCAGAAACTGAAACTGGAGCGGGTTCCGATTACGCGGTTCACCGCAATGCTCCGCTCGGAAGAAGACATCCCGTTGCTGGCGGAGGCGCTTGTCCTCAACGGGGTCAAACTGATGGCGTTAACTCCGAAGCGAGAAACCCTCGAAGAAGCCTACCTCCGAATCATCGAGTAATGCGAGTTTGACCGCGACAGACGCCTTCACTCTACTCACTCCCCTTACGCAGGCGGACAACCAAATTGCCCCAACCGAGGGAGCAAAGGGTTGACACCCCTCGCTACGCGGCTTCGCCGGATCGTCCTTCGGACGCGATACGTTTAAGGCGAAGAGTGGCCCTCACACCATAGACGTTTCCGAAGGAAACTGGGCCGAAGGTCACATAGCGGGGACTTCAGTCCGTCGCGATATTCGCCTGCGTAAGGGGAGTTACTCATTCATCGCCTCAAACGAGTCAGCAAAGGGGTATCAACCCTTTGCTGTCTTGTTACTGGCGTATGGTGAACTCTTCACTTATCGGGTAAGCCGATCAGTCTACGGCCACGACTGCAAAATGCTTGCCGGGGTCTCGCTCCGAAGAGGGTTTGAGATAGACGATACGAACCATATCGCCTGATTTGAGATGGGCGATGGCCTCCTGAAAAGCCTGGAGCGTAGGGGTATCCGTAGAGTTCACTTTCAGGATCAGACAGCCTTCCGAAATATCTTCGTTCTCAGAAGCGGCGGAGGTGGTATCTATCGCCTTGATGAGGACGCCCTGTTCGGCGGAGAACCCTGTCTGCTCCGCGAGACGCTTGGTGAGAGGCTGTACCTCAATGCCGAGTTTCGGTTTTGCGGCGGCGTGGGGCTTGTCCGCATCCAGAACACGCGCCTCCGCCTCCGAGACCGTCGCGGTAAGGGGCAAAGACTTGCCCTCGCGCACGACCGAGAGGCTGATCGTCGTATTCGGTCGGGTCTGGGCGATGGTTGTACGGAGATCGGCTTCGCTGCGGATCGGCTTACCGTCTATGGCGACGACCACATCACCCACTTTTAGCCCGGCCTTGTCGGCAGGACTGTTAGAGGTCGGCTCAGTATCAATCAACGCGCCGTAGGGAACGTTCAGGGTGGAGGCCAGTCGGGGCGTGACTGACTTGGGGGCGACACCGAGATAACCGTAGCTGACGCGGCCCTTTTCGAGAAGCTGATCTATAACGAACTTGGCGGAGTTGATGGGAATGGCGAAACCGATTCCGATACTGCCGCCTCCCAATCCATTGTGATCGCTTTCGATGGCGGTGTTGATGGCGATGACCTCACCATGAATGTTGCACAGCGGGCCACCGGAATTGCCGGGGTTGATCGCGGCATCGGTCTGCATCATGTTCGGATAGAGGCGCTCTCTGCCGCCGGAGCCATCTGCTATCCTCTGGAGGCGGTTCAGACTGCTGATGACGCCGACAGAGAACGAGCCTTCAAAGCGGTAGGGACTGCCGATAGCAATTGCCCAGTGTCCCACTTTGACCTTATCAGAGTCTCCAAGCTCGGCGAAGGGCAGCGCCGCAGGTGCATTAATCTTGATGAGCGCGAGGTCGCTGCGGAAGTCCCGCACGACAGTTCCGGTGAATTCGCGGCCATCGTGTAGTTTGACAGAAACTTTGTCCGCGCCCCCTACGACGTGATCGTTTGTGAGAATCCAGCCCTCTTTGCGAATGATAACGCCGCTGCCCGTCCCGGTCGCCCTACGCGCTCCGTGGTCGAGAGGCGTGAGGCCAGGCGGAAGTTCCTCGCTCGCCCGCATTGTCTTCGTGCTATAGACAGTGACGACGGCGGGTTCTATCGAGTCGGCAACCGTGCTGAAAGCGTCCTGAAGATTGGCGAGGGCTGCGACCGCCTGCCTGGTCGCGGCTGTCTCCTGCGCGACGGCCTCTCTTACTCCGCACAGGGAGAGTGTTGAGAGAGCGATACCGACATAGAGCGTTTTCCGCCATGTGTGTAACGTGGCATTTTTCGCGGATGCTGGCTGTTCCGGGGATTGATGTCGTGACCGACCTGTGGAAAAAGTCAACCCAACTCGCATAGCGGCTTCCTCCTGACTTGCACCGTGTTTACCACGATTGTTGTTATTGGACGATGCCGGACGATTCTAGTTTCAGGCAAGAAGCCGCCGACAGAGATCAGGGTTTCCAATTCGTCAATTCGTAATGGTTTTGTGACGGCTGGAGAGGCTCGAAGGTTCGGTCTGTCGCCTGTCGTATCTGAAATACTTCCTGGGGCATCGCGTCGTTGGAGCGCCGCACGGGAGGAAGAATAAAGCGCTGAGGAGCGGAAGGGGCAAGTCCGGCAGTGAGTTCGGAGACGGAATTCGGTGTCTTTTGCCAGACGATGGTTTCGGAGTGTGCGCTGCCCGATTCGAGGGGCAGATGATGGAGAACCGTGTAGAGGCCAAGAAGGGCGAGTGCTCCCAGACCGAGACCCTGCGGGGAGACGAAAAATTCCTGGAAGAAATGCTGTACGCGCATCAAAATTCGGTCTGGGGTTCGGTTCGCCTCCATGCCCTCTTCCCAGGTAATGGCGTAACTGATTTTTGCCTGAAGCTCTCTCGAGGGCGAAACGGTTCGCATCGAGCCGAGCATTCGTTTCATCTGAAGCAGTGAGGCGTATTCCTGTTCGCATTCAGGGCAGCGGCTGAGATGCTCAAATATCTGGCGATGCTCGACGCCGCGCAATTCGCCGTCCATATAGGCGGAGAGGTACTGGTTCACTTTACGGCAGTTCACCGGAGGTCTCCTGTGCGTTGAGATTGTTGTTGTTGGGCCATGTGTATTTTTGCACGAAGCATTTTGCGTCCGCGATGTAGTCGTGAGCGGACGGTTCCCAGAGAGCAGTTCATCAATTCGGCGATCTCCTCATACGACAGACATTCGATGTCCGCCAGAATGACGGCGATGCGAAACTCTTCGGGGAGCGCGTTGAGCGCAGTCTGAAGATACTCTTCCAGAGCGTGGGAGAGCGCCATCTGCTCCGGGTTCGAGGCGAAGTCCGGGATTTCGAGCAGGAATTCAGACTCCCCGTCTCCTCCGCCGAGCGGCTGGTCGAGGGATTGGGTTTTGAGTTTCGGGCGCTTGCGGAGTTCGTCAATAAACACCCGCGACATGATCCGAAACAGCCAGTTTTCGAAAGGCAGACTGCGATCATAGCGGTCAAAAAAGCGGTAGGCTCGGAGGAAGGATTCCTGCGTCAGGTCTTCGGCATCGGCAGCGTTTCCGGTCATACGGTAGGCGACGTTATAGGCCTGTCGGTGACACTTGTTCACCAACTGGTCGAACTCCCGTCGGTCTTTCCGTGCGCTGCCGGTCAGCAGCCTTGCGATATCCATCCTGAAACGCCTCCTGTTTCGAGATACGGACGGATTCGCTTCGGAAGTTCCCCTCGCCGTTTTTCTGCAACTGAGCGAAGGGTTTCACCCTTCGTTGTCCAGGAGAAGCAAAGGGTTGACACCCCTCGCTACGCGCCTGCGGCAGATCGTCCTTCGGACGCAACACGCGTCCGGAAGGCTGTGGGTCTCAGTGTTCCTCATGCTGAAAGGACTGTGCTGCGCTGCGGGGCCGATCCGGGAGATGGGCGAGGAGTTCGGAGGCGGTGACGCAGCGATAGCCTCGTGCCTTGAGCGTGTCCAGAATACGGGGGAGTGCGACGGCTGTTTCGGGATAGTCGTGGAGGAGTAGGATACTGCCGTTCTGAATCCAGTGCAGAGTTTTGTCGGCGATACGGTCCGGTGAGGACGCTATATCGAAGTCGCCGGACGCGGTGGTATAGCCGACAGTGATGTAGCCAAGGGAACGGATGTCCTCGATCACCGCAGGATTGTAACGCATTCCAGGCGGGCGGAGCAGGGTGAGATGCTTGCCCGTGAGCATGGTGTAGGTGATATCCGCGTCATTGATCTCCCGATGGCGTTCTTTGGGGCTGAGGCTGTCGAGGCGGCGGTGTGTATCGGAATGATTGCCGATTTCGTGGCCCTCGGAAATAGTCTGTAGGAGGAGGTCGGGATGTGCGCGCATATTCTTGCCCACGTCGAAGAAGGTGGCGCGGATGCCGTGCTGCTTGAGAATGGCGAGTATCTGCGGGCGGCTCTGCGGATGCGGGCCGTCGTCAAAGGTCAGCGCAACTTCCGGGACGGTGCGGTTGCCGTGTGCGAAATAGGCTTCGTCCCCGTCGTACAGGTCATCACCGCGCATCCTGTGATAGATCAGGACAGGGTTGATGCTCTGACTCCAACCCGTGCCATGAAAATAGTCGAACCAGATAGCAACGGCTGCAACCACTATTCCGGCAAGGATCACCTTTCCCTTTCGGGTGGCGGGCAGCAGTCGGTAGCGTCTCTTTGAAACGGGTGGCTCCAGCGCGGGGATGAGTTCGGGCGAGGTTTCCATAGAATTGTGTACGAGAACTGGGCGGCGAACTGCGCCGTCCTTCTGACGGAGTGCGGAGCGGGTCCAATGCTGTCCGCTTCGTATTGACAGACGCGGCCAGTTGCCGTATAATTACGGGCGTACAGGCCGAAGTGGCGGAATGGCATACGCGATGGTCTCAAAAACCATTGAGGGTAACCTCATGTGGGTTCGACCCCCACCTTCGGCAGTGAGAATGGGCGGGGTGGTGAAAAGCAGTATTCACTACCCTGCCCATCGTTCTGGTCAGGCCAGTTCTTCTGCGCTGGCCGCCCAGAGCAGGCCGCGTGTGAACAGCCGGAGGGGGTCGGGTTCGTTGACCGTCGCCGCATTGTGGCCGAGCGAGGTGTAGAAGACGCGCCCACTGCCATACACCTTTGTCCAGACGACCGGCATCTGTACCAGTCCGTTACCGACGTGTGGGCCGTCGGCTCCCGGAGTGGGGAAGGGGGTCGTTGCCAGGACCTTATTCGCCGGATCGGTATGCAGGTAGTACTGCTCGGAGGTTACCTCAAAGTCGCTCGCGCCATGCGTGATGAAATGTGAAGGCTCGGTAATCTGCACGGGGTAAGTGACGCCGGAATTGCCAGGATGCGAAACCCACTGTCCCCCGGTCATAAAGTGCCATTCGGTCGCCTCGCGGAACGAGTCGCACATCCCGCCGTGGCAGCCCGCCATTCCGACACCGCTTTTGACCGCCGCTGTGACGCCGTTTACCTGGTCGCCGGTAATCTTTCCCATCGTCCAGATCGGGACGATGAGCGAAAGGGATTTCAGTTTTTCCACATCGAGAAACGAATCGAGTGTATCGGACATCTCCACATCGAAACCATAGCCGGTAAGCACTCCCGTCACAATGTCCGCAACGGGTTTCGGCTCGTGTCCGTCCCATCCCCCCCAAACAATCAATGCACTGCGTCCCATAGTTTCTCCTTGCACCGCGAAAATGAGAATTGGCTCCCTTGCCGCGACGAGTTTAATCATCCGCCAATTTCGTTCGACATATACTCAGATGTTTCCTCTTCCGGTCGGAGATGCTCTCTCGTCCGGCAACCGGGACACGCTGTGATTCGTAGTGAGAAAGTAGACCGCACCGGATTCTAGCGTCCCGGTCACAGAAGGAGTATGAGGAGACGATGATCGGAAGAACCGTTCTGCTTCAGATGGCGAACAACAAGAAGATGGAATCCTTTGTCCGCAGCAATCGCTGGGCTGTTCGCTCCGCAAGCCGCTTTGTGGCAGGGGAAACGGTTGAGGCCGCTATCGCTCCTGTCTGCGCCCTCAATCAACAGGGCATTACGGCGACGCTGGACTTGCTCGGTGAGAGCGTCAAAAATGAACAGGAAGTTGCCGAAGTCCTCGACACCTATCTGCGGCTGTTTCAGATCATCGGACAGGAGCAGTTGAATGCCAATGTCTCTATCAAATTGACCGCACTGGGGCTGGACATTGACCCGGAACTCTGTTGCCGCAACATGGAGCGCCTCTTGACAGCCGCCGGGCCGAAACAGTTCGTGCGGATAGACATGGAGGGTTCCGACTACACGCAGCGTACTCTAGACCTTTTCTACCGGCTCTGGAACGGTCCTTCCCAGTGGCGTAATGTCGGCGTGGTGATTCAGTCTTATCTTCGCCGCAGCGCCGAGGATGTCGAGCAGCTTATTGCCGCAGGAGCGCGTGTGCGGCTATGCAAAGGCGCTTACAAAGAGCCTCCGACAGTCGCCTTCCCGGAGAAATCCGAAGTAGATGCCAACTATGTCCGGCTTATGCAGCGCCTGATGAAGGACGGCAACTATCCGGGTATCGCCACGCATGATGAAAAGATGATCGCCGCGACCCGCGACTATGCAGAGGCAGAGAATATCGGGCTGGATAGGTTTGAATTCCAGATGCTCTTCGGAATCCGGCGCGACCTGCAAACGCAACTTGTCAAAGAGGGTTACCGAATGCGAGTTTACACCCCGTTCGGCACCTATTGGTACCCTTACATGATGCGCCGTCTGGCAGAGCGTCCTGCCAATCTGTGGTTCGTTCTCAAGAACGCGCTACGTGGCTAAAACCAACGTTTCCGAGAGTGCGGCTCATTTCCAGCGGAACAGTATGGCTCCTGAGGGTCCCATCTCTACGGGGAGAGACAGCAGACCCTCCACTCCGGGTTTGCCCCCGAGTTCCCGCCACTTCCCGGTCGCCAGGTCGAGCTGCTCCACAGCCCGCTTGCCCACCTGGAGTCCAATCTGCGTCTTGACCCCGGAACGGTAATCCCGGTTGGTCACCAGCACGTAGACAAAGCCTTTATCGCCCCAAAAAGTGCCGATAGAGAGATCGCCGGTTCCCGCCGCTTTCACGAGCGAAAACTCCGGCTGAGATTTTCCATCTGGAGGAATCTTCCCCGTTTGAAAAGTCTCTTCGACTTTCGCGTCATAGAGCCATTTGCCGAGAGCGCGTACTTCCGCATTTACCTTTCGCACCGGCTCATAGAGTGTTCCAGGGCTGCCATCGCGCCTGCGGATGGCGTTGCTCCACTTGAAGGAAGGATCGTTCGGCTCCCAGTAGGTGAAGTAGGCGAGGCCCTTCGCGCCATAGACGAGCGTCTGCATCGCCTCAAAGCGAAGTTCGTTCTCAGTCAGAGCGCGGTAGGGGCCGTGCTGGACAGAGAGGACGATCTGCCAGAAGGGAGCAGGGGGCTGCGTGGCGTTGCTAGCGTGCTGCGCGGCGGCCAGATTTCCAAAAAAGCCCGGCCTATCCGCGCCTTCCAGGAAAAAATAGTGATCCCAGCTCAGCACATCGGGCTTCACGACCTGCATAAACCTGTCGAGATACTGATCGTAGGTGAGAGTGTTTAGCTGGCTCGGATTGGCGGTGAGGTCGGAGGTGGCGTAGTTGGGAAGCAGATTGATGAAGACCATGCGGTCGGGGTCAAGGCGATGGAGTTCTGCCACGACCTCTGCGAGGTCCTCAAAGGCGTTCGCGCCGGGTTCGTCGGTCAGAAAGTAGCCCATCAGAGCCGGACTTTTGCGGTAATCGTTCACGATGCTGCGAAGCGCGGCCGCCCCGCTCGGATTGTGGGAGAGTGAAAGCGGCATTCGCGAATCGCTGATGATCGCTTTTAGCCCGGTTTTCGCCGTGAGGTCGAGTATTTTCCGATTGCGGGCGACCGTCGCCTCTCCTTCACAGGGAGGCATGACAACGGTAAAGCCCGCGTCGGCGATGGCCCGGTACTGTTCGGCGGTAATGAACGGTTCGGGAGGCCCACACCAAAAGGTGATGGGGAAAGACTTCGGCACCCAGCCCGTGTTTTTCTCCTGACCGCCGCCTGGCAGCGCAAAGCAGAGAAGGAGGGCGGGCAGCAGGCAGGAAAGCCAGCCATATCGAGTCATCTTGTCTCCTGACGACAGGCGTTCCGACCTGGGAACGTCGCTGTCCCTTGACTTCCGGGGCCAGTTAGCATATAATACACCGGTTTGCGCGACACCGCAGACCTTCCCGGAGTGTGGCGCAGTTGGTAGCGCGGGTCGTTTGGGACGATCAGGTCGCAGGTTCGAATCCTGTCACTCCGATAGCGCCTTATTCCGAGCCGAAACTCGGTGACCCGACATGTCCGCAGCGTCCGCAGCGAACATCGTCGGCATTAGGACGAAACGCCAGACCGCTCCCGGCAGAAAAAAACGGCTGAGCCGACACCTGCTTGCCCCCGCATTTTTCACATTTCGCTCCGGACGGTGGACGGCGCAGCACCTTTGCCGGGGCCGCCTCTTCGGTTTGAGAAAAGGGCCGTAATCGCCGCAGAAGCCGTCCGCCTTCGTGTGTCTCCGCTGTTTTGCTCTCCGTCTCGTCATTCATCGTGGCCTCAACTCCAGCGTCAGTGGCAGTACGGCGTTCTCCGGTTCGATCCCTGCGCCAGCAATTCCTCGAATGACAGCGATCTCCGTGCAGTCGTGGAACTTCGGGCAGTAGACGCACTCCGTCCATACTTTGCGCGGCAGCAGCGACTTGTCCACAATGGTGAACTGTGCCTTCTCGAAGAGTTGAGGCACATACGTCAGCGCGAACACACGGGAAATCCCGATCTCCTCCGCTTCCGACAGACACGCCTGGATCAGCTGCATTCCATAGCCACGCCCCTGCGCCTCTTCCAGAACGGCGAGCGACTTCAGTTCCGCAAGGTCTTTCCAACTGATATGCAGGGCTGCACAGCCCACAATCTTGCCCGACTCTTCTATCACGAAAAAGTCACGGATGTTCTCGTAGAGTTGACTCATGCTCCGGTGCAGCATCGCCCCACGATCCGCGAAGCCGTTGATGATCTGCTGCATCACCACCACATCACCGGTTCTGGCTCGGCGTATGTTTCCGGTCGCTGCCAGCCTGTCGAAAGTCCTTAATTCAGTTTGAGCCATTGTGCCGCTCCTTATCAACTCCCTCATAATCCTTCTTCCATTGTACGTGAAAACCCGTTTCTTTGCAACCATCCGTCGTGCGACATGGCTGGCGACGGCTTCGCGAATTGTCGAAAATGCTATAATCTGTGTGTTGTGAAGCCTGTTCGACTGCGGTTTGAAATCCGCTGCTGATTCTGGAGGACTGCCCGTGCGCCCTGCTAATATACGTCTCTTCTACCTGAGTATTCTGCTCGTCCTTGCCTCGCTATCCGTCTGTTCCGACGCCGAGACGACGCGAATTCAGCGCGAGATTGCGCCTGGTATTCGCTACACCCAGGAGATTACAACCGGAGACGCACCTCTTCTTGTCAATATTTTGGAAGTGGATTTGAAAGCGAGAGGCGTTCAGGTCAAAGTGGGACAGGCGAGGGATGTCATCTCTTACTCCGGGGAGGCGCAGGGCCGGGAGACAGTCAGTCATCTGGCAGGACGGACGGGAGCGTTCGCAGCGATCAACGGAGACTATTTCCCCTACAATGGCGATCCGACCAGCCTGGAAATCCGTGATGGAGAACTCCTGAGCGAACCTATCGGCTACCGGGCCGGGTTTGGGCTTGAAGGCACAAAAGCCCATATCGAGGTCGTGACTTCACGGGGAACAGTCCGAACCGCAGATGGCAGCGTACTTGCTCTGGACGGGATCAATCACCTGCCCCATGACAAAGAGACGGTGCTGCTGACCCCGGCCTATGCGGCGACCCCGGCGCTCAAACTGCCCTGCACCATTCTGCGTTTGACGGAAGTGAAAGACCCGTTCCGTGTTTCGCAGGAGGTGAAAGCTAAAATCGCTGAGGTGCAGAACTGCCCGCAAGACACGCCACTGCCGCCCTGTGCGAAGGACGAACTGCTAGTTGTCGCGGTGGGAGAGGCGGGGTCTCGCCTGGCTGCCTGCAAACCGGACGATAGGGTAAGTCTCCGTTACGAACTGCTCCCTGTTGTGACGAAAGCGGCTGCGTCGGACGTGCGACCCATCTGGCAAAAAATGCAGCAGGCGATTGGAGGCGGGCCGTGGCTTGTCAAAGACGGAGTGGTTTATGTGGACGGCGCGGAGGAGCGGTTCTCTCCTGCGGAGTTCGTCAATGCGCGTCATCCCCGAACCGCAATCGGTATCAAGAAGAACGGTCATCTCCTGCTCGTTACTGTAGATGGCCGAAAGAAAATCAGCCGTGGCGCGACACTCCCGGAAATGGCGCAGATTATGCTGCGGCTGGGAGCGCAGCAGGCGATGAATCTGGATGGCGGAGGCTCTACGGACATGGTAGTCGCGGGAGGCGTCGTCAACACGCCGTCCGATGGCACGGAACGCCCGGTCGTCAATGCCCTGCTGGTCTTCGCCTCGGTTCCGGAATCAGAGTCTGTTACCGGATTGAGCAAGTATCGGGATTTTGGCGATGCGATCGTCCTTCATGCCGGGCAGTCGCGGTCACTGCATTGGACCGACAGCAGCGGCAAACCGCTCACAATCCCAATCCTGTGGGGTACAGAAAATGGGCTGGGTTTCGTAAGTCAGGGCGGAGTGTTCAGCGCCTACTCCGCCGGAAAGGGCGTTCTCTACCGACAGACCGGGGGTACACGCTTCTCCACCCATGTGACAGTTTTGCCTGCCGCTCCAGCCCACGCCAAAGCCGTCTTCGGAACGCCACTGCCAGACAATCCCAATTCAACTCCGGTAACGCTCACTATCACCGACGCCTTTGGCAATGCCGTTCCCGACATTACTCCTGCGGTCACGGTGTCAAGTGGAGTCATGTCGCGCCTGCACCCGACGAATGCCAAAGGGCATATCCAGTTTACGGTCGAATGGGCCTCCACCCTGGAAAAACGTAAGCTGCTCGTCGCCCTGCCGGGAGAGCCACCGTTGGAATTTTCCCCGTAAACTCATCGCGACGTTTTCAGCGTAGGCGCGAGTTTTGTCGCCAGCCAGTCAATCGCTTTCTCACCAGCCTCTTTGGGGAGAATGTGTCCTGAGTCGAACCATTCGATTTTCTTTGGTTCTTTCGCCGCTGCGTAGAGTAGTTTGCTGGCTGCCTCCGGCATGACAGTATCCTGTTTGCCGTTCAGCATATAGAGCGGGCGTGGGGCGATATGCCCGATGTAGAGGCTCGGGCTGACAGTATAGACGACCTCTTTGAACTCAGCGGGGATCGCGGCGGCGTTGGGCAGAACGGGGTCGCCACCCACACAGAGGGCCGACGCCATAATGCGGCTGTCCACAGCGGTGAGGATGGAACCCATCATCGCTCCCATGCTGTAACCGAGCAGGCCAATATGGTCTTTGTTCACGTCTTTCCGCGCCAGCAGCCAATCGAGACCCCTGCGGTAATCGCGGCAGCCGAGTTTCACGGCCTCGGTGAAGTTTTTTGGGTCGGCTTGCTTCTCACCAGCGACTTTCCGCGCTCCATGATGGGGCGCATCAAGAGCGAGAAAGGCATATCCCTTTTTGACCAGCGGCGTTCCGAACGCAAACGCCATCGTCTCTTTGTCACTTGTGAGGCCATGCAGAAGGAGAACGCAGGGATAGACGCCGACGGCTTTTGGGCGGGCAAAAATCCCCGGTATGCGCTCTCCATTCGCGCCGAGGAAGGTAATTTTCACGATCATCGCGTCGGGATTTTCGACTGGCTCTTCCTTCGCACTCAGCGCAGCCGTGCGGTCGTAATCGTAAGCGGTTTTGAGGGTCTTCCAGTCGGGTAACGCGGTTTTGACGGCTTCTTTGCTCTGCGCCTGTGCCATCGCTGCGATGCCGATGAGCGTCAGGGGCAGCAGCGCAGCGCCGACTTGCCGAAAATTGCGATAGATATGCACGTCTCTCTCCTCTTCTCACACGATTAGCGCCCCATGAGTTGGCGCAGATTCTGCACCATGAGCGGTTCGAGCTGACTGCCGACGGAGACACTGGCCTCGTAGGAGTAGAGTTCCAGCGGGTAGTCCTCCGGAGTGAGTATGTAGCCAAGTTCATCCCCGGTCAGGCCGAGCAGAAACTTTGGTCGGCCCTTCATCAGCGTTTTCAGGTAGATGCCGATATTCGGCAGCACTTCGCCCGGCAGCGTCAGGAACTCCGCGTCGCCTATGGTGATACGGGCGACTTCGGTTACCAGATTGTTGCCGTGCATTTCAGCTTTCGGGAAGATTTTGAGCGCGACCAATGCTCTGAAACGCGGGTTTTCCAAAGGCACCTCGAATACTTTTCGCTCCGCCGTGATCGGCGCATCCGGCGCGGTCTCGGCGGTGGCAATCAACTCCAGAACGCGCTTTCCGAGGCTCGTGCCGATGGACTCCGCCGCAGGCCAATTTTCGCCTTTTGGTGTGGTGGACTCGTCAAAATCTGCCGTCACCATGCCGCCCTGCGCCCCGTTCAAATAGAGACAGACGCCTCCGCCGCCGTTCTCCACAGTCTCATAGAGCCAGTGGGGGAAATCCGCCGACATCCGGTGCGTATTCATCACCTCCGGGTGACAGGCGTAGTTGACGAAGGTAGAGATCGGTTTGCCATCCTTCGCGTTCAACACCTGCATGACTCCCAGTTCCGTATCGAGGATACGCGGGACACGAATGTTTTTGGAGATGCGTGGCACCTGCTTCGAGTTGGCGAATTTAAGGGCGGCGGGCTGGAGCCTGCCTGCGGTCTCATCCACCAGATGCGCGACTCCTTCCCGAAACGTCGCCATCCAGTTCTGATCTACGCCACTCGTCTGAATGTCCGGTCCCCACTGACCTAGCGGGTCCGGGCCGGAGTGGGTATGCGTCGAAGAGAGGAAGAGGCGTTCGGGAGCGACGGATTTGACCATCGCCCGAATCTTCTCGATCTGATAGCGGGGAACACCGAGCAGGTCGCAGGAGACGAATGCGATCCGTATCTTGCCCGACTCCAGCACGAGACACCGCGCCATCAGGGCATCGTGTGCGTCTATGCTTTTGCGGTTTATCCCGTAACCGGCCATATAGACTGGGGTTTTCGGGGTAATATCTAGTTTACCTGCCGCCGCTCGCAGCATAGGTTTCCTTTCCTGCGCCTGCCCAACGGTACACAGCAGCGTGCCGCAGAGTGAGATGACCACCGGCAGAATTCTTACTACAGCCCTGAACATACTTCCTCCCGTTCTGGAAACCGAACGACCACCCGATAGGGAAAGCCCTCATGCAGCCAGCCCCAGACTCCGATACACAATTCGGCACGGACGCGGTTCCCCTAACTCTACAAAGCGTCCCTGCGCGACAGTTGGGCGGGGTCACGCTTCGCGCCGTCACCCTCGGCTGTCTGCTCATTCCGTTGAACGCCTTCTGGATTGTGCGTCTGGAGCGGGTGATGTTCGGCCCCTATCCCTCGACCATCTCGCTTTTCGCGAATGTCGTCTTCGTTCTGTTTCTGCTCGTTGGCCTGAACAGAGTTTTGAAACGCTTTCTGCCACGCCATGCCTTCTCGCAGGGGGAACTGCTGACGCTCTATACCATGCTCGCGATTTCGACGGGGTTGGCAGGACTGGATGGGGTGGGGATACTCAGCCAGATGATGCCGCACGGAGCCTGGTTCGGCAAACAACGCCACTGGGAGCCGTTTCTGGACGCCTTTCCCGGATGGCTAACTGTCACAGACACCGAGGCCGTCCGTGGACACTATCTCGGCAACACTACGTTTTATCGTCTTCCCGTTCTCCGCGTCTGGTTTGTGCCGATGCTGGCGTGGACAGGTTTTATTACGCTGCTGCTGTTTGTCGCCAACTGTATCAACGTTCTTGTGCGCCGTCAGTGGGCTGATAACGAACGCCTCACCTTCCCGATACTCTGGCTGCCGGTGGAGATGACGGATGAGGGGATTGGAACGACGCTCTTCCGAAACCCGCTGCTCTGGGGCGGCTTCGCTCTCGCCGCCATCCTCAGCCTCTGGAACGGGCTGGCGTTCCTCTACCCCTCGCTGCCTGCGCTGCCTCTCGGCATCACGGACTTGAAGCCCTTTTTCACCACCAAACCCTGGAACTCGATAGACTGGCTGCCTGTCACCTTCTATCCGCTCGCTATCGGGCTTGGATTCCTGCTCCCGCTCGACCTGCTCTTTTCCTGCTGGTTCTTCTTCCTTTTCTGGAGAATGCAGGGCGTCGTCGCGAATGCCCTGTCGTGGGATACCACGCCCGACTTTCCCTTCATCAAAGAGCAGGGCTTCGGCAGCATCCTCGGTCTGTTTTGCTTCTATCTCTGGTCGGGGCGCAAGACCTTTCAGGCTATCGGGAGGAGCGTCTTCACGACTCTGGGCAGGCCACAGCCGCCAACAGAAGAGGCGCTCAGTGACCGTGCCGCACTCCTCGGACTGACAGCGGGAACTCTCTGCCTGATACTCTTCTGCCGTGCTGCTGGAGTGGCGTGGTGGGTGGGTGGTGCGTTCTTCGCGCTCTATCTGCCCACCATTGCGGTCATCTCCCGCATCCGCGCCGAACTGGGCGCTCCCGTCCACGATTTCCATTTTATGGGGCCGGACAGTATGCTGACCCGGCTGGTTGGCTCCTCCAGCCTAAAACCGGCGGACATGGCCTTCTTCACTTTTGGCTACGCACTGACCCGAGCGCATCGCAGCGATACCATGCCTGTCGGGCTGGAAGGGCTGCAAATTGCGAAAACCCGCTCGCTGAATGCCCGCCGGATGTTCGGGGCGGTCCTGCTGGCGACAGCTCTGGGGACACTCTCGGCGTTCTGGGCGTTCGAGCATCAAGCCTATGCGCTGGGTGCGGCGGCGAAATTCAATCAGGGTTCCGGCCATGCGATGGAAGCGTTCAACCGCACGAACTCCTGGTTCAGCGGCTCGCTGGACCCGAAGCCCAACCGCCCCGCTTCCCTGGCAATGCTCGTCGGCTTTGGGACAACGCTTGCTCTGTTCGCGCTGCGGCTGCGGTTCTTTGGCTTTCCGTTTCATCCTATCGGCTATGCGATCTCGTCTTCATGGGCCATCAACCTTGTCTGGATGCCGCTGCTCATCGCCTGGGTTTTGAAGGGGCTGACCCTGCGGTATGGCGGATTGAAGAGCTATCGGCGGTTTTTGCCCTTCTTCCTGGGCCTTATCCTCGGCGACTGCGTGCTGGGCAGTGTCTGGGCCTTGCTCAGTCTGCTTCTGAACGCCCGCACCTACAATTTTTTCGGAGCCTGAGTACTGTGGTTATCCGCCTTCGGTCAGGGTGCGCCGCGCCATCCTGCGATACCCCTCTGCCAGCAGGTCGCTCATGTTACGGACATCCTCCGCATTGTACTCCAGCAGCACTTCGAGCGAGCGTTTCCGCCCCGCCCGATACTCATTCCAGAGCCGAACGGCATCCCATCCCGAAAGCCCGGTTGTAGCGTTGGAGCGCTGAATTCCCATCTGTGCCTCGATGCTCTTGAGGCCGCCGCGCAGCCCGAGTTTTTTCAGCAGAAAACAGAGATCCACATGAAGCTGGGGCAGGGGCATCTGAGGAAACGACCGCCGCAGGAACGGGATATCGAAGCCGGAGCCGAAGAACGTCACCAGCATCGCCGCCTCTTCCAGCGCCGCCGGGAGTTCGTGCAGATTGATCCCCTTGACGAACTGACGCATGGTGCGACCGTCGTATACCCCGACGACGGTGAGATCGTTTGGCTCCATCCCGCCGTTGGTTTCGATGTCCACAAAGGCGAGCCGATGCCCGAAGGAAGGCACAGCCCGCCAGTGTTCGGAGGCAGGCAGGAGCTGCGCGAACCACGCGAAATCTTCCGCTTCCAGTCTCTCCTGTGATTCGACGATGGTAGGCGTAAGCAGGGAGCGCTGCGCCGACGTGAGCGGCCAGGAGGTATCAGGCGCGTCCAGATAGGCGGTCCAGTCCCGCGCTCCGGCCTGCCATAGCCTGCGTTCCGTCGTTACGCCGATGCCCTGCGCGTGTGAAAAAGTTGCTTCCAGAAGGGAAGGGAGAGCCATGGAGCGTTTCTATCCTCGATGTCCTCTGCATCGGAGAATGCAGGAAGGGTGATGATGCTCGTTAGATACGCCGAAAGGCTTCCGAACTCCTTGTCTTCGTTCGGCTGTAACAAACCGGCAGTCTTGTTCGTCCAAAGTGGCAGAGGGACATTCGCTATCAGTCCTCTGCCGAAAGGAGTCCACCACTCATGCAGTCCACTCAACGGTCTGTTTTCAGACTGTTCGCGCTCAACCTCACGCTGCTGGCGAGCCTCTGCGCGCTCTGTGCGGGTAACAAAGCCACCGCACAGGGCGAGCCGAGCCACAATATCAACGACTACGCCGTGAACAAGCTGGACGATTTTACCGCCTCGATGAAAGTGGTTGAGTTCAACGAACACGAGGGCGTCAAGATCAACAAGGATTTCCCGCTCCTCTACAAGATCAAAGGGGACATCAAAGTCCGCTACAAAGAGGAGAACAAACTCCGCGTGGACGGACTGCTCGGCGCCTCGACAGCAACGCTCATCGTCAATGGCACGACACAGTACGCGACGATTCCGGCGGCGCACATCAAGACCAAAATCTCGCTTGGGAAAGAACCCGGCAAACGCAAGACGCTGCTGGACGTGGGGATGATCTCTCCCGGTTACCTCGCCTATACCGAAGCCGAGTTCAAGCGGACGCAGATCGTGGACGGTGTGCTGTGCGCTGTCTTCAAAATCAGTTATAAAGACAAGTCGCTCGATACTTCGCACCGGATGGTGTGGATTGATCCCAAGACCCATATCACCGTCAAGCGTGACGAGTATTCGCAGGAAGGCAAACTGAACGCCACCTTCGCCTACAAGCAGCCGATGGAGGTCTCTCCGGGCTTCTGGTTCCCTGCTCGTATTGAAGCCTTCAACAATGAGGGCAAGCGGGCCGGGGTCACCGCCTACAGCAGCATCAAGGTGAATCAGGGACTGGCGGAGAGCGTTTTCGTGCAGTAACCGCAATCCTGCAGCATGGGTGTAAGCGTATAAATTGGCTCTGTTCCACAGGGAACAGAGCCAATTTATACGGAAGCGATGCGACCGCACAATAGGAATGTCGGTATGGTAACAAGGAGCGGGAACAAACCGCTCGGCGAAATCTTCCTGAAAATTACATGCTGTAGTTTTTGGGGCAGAATAGGAGTACACTGCATTAATGCGATATGCATTCACGATACCGAGAAAGCATCACGACATCATCGGAACGCTTGCGGACGGTATATCGCCTACACATTTTGAGATAGTCGGCGGCGGCTCTGAATCCGCCGAGGTGGAAATCCCGTGAAACGATTGACTTGCATTGTATAATGCACCAGCAAGCGTGAAGTGAGATGGACCCAGTTCGCGAGCCTCATCGTGAGTGTGCTACTGATGTGCTTTGCTGATATTGTGGTGCAAGCACAGGTAGTCTACAATCCTGCCAACGGCCACTACTATGAGGCGGTGAGTGTTTCGGGAGGTATCACCTGGCCCCAGGCGCACGACGCGGCTACCGCTCGCCGCTACATGGGCTACAGAGGCCACCTTGCTACCATCACCTCCGCAGCCGAAGTGCAGCTTGTGCTCGCCAATTTCCCGCGGCGGATACTGGACAGTATTATTTGGGGGGATATCAGTATCGGACTATTCGGAACCTTCCGGTGGCTGGCGTTGGGTGACCGGGGAACCGTGGAGTTACACCAACTGGTCCGCCAATCAACCGGACAACTTCGGGCAGACCGAGGAATCTCTCCAACTCTTCAATCATTCCGGAGCATGGAACGATGGAACAGGCGCTGACCTTGTAGCGGGCTATGTGGTCGAATACGAGTCCTATCCCTACCTGTTCCACTCCGATTTCAATGGGGATGGCAAGACCGATCTCGTGCTTCAAAACCAAAGCGGCAATCAGATCGCCATCTGGAATTTGAACGGTCTGACCGTGAACGGGGGAGCGCTTGTCTCCGCTGTGCCGGATGCCAGTTACCACGTGGTTGCCACCGCAGATTTCAATGGAGATGGACACCCGGATTTCGCGCTGCAAAACCAGACGACCGGTCAGGTCATCCTCTGGTATATGAACGGAACCACCTTGATGGGTTGAGCCGCCCTGTCCGCTTCACCTGTTGCCGCCTATAAAGTGGTTGGAACCGGAGACTTCAATGGCGACGGCAAAATGGTCTTGGTTTTTCAAAATCAGACGACCGGTCAGATCGTTATCTGGTTCCTGAATGGGACGACGGTGACCGGAGGCGTTGCCCTGCCACAGATACCGGGGAGTGGCTACAGCGTGGTGGGAGTCGGTGATTTCAATGGAGACGGGCAACTCGATCTGCTGTTTCAGAACCAGACGAGCGGGAGTCTGGTGGCCTGGTTCCTGAACGGCACGCCCTTCGCTGGTGGGGTGAGCTTCACGGTGACACCTGGAGCGAACTGGCAGGTACGGAGTGTGGCGGATTTCAATGCGGATGGGCATCCAGACTTGATGTTTCAGAACCAGTCCACTGGTCAGGCGGTACTCTGGTACATGAACGGTATGAACTTCATAGGCGGAGGCGCTCTCTCTTATACTTCGTCTGCCAGCTATCAGATCGCTAGCCCGCGCTGACCGGTTGACGGGAAGAGGACCCGCCTCTAGGGTGCGCCTATCGAGTCATCGGGTGCGCCACTGCGCTTTGGGTCCATCAGTCGGGTAATGAGGAACCAACTGAGCCATATCAAAAATAGCAGAACCGGGATGGTAAAGTAGTGCAGTATCTTCTCGTAGAGATCGCGTGAGAGAACAGGATTATTGGAATCGTGCTGGGTTTCAGAGTCCAGCATCGTCACGTTTCTGCGAGGCTGAGAGATTTGCTGGCGCCGTTTTGAAGGTGGGAAAAATGCTTTAATAGGATGACAGGAAAGAGACAGAGGAAGAACGTACAAAAGGCCAGATTGAGGCAGGGTAGGTGAGTTGACTTTGCGCTTCCTCTCGCCGCTCTGCTCCTGCTTTCCTTTCTTCCTGCTTGATCGCTGTGATTCGGAAAGGTCGCAATCAATTACATGCGCTTTAGTCGCAACGCTCCGAATCGACTTGTTTTGTGGGCAAAAGGACACTTGGGAAGTGCCTGTTTCGATCTCAAAACCGTTCTTGTGATAGGCCAATATCGCTTTCTGTGTACGGAAGACAGCCTGTAACACCGGGAAATCCTCGTTGGAGGCGATAAACGGCGGTTGACAAGCCAAAATCAGTTGCTCAGACCCCTGATGCAGTCCGAAATCTGGGCTTTTCCAGGCTATTAGCCCAACAGAATGCAGTTTACTGCGACCTTTCCGAATCACAGTAAAATCCCAGCGCAGACAGGAAACTGGGTTGCCTTTGGCGTAACATTGCGGTTAACAAAGCGACAAAAAGAGATATTCCCCCGTGCAGAAGAGCTCGTCGCCCCAGGCGACTTGATAACGCCAAAAGATGGAATTCGTAAGTGATCGAAAGCGACACGTACATCGAAGGTGAGGGGTTGGGAACTTATGACAGGATTTTCCACGATGCACAACAGAGTAATGCTGCTTGCCGGGATGTCACTGGGCCTGCTGGCGCTCACGGCCTTCACGACGCAGGCAGGGCAGTCGCCTCCCAGGTCGAAAGTGAAGAGTGGCAGTGCCCCGAAATTTGCGGCAGTCGTCACGCTTCCGGCTGGAAAACTGCGCTATAACCGCGATATACGGCCGATTCTCGCGGAGAACTGTTTTGCCTGTCATGGCCCGGACTCGGCGGCACGGAAGGCGGATCTGCGGCTGGATAAGTTCGCGGAAGCCACGGCCCTCAAGGACGGCATCGCAGCGATTGTGGCAGGTAAGCCGGAAACCAGTGAGATGGTGAAGCGGATTACGGGGCAGGGGCCGCTTATGCCTCCGCCTGCCGGACACAAGAGCCTCACTGCCGTGCAGATCGCGGTTCTCAAACGCTGGATCGCGGACGGGGCGGTCTATGAGCAGCACTGGGCCTATATCGCGCCGAAACGTCCTGCGCTGCCTGCCGTGAAGAATGCCGCCTGGGTGCGTAATCCGATAGACCGCTTTATCCTGGCGCGGCTGGAGCAGGCCGGGCTGAAACCCGCCCCGGAAGCCGACAGGCGCACACTTGCGCGGCGTGTCAGCCTGGACATCACGGGCCTGCCGCCGGAGCCTGCTGATGTGGATATGTTTGTCGCGGACAAATCCCCGAACGCCTACGAGAAACTGGTAGACAAGTTCCTTGCCAGTCCGCAGTGGGGCGAACACCGCACGCGCTACTGGCTGGACGCTGCCCGCTACGCCGATACCAACGGCATCCATTTCGACAACTATCGCGAAATGTGGGCATATCGTGACTGGGTGATCCGGGCATTTAACAAGAATATGCCGTTCGACCAGTTCACCACCGAACAACTTGCGGGCGACCTCCTCCCGAACCCGACGCTCGACCAGCGAATCGCGACGGGATTCAATCGCTGTAACGTGACCACGAACGAGGGCGGCGTTATCCCGGAAGAGTACGCGGTTTTTTATGCCCGCGACCGGACAGAGACGACCTCCGCCGTCTTCCTCGGCTCCACGCTCAACTGCACCGTCTGCCATGACCACAAGTTCGACCCGTTCACGCAGAAGGACTTCTATTCGATGTCTGCTCTGTTCAACAACACCACGCAGCCAGTCATGGATGGGAATATCGCCAACACCCCGCCGGTCATGATGGTGCCGCGAGAGGAAGACCGACCGCGCTTCGACGTGGTGACCGCCGAACTGGATACGGCGAAGAAGGATGCCGAGGCCCGTAAAATCGCCGCCCGCGCCGATTTTGAACCTTGGCTAAATCAGAATCATACGCAGTCTTTTGCCGTCGCGATCCCTTCTGATGGCCTTCGCCTGCACCTGCCCCTTGCGGAAGGGAAAGGCAGAGAAGTACAAGGGATTCTGGACGGAAAGGCTACTTCGCTGACTGCCCTCGCTGACCCCAAATGGGATGCCGGCAATGTGTCCGCCTCTGCCTTTCAGCGCCAGCCGGGAAGTGTGGTGGAGGTTCCTTCGGCAGGCGATTTCGAGAAGGATCAGTCCTTCTCCTATGCCGCCTGGGTCAAAGTTCCGAACGGCAACGCGAGCGGCGCGATCTTCTCACGCATGGACGATCAAAGCGATTTCCGGGGCTGGGATATGTGGCTCCAGAATGCACACGTTGCAACGCATATTATCAGCAAATGGCCGACGGACGCGCTCAAAGTCGCCACGAAAATGACGCTGACGCCCGGCAAGTGGCAACACGTCTGTATCACCTATTCCGGCGGCATGAAGCCCGACTCGGTCCGAATCTATATTGACGGGGTAGTGCAGGATACGGACATCGAAGCCAATACCCTCAAAAGCAGCATCCGCACGAAAATTCCGTTCAAACTCGGACAGCGCAGCACCACCTCGCCGGTAGATGGGGTTTCCATTCAGGATGTGCGTCTCTATGGACGCCTGCTGACCCCCGACGAGGCCGGACGTCTTGGCAAGTCTACGCGAGCGCTCTGGCTAGCCTCTCGCGGGACGGATAAACTGACACCGGTGGAGAAGGACGAACTGTTCGCGGGCTGGCTGACGGCGAAAGATGAGCCGTATCGCACCCTTGCCTCGAAAGTTGCCTCGCTGGATGCGGAACAGAAGGCGATCAAGGCGCGAGGCACGGAAGCGCACGTCATGCAGGAGCGCTCCGAAGCGGCGATTGCTTACATTCTCTATCGCGGCGACTATGACAAGCGGCGTGACCCGGTGAAGCCTGCAACTCCCGCTGTTTTCCCGCCGATGCCTGACGACTATCCGCGCAATCGCCTGGGCTTCGCGAAGTGGCTGATGCGCCCGGAACATCCGCTGACGGCGCGAGTTACAGTCAATCGCTTCTGGCAGGAACTGTTTGGAACAGGGCTTGTGCAGACCACCGGAGACTTTGGCGTGAACGGCGAAATTCCCACGCACCCGGAACTGCTGGACTGGATGGCTGTCGAATTTCGGGAGAGCGGCTGGGACATCAAGAAGTTCTACAAACTGATGGTCATGTCCGCTACCTATCGACAGGCGGGAACCGTGACCCCGGAGAAGATGCAGCGCGACCCGAAGAATCGGCTGCTGTCTCGTGGCCCGCGCTTCCGCATGGACGCCGAAATGATTCGCGACTATGCGCTCGCATCGAGCGGTTTACTCGTGCGGAAACTCGGCGGGCCGAGTGTCAAGCCCTATCAGCCGGATGGGGTCTGGGAAGCGGTCGCGATGATTGGGAGCAACACCCGCGACTACAAGCGCGATATGGGCGAGAGTCTGTACCGGCGCAGTCTCTACACCTTCTGGAAGCGCAGCGCTCCGCCTGCCTCGCTGGACATTTTCAACGCGCCTTCGCGGGAGGGCTGTACCGTTCGGCGTGACCGAACCGACACCCCGCTACAGGCGCTGGTTACGCTGAACGATGTTCAGTATGTTGAGGCGGCACGCACCCTGGCTCAGAGAGCAATCAAAGAAGGCGGTACGACGCCGAAAGCGCAGTTTGATTATCTCGCGCATCGTCTGCTCTCCCGGCCCTTCCGTGTGGAGGAACAGCCCGTCGTGCAGAAATCTCTGGCGGATTTGCAGGGATTCTACGACGCGCATCCAAAAGAGGCGCAGGAACTGATTAGCGTCGGCGACTCCAAAGCCGACCCGGCTGTGAAACCGGAGCGACTGGCCGCGTGGACGATGCTGGTCAACCAACTGATGAACCTGGACGAGGTGCTGACGAAATGAGCGACAAAGAGAATATTCATCCGATAGTAGAAGAGTGGGTTCGACAGGAGACTCGCCGACAGTTCCTCAGCCGGGGCATGAACGTGATGGGTATGGCGGCGATGGCTTCGCTCGGAGGAACCGCCCTGGCGGAAGGGGCGGCGAAGCCTGTCATCGGCAAAGGCGCGACGGGATTGCCGTTTCACGGCGCGATGCTGCCTCACTTCGCCCCGAAAGCCAAGCGGGTCATCTATCTGCACATGGTCGGCGGGCCATCGCAGCTCGACTTGTACGACTACAAACCGGCGATGCAGGCGATGTATGACAAAGACCTGCCGGAATCCATCCGTAACGGGCAGCGCCTCACGACGATGACCTCTGGGCAGACGCGCTTCCCCATTGCG
This sequence comes from Chthonomonadales bacterium, assembly GCA_038231295.1. Lineage (GTDB taxonomy): Bacteria > Armatimonadota > Chthonomonadetes > Chthonomonadales > Chthonomonadaceae > JANXLO01. Next base: position 98,625 of record JBBRLP010000001.1, read on the forward strand.
CCATCGAAATATAAGTTTGAACAGCACGGTAAAAGCGGAATGTGGGTGAGTGAACTGCTGCCCCACACGGCGAGCATGGTGGACGATATGTGCTTTATCCGCAGTATGCACACCGACGCCATCAACCACGAACCCGCCATCACTTATATGCAGACGGGCAACCAGATCACCGGGCGGCCTTGCCTCGGTGCCTGGGTCTCCTACGGCCTCGGCTCCATGAATGAGAACCTGCCGACTTTCGTCGTACTCGTCGCAAAGCCCTCGAACACGGAGCAGGTGCAGGCGATTTCGGCGCGGCTCTGGTCGGCGGGCTATCTGCCCGGCGAACACGCGGGTGTCTCGTTCCGCTCCAGCGGCGATCCAATCCTCTACATCAACAACCCGCCCGGAGTGCCTTCGCAGGTGCGCCGCCGAACGCTGGACGGTCTGAAATCACTCAATGAAATGAACTACCATCTCGTCGGGGACGAAGAGACGCATACGCGCATCAACCAGTATGAACTGGCGTTCCGAATGCAAGCCAGCGTTCCTGACCTGACGGACCTGAGCAAAGAACCTGACACGACGTATGCCCTCTATGGAGACGATGCCAAGAAGCCCGGCACGTTCGCCAACACGACTCTTATGGCGCGACGTATGCTGGAGCGCGGCGTCCGATTCGTGCAGATCTACCATAATAACTGGGACACGCACGGCAACGTTGCTGGCCGATTGCCAAGTCAGTGCAAGGACGTGGATCAAGCCTGCTGGGGCCTGGTGCAAGACCTCAAACAGCGGGGGATGTTCGACGATACCCTGATTATCTGGGGCGGCGAGTTTGGACGCACCATCTACTCCCAGGGCGGATTGAGCAAAGACAACTACGGGCGTGACCACCATCCGCGCTGCTTCACGATGTGGATGGCAGGCGGTGGCAGCAAACCCGGCACGGTCTATGGCGAAACCGACGATTTCTCCTACAACATTAACCGGGACCCTGTCCATATCCACGACTTCCACGCGACGGTTCTGCGTCTGCTTGGCTACGACCACGAGCGCTTCAGCTACAAGTACCAGGGCCTTGATCAGCGCCTCTCCGGCGTCGAACCTGCGAAGGTGATACAGGGACTTCTCGCCTGCTCGCTTCGGCGATAGTTCAAAAACAGGCGTCGGCGTTCTCGCAATATTGCAAGAACGCCGACTTTTTATTGCAGAGCCGTCCCTTACAGGCAGTATTTCTGTACGCTTACGGCGAACTGTGTGGGACGAACTGCGTATCCAGTCGAACAACGGCTAAACGGAGACCGCCTTGCCTACCGAACCCGAAGAACTTGACCCCCTTCCTCATATTCCCGCACGCCAGCCGAGTTGGACGAAACGGATTCGCCGCGCCATTCTCGGCAGTCCGGTATCCAGTATGCACGCCGAGCATACACTGCTTCCCCGCATCCTGGCTCTCCCCGTCTTCGCTTCCGACGCTATTTCGTCGGTAGCCTATGCCACGCAGCAGATCGTTCTCGCCCTGGGCGCGTCGGGGCTGTATCTGCTGGAGGAGCGCGGCCGCTATACGACCAATACCCTGTTGATTGCCGGTCTGATCGTGGCGCTGCTGATTACGGTCGTATTCTCCTACTGGCAGACGATTTTTGCCTATCCGAAAGGTGGCGGCTCCTACATCGTCACCAAAGACAATCTGGGAACGCTGCCCGGTCTGGTCGCCGCCGCTGCGCTGCTGATTGACTATGTGCTGACGGTCTCGGTGTCTATCGCCTCGGGTGTGCAGAACCTGGCGAGTATTCCCTTTGTCAAGCACTGGAAGCTCGACGAGCATCTGGTGCTGTGGGGTCTGATCTTCATCGGCATTCTGACCCTGGCAAACCTACGAGGGCTGAAAGAGTCGGGGACGCTCTTCGCGGTCTTCACTTATGGGTTTGTCGTGATGTGCTACGTGATGATGGCAGTCGCGCTGATCGGGCCGTTCCTCGGCTGGCATCCCCAGACCGCCGAAATCAAGAGTGTCTATGACCACTGGCCCGGAAGCATCGAATCCGCGAAAAACGCAGCACAGACCTTCGGAACGCTGGTGCTGCTGCGGGCTTTCGCGAATGGCTGTTCGGCTATGACAGGTACGGAGGCGGTGAGCGACGGCATTCCAGCCTTCCAGGAACCGAAGGCCAAGAACGCCGCCACCACGCTGCTCTGGATGGGCATCATTCTCGGCACGATCTTCATCGGGGTCACCTGGCTCGCGATGCAGCTTCACGTTGTCTACTGGGAAGGAAGCGACGGTAAGACGGCTCCTGCGGTCATTGACCAGATTTCCGGTGCGATCTTCGGCAAGACCGGGACATTCAGCTTCGCCTACCTGCTCACGCAGATGTTCACAGCGGCTGTTCTGGTGCTGGCAGCGAATACCGCGTTCGCCGACTTCCCGCGTCTGGCCTCGTTCCTCGCACGGGATCGCTTTCTGCCAAAACAGTTTGGCAACCTTGGCGACAAACTGGTGTTCAACAACGGTATCATCCTGCTCGGTCTCTTCGCCGCTGCCCTCATTGCGATTAAACACGGCCAGGTAGATGCGCTGATTCCCCTCTATGCCACCGGAGTCTTTACCGCCTTCACTCTTTCGCAAAGTTCGATGGTGTGCCGCTGGAATCGCCTGCGCGGCCCTGGCTGGCAGCGCAAGGCCCTCATCAACGGGTTCGGGGCGGTCGTCACGTTCATCGTGCTGAGTTTTATCGTCTATGAGAAGTTCACCGAAGGCGCATGGATCGTTCTGCTGCTGATTGTGCTACTGGTGTTCATGTTCCGAACGATCTTCCAGCACTACGCGGATGTCGCAACACAGCTTCGCCTGCCTGTCGAACATCTGCCCGTCGCGTCCCTCACCAATACTGTTCTCGTATTGGTTCCCGGCCTGCACAAAGGCGTTCTTCCGGCTCTCGCCTATGCACGGTCGCTCTCTCCCGACTGCCGCGCTCTGCACATTCAGGTGGATGCGGAACGAACGGGCGCACTGACTTCGCGCTGGGAGGAGTGGGCAGGGGAGATTCCGCTGGTGCTGCTCAATTCACCTTATCGCTCGATGATTACGCCGGTGATGCAGTATCTCGACGCAGTGCAGTTGGAACGGCGTAATCATCTTGTCACGGTGATTGTCCCGGAGTTCGTCCCGACCAAATGGTGGCACTCTCTGCTGCATGGCAACTCCGGCCTCATCCTCAAAATCGCTCTGCTCGGACGTAAGGATGTGATCGTGACCAATGTCCGTTACTATTTGCAGGAGATGGATGAGCCTCCGACTTCCGACGCCCTCGAAGCGGAAGCGGCCGAGGCTATCATCGCCGCCCAACACCACGCGGAGGAAGAGGCGAAACATTGACGCCCAACCAAATACCGGGTCGTTATGCCGGGCCGTGAACGACCAGTCTGGTGATCTGCAACCAACCGTCCTGCGGACGGGAGACGCATTACCCTGGGAGAGTCTCGTGACAATGAGAATTGTGTGGACGTGGCTAACTGGCTGGCGTTCTCTCTCGACGATGTGTCTGGCTCTCCTGGTCAGTTGCGTGCCGGGCGTGACGGCTGAGGGAGGGCAGGGGAAGCGGGTGGATGCTGCCCGAGAATCGCCCGCCCGCGTCTTCGCGACCCGACAGGGAGACTATCCGTCTCCGCCTCTGCCCGCAGGGTGGATATGGCTTGGTGGCGAGGAGGCGAAGAGCACGGCACTGGCCGTGGGTTGCTTCCGCAAACAGGTTACTCTCGCTGCGCTTCCTCGTAAAATTTCGGCATGGACCAGCGCCGACCGCCATTATCGGCTCTATGTGAACGGCAGTCTGGTTTCACGCGGCCCGACCGACCCCGGCGAGGACTATCCGGGCGGCAAAAGCAGAGGCAACACCGGACTATACTACTGCGACTATCGCGACCTGACGCCGTTCTTCCATAAAGGCATCAACGTCATTGCCGTCGAGGTGTTTGCAGCGCGGTGGACCAGTTGGTACGGTTCCAGCGGACATCCTGGTCTTCTCTTCCAGGCGAAAATCGAGCTGGCCGACCGTACCACCATGCTGTTAACGGCAGACGAGAGCTGGCGGGGGAAACGCAGCGACTATCTCGAAAGCGGTTCGGGCGGAATGCACTATGTGGCGGCGAAGGAACCGACGGGATGGCAGCGGGCCGGGTTCGACGATTCCGGCTGGACTGCCTGTGCGAAGACAGGAAATTTCTGGCCTGCTGTTCAGACGAGCCAGATTCCTCCGATGCGCGAAACCCGCTATCCGATGACGCGGATCGTGCGGACAAGCGCAGGGGTGGAGGTGCCAGAAAAGCCGTTTCAGAATGGACAGAGTGTCAAACTGTCCAGTGATGGCTCCTTTGCCGTGCAGTTTGACCGGATGATGAGCGCGTATGTTCGGCTGAAAATAAAGGGCGGCGCCGGGGCAATGCTTCAGATCGGTCTGAATGAGGTCAATGGGCGGGGCGGAAACCGGGGCGCGACCTTGCACCTGTCCGGCGGCGAACAGTTTTTTGAAACGCCCTTCTATAGCAGCTTCACGGTCATCAATCTTGTCGCTTCCCATGTCACACAGCCGATAGAGATAGCAGATGTTTCGGCGCAGTTCGTCTCCTATCCGGTCAGTAGCCGGGGCGCGTTCTCGTGCAGCGACGCGCATCTCGAAAGTCTCTGGACGGCTTCCCGATGGGCGACTCAACTGTGTATGCAGGATCATTATCTCGACTCGCCTGACCATCAGGAGCCGATCTGCGACCCCGGCGACTACATGATCGAAGCGCTCCTCAACGACTATGCCTTCGCGGAACCCGCCCTTACCCGACAAGAACTCCGCAAATTTGGCGCACTTCTCGCCACGAACCGGTACATCAATTTCCACACCTCCTATGCGCTGCTCTGGCTGCAAATGCTCCTGGACTACTACGACTATACGGGGGATGCAGCGCTCGTGCGAGAACTCTCACCACAGGTGTTCGGGCTGATGAATCGTTTCGAGACCTGGCGCGGCAAGAACGGTTTGATCTCCGAAGCGCCCGACTATATGTTTATGGACTGGGTAGACATTGCAGGGATTGGCTGCCACCATCCGCCTGCCGTCATCGGGCAGGGCTATCTGACCGCCTTCTATTTCCGCGCTCTCGCCGACGCAGGCAGAGTGGCGCAACTCATGGGGGAGACGGAAAAGACTGCCGGCTACGCGGCGTTACGAACGAAGGTGTTGGAAGCATTCAACCGCGAATTGTGGAACCCGGAGAAGGGGCTTTACCGCGACGGCAAGCCGTTTCAGACCTCCGTCAAGCCGGGGCAGTGGCTGCCCGCAGATACCGACATCGAGACGTTCAGCCCGCACGTCAACGTCCTGGCAGTTCTGTACGACCTTGCGCCCAGGGAAAGACAGCAGGAGATTCTCAACCGAGTTATGAAGCAGACGCCGCTGAACTGCCAGCCCTACTTCTATCACTTCATTTTCAACGCGATGGACCACTGCGGCCTGTTCGACAGTCTGGCGACCGGGGAGATGAAGCGCTGGCAGATCAATCCGGACACGCAGACATTTCGGGAGATGTGGACGACTGGAGACTGGAGCCATGCCTGGGGCGGAACTCCGCTCTATCAGCTCTCGTCCAAAGTATTGGGTGTGACACCGGAAACACCCGGCTTCAAAAGCATCACTATTCGCCCGACGCTGTGCGATCTCTGGTGGGCGAAGGGCAAAGTCCCGACTCCACACGGCGATGTCGAGGTCTCCTGGCAGCGTACAGAAAACGGACTGAGCCTGGACGTTACCGTCCCGCCTCATTCGGAGGCCAATGTCCTCCTGCCCATTGATCGCTTCCATCATCCCAAAGTCACTCTGCTTGGACAGAAAAAGACGGACAGGGCTAAAACCCTGCCCGCCTCGGGCGCGATTCGCATTAAGAGTGGAAGTTACCGCCTTGTGTTGATTGACAAGCCGTAAGACTACTTTGCCAGTTCGGCGGTGATCTTGTCGAAATAGGCGACGCACTGTGGGACGGTGGTTTTCAGGTCACTCACACTGCCGTACTCGTATTCGATGGAGAGGTAGCCTTTGTAGCCCTGCCGCTTGAGTTCCGTGAGCATTCCTTTGACATCGCTGACGCCCGTGCCCCAGGGAACATCGTGTCCGTCGCCGAACTTATTCAGGTCTTTGAAGTGCAGATGTTCGACCCGGCCTTCGAGTTTCTTGAGCTGTTCGACCGGAACGAGATTGCGGCGCACCCAGTGACCCGTATCGGAGCAGGAACCGATCCGTTTCACACGGTCTTTAGTGGCTTTCAGCACTTCGTCCGGCGGCCAGCTCTGCGGATGGTTGTGCAGCGCCATGCGGATTTTGAACTCGGTGCAGAGTTTGTCATGCACTTCGCTCGGGGTGGTCTCCGTGACGAGGACTTTAATTCCCATCGTTTTGGCCCACTCGAAGACTTTGCGGGCGCCCGGTTCGTCGGTGGGAACGCCGTCCACACCAAACGCGATAACTTTCAGCCCGCCCGCGTCTGCCAGTTTCTTCTTGACTTCCGCGATAGTCTCGTCGCTCATGTGGCTGTTGATGCTGACATCGGAGCCGGGCTTGAGTTTCTGGCCGGGGAACATCTCCAGGTACTTGATGCCCATTCCCTGCGCGACATCTACGGTCTCGAAGAAGGAGAGTTCGCGGAATGTCCAGCATTGAAGCGACAGGCGCATTCCCATTTTCTCGGAAGCGCGGTCGTCGCGTTTGACGGCGGATGTCTGCGCGAGGGCAGGCAGAGCCAGAACGAAGAGCGCCGCCAGCGCCGCTGCCAACGTGTGTAGTCTCATAAAATTTTCCCTTCGGAAGAGGAGGATAGGTGCTTGTCGGCGGGGGGAAGGAGCCTGGCCCGCCTGCCGAACGGTTAGACGCTCTTCTGCTTATCCATGTTACCGGCTTTCTACTGCTTCGATTTTCGATTTGAAATCGAAGTTCGATTTCTCTCAAAACGCTGTGGATAAGTGACACAAACGGCGCATTCGTCTGTCTAACCGTCCCATAAAGATCGCGAGGAGACTGCCTTTTGCTTAGAGCGTGGCGGCTGATAGTCGGAATAGTGGCGCTGGTGTCTGTGGGTCTGCGCGGTAATGCGGCAGAGATCACGAAGACTCCTGTGGCGAAGCCCGTCAGTTTCGTCAACGAGGTCATCCCTGTGCTGACCCGTGCGGGCTGCAACATGGGAACCTGTCATGGCGCGGCGGCGGGCAAGAACGGCTTCAAACTCTCTCTGCGCGGCTTCGCCCCGGAACTCGATTTCGTTGCCCTCACCCGGCAGTTTCAGGGACGGCGCATCAACGTCTTGAATCCCGAACAGAGCCTACTCCTACGCAAACCGCTGATGGAGACACCGCACCTCGGCGGCAAAGCCCTGCGGCGCGGCACCCCCGAATTCTCGATTTTGACTCGCTGGATCGCCCAGGGCGCTCCCGGCCCGAACCCCGCCGATCCCCATGTGACCGGACTGCGTGTCACGCCTCCCACAAAGTCGCTTGCCCCGAAAGACCGGCTCCAACTGCGTGTTGATGCGGTCTTCTCGGATGGCTCTGTGCGCGATGTGACCCACTGGACACGTTTCGCCTCCAATGATGAGAATGTCGCGACGGTCGTTCCCGATGGCTCCGTGACGATTGCCGGGGTGGGGCAGACAGCGATCATGGTCGGGTATCAGGATAAGGTTTCCGTGGCGCGTGTGATGGCTCCCTTCCCCAACAAAATCGCCGCGAGTGCCTACACAAAACTGCCCCGTGCCAACTATATTGACGGGCTGGTCTACAGCAAACTCGCCGCGCTGCATCTCACTCCGAGCCAGACTGCCGGTGATCTGGAGTTCCTGCGCCGCATCACCCTCGACCTGACCGGAGCGCTTCCCACGTCTGCCGAGGCCAGAGCGTTCGTCGCCGATAAAGACCCGCGCAAGCGTGAGAAGATCGTGGACGTGCTGATGGCGCGACCCGATTTCACCGATTTCTGGACATACAAGTGGAGTGACCTGCTCAGGGTCAATCGCGGCACCCTCAAAGACAAGGGAATGTGGGCCTACTACAGCTATATTCACGATTCGGTGCGCGACAACAAGCCCTGGGACAAGATGGCGCGGGAGGTGCTGACCGCACGGGGAAATACATTCCTCGATGGCCCCGCCAACTACTTCCGCACCGCACTCAAGCCGGAGGAACTCGCCGAGAACGTCAGTCAGGGCTTCCTAGGGATTCGTGTGCAGTGCGCCAAGTGCCACAACCATCCGCTGGAGAAATGGACGCAGAACGAATACTACGGCATGGCGCAGATTTTCGCTCGTGTCAAGTACAAGGCAGACCTGAGCATCTACGTGAACGACGAGATGACGGTCTATAATTCTGCTGTCGGCGACGTGATTCAGCCTCGACTTGGTCGGCCTGTTCCGCCAAAGCCGCTCGGCGGGCCGACCCTCGCCCTCGATTCCAGCCGGGATCGCCGCGCCTTCTTCGCCGACTGGCTGACGCGCCCTGACAACTGGTATTTTACCCATTCCATCGTCAATCGGGTTTGGGCGCACTTCATGGGGCGCGGTCTGGTCGAACCGGTGGACGACCTGCGCGAAACCAATCCGGCCTTGAACCCGGAACTATTTGATGCTCTCGCCGCCGATTTCGTCAAACACAACTTCGATCTGCGCCATCTCATGCGGCAGATCGTGTCCTCTCGCGCCTATCATCTCTCTTCGTCCGCGACCCCGCAGAACGCGAAGGACGACCGCTATTTCAGCCATTTCCTCGTGCGGCGCATGACGGCGGAGCAGTTGATGGATGCACTGAGTCAGGTGACAGGCAAGGCAGAGGAGTTCCCCGGTCTGCCGCCCGGCTATCGCGCCGTGCAGTTGCCCGATACGCACGTCAAGTCGGATTTCATGGACATTCTCGGACGTCCTGCCCGCGTCATCACCTGTGAGTGCGAACGCAGCCAGGAGCCAAACATGGCGCAGGCGCTGCTCTTCATCAACGGCGATCTGATTAACCGCAAAGTTACTGCCGATGGAGGACTGGTAGACAGACTCGTCAAGGCGGGCAAGAACGATTCGGAAATTCTCGACGAACTCTACTGGGCCGCGTTCGGACGCGCTCCGCGCTCCGACGAACGCACGTCTAACTTGAACGCCCTGCATCAGGCTCTCGTCGTGCCACCCGCGCCCATTGCGGTCGTGGCCTCACCTGCGTCGCCGAAGCCGCCTGTTATCGCGCCTGCCGTTCCCACTGCGACGGTCGTGCCAAAACCGGAGGCGAAAGTCCAGCAGGATGCGTCTCGCAGGCGCGTTTTCGAGGATATGCTGTGGGTTTTGGTGAATAGCAAAGAGTTCCTGTTCAATCATTAAAAGCCTTAGCAGCCGCTATGCAGTTTTACAACCCGGCAGTCGTAAAGTCTGCCTGACCTGATGATAGTTTCCTACGCAAAGACGGAAGAGTAAACACCATGATCGAATTCGGACACGAGACAGTACAGACCTGCGACGGCCCCTCCCGACGCGAGTTTTTGCAGATAGGGTCTGCGGGCTTCCTGGGGCTGACGTTGCCGGGACTGTTTGCCGCGCAGAGCAGTCTTGCCCAGGGAGTTGTGGACAATGAAATGTCTATTATTCTCGTGTTCCTATGGGGTGGGGCGCCGCACCAGGACACCTTCGACATGAAGCCGGATGCGCCGGAAGCGATTCGTGGTATTTTCAAGCCGATACCGACCAACATTCCCGGAACGCAAATCTGCGAGCATCTGCCGATGCTGGCCCGCATGGCGGACAAGTACACGATTATCCGTTCCGCAACCCACGACCAAACTGTCCATGCGCAGGCCGCACACTACACGCTAACGGGCAATAAGGTCGCGCCCGGACGCGAAGCGCCGAACATGGGAGCGGTCATCAGCAAATTCATGCCGCAACGCAATGCCCTGCCGTCTGCCTTGCACATCGGGCCGCGTATGTACGATACCGCCGGGAACGGTCCACTCGGTCAGGACGGCGGTTTCCTCGGCAACGCCTCCGCGCCCTTCCGGGTTTTGGACGCCCTCCAACCGGTGGACAAACTCGCCGCGCTGACCCCGCCCGCTGGCATGACCGGCGATCGGCTGAACCTCCGCAAAGAGCTGTATAAGAAAGTGGACTCGTTCCAGCGGCAGATCGAGAGCGGCGATACCCGTATCCACGACGCAGCCTACGAAAAAGCCTTTACGCTCGTCACCTCGCCACAGGCTAAGAAAGCCTTTGACCTCACCAGAGAGCCAATCGCAGTCCGGGAGCGCTACGGCATGACGCAGTTCGGGCAGGGCTGTCTTATGGCGCGGCGGCTCATCGAGTCGGGAGTGCGGTTTGTGCAGGTCAATTGGCGGGCGCATCCGATCAATGACGATGTGGATAAAATGGGTTTCGACAATCACGGCGACAACTTCAACCGCTGCAAACGTCAGCTTCCTGAACTTGACCGGACGGTCTCTGCTCTGATAGATGATGTCTATCAACGCGGCCTCAACAAGAAGACCCTCGTACTCGTGACGGGCGAGTTCGGGCGCACTCCGGTCAACCCCTCGGCTGGACGCGACCACTGGCCCTTTGTCTACTCGTACCTCATAACGGGCGCGGGGATTCCCGGCGGGCGTGTCATCGGCTCCAGCGACGCGCAGGCGAAGTATCCGGCCGAACTGCCTATCTCCCCGGAAGACACCTATATGTCGGTCGCGAAAATACTGAATATGGACGTCTCTGCGCGCCTGCGCGAGGCCCGCATCGTCCGCGATTCGCCCGGCATCCCCGGCCTGTTCTCCTGAGACTGCTTTCTTCCGCCTCGTGGTCGGCAGGCTGAACCCTGCCGACCAAACAGTCACATTCTCTCAAATACCATCATGAGCTTTTCTGACCACAAAAAAACGTATCCCATGCTGTACTTTCTTCTAGCAGTGCTGTCATCCAGTGTGCTGGCCCTGCCCGCTCTGGCGCAGGCGCCGGAAATCGGGGGGCTGTTGCCTGCCGGGGGGATGCGGGGGCAGGCGACGCGGGTGAAGATAGAGGGGAAGAACCTCGGTGGGGCGCAGGTGCATTTGAGCGGTGGGGGCATGGCAGTCAAATCGGTGCAGGTAACGCCGGATGGAAACATCCTGACGGCGGAACTTGCGGTAGACGCTGGCGCGAAACTGGGGCCACACGAGATTCGCCTGACGACAAATAAGGGCGTCTCAAACGGTTCCCGTTTCTGGGTGGATGTTGTGCCGAACCAGGTCATCGAGACGCCGATGACCGAGGCGATGCCGCCGCTCGAACTCGATGGCGCGAAACCCGTTGTGGTGAACGGAAGGATTGCGGCGCGTTCCGGGCGCGACCGATTCGCTTTCAACGCAACCGCAGGGGAGATCTGGGTATTCGACTGCTTTGCTGACCGTATCCGTTCACGCTTCGACCCGGTGCTGGAACTGCGGGATACGGCGGGGGTGAGCCTCAAATTGGTGCAGTCCACCTGGGAGAGCGACCCGCGTTTTGTCTATCGCTTTCCGAAGGCGGGGCGGTATTTCCTCTCTGTTCGCGACTCGGAGTATAACGGTGGCCCCAACTTCACCTATCGTCTGCTGGTGGGACGCATGGGATTTGTATCGGGCTATTCGCCGCGTGGGGAGCGTCCCGGTCATTCCGTGCATCTTGCCCTGGAAGGTTCCAACCTGGGCACGAAGCAGGCGACCGTTGCCATTCCTGCGGATACAAAGCCGGGAATGTACTGGGCGGAGATGAAGCAGGAGGCGGGAAGCCCGATGGTGCTGCCACTCATGGTGGAGGAGACGGCGGTTCTGGACGCGGGGCAGGGGGAGGCAACACAACCGCTTCCCGCCCTGCCGACGGCGGTGGACGGCACGTTCGCTTTGGCTCCACGCCGTCGGTTCACCTTCCATGCCGCCGCGAAAGCAGGCTTTGTTTTCGACCTGCTTGGAAGACGTATTGGTTCGCGGATTGATGGGCAGGTGCGCGTGCTGGACTCCGCAGGCAAAGAGCTTGCCGCCAACGACGACGCTCCCGGCCTCGGCAAGGAAGCGCGTTTGGAATTTACCGCTCCGGCGGAGGGCAACTATACAGTCGAAGTCGCGAACGTCGAGGAGATGACGGGGCTGGACTGCTACTACCGGCTCAAAGTGACCCCGGTCATGCCGAACTTCCGCCTTGCCATCGAGACCGACAGGTTTGCGGTCCCAGTGGGAGGCACTATCGCTATTCCGGTGACCCTGGAACGATACGGTGGCTTTAACGAGGCGGTGGAAGTCAAGATAGACGGTCTTCCGGCGGGTGTGATAGCACGAGGTGGGACGATACCGACGGGCAAGAACTCCCTTGAGGTGACGCTGACAGTCGCACCGGGAACCGTCGTCTCTGCCGCGGACATACACATCCTCGGAACCGCGACAATTGGCGGGAAGGCGGTCGTGCAGGAGGCTCTAGGATGGGAGCGGTACGAACACCGTTCCATTGACCTGCTGCTGTCGGTAGAGTACGCTTACACGCGCCCGCATCACCTGTGGGAGTTGCTGATGGTCGGTGTGACCGACCGCACAGACGCTATTACACTCTCGCCACCGCCTGCCACGCTGGCCCTAGCACCGGGGGCTTCCATCGAGATACCCGTTCATGTCGAGCGTCAGCCGAATGCGATGAAAGAGATCACGCTGGAGGTGCGCGGACTCCCGGCAAAGGTGACGGCGAAGGCTGCACCCATTCCTGTCGGGCAGACCGATGGCAAGATACTCTTGACAGCAGCGCCCGATGCCGCGCCGGACCTCTCCACAATTCTGCTGGTCGGCCACCATGACAACTCCAACACTCTCGCGCCTTCCATTCAACTCTCTGTGCACAAGTAGCGGCCCGGCAGAGAAGGAGACTTGCCCCCCGACGGCGAAAGTCTGTCTGTTCCATCACCGTGTGCATAGCCAATGGAGACCTGTATGCGATCTGTCCATCGTGTGTTGCTTCCTGTTTTCGCACTTCTGAGCCTCGTCCGGTTTGCCGCCGCGCAAACGCCCGACGCGCCCGTGCTGAAATCACACCACTTTATGTTCATGCAGTATTCGCCGGGCAACCGTATTGTGGAGCTATCCGCAGACGGCAAAATCCTGTGGGAACACCCTATGCCGGGCCTTGCGGTCATGTTTCAGGAGCTGAAGAACGGCAATGTGATCTATGCCTATGGCGGTTCGCCGACCGGAGTGCAGGAGGTAGACCGAGAACACAAGGTCGTCTGGAACTATACGGCGAAGTGTGAACAGGTGCTGGGCTTTAGCCGCCTGCCGAACGGAAATATACTGGTAGGCGAGCAGGGGCCGTGTCAGGCGGTCGAGGTCAACCGCAAAGGCGAAGAGGTCCATACCACCCCCCTGACAACCGCCGAAAAACCGGCGCATCGTCAACTTCGCAGTCTGCACAAACTGTCGAACGGCAATATTCTCTCCTGCCACGAAGCCGATGCGACCGTGCGCGAAGTAGATCCGACTGGCAAAGTGGTCTGGGAGTACCCGAATGTGCTGAACGTGTTTGAGGCGGTGCGGCTTAAAAACGGCAATACGCTTATCGGATGCGGGACGCAGGCAAAAATTATCGAAGTCACGAAAGAGGGCAAAACGGTCTGGGAGTTCGGCGCGAAGGACGCGCCCGAACTTGGTCTCAACTGGATTTGCGGAATTCAAGTACTGAAAAACGGCAATCTGGTCGTGGGCAACTTCGTGCGCGGCAAAGAGGGGCAGGGCGTCCATGCCTTCGAGGTCACCCGCAAGAAAAAAGTCGTCTGGACATTCGCCGATCATAAGATGTCCCAACTGGTGACGATGGCCCATGTCCTCGATGAATAGTCGCGACCGGACTATGATGTACAGCAGCCCGCAACAGAACGGAAACCGATGAGCGAAGTGCGGGATGAGTCATTTTCCGGCGGAATGAAACGCGCCTTTCGTGGGCTTCAGGGCTTGCAGGAGATCGGGGTGCTGGTTGCCCTTTTACTGCTTTGTCTGGGACTGACACTGGCGGCTCCCGTGTTCAAGAGTCCAGGCAATCTGCTCCAGGTGGCGCGGCAGGCTTCCTACTACGGCATCATGGCGGTCGGAATGGTGTTCGTGATCTCGATGGGCGATATAGACCTGTCTGTCGGCTCCATCCTGACCCTCACCAACATCGTTGCCGGTCTCGCGCTCAAAGCATCGCTTCCGTTTCCTGTGGCTATTCTTATCGGGCTGGCGACGGGGGCGGTCTGCGGCTGTTTCAATGGTCTACTTGCGATCTGGCTGCGTATCCCGATGATTATCGTTACGCTCGGCACCCTCAGCATCTTTCGGGGTATCGCGCTTGTGCTGTGCAATGCCTCGCCTATCAGTCAGTTTCCCAAAACCAGCCTCTTTTTCACGGTGGGTGGAGGCGATATACTCGGCATTCCCACCAGTGTGGTTGTTATGGTGGGCCTGGCAGTAATCGGCTGGATCGCCATTACGCGCACGGTGACCGGGCGACGCATCATGGCAATCGGTAGCAGCCCGGTGACCGCACGTCTATCAGGCATCCCACTCGATGGCTATCGCGTCGGGGTGATGACACTCAACGGTACGATTGCCGCCCTTGCAGGAGTTATCGCGTTGGCCTTCCTACAGTCGGCAGACCCCAGCACGGGCGCAGGGTTTGAACTCTGGGTGATAGCCTCCGTCATCATCGGCGGCACGGCTCTGAGCGGCGGGCGCGGGTCAGTTCCCGGCGCGATACTCGGTGCGCTCATCATCGCTGTTATCGGCAATGGTCTCATTCTGCTCAGTGCGCCTACCTATGCGGCGACGGCCATCACTGGGGCCGTCATCATTCTTGCGGTCGCCATTGACGCTTTCGTCAAGCGACGTACACAGCCACAACGTTAACACACACTACCTCTCAGGAAGGGATTCCCCATGAAGCGTATCTTCCAATCGGCTCTGCTGGCGTTGCCGCTGCTGATGCTGATCTCCTGCAACAACAGTTCTAACAGCGGGGCGCCGCCTATCCCCTCCAGCCCGAATGCGACGCCGACACCCTCCAGCGGTAAGCCGCGAATCAAAATCGGCTATGTCCTGCACGTTCTCAACGATTTCTCGCAGGTCATCAAACGTGGCGCGGAGGATGCGGGCAAGGCGCTGGACGTGGATGTGGAAGTCGTGGGGCCGGAATCGGCTAAAGCGACCGACGCCATTGGAATGTTTGAAGGGATGATTCAAAAGAAGAAAGACGGCCTTGTCGTCATTCCCATGCCGGGCGATGTCTGGGTGAAGCCGATCAAAGAGGCGACGGACGCAAGCATTCCGGTTGTCTCCGCGAACATCACCAGCGACGGCTCGACCTCCTCAACCTGGTTCGGGCAGGACGAGTACCAGAGCGGCGTGATTCTCGCGACAGAACTCCGCAAGATGCTGGAAGCCGACGGCAAGAAGAACGGCAAAGTGCTGGCGGGCATCTGCGCTCCCGGAGTTGCGGTGCTGGAAGAGCGTTACAAAGGTTTCAAGAAGGGTTTGGAGGGCAGCGGGTTCACCGTGACCGACCCCAAAGATGTGGGCGTTGAGAACACGAAGAACTACTCCGCCTGGGAGAATCAGGCAACGGCCAACCCGGACATCGTGGCGGCCGTGGGCCTCTGCTCGATGGATATTCCCAACCTCACCAAAGTCAAGACCCGTGCTCATGCGAAATGGATCATCGGTGGCTATGATCTGAACACAGAGACACTGGATGCGCTGAAGTCCGGCACGACGCAGATCAGTTTGGGACAGCATCCCTATCTACAGGGTTATCTCCCGGTGCTGGCTATGGTGCAGCATCTGCGGGACAAGAAGCCTCTGCCCAAGGGTTGGGTCAACGTCGGCACAGAGATTGTGACGAAGGCGAATGTCGACTCGATTTCGCCCCGCGAGACGGACCGCGCCGCCGAGACGAAATGGTACGCCGACTATATCGCGAAGAATTTCAGCGACCTTGACGCCCTTGCAAAGCCCCTGCCCGGTCTTCATCCGTAGCGTGTGGGGTACAATCTCGGTGTCACTCTCTGGTCAGAACGGCGTCTAATAGGGATGAGCGGTTCCGATACCGAGTATTATGAAGGAGAAACTGATGAGACAGATTCAGCGCGGCACGAGCCGTGCCTTGCGGATGATAGTGAGTACGGCGCTGTGTGCATTCGCCGTCGTGGGGATGAGCGGTCTGGTTTGTGCACAGGAAACAAAAGGCGACCTCGTTCCGCTGCCTGCCAAACTGCCGAAAGCGGCCTTCGCAGGAACGCCGAGCAACACCACCATTGGCCCGAACGTTGAGAAACCGACCGGCAAGCCCCGCCCGATTCCAATGGTGCCGAAAGGTACCATCAATCTGGCCCTGCACAAGAAGGTGACGAGCAGCGCGGCCCCGTTTGGCGGTTCGCTCGACCTGGTTACGGACGGCGACAAAGAGGCGCGTGACGACAGCTCCGTCGAATTGAAGCCTCGCCTCCAGTGGATTCAGATTGACCTCGGCGCGGTTTCGCCGTTGTCCTATATCCTATTCTGGCACTCCCACACCGAGCCGGTTGTTTATCATGCCGTCGTGGTGCAGGTTTCCAACGATCCCAAGTTCATTGACGGCGTAACAACCCTGTTCAACAACGATCAGGAGAACGTCTCGATGCTCGGAATCGGTAAGGACAAGGAGTATTTCGAGACTTCCGAGGGCAAACTGGTGGATGCAAAGGGCATGAAGGCCCGTTACGTCCGCCTCTACAGTAAGGGCAGTACGTTTCACGATCCGCTAAACCGCTATACTGAAGTCGAAGTCTACGGTCTCCCCGCCAAATGAGATCGTGGGTCGCTCTCGTCGCTGTGCTGGTTGTACTGACGGTCGGTGCGCTCTGGTTCCGACTGCCTGTGCTGGACAACCGACCGATGCACGGCGACGAGGCGGTTCATGCCTTCAAATTTCGTGAGCTGTGGGAAAAAGGCGACTATCGGTACGACTATAACGAGTATCATGGCCCCACGATCTACTATGCGGAACTCCCTGTAGTCTGGCTGCAGGGCCGCAAGAACTTCACCGAAGTTACCCCCTCCGATTACCGACTCTCAACCGTGCTGTTTGGCGCGGCGATGCTCCTGCTCCTCCTGCCACTCTCTAATGCGCTGGGCAAACATGGCGTCGTTGTCTCCGCCCTCCTGCTGGCAATCTCCCCGGCCTTCGTCTTCTACAGTCGTGACTATATTCAAGAAGTCCTGCTCGCCTTCTTCACGCTAGGAATGCTGGCCTGTGGCTGGCGCTATACACGACATCTGCGCTATAGTTGGCTAATCGGAGCGGCCGTCTTTGCCGGTCTGATGATTGCTACTAAAGAGACGGCTGTCATTACCTTTGTCGCATGTGGTCTCGCCTTCCCCCTCACCTCGTTCTGGACAAAACGCGCTGATGGAATCTCTCCCGACCTCCGCAGGCTCTGGAACTCTAAATTCGCACCTGTTGCTGTTGGCGTGACTCTCCTCACCGCTGCGCTTTTTCTCACCTGTTTCTTCAAGCACCCGCAGGCAGCGGCGGACTATTTGCGTTCTTATACTCCCTGGCTGGGCCGCGCTCACGGCACGAATCTGCATCGTCATCCCTGGTACTACTACCTGCAAATTCTTATCTGGTCGAAAACAGGCGCGAGTCCGGTCTGGAGCGAAGGGCTAATTATGGGTCTGGCCCTCGTCGGCGGGATTGCTGCCCTGCTGCCGAAGGAGCGTGGACGGCTGGAAAGCAGCACGCAGTTCGCCCGCTATCTTACCTTCACGTCCTTCCTCCTTACCGCCGCCTACAGCGTCATTCCCTATAAGACGCCCTGGTGCGTCCTCAGTTTTCTGCTGTGTTTTATTTTACTGGCCGGAATTGGTGCAATAGCCTTGATGCGGCTGCTGCCAGGAAGTCTCTTGAAGACGGTTGCCTCTCTCGCCCTACTGGCAGGCTACTGGCAGCTTGGGGCGCAGTCCTACCGAACGAGCTACGTCGCCTATCTCGACAGCGCGAATCCCTATGTCTACGCGCAACCCGTTGCGGATGTCGTCGAACTCGGACAGCGACTGGAGAAACTCACTCTCGCCTACCATGAACACAACGCGATGGTTATCAAAGTTTTCTCCAAAGACCAGTACTACTGGCCTCTCCCCTGGTATTTGCGCGAGTTTCCCAATATCGGCTACTACCAGGGCGTCCCCGAAGACGCACAGGCTCCCATCGTACTCGCCGACCCTGACTATGAAGACCAACTCGACAAAAAACTTGGCCCCACGCACCTGATGAATCACATCTACGGCCTGCGTCCCGGTGCGTTCTTCGAGATATGGATACATATGGATGTCTGGGAAGCCTACCTCAACTGGAAAAAGACTCAGCCGCAACCAAAGGATGAGGGAACGCCCTGAAGTGTTAGGAATTGGCTTGCCTATTATTTTCACCGTAGACTGGCACATGAAAGCCCCGTCCTCAATTTGAGAGACGGGGCAAGTGATTTCTGAGGGGCTATCAGGAGCTTCTTAGCTGTTGGGCCATCTGCTTTTGATTGTCGTCTTTGCTGGACTGGATGATCTTGTCCAGGGCAGCATTTGTCGCCGGGCCTTTGACGGCGGGGAGGTTTCGGTTGCCCCTTCTCTGCTGTGCGGCGAGATAGAGGACAGCGTCGGCGGCGTCGGAGGAGACGGCGGGATCGTCCAGGAGGGAGGCGGCCTGTTCGACAGAGGAGCTGACGCGGCATTCGCGCAGGATAGCGAGCGCCTGTCGCTTCTCTTCAGGACGCTCGGCGACGGCGAGCAGCGGGGTGATTCTCGTCACCTTCTGGTCGGCGGGCATCCGGTCGTCCTGTCCGACCAGGCGCAGATAGCCGCGAGCGGCCTCAACACGCAGCGATTTATCAGCGGAGGTCTTGGCAACGGAGAGGAGGGTGGGGAGCGGGCGGGTATCGGTCCATGATTCGGCGAGCAGCGTGACCGCTGCCTGCTTGACCGTCGCGTCCTGAGAGTTTGCGGCTCTGGTAAGTTCCTCCAGCGCACGGTCGCCGCCAGTGCCTGCCAGAATCGCGAGAAGCGAGGCTTTCGCGGCTCCTGTCGCGGTCGGCAGAGCGACCAGAACCGGAGCCGCTGCTCTGTCGCGGTCGCCGAGGCGCGTCCCGATATTGATAGCGGCATCTTTGGCGGCGTCGCGAATGTCGTCGTTCTGGGTAGACAGGATGACTTTGAGCAGCTCTCCATGCTCTGTCAGCCCTCCGGTGCGGCCCAGTGATCGAGCGGCCTCGACAGCGGTATTTGCATCCGTACCGCGCACAGCCTCCAGCATCGCGGCAGTTACGGCGGGGGAAGGACGTTCTGCGAGAATACCCATCAGCAGGGCGCGGTCTCCGGCTTCGCCTTTCAGCGCGGTCTGTAGAATCGCCTGCTCCGCCTCTTTGCCGGGCATGCTCGCCAGACTTTCGCGGGCGGTTCTGCGGTCGTCGCCTTCGCCGCGACGGGCGATATTCAGCAGCACCGGGACGGCCTTGCCTCTGCCGATCTGTGCGAGTGCCTTGATCGCGGCGGTGCGTACCTGCGGGTCTATGCTCTGGGTGGAGGCTTCGACGAGCGCGGCGGCTGCCGTCTCCTTCCGCTCTCCGAGAGCCGTCAGGACGACGGTCTGACTGCTCGGTGCGAGTGTGGGGAAGGCAGCGAGAACAGTCTTCGTGGTCTGCGGGTCGGTCATGGATGCACTCGTTCGCGCTCCCACTTCCTGAAGATAAGGGTCGGAGGATTTGAGGAACGCGAAGGCAATCGAAGCCGTTCGCGGCGACTGAAGGACGGACAGCCCGCGCAGTGCCTCGCCCCGGATAACCGCCGGTTTGCCCTCTCCGGTCAGACCCTCGTAGACTTTCAGTGCTTCTGCCTTTTTGCCCGTCATGGCGAAGTGTTCCGCAGTCCGTAAGACTGCCTTTGTCGCAAGCAGATTGCTACCCGGCAGAGAACGTAGCGCGGCCAGCGAACTCTCCGTACCGATCTTGCCGAGGGCGGCAATCGCAGCCTCGGAGATGAGTGGATCGGCATTGGACGCGAACGGTTTCAGCGCGGTTACGGCTTCTGCATCGCCTCGATCTCCCACTGAATTGACGATACCGATAAGCGTCTTGCCCGACGTTTTAGTCAGGGCCGTGCGGAGGGCTTTGCCGGCGGACGGGTCGGGATTGCGCTCGAGAGCGTAACGGGCGATGTCGGACTGTTTTTCGTCCGCCAGCAGTTTCGACAGGGAAGGGACGGACCGCGCCGTCCCGATGATCCAGAGCAGACGGCAGGCTTCCTGCTTCCCTGCGAACGTCGAGGCCGGGTCATCCAGCACCCCGACAAGATGCTGCTCGATATCCGCCGTCTTGACCTTATCGTTCTGCGCGTCCAGAATCAGGCGTCGAATCGCGTCAACGGGCGCATAGGTCTGGAAATCGTAGGTCTTCAGTTTCTCGAACGGACTGTCCTGTCCGGCTTGTCCTCCAGCTCTTGCGGAAAGGGGTGCGCCTGCGACCAGAGCGGTCAGCGTCAACGCTGTCGCTATTTTCAGTGACGGCTTCATGCCAGTATTTCCTTTCGGAGTGTGGTTAGGGTACGTTCGACGAGGGGTGTGGTCTGTCCTGCGAACGAAAAGATCGAATGAGGGACAGCCTCTCCGGAGTATCCGGGAGAGGCTGTCGAAACGGGGCCTAGATGTGCCAGGGCGCACGCATCGGCGTGGAGAGCATCCGGGTTGCGGTCGCATCGTCCGTGAACTGTTCGGTGTCGGGGTTCCACTTGAGTTTGCAGCCTGTCAGCATGGCGATCTGTCCCAGATGCCCGATGGAGGCGGCGCGGTGCGCGGTCTCGGCGGGCGCGATGGTCGGGCGGCGACTCTTGACGCTGTCGAGGAACTCCCGGTGATGGCCCGGACTGCGGAAAAGTTGAGTCTCGTTCGGGCCGATCTTCTCCTGAAGGAGGCCTTTCGGACTTGCATCCAGCCCACCCCGATCTACCCAGACCCAGTTGCCGTTCTCACCTATCCATTTGGTGCCGCTGCGGATACCGGCGTTGCCGCCGTTCGCGACGTGCATCTCGACCCCGTTCTTGTACTTCGCGATGAAGTGATAGGTCGTGGCGGCGTTCCAGATGCCTTCGGTGGGATATTCGCCCTTGCCTTCGATCTCCATCGGGCCGGTGCTGTCCCAGCCCATGCCCCAGTTGGCGATGTCGGCATGGTGGCCTATCCAGTCCATAAGCTGCCCGCCGCCGTAGTCAAGCTGCCAGCGCCAATTCCAGTGGGTGCGCTCGTCGCAGTAGGGCGCCCAGCGCGACGGCCCGACCCAGAACTCGTAGTCCAGTTCCGGGGGAGCATCTTTGAACTGCACGGGGCCACGTGGGCTGCCCGTCGGAAGCCCGACTTCGACCCGTACGACTTTGCCGATGCGTCCATTGCGTACCAGTTCGCAGGCGATGCGGAAATCGCTCTGCGACCGCTGCCAGCTTCCCGTCTGCCAGATGCGATTGTTCTTCTTCTGTGCGTCGGCCATAGCGCGGCCTTCCGCAAGGCAGTGCGAGATCGGTTTCTCCCCGTAGACATCCAGTCCGGCATTCAGAGCCATGATGGCGGGAATAGCGTGCCAGTGATCCGGCGTGGCGAGCGAGAGGGCGTCTAAATCTTTGCGCGACAGCAGTTCGCGGAAATCCCCGTAAGCGGAACAGCTCTGATTGCTGTTGTGCTGATCTACCGTGTGTTTGGCTCCCGCCAGATGGCCTTTGTCCACATCGCAGACCGCGACAATCTGCGTGTCCGGCTGATTCAGGAAGGTTCCCATATTGCCGGAACCCTGTCCACCGAGGCCGATACAGCCCATCACGATGCGGTTGCTTGGGGCGGTATGCCCGCCCCGTCCCAGGGCAGAAGCCGGGATGATGTTGAACAGGGCCAGTCCTGCTCCGGTTCCCAGTGCGCCTTGAAGCAGGCTGCGGCGATCTATCCGTTTGTCTTGTGGCATTGCTTTCTCCTCTCGGTCACTTCGATTCGATGTGGAAATCCTGTGGATGATGCACGATTCAACGTTCTCCTCTGGTTCTCCTGCACGGAAACAAGAAAAGAGGAAAAGCGCCCGACTGACAAGAACTGTTTGCCACAAGGCAGCACGAGCCTTTTCCTTACCTGAGCAGCGGGGAGCAGCATTTGGAAGACGAGATACCGGACATACGGGAATTAGGGATGGGAATGAGTGTCCTGCGCCCGATCATGGAGCGATTCACGGTGGATCGCGAAAGCCTGGAACGCAAATATCCCCTTACCCTCTCCGAAGTGCGGCACGAACGGATGCGGCGTTTCTATGCGGGCTGGCTAAAGGCTCTGGAGACACTGGATTTCGAGAATCTGGCGCAGACGGATCGCATTGACACGTTGCTGTTCCGCAATCATCTGCACCACTGTCTGGAGCATCTGGAGAACCAGCGAATACGGCGACGAGAGATGGAGGCACTGCTGCCATTCGGAGCGAAACTGCTGGGTCTGGCAGAACAGCGGCAGCGCATGGAGTGGGTTCAGCCAGAGCAAGCCGCCACTCTCATGAACGCAGTGGAGCAGGAGATTGCCCAGCAGCGTCGCGAGTTGGAGGCGGGAGAACCGGGAACCTGGAGGCCAGCGGTCGCCAATCGCGCCGCCGATGCGGTCACGCTGCTTCGGGAGGCCGTTACGCACTGGAACACGTTCTATCAGGGCTACGACCCGCTGTTCACCTGGTGGGTCGAGGAGCCTTACAAAGCGGTGGACAAAGCGCTGGAAGGCTATGCCGAGTTTCTGCGCGAGAAACTGGTTGGCGTGAAGACAGGGGAGGAGGGAGCAATCATCGGTGACCCGCTTGGACGCGAGGCTCTGCTGTCCGAACTCGCCTCCGAGATGATCCCCTACACACCTGAAGAGTTGATCATGATTGCCGAAAAGGAGTTTGCCTGGTGTGAGGCGGAGATGCTTCGGGCGGCGGTGGAGGTTGGATGCACGGACCGACATACCGCTCTCGAATATGTGAAAACACTCCACCGCCCGCCCGGAGAGCAACCGGAGATGATTCGGGAGATGGCGGAAGAGGCAATTGCCTTTCTGGAAGCCCGTGACCTGGTGACCATTCCCCCGCTCGCGGTAGAGACCTGGCGCATGGAGATGATGTCGCCGGAAATGCAGCTTGTGAATCCGTTCTTTCTCGGCGGCGAGGTGATTCAAGTCTCTTTCCCGACCCATACCATGACGCACGAGCAGAAACGGATGAGTATGCGCGGCAATAATCCTCACTTTGCCCGTGCCACCGTCCAGCACGAACTGATTCCAGGCCATCACCTTCAGATGTACGCCATTTTGCGGTTTCGTCCCTATCGCCGCATTCTGAACACTGCTTTCTGGATTGAGGGCTGGGCGCTCTACTGGGAGATGTTGCTCTGGAATCTCGGCTTCCCGCTGACCCCCGAAAATCGGATCGGAATGCTGTTCTGGCGTTCCCACCGGGCGGCGCGGATCGTCTTCTCGCTGAAATTCCATCTCAACCAGATGACCGCGCAGGAGTGCATCGAAATGCTGGTCGAGCGAGTGGGACACGAACGCGCCAACGCGACCGCCGAGGTGCGCCGTTCCTTCAAAGGGGACTACGGCCCGCTCTATCAAGCCGCCTATATGCTCGGTGGGCTTCAGATGATGGCCCTCCGCCGGGAACTCGTAGACACGGGCCGAATGACCGATCGCACCTTCCACGATGCCGTCCTACAGGAGAATAGCATCCCGATGGAGATGGTTCGGGCGAGCCTGACCCAACAGACGCTGCCACAGGATTTCGTCTCGCAATGGCGCTTCTACGAGGCGGAGTGAGGCTGCTTCGGGTGGAGATACAGGAAGCCCATCTGGGTGAAAACCCTGGTAGATCTCCCGGAGGTTGAAAACCCCCGGCATGAAAGCGCAGACAAATTTCCGGGGGTTGAAAACCCCCGTCATTAAAAAGCAAACGTCTTGCAGACGGAAATGCCCAGTGGAGTGACAGTTTACGGAAGGCCCGGCACAGGAATGTGCCGGGCTGGAAAAAGCGGTCGTCCTGCGGACGAAGCGGTCAGGGCCGGAAAGTTATTTCGTCTCCCGTGAAGATCGCGCCGCAGTAAACTGCTGCGCTGGAAAAAGCAAGTGGCTGCTTCGCAGGCACCTCGAATTGACAGGTTGAGGGCTGTCCTCTGAGCAAACAGGCCGAAACAGAGCAACGCTGTTTCTGTCTCTCTGTTTGGGTGTTCAGGCAAAGAGGTTGTGTCCACATCGGGAAGACTGTGCCCGCGAAGCGGCCACTTGCTTTTCCAGCGCAGGAGTTCACTCCGGCGCAACCCCGACGGACGGCAAATCAACCCGGAACCTCAAGCATTTCCGTCTGAAAGTCCTCCGCTTTTTATTGCCGGGTGTTTTCAACCTCCGGTCACCCTGAGAGGCCACGAAAAACAGGACAAGTCGAATTGAAACATTCTCATTCACCCTCTGTCATACGTATTAGCAGTGAGAACGAAATAGTGAACCTGTAAAAGGGACGCTTGACGAAAGTTATGCAAAGTACTACAAAAACCATTCTTATTCTTTCCGCAGCAACGTTCGCAGGGGCGTGTCTTGCCCTGCCTTCCCCGGCGGTTCCTCCCCGTCCCGTCAAGAAACCTGCGCCGAACGTTCCGCCAGTTGTCGTAAAACCGGCAGATTCCGGGCAGCCTACTGTCCGACGGCTGACGCGCTACGAGTACGACCGCACACTTCACGACCTCATCGGGATTGACTTCAACAGTCAGAACGCTGTCGGTATCACGGACGAGCCGGTTACCTATGGTTTCGACAACATGGCGACCGCGCTGAATGTGCCGTCTACGCTCATGGAGAAGTACATGGCTGCGGCGGACAAGATACTGGACAGATTGACCGCAGGGCCGGATGGCAAAGTCGCGGACGCAGGGGACGACCGGGGCAAAGCGCAGCGGGCGCACGACGCTCTTTTCTTCGTGAAGCCGGGTAAAGACGCTCCGCCACGAGACGTCGCACAGCGCATTCTGGAGAAATTCGCGGGACGGGCCTGGCGTCGTCCTCTCACGGCGAGCGAGACGACAGCGTTGATGCAGCTCTATGACCGCACCGCCGTCCGAAATAACCCCTTTGAAGCCGCACTGCGTCCGGCTCTGAAAGTCGTCCTCGTCTCGCCCTGGTTCCTGTTCCGCATTGAGCCGAATACCGGCAGCACGGCGAATGGACTGGTGAAGGTGGGGGATTATGCGCTCGCCTCTCGCCTCTCTTATTTTCTCTGGTCGAGTATGCCGGACGACCGA
Source organism: Chthonomonadales bacterium (assembly GCA_038231295.1). GTDB lineage: Bacteria > Armatimonadota > Chthonomonadetes > Chthonomonadales > Chthonomonadaceae > JANXLO01. The sequence continues at coordinate 123,986 of JBBRLP010000001.1, forward strand.
CTCTTTGAACTCGCAGGACAGAATCAGCTCTCCGACCCGACGGTTTTGGAGGAGCAGGTGAAACGGATGCTGGCCGACTCCCATGCCAAAGCGCTGACGGAGAACTTCGCCGCGCAGTGGCTGCAACTGCGTCGCCTGCCACAGGCCCGGCCCAGCACCGACTTCTTCCCGACCTTCAACAGCGATCTCAAAGAGGCAATGTACGACGAAACCGCTACCTTCTTCGACAATCTGCGCGAAGAAGATCGGCCCGTGCTGAACCTTCTCGACGCCGATTACACGTATGTGAATGAAGACCTCGCGAAGCACTACAATCTGCCTGCGGTGAGCGGCAGGCAGATGCGGCAGGTCAAACTGCGCCCGGAAGACCACCGGGGCGGACTGCTCGGAATGGGCAGTATGCTGGCGCTTACCTCGCACACCTACCGTACCAGTCCTACCCTGCGGGGGAAATGGATGCTCGAAGTCCTGTTCGGCACTCCGCCGCCCCCACCGCCACCCGGTGTGAGTCAGATCGTAGATGAAGAGAAGAAACAGAAGACCGGAACTACCTTCCGCGCTCTGCTCGCGCAGCACGCCAGTCAGCCCGCCTGTGCGGGATGCCATGCCAAAATTGATCCACTCGGCTTCGCGATGGAGAACTACGACGCGATTGGCCGCTGGCGCACTTCGCAGGGCGATTCAGCTCTCGATACGACCTCGCAGTTGCCGACCGGCGAGAAACTGAACGGCGCGGACGAACTGAAGCGTCTCTTACTACAGCGCAAAGAGGTGTTTGTTCGGAACATGACCGTTCAGATGATGACATATGCCCTCGGCAGGGAACTCCAGCCCGCGGATAGTCCCGCCGTGAACGACATCGTACACGACCTCCAGCAGCACGACTGCCGTTTCTCTGTTCTCGCCAGCGACATAGTCTTGAGCCGGACGTTTCGCTACCGCCGGAACGTGCCGATTCCTGCCGAGCCAAAGCCCGTTTTGCCTGCCACCCCGCACGTCCCTTCCGCCGCCGTGCAGAAGCAATTGAAGTAAGGAGAAGACCCGTGGGAATTACCAATGAGCCGATTTCGCGCCGTACCATGCTTCGCGCCGCCGGGACGGCGCTGGCCCTGCCCTTTCTGGAGTCGCTGTTGCCGACCGGGGCAAGCGCGGCAACGAAGGCGGCCCGCCCGCCGGTTCGGATGGGAATCTTTTCTGTGACAGGCGGGACGGTGCTGGAGTCGTGGAAGCCAAAGCAGGCGGGAGCGTTGAATCAGATGCCTTCGATTCTGCGCTCTCTGGATTTCGCGAAGAACGACGTGATGGTGCTATCGGGGCTTTCGCAGGGTGGACATACCGACAACCTGAACGGGCATGAGCATTGCGCCTATCTGCACCTGACGGGAGCGGAGAGCGCGAAAAAAGAGGCCGGAAAAGTCTACGCGGGTGTCTCCGTAGATCAGTTGGCGGCGCAGAAGATCGGCGGGCAGACCTTCCTGCCCTCCATCGAAGTCGGCATCAACCTGAATCAGTACTCCTTCCGCGACGCCAATACGCCCGCACCTTATGAGAGCAATCCCCGATTCGTCTATGAGCGGATGTTTCGAGGCCGCAAGCCTGTTGTTCCCAACTGGCAGCGGCGGGCAAACGCTGCGCCCATTTCCGCCCCGAAATCGTCCGCCCCGCCCTCTGACGAGCAGAGTGTCCTTGACCTGGTGCTGGCGCAGACCAAAGACCTACGGCGACAACTGGGCTATGCCGACCGAGAGAAACTGGACGGCTATCTGACTTCCGTTCGCTCCGTAGAAACTCGCCTTCAGAGGCTTGAAGCGCGGCTTCAGGAAGAGGTTCTTGAAGCTCGCAATCCCGGCCCCTCGCATCTTGTCAATCCTTCGCTCTACTCGGAAGGAATACCCTTCTATAAGATCAGTCGGGAGGTGGAGAGCGACCCTGAAAAGCATGGCGAGTATATCCGTATCATGTCCGATCTGCTGGTGCTGGCCTTTCAGACGGATACGACTCGCGTCGCGGTGTTCGCGGCGGGCAGCGACGAGGCGCTCTTCCCCGGTGTCGTCACCGTCGGGTACGAGCGGCACTGCCACACCCTGGAGCATCAGGGCAACGCCGCCCGCGTGGACGAGGCCGACCCCATCGCCCGCGAAGCCTGCCGACAGATTCATGCCTGGTACACGGCCCTATTCGCTGAGACGGTCAAGAAGATGAAGGAGATTGACGAGGGCGGTTCGACCCTCCTCGATAACTCTATGTTGCTCTACACCTCCTACATGGCGGACGGCGGACATGGCACCGACGACTACCCGGTTCTGCTCGCAGGTCATGGTGGTGGCACTCTCAAACCCGGCAAACACATCGCCTACGAGCCGGGTACTCCCGTCGCGAACCTTTATGTGGAGATGCTGGAGCGCATGGGGGTTAAGGCCGATGGCTTCGGCGACAGCAAGACTTCCGGAAAATCGCGCTACAATGGCAGATTGCCGGGACTGGTGTAGCCGACGACCTCGGGCGTGGGGGTACTATGGGGAATCTTTTTGTAGGCGTAGGCTATAACGGCATTCGCATCACCTCGACGGACGGGCAGAACTGGAATACGCCTGTGACCGGGCGCGAAGGGGAGATATACCGCACGGTCTGTTTCGGCAATGGCCTGTGCGTGGCGGCTGGCTCCTACGGCGGCAGCAACCTGTTCGCCGTCACGCACGATGGCGTTACATGGAAAAGCCTGGAGAAAGATGCAGGCTACAGCCGTTACATACGCGGTCTGTTGTTCGCGCAGGGACAGTTTTTCGGGCTGGGCGGTGACCCCGGTTCCGTCGGCATCTCACGACCTTTTGAGACGCACTCAACTGACGGAACTATCTGGTCAGACAACCACGAGTTCGAGGGCAAGCATCTGCTGCGGCGGGCCGCATTCGGCAACGGCAAGTTCGTAGGGGTAGGGGATCGGGGTCGGCGGGCGCTTTCTGCTGACGGCCATGCGTGGAAGGACCTACCGGACGTGAAGGCGATTGACACATTGGTAGATGTCGCCTTTGGCAATGGGGTGTTCGTCGGGGTCGGGCTGAATGGTCTGCGGCAGCGCACACAGGACGGACTGACCTGGACAGACAGGCAGCTTGGCGAAGAGGGCGAACATCTCAACTCGATCCTATGGACAGGCGATAAGTTCGTCGCCATCGGCGCAGGCGCGACCTACACCTCGCCGGAGGGCCGCACCTGGAAGCGCCTCCCCAATCATAACTCTCCCCTCACGGCGGCTTACGGCAACGGAGTCTATGTCGGCTCGCGCTGGAAGGGAAGACTGCTCACTTCGACCGATGCCGTGGACTGGAAAGAGGTCAAGAAATGCGACTTCCATATCGAAGCGCTGGGCTATGGAGGCATCGGATGAACGTGCTGAGAATTCCCCGCAAACGCTTGTCGCTGCTCGGAATCGCGTCTGTGTTCGGGCTGATGGTGGCTCTGGCTGTGAAGACGACCGGGCAGCAGGAAGTCGTGAAGGCGCATCCCGCGTTCGCGGCAGGCAAGGGGCTATTTGTCGCGGTTGGCTATGGCGGTCGGCGGATGAGTTCGCACGACGGCCTCACCTGGGAGAACGATACGGAGTGGGCGGCAGACGGCGGCGACGACAACAACTGCCTGTTTTCCGTAGCATTCGGCAAGGGCAAGTTCGTCGCGGTGGGCGGCGGAGCCTCCGTGGGACACATCGTCACAACTCGCGACGGCAAAGTCTGGAAGGAAGTTCGCACGGAACGAACGCGGGTCGTTCCCATCCTTTTCGGGAACAGTCGGTTCGTGGCTGGCGCGGGACGGGACTTCCTCACCTCCGAGGATGGCGAGACCTGGACGAAGGGAGGCAGTCTGGTCTATGATCGCGGCCTCTACTACCGTCGGGGCGTCTTCGGCAATGGCGTTTTCGTTTTCTGCGGCGATGTGGACATCTCGGACGGGAAACCGCGTGGGGGATGGCGGGCCGCAACGAAGGACGGCGTGAAGATCGAGGCGTTCGTGACCGATCTGCCCAATACGCGCTCGGTGGCATTCGGGGCCGGGCGGTTTGTCATGGTGGGCGAACACGGCTACCGGGGAACTTCCACCGACGGCAAACAATGGGAGTCTTCCACGGACACCGCCGAAGATTTTCAGTGGGTCTTCTGGTCAGGCAAACAGTTCGTCCTTGGCGGCAACAACACCTATACCTCCCCCGATGGCCTCCACTGGACCAAAGCGGACAAAGGCGTTCCCTGCGAACCTCAGATCGCCGTACAGAACAGCTACCTCGGTCTGAGCTGGAAGACCAACATCTGGCGTTCTGAAGACGCGCTGAACTGGCAGCGCGTCTCCATGAACGGCACAAACGCCTTTACCTCGATCTCCTACGGTGTCCCGAAACCTTAATCTCTCCCCAGGGAAGGTAATCTGGGTTAGGGGTAGAGGCTAAGGTGCATCCAGTGACGCCGTGCACGTATCTGAAATTCAGAATTCATCTTCAGGCATTCCACTGTCACACGACCGATGGCAGTTGTACCTTCCATTCTGCCTGAATCGGCGTCATATCGAAAATGCTCTTCCCAGAGGTCTTCGCGTGGATTGACAGGGATGCAACTGTTCCTTCTATTTCATCCCGGTCACCTACCGCGTTCGACTTATGCAAGTTGCACGATTCACAGGCAAGCGCGATATTCTCCGCAGACGAACTGCCGCCTGCCGAGCGCGGTCGAATATGTTCAACCTCAAAACTGAAATTGAACACCTGCTCGGGCGCACGACAGTACTCGCATCTGTTTGCGGCGCGTACAGATGCCATAGGATAGAGCGGATTCACGACTTGACGATTGGAAGCGACTGTGTTCGACTTACCGTAGCGTCAAAAGCCGCTTCAACCAGATGTGTCCATTCCTGCCGTTCGGCTTCCGTCAGCGTTTCTTTTCGCCTTTTCAAATCCTGTAGTCGTTCCTGCTGTGTCTGGGAAAAGAAAGCGTCCCCCAGATTGTAGGGCCAGATGATGATTGGCGTCGTTGCTTTTCCGGCGAGACGCGTCATCAACGCATTGAGCGCCTCCTGGGGTGTCGCACCAAACTCCTGTTCCCCTCCCCCCGTTGCGCGAAAGGAAGCGACCTCTCGTTTATCCATTGTCTTACCTCGTTCTGACAAAAGACTTGCCAGAGACCGAAACAATGACGAACTACTTCTTGGAAGCGACCCACTGGACACCGTTGCGGAAAATCTGGCGGATTTCGTCCTGGAAGTAGATGGGATAAGTCTCATGTCCGGGCTGGAAGTAGAAGACACGGCCTTTGCCGACCGTCCAGACCATACCCTGTTGCGCGTGTTCCATTGTGTTGTTCGGGAGTTCGTAGAGGCCGTCGAAGAGCAGTGTTTCCGGTGGCGGACACTCGAAGGGGTCGCCATACCGCTCGGTGTGCGGCACAACGAAATCTTTGACGCCCTTGCAGATGGGATGCTTCGGAGCCTTGACGAGTACGGTCAGTTTGCTGCCGTCTTCGATATAGCCGCCCTGCCAGCCACAGTTCGTGCCGAGGATCGCTTTGAGAGCCTTCGAATAGTGGGCGGAGTGCGTCGCGATAAAGCCCATGCCATCCTCTTTGACACGCTTGACGATCTTTGCCACGAGTTCGTCTTTCACATCGAGATGCTTCTGATGTCCCCACCAGATGAGTACGTCTGTGCTGTTGAGCGCGGCGTCGGTAAGGCCCTGCTCCGGCTCGTTTATGGAGGCGGTGACTACTTCCCAGCCTTTGAGAGGTTTCAGTCCTTCGGCAATGGCCGTGTTGATGTCATTTGGGTAGATATTCTTCGGAGCGGTTCCCTCCGACCAGACGACGACCCTGCGCTTCTTTTTGGCGGCTTCCGCTCCGCTGCTCAACATCACGCCGCTCGCCACAGCTACGCTGCCGCCTATGAAGGTACGGCGATCAATCTTTTCACTCACGATAGGTGATTTCCTTTCTGCATTTCGGGGGCAGTGAATCATTATAGCAACCTTGTGGGTTGGCTGTCAAATGTAGGTAATTGTCCTCGATAGACTGTTCGTTGTGGGTCTTGTAAGGGCGATTTCTCTCTGGCGGAGTTCTTCAGATGGACATATGAAGGCGGTTCACAGGCAGGAAAAGGCGTCTGCCTGTCGAAACTGAGTGCAGCCGTTTTGTTGTGCGCCCCTTCAAAGGAGAAACTCAGATGCCTCGTAAGATAGCCATGATCGGTGCGGGGAGTGTCGTCTTCTGCAAGACGCTCATCTCCGATATTCTCGCCACGCCTGCGCTCGCGGACAGCGAATTCGCCCTGATGAGTCCGACCGAAAGCAAACTGCATCGTATGGAAGCGTTCGTGCGACGGATGATAAAGGACAACGACCTCCCCGCCTGTGTGTGGGCGACAACCGACCGCCGTGAGGCTATCAAAGACGCCGATTTCGTTGTTGTGATGATACAGGTCGGAGGCTTTCATGCCTATGGCGCGGACTACGAAATTCCGCTCAAGTACGGCGTAGACCAGTGCATAGGCGACACGCTTGGCCCCGGTGGACTGTTTCGTGGACAGCGGCATATTCCCGTGCTGGTCGAGATCGCGAAGGACATGGAGGCTGTCGCGAAACCGGGCGCGATCATGCTGCAATACGCCAACCCGATGGCCGCGAACTGCCTTGCGCTCGGCAAGGTCTCCAACGTGCCGTTTATCGGACTCTGTCACGGCGTCCAGACCACGCTTGACCTCATCTCCGGCTACTGCAACGTTCCCAAAGATGAAATCTCGTTCGTGTGCGGCGGCATCAATCACATGGACTGGTTTCTGAAACTGCACCATAAGGGCCGTGATCTCTACCCGGAACTGCGGGAGAAGTTCGAACATCCCGAATACTACAAAAACGAGAAGGTGCGCGGGGAGGTGTTCCGGCAGTTCGGCTACTTCATGACCGAATCCACCGGGCATCTCTCGGAGTATGTTCCCTGGTTCCGCAGCAGCCAAAAGGCTCTCGATCTCTACTGCGACGAACCGGCTTTTGGCGGTGAGTCCGGCGCGTACTATAAGTGGGGCAAGGCGATGGCGGAGAAGTACGCCGAGATTGACCCCCTTCAGTTCGAGAGTACCGCAATAGAAACCCGCAGCGTCGAATACTGCTCCTATATCCTCGAAGCCGTGACGACCGGAAAGCCGTTCCGCCTGATGGGAAACGTCCGTAACGACGGCTACATCACCAACTTACCGCCGGGCTGCTGCGTCGAAGTTCCTACCTTCGCCGACGACACCGGCCTCCATCCGACCGTGATCGGAGACTTGCCTCCACAGTGCGCGGCCCTCTGCCAGACCAATATCAATGTGCAGACCCTTTGCGCCGAGGCCGCCCTGACAGGCGACCCGGAGCATCTCGTTCATGCGCTCGCCCTCGACCCGCTGACGGGCGCGGTGTTGACTCTTAAAGAGATTCGCAGTCTGACGGCGGAGATGCTGGAAGAACTGCGTCCCTATCTGCCGCAGTTCGCGGGCAAATCCCTGCGCCACACACCCACGATCAGTATTCCTGACAACTGTGTGGCCGTAGATGTGCCACTGGACCCGGCACTCGCTATTGGGAAACGGTTCGGTACGCTCATCGAGCAGAAAACTGATTGAGATCAGGGAAGGGTGAACTGACGGAGAGTGATGGAACGGTCATCCTCCGCACGGACGGCGCAGGCGGCGGCAAAGCCGGTTGGAACCTTCAACGGCAGGAATTTCCAGCGAAGCGTTTCGGCAGGGTCAAAGGGCGTGGCGAGTAGAATCGTGGCGGCATTCGGGAGCGGGGAGACCTCAAACCGATCCAGCCCGAATCCCAGACCCTCTCCATGTGCCTTCAAGTACGCCTCTTTGCGTGTCCAGCAGGTGAAGAAAGCGAGGAGTCGTTCTGGTTCAGGCAGTTCCTTTATGGATGCCGCCTCACGGGGCGTGTAAAACTCGTCCGCGATCTTTTCGATGTCTCGTTCCGGGTGCAGAGCCTCTACGTCAATCCCGACAGGACGAGAGCGACTGAACGCATAGAGCGCGAGATTGCCGGAGTGCGACAGATTGAATTCAAGAGCCAGCGGGTTACGCTCCGACGCGAGTGCGGGCTTCCCTTTACTCCCCACAACAAAGCGGATAATCTCCGGGGACATCTCTGTATAGTGGGCGAGCAGACGACGCAACTGTCCGCGCCCGGAAATGAAACGACACCGATCTTTGGGAAAGCGATAACGATCCGCTCGCGCTTTTTCGTTGTCGGAGAGCAGGGAGAAGAAATCGTGTACTTCTACGACGGTGCGGTCTAATTCGGTCTGCCAGACATGAACTTCGTCAGGCAGCAGGTCAGGGGCGAACGAATTTGTCATGGCTTCCATTTCGTCGGCGCTTCGCTTCGTCTGCCTTCTTCCAGCGGTATCAGGGAAGGATTGAAGGCATCGCGCAGCGAATAGGTGTCGTGTAATGCATACCTCTCTGGAACAGGAGTCACTATGAGACAGTCTCTCGCCGTTCTGTGTCGAATGGGTCTGACCGCGACGTTCGCTGCCTGCGCGGTGAGCGGTTTCGGGGCCGGACGCAGTCAGCCCGCCGCTACGCACCTCACGAAACACGCTCTCAACCTATCACGCCACAGTACGCAGGCTAAACGAACACTGAAAAGGCCCAAAATGGAAAAGATATTCGTCTACATTGGAACGTACACAACCAAAGGCAGCAAGGGCATCTATCTGTATGAACTGGACAGGACGACTGGAGCGCTGACAGCTAAGGGAGCAGTCGCTACCACACCGAATCCTACCTTCCTCGCCCTCGCGCCCAATCATAAATACCTCTACGCGGCCAACGAGATAGGGGACTACAAAGGGGAGAAGGCGGGAGCCATCAGCGCCTTCGCCATCCAGCCGAAAACAGGTGCGCTCACCCTGATTAATCAGTCCTCTACGAAAGGCGATGGACCCTGTCATGTCTCAGTAGACGCGAAAAGTCAGTACGTGTTTGCCGCCAACTACGGCGGCGGCAGCGTCTGCGCTATTCCCATTGAGAAGACCGGAGGCGTTGGCGCCGCAACCAGTTTCGTCCAGCACGAAGGAACGAGCGTAGACCCGGCCCGGCAGGAAGGGCCGCACGCGCACTCTATCTACATTGACGACGCAAATCACTTCGTGTACTCCGCCGATCTCGGCCTCGATAAAGTGATGATCTCTCGGTTCGACGCAGAGAAGGGAACCCTGACTCCCAACGACCCGCCCTTTGCGATGGTGCCTCCGGGTTCGGGGCCGCGCCATATCGCGTTCCACCCGAACGGCAAATTTGCCTACGTCATCAACGAGATGCTGGCGACGGTCACCGCGATGGCCTGGGATCGCATGGCCGGGACGATGAAGCCGATTGAAACCGTCTCCACGCTCGCCGGTGGTCACAATATCCCGGGCAACTCCACCGCCGAAATCTTTTTCCATCCCTCCGGTAAATTCCTCTACGGTTCCAATCGCGGCGACAATACCATCGCCATCTTTTCGGTAGACGGCACCACCGGCAAGATAAAACTGACTGGTAACCAGTCCACCGAAGGCAAGACTCCGCGCTGCTTCAGTCTCGATCCGTCCGGTAACTTCCTTCTCGCCGCAAACCAGGATACGGACAACGTCGTTGTTTTCCGGGTCAACCAGGCCACAGGCGCACTCAACCCGACTGGACACAGCGTTACCGTCTCGATGCCGGTCTGCGTCGTCTATCTGCCGGAGAAATAGGCCACTTTCCTCGACATGGCGGCGCGACTGTCTTGGAGGCGGTCGCGCCGTCTTTTTTGTACACGACTCTGAATAGACCCGAGAGAGTATGGCCGTGAACTGCCTGGCGGAACAAAGCAGGAATTCAGGCTGTCCAACACGAAAGCATTCCCATTCCGATGTCTCCACACCTGCGTATGAAGGATTTCGCCATGTTGCGTTCCCCCGTTCGCTTCGCGCTGTTTGCCTTCTTGTTGTGCCTCGTCTGCTCCGCGCTTTCCCGTCCTGTCGCCTGCGCTCCCGCGCCTCCTGCCTGGTCCTGGATATGGGCGGCGGATTCAGCGCATCCGCCTGAAACCGTCTATTTCCGTGCGCCTCTCCGTCTGACACGGCTCGTAACGGCGGCGAAACTGCTGATTACGGCGGACGATAACTATCGCCTCTATGTCAACGAGAGCAAGAAGTCGGTCGCGCAGGGCAACGACTGGACTACAGTGCAGGAGTTTGATCTTACGCGGCAGGTGAAAATAGGGGATAACCTGCTCGCCATCGAGACGCAGAACACAGGCGGCGCGGGTGGACTGCTGTTCCGCCTCACGCTGACGTTTGCAGGCGGGAAGACGCAGGTTCTCGTCTCAGATGCGCGGATACGCTACAATCGGCATCCTGCGCCGGGCTGGACACTCCTTAACTACGACGATAAAAACTGGCCGTTCGCGAGTGTCGTCGCGCCTGTCGGAGGAGGTGTGTGGGGGCAACTGCACGGGGCGTTAGTAGCCGATCCCTCGCGCCTGCTGCGCCTGTGGGACATTCGCGCAGGCGGCAGTCCCGGCGACGATCCCTACACCCGTCTCCGAATACCCGGCGACCGAATGATCCTCTCTACGAGCGCGTCCAGCATCTCGGATATGCAGGTTCTCTCCTCACTTGGATTTACACTTTTTCAGACAGATTCCGACCATCTCTCCACCGAAGAGCGAGCCCTGGGACAGTGGGACTGGCACACGCAGGATGCAGCGCGGCAGGGGGTGCAGAGTCTCGGTCTGGACTGGAGCTATTTCCCACACTATGCCTTCCCGCCAGACTGGTATCGCAAGACCGTTCCGTTTACGCGCATCGAATGCCTTGAACATAATCTTCCCGTCGAAGCCTTTTCTCCCTGGGATCCCACCTGGCCCAGTTTCATCGAACGCGGCTACGATGCCCTCGCGAAACAGTTCGCCACGAAGCCGGAGAAGCGCGGCCTGTCTGCGGTCTACGTCGGCATTCACGGCGATTTCGGAGAGGCGGGGTTGCTGAATGGCGGGCGCGTCTCCCCGGCCATCCCCGCCCAGCGCGACGACTGGATACGCCGCTTCAAAAACGATCACGACCACCTTGGCTGGTGGTGCGCCGACCCGAAAGCCCGCGCCGATTTCCGGGCTTCCATGCTTCTGAAATATGGCTCGCTGGAGGCAGTCAATACCCTCTGGAAACGCAGTTTCAAAACTCCCGAAGAGATCACCTTCCCGACCGCTCCGCGCAGAGAGGCTCCGCACGAGTGGCTCGACTTCGTGGACTGGTATCAGGGCGGGGTGGGCAGGGCGGTAGAACTCAATCTCGACGCGGCCCGCAAACATTTTCCCAATAGCCTGCTGATGCTGCCCGCAGGATTCTCTGACGAGAACCCACGCGGCGGCAACGACAATAGTCTGCTGCCAAAACTCGCGGCGAAATACCATGCCGAAGTCCGCTCAACCCACGGCGGCCTCTATCCGTTCGCGGGCAACTCCGCCTCAATGATGGGCCGACTTGGGAGTGCGAGCCGCTTTTACAATGTCCCGTTCTGGACGGAGGGACAGACCAACCTGACCCCGGAACAGGAGACGGAACGCATTTTTGAGGCCGTATCGCAGGGAGCGAAGGGCTACTTCGACTGGGCCAACAACGCCGTCGCTGACCGTGATGTGTTTGCCCGCTACAGCAAATTCATGCGGGTTGAGAAACCGATTGTAGACGTAGCGATGTTCTATCCGGCGCAGGCGCAGAAGCTGCGGCCCGATCAGCCCTACGCGCCTCTCTTCGCCCAGGCGACCGCCTATGTACGGGATTTCGCGAATTTCGACATCGTGGATGACCGCATGGTGAACGATGGCTGCCTGAATAACTATCGGGTGCTGGTGCTGTGGGAAGGGACGCAGGCCGATCAAACCACTCTGGACAAGATCAAGGAGTGGGTGCTGAACGGCGGGGTGCTGCTCTGCTACGATTTCGGCAAGGTGACGAACTTCGAGGGCAATGCTCCCTGGTACGACAAGGCCGATCTCTTCGGCTACATTCAGGAACTTGCGCCCGCCCGTCTTACGGAACGCTACATCGGGACGGTGCCGCCGCAGTATCGCATCCAGGTAGGCGACCCGGAGAACGCGGACTATCTGGCCGAGGGAGGCGAAGGCTGGTATCCGCCGCAGAAAGAGGAGAACCTGACCCGCCGTTGGACAAAGGAGAAGGCCAGTCTCAACCTGCCCGTCAACCCGGATCGCCGCTATACGCTTATCGTTCGTGCGACACTTCCGCCGGAGGCGGTCGGGCTAAAACACACTGTGTACATTAACGACGCGCAGGTGGGAGAACTCGGCTCTGTCGGGGATGTAACCTATCGGTTTCTGGTTCCGCAGGAGGCTCTTGCGGGTAAGTCGCTGGCGTTGCTGCGGTTTCAGTCGGAGCCTCTGCGGGCGGCGATGCCGCTGCCAGGCAGCACCGAGGCGCATCCGGCGCTCGGCGTCCTGGTGCAGTCGGTGCAAATGGTGGAAGGCGGGACGGATGAGGCCGCCGCACTGCCGCCGCCTGGCGCCATCCGGCGCGAACTCAACATCGGTCTGCTCAACAAAAGCTGGGCGCGGCAGGCGGGCAAGGGCCTGACGATCTACTTCCCCGCCACACGCAAACTGCTGTACGGCTATTTTGAGGTCATTCGGCGGGCCGTCTATCATCTCAGTTCGATTGACCCGATGCATCGGGACGCGCTGGCTGCGGACGACACCGACGACGGCATCTATGCGACCCTCTTCCGGGATAAAATTCTGTACTACAACTCTCGCAACGAGAAGGTCGTCAAAACGGTGAAGATTTCGCCGCAGGCGTTCGCCGCCTGGAAAGGCGACATTGAGGCACCGACCGACAACACCTGGACGCTGACGCTTGACCCGCACAGCATCGGCGCGGTCTATTTCACTGCCCCGCCACAGGAACTGCTGTACGAGTGCGAAGAGTTCAAAGACCTCGGAGACCTGAAACCGACCGCCGACCCAACATGCAGCCCCGGTATCGGCACGACCTGCGTCATCATTCCCAAAGGCAAGTCTATCTCCACACGTATCTCGATAGAGGTCACCGGACAGTATACGCTCTTCATTCGCACCCTGCGGGCAGGCAAGCAGACGTCAGTGGAAGTACTCATTGACGATCAGCTTGTACCGCCTGTCAACGCAAAAGCCGGACAGACGCTGCTTGCAGGAACCGTTATGCTGACAAAGGGCAAGCACACGCTGACGTTGCGCCCGCTGGCCGGACTGGACGCTCGCGCCGACTTCGTCCTGCTCACCAACGACACCACCATTGGCGGCTACGACTTCTCCGCCCACACTGTCCCAATTGAGTAGCCTGAGCGCAGATCAGCCCGGTTTGCGGGTACGTTGGACTTCGACGGCGAGCAGGAGGGCGATGCCGACAAGGAAACGCGCTACCTGATCTTCCTGCCCGTAGAGCCTGCCGCCGCTGACGAGGACATTGATGGTGAGTACACCGAGGCCCGTCCCGACCAGCGTTGCCTGCCCACCGGTGATGGTCGTGCCGCCCAGCACAACGGCAGTGATGGCGAGGAGTTCAAAGTAGAGGCCCGCATTGGGTTCGGCGGAGGCGGCACGAGCCGTCACGATGATCGCCGCAAGCCCTGCCAGCAGCCCACATAGCACATAGGCCATGATCTCGACGCGCTCGGTGCGCACACCGGCGAGACGGGAGGCGGTGCGGTTACCGCCGAGCGCGAGGAGTTCTCGCCCGAACTTCGTGCGGCGCAGAATCAGCCAGCCGGAGACCAGAGTCAGCAGTCCGATCCAGAACAGGACGGGCAGGCCGATGATATTGGTGCGGTCAAACAGGTCGGAGAGGGCAGGCGGCAGACCGGAGATGCCGCCGCCGTTATTGAACAACTGTACCCCGGCGCGGGCGGCGGCGAATGTCGCGAGGGTTACGATGATCGGCGGCAGTTTGGCGCGGGCGATGAGCAGGCCGTTCAGCAGACCGCAGGCCGCTCCGGTCGCGAGCGCGGCCAGGCAGGCCAGAGGCAGATTGCCGTTCGTGCGGGTCGCAACCAGCGCCAGCACCATCCCGCTCAGGCCCACCACCGAGCCGACCGAGACATCTATTCCTCCGGTCGCAATCACCAGGGTCATTCCAGTTGCGATAACGGCCAGTTCCGCCGACTGCTTCATCAAGAGGCGGATATTGTCCGCCGTATGGAACTCCGGGCGCTGCCATACGAAGAAGAGGACGGTGAGCAGCAGCACGATGCCGACCCCGAACTCGACCGGGAGCGCTCGACACTGTTTCGTGTTGGAGAGGATCGGTAGGACGCTCATACCTGCACCCGCGCTTTCCGATTCAGGCGGTTCTTGCGCCAGCGTTCTAGGATCGCCGCTGCCAGCACGACCGCTCCGGTGAAGAGACCATGCTGTTCCGGTGGGCGGCTCGTCAGTACCAGCGCGTCCTGCACCAGTTCGATAAGAAACGCCCCCAGAATGACTCCCGGTATCGAGCCTTCTCCTCCCGTTATCGCCACGCCACCCACCACACAGGCCGCAATGACGCTCAGCTCGTAGCCCGTCGCGACGTTCGACTGCGTATTGTTGTTGTAGGCCATTGCGATCAGCCCCGCAAGTCCCGCACACAGCCCTGACAGCAGGTAAGCTATGCGCTTGACCCGCTCTGTCGGAACGCCGGACAGACGCGCTGCCTGCTCATTGCCGCCCATCGCCGTCAGCCATCTCCCGAACGGTGTCATGACGGCCAGCAGCGTGAGGAGGAGGGCAACGGTCAGCAGAAGGTACAGCGGATTCCAGTCTTTGCCGAGGATATTGAACACATCGGGGAAAGGGCCGTAGTTATGGGCATGGGTGGCGATACTCGTCCCGTAGCGAAAGAGCAGCAGTGTCGCCAGAGTCGTGAGAATGGGAGGAAGGTGCCGATAGGTGACGAACGCGCCGTTTAAGAGACCTGCTGCGCCAGCCGCCAGCAGCCCGGCGAGTGCGGCGATAGGCCAGGGCCATCCCGCCGCCATTCCGCCCGCCGTCACACAACTGGAGAGCGCGAGAATAGAGGCGATGGAGAGGTCAAGGCCACCGCCCAGAATCACCAGCCCCTCCCCGCAGGCCATGATACCGATGATGGCGGCGTCTTTGCCCAGGGTGGTCAGGTTGTAAGAGTTACGAAAGGCGGGAACTCTCACCGCAAGCGTGAGGCAGGCCGCTATAAGCACAAGCAGCGTGGGAAGTTCGCGTGGAGGTTTGAAACGTCGGGTCATACTTGAAGTATACCGCTTTCCCTCGCATAGCAAAACACGATAGGACGTAATTTCTGCTGTCGTTTAACGGGTTTTTAAGCAAACTGTCGTATAATTCATGTAGGGAGGGCTAAACCTATGCAAAATCGTGTGATCGCTCCTTTCGCCTCGCTCGGCTGTGCGGCGGCTCTTTGCCTGCTGCCTGCTCTCGGACAGGCGCAGGGCAAGATCGAACTGGCCTCAAAAGGCGAACGCTTCGATGTCAAAAAAGTGCTAAAGGAAGAGGGGACTACCATCGTCGTGTTCGTGCAGGACACGAGTGTTATCGAAGAGCAGTTTCTGACCGATCTGAAGGCGGAGGTCGCGAAGAATGCGAAGGTCGCGCTGGAGGTCGTGCGTCTGAAAGCTCTTACCGCGCCTGCTGCCGCGCAGTATTCGATCAAGAGTACGCCGACAGCGATTGTGTATGACCGCTTTGGACACGAACTCGTCCGGACTTCTCAGCCGGATGAAATCCGTGCTGCGGTCCGCAAGGGGATGTTGATGGCGCGTATCAAATGGATTGACGAGGACGATCCCCGTGCGCCCGAAGTCTACGGAGCGCCTCCTGCGGCGCTCAAACGCGGTATCCCCGGCATCGTGAAGACAATGGCGCTGCGTCCCGAAGCCTACAAGATGTTCAATATCATGTCTCAGATTCACTTCTCCGATGGCTTCTTGAAGCGACGGGAACATGAGATGATCGCCTCTTATGTCTCCTCACTCAACAAGTGTAAATTTTGACTGGGCTCACACGCCTCCGCGTTGCGGGGGCAAAATGTAGACCAGGATATCGTGGATGCGATCGGGACCGGCGATTTCAGCAAAGTCAAAATTAGCCCGAAGGATCAGGCGCTTCTGAACTTCGTCAAACTGCTGACTCTCAACTCCGCCCATACGCTCGATGCGGACGTTCAGGCGATGCGCGATGCAGGCTGGACGGACGAACAGATATGGGAGGCCGCGTTTGAGGTCGGTATGTTTTCCTTCCTAAACCGGATGTCGGACGCGCATGGTCTGGACTACCCGCCGAACGGATGGCTACCGCCTCAGATGCGCGAGAAGACGGAGCAGGAGAAGGCGGTTCCGCCGACTGTCACGCCTCCTCCCTAATTCCCTGTTGCCAGATGGAAAGCGCTCAACGAATACGAACGGCGACGTGCTTTCCATCCGGCAAGAGTGTGGCAAAATCACCGGGTACGATTTCGTTGATCGCCTTCTCAGGAACGAGCCGAATGCCCGCCTTATCGTAGGCGGTGGCGACAAACTCTCCACACGAGAATTTGTCTTTTGGCGTGTAGTTGAAATGGACAAAGCGAAAGAGTTTGTCCAGGACAATGACCACCAGATCGAGACTATCGTAGGCATCACCGAGTTGGGATTCCGCCCAGGCAAGCGCCTCTGCGCCTCGTCCGTGCGGCGCGGGAACGACGACGT
Source organism: Chthonomonadales bacterium (assembly GCA_038231295.1). Taxonomy (GTDB): domain Bacteria; phylum Armatimonadota; class Chthonomonadetes; order Chthonomonadales; family Chthonomonadaceae; genus JANXLO01. The sequence goes on from JBBRLP010000001.1 coordinate 140,726, forward strand.
ATTTACTCTCCACGCGCTGCATATCTCTATATAGCACTCCGGCCAGCCGTGCTTCGACCGCTTTGTCTTTTGAGACATAGAGCGCGGAGTGGTAGAAGGGCGACCCCGTTACGAGAGTGATGATCTTGTTAACGCCCTTCGCATGGTGAAATAGCAGGATGTCTCCCGGTTCCGGGGCAATCTGCGGTAGGGCGTCATTGTCCGCGTCTTGTGTTCTCTTCTTGCTGTAGGCCTGGCGTACCCCGAACGCGATTAGCCCCACAGCACCCACTCCCAATCCGAGCGCCAGCCAGAGTGCGGTACGAGAAGGCCGTCTGTTGTCTTGCATGATTTTCTGCTCCTGTAGCGATTTTTTCCGCATTCCTGTCAAAATGCGGAAAACATGTGGTATAATACACTATCTGTCCGACGACATGAAGTTTTTGACTGATCCGCGATCTAAGCTCCTCGTGTGCTTTCTTCTGTTCGGCTCCTTCTAGCTTTCCTGACGCTCGTTCTAGATGGTGAAGACAATAACAGGCTTCATCTACTCATGATACGGTGCGTGGTTGTATTTCGCACTGTGTCTGACCCTTTTCCAACATTGGGAAAGAGAATGAAAGGTCCCTAACAGAATGGCAACACGTATCTATGTGGGCGGACTGCCCTATTCCGCAACGGAGCAGGAGCTTCAGAACCTGTTCGGCGCACACGGCTCGGTCACCTCGGCCAGCGTCATCACCGACAAGTACACTGGCCAGGCCAAAGGCTTCGGCTTCGTGGAAATGGGCACCGACGCGGAGGCTCAGTCGGCCATCAACGCGCTGAACGGCACACTCATGGGCGGACGCACCCTGACCGTTAACGAAGCCAAGCCCCGTGAGGATCGTCCTCGCAGCGGTGGCGGTGGTGGTGGTTACGGCGGCGGTGGCGGCGGAAGCCGTGGCGGCGGCGGTGGCAACAACAACAGCCGCTGGTAAGCCAGTCCGCAGCATAACGCTGTAAGATAGCGGAGCCGGGTTCATCCTGGTTCCGCTTTTTTTGTTGTCACCGCTGAAACCGCTGGCAGTTTGGCCGAAGTTTAAGAACCTCTGGCAGGAAAAAGCAATCGGCTTTCAGACGTTATGCCCCACACTCCTGGTTCTTTCGTTGCCTGTATGGTTTTCCGGGGGGTTGGCCGGGGGTTGAAAACCCATATGCGCTAACTTACGGCTTCCGGCGCAGGTATCTGTTCCTGTTTGAGCATGAGCGCTCGCTCGCTACACTGGGGCGACCTCATCCCCCAACCCCCTTCTCCCGGACGGTCGCAGGCTCCCTGGGAGAAGGGGGCTTTTCAGGCTTGCTAATGTCCTGGCGTGTTCGTTGCTATCAGAGAGGGAGAAGAAGGAGAGGGATTGTCCGTTCCCGCTGCTTCTGCGTCCTCAACATTACTCCTGCATTTGCCCCTCTCCCAGGGAGCCTGCGACCGCCCGGGAGAGGGGTTGGGGTGAGGTCCACACCCTCCCACAGGAACGAGAAACGCTTGAGCTTGAAAAGCCCCCTTCTCCCGGGCGGTCGCAAGCTCCCTGGGGGAAGGGGGATGAGGTCCTCCAAGCCGGGCATATCGTTCCAAGTGCGTAAGTTAGCGCATATGGGTTGAAAACCCCCGGCAAGAAAAAGCAAACGTCTTCCAGACGGAAATGCCGTGTTGGTCGGCATGGAGCGGAGTGCGTTGCCCAGCACAGGAACGTGCCGGGCTGGAAAAGGCGGTCGTCCTACGGACGAAGGTTTCGGAAGGTGCTGGTTGTCGGGTTGAATGAACAGCAAGAGAGATGAGTAAGGGATTGGTGCATTTCCGTCTGGAAGACGTTTGCTTTTTAATGACGGGGGTTTTCAACTCCCGGCCAAACTGTGGGGGGGTCACCCCGGAAGATCATGCTTGGCTTCCTCCGCGTCAACCACCCATTCCAGGACGACCGGCGGGAAGTCAGCGACGCGGAACAGAACATGTCCGGCGGCGTTGGGAACGCGGAAGACGACGGCACAGGCGAGTGAGAACTGCCCGGTGTCTTCGTCGGTAGAGTGCGCGATGCTCCAATCCGATGTAGAGGCCAGCACTTTACCGCCGGGAAGGTCGAGCGGAAGGCCGATAGGAGTGCGTGATTCGCCGTTCAGGATGGATTCCAGTCGGAGTGTCTCAGGAGACAGGGTAAGCGAGTAGTCTTTCGGGCGCGGCTGTGGGCTGTGGACGGTGATTGCGACTTCCAGTAGTGCCGTCTGGTCACTTTTGGGGACATTCTCCTGTTTGGGCTGACCGGTGAAAGTCGTGAGTTCGGCCTGTGTGACACGCAGTTCGAGATCGCCAGAAGGGTTGGGAACCGTGTCATGGAGACGGTAACGGTCATGGGTTTTGCCGTCAAACTTGAGGAAGCGATCCATCCAGGCGAGGCAGCGGCGAATCTCGTCGAGGCGATGGTTCGGTTCGTTCAGGCCATGCCCTTCGCGGGGATAGTGGACGAATTGCGTTGTGACGCCCCGATGCCGCAGAGCCTGGTAAAGCTCTTTCGAGTTGCTGAGAACGGTATTGCTGTCCTCGTCGCCGTGCAGGATGAGGGTGGGGGTCTTGATCGCTGTCAGATAGGAACCGGGAGAGAGACGACGATAGATTTCCGGGTCTTCCCAGTAGTACGCGCCGAGATAGTCGTTATCCCATCGGGAGAGTTCGGAGTTGCTGTAGTCGGTCTGGAGGTGGAAGATGCCGAACATGGAGATGGCGGCGCGGAAGCGGTCGGTATGTCCGATGGCCCAGTTGGTCATGTAGCCGCCGTAGGATCCGCCCATGACGCCGAGTCGTGCCGGATCGGCGATAGACTGCGCGATGCACCAATCCACCCCGGCCATGATGTCGGCAAAGTCGCCGCCGCCGAGGTCGCGGTGGTTGGCGATGGCGAACGCATGGCCGTAGCCCTCGCTCCCCCGGAAATTGGGACGCAGGACGGCGTAGCCCTCTGCCGCCCAGACCGCCGAATGGGAGTAAGAGCGCAGGCGATGCAGAGCGCGTCCTTTCGGGCCACCGTGAATATCCACGATGAGCGGGTAGGGAACGCCTTCCTGATAGTCGTTCGGATAGGTCAGAACACCCTCAATACGCATTTCGTCCGGGCTGTGCCAAGCCACGACTTCCTGCCGTGGCAGCGCGTAATCGTCTGTAGTCTGCGCGTTCAGCCGGGTCAACTGGTGTCGCAGGCCGTCCGTACCCCGCACATAGATTTCCGGAAAGGCCGTCGCCGATTCCCCGACAAAAACGAGCGCTGTGCCGTCCGGGTCCACGTTCAGGTCTTCCATAATCGTCGCATTGTCCGCCGAGAGCCGTTCCGTTCTCACGTCTATGCGGACGATTTCGCTGCCAGTTCCGACCGCTGCCAGAGCAGAGATTGCGCCGTCCTCCCGACACCACTCGAAGCCAGTCAGATCGTAGTCAAAGGCAGGATCGGTGAGCCGGCGATATTCAGAGGCAGGCGTTTCGCCGTCAGCCGAAAGATCAATTGCAAAGAGGGATTGACGTGAATAGGAGAGTGCGGGGTCGAGCCAGGACAGAAACGCGAGCCGTGTGCCGTCCGGTGACCAGCGCAGATGAGTCTTGTCCCCGCCGCGTCCCGGGAGCCGCGTCATCGTCCCATCGCTCAGGGACACACAGACCAGTTCCCCGATATGGTAGTCGTTCGGTTCCCCGGTGCGATTGGTGACATAGACCAGGCGCGAGTCGTCCGGCGCGAGGGTGAACTCAGAGACGCCATAGTCGGCGTTATGCAGAAGTTTCGGTTTGCCGTTTTCCACTTCGATACGCCAGAACTGTCGGCGTAGCCGCTCCTCATTCTCGACAATCGGATCTACCTTGCGTCTGTCGCGTTCCTCTTTCCGCAGGCTTTCCAGTGGACGAGGGCGCGGTTCCGGCGCGAGATAGACAAGGGACTCGCTGTCTGATGTCCAGGCATAGTCTATGACGCCTTCCTTCGTACAGGTGACGCAGAAGGCTTCCCCGCCCGCAATCGGCAGCGCCCACAACTGCGGAACAGGCTCCTCGTCTTCGTCTATGGTCTTGGTAAGGTCAGGCCGTTCGGAGAGGAAGGCCAGGTAGCGGCCATCCGGTGACCAGCGCGGATAGTCCTCCCCATCCCGCGAAAACGTGAGTTGGCGAGTCAGGTCTTCCGGCTTCGGCATTTCGGCCTCTGCCGTATCCTCCGCTACCGCATCGCCTTCTCCCTGTGCTTCTTCCGCTTCTTTTGCACGGATAGGCCACTCGGTCAGCCAGATGTGGCTCACATTGAAGCTCTCCTCGAAGTCCGGCTCGGTGACGACAAAAGCCACACGCTCTCCGTCTGGATGCATTTGCGGCTCGCTGAGGCGCTTTATTTCGAGGAGAAGGCGAGGTGTCAGGCGTGGTTTGCGTCCGGCATCGGACAGCGAAAAGTCAGTCTTGGTCATGCCACACAGTATAGCATAAATCCTCTTCGTGGTTGCCTGGGAGTTTGGTGTGAGGGACAACCTCCAGCTCCCAAAACGCCCTCCGAAAACTCACATTCAGCAAAGCATTTCCGTCTGCAAGACGTTTGCATTTTCTTGCCGGGGTTTTCAACCCACGCACAACCTATCAGGGATTTGAGAGGAACTCACCAGTGGGGATGGACCAGTCGGGTCCGAAGAAACCTAAGAGGCGTACTCCTGCGGAGCCAACGCTTAATGAGGTGGGGTCAAGGACGATGCAGTCCGGGTACTCGACGCCGGAAACAAAATAAGCGAGGCGATCCGTCAGGCGCATTCCAACAATGCCGCTGCCGCTCACAACGCCGACACTGGCTTTACTGCTGCCTGGGCGAGGGCGCAGGAAGAGGCAGGCCAGATTCTCGCCGGTCAGGTTCTTCTCTCCAAACTGAATACTGCCACGCTTTACCTGCACCGGACTGTCGGAAAGGAGGGGTTTCCAGGCGGCATTGGTGTCGGCGTTACCATAGAGAATCACATTGCGGTCGTGTTCGGCGGCCGCATCAAATACTGCATCCTCGACGATATCCACAGAGCCGTTGCCGCGATACCAGAACGCTTCAGCGTCGTAGCGGGCTTTTGCGAGTGACCACGCATTCTCTTCGGGAGTGCCTTTGGTTCCATAGACGAATACCATGTGATTACGGAATGCCTGCTTGAACGGCCCACACCGTTCGGGGCGCTTGTCTGTCGGCGCAGGCGGCATCCCGACACTCCACTTTCTGCTGGTGCGCCGCAGCCAGAGCGTCTTCTCTGTCGCAGGGTAGGGGAGATTTTCCAGTTTCTGCCCATCAAGTTCGACACTCAGAAGACCATCGGCAGTCAGAGTCTTGCAGCGGAGCGCGAGCAGGGCCACATTGTCCGTCGTGCCAACAAAGCGTCGCTTGCCGGGGTCAAGCCGAATCTGCACCGAACTAGGCGTGAGGCGGTGCGCCTGCCCGATAATTCCTGCCCAGTGACACCAGGTAGAGACGCCGGGGTCCGCTGTCGTGAAATCTACCTTCCGTACCATCTGCTCCGTCGGCAGAGCATGATGCGCGAAGAAATCGAAGATGGGCTGCCAGTCCACGCAGTCCGCGCCGGGTTCATCGGAGACATCCCACCAGTGGCCTGCATTGGGCTGCTCGAAATAGGTCGTGTCTTTGTGGAACGCGCTCAACTGTTGAACCATCTCACGCGCCTGGGTCACCGGAACATTATCGTCCGCGCCGCCGTGCAGAACATAGACGCCTTCCTGAGCATAGTTCTGTTTCAGGGCCAGTGTGTCACTCGGGTTCATAGGGCGCAGCAGCAACTGCTGCAAGGGCGTGGGATTGGAGTAGCGGGCGGCTCCGGCATACGACCAGAGGCTGATCCAGCCCGCACTCGGGGCAATGGCGGCAAAGCGGTCGGGAAACGTCACCCCGATGTGCCAGGTTCCGTGGCCGCCCATAGAGTGGCCTGTCAGGTAGGTTCGCTGCGGGTCGGTATGCAGACGTTTTTGCGCGAGGTCAAGCACCTCCATCGCATCCAGACGGCCCCAATCCTCCCAATCGAAGCCGTAGGGACGGCGATTGGTCGGCGCGACGATGTGCGCCCAGCTTTTGGACTCGTAGGCGTCTGCCTGCCCCTGCGCTTCCACACTCGCCCCATGCAGCGACAGAACCAGAGCCGGGAGAGGAGCGTTAGGGGTCAACGGATGGGCCGGATTGACCGCATAGTACTGCACACTGCCATCTATCTCACTGAGGAAAGTGTGGCGATACGTCTCCGTTGGTTTCCGTACGCGCACGGTAAACTTCGTGGTGTCACCCCGGTTTAGTTTGCCGAAATTGATACTGACGACCACCACCGCCGTTCCCGGTGCGGTTGGGGCAGGGCCATCCAGCGGAAAATCAATCTTGCGAGTCGCCAGCGGCAACAGGGGCGGGGTCGGAACGGAGAGGGGATGCCCGGTTCCGAGGCGCACCGTCAGCGTACCCGCCGGAAGCGGCTGTGTGGAGGCATTCGCGAACAGGATTGCGCCCCATGTCGCGGTCTTCTCCCCGACAATCAGGTCGGGCAGCGTCGTATCCGAGGTGTCCAGTAGCACTGGAGATTTGGGCTGCGTCAATTTGAAACGGAGTTCGCCTCGTCCTACCGAGAAAAGCAGGGAATTCGTTCCCTCATGCAGCAGGACAGGCAAATGGGCATAGCCGAATCCGTAAGGGTCACCCGTTCGCGGCGTCCCGTTCACGTAGCACATGGATTCCCCGCTCGCCTCCAGCAGCATGACCTGCTCCTTCGGAGAGGGTATCGTGAAGGCGGCATACCCGCCGTTGAACGCCTTGCTGCGAAAGACGCCATCTTTCTCGGCGCTCAGTGTCGTCCATGTCTCTTCCGTACCATCCGGTAACGTGATCGTGTTTCCGGCTTTCGGCTCTATCGTTATGCCCAGAACAATCAGTTTTTCGAGCGCATCGGTATGCACCGGCCCACGCCCGGAGCGCCCGACGGGGTTGAGAACCAGACACTGCGTGGGAGCGATCTCCCCGACAGCAGGCGCGGCCAGCGGCGTCTGTGCGGCCCGGAGGGAGACTGGACAGAGGCAGAACAGGACGAAAAGAAGGAGTGGTGAAAGAGACGGCTTCATGCGGGGACTCCGAAGCGAAATGGGCTGTCCGTTGACCGGACAATTACGGCATGATAGACGTTTCGATGCCCACTTGTCAAGAGGAAGGCAGACGCCCCTCGCACGGGGCGAAGGGCGTCTGAGAGGACTATGGGGTTTTGGGAATGAGGAAGACGACTTTCCACTGCCACAGGAAGTGGCTGCGTTTCTGGGCGCGACGGATGCGCTCGGCGTCTTCATTCGAGATGATGAGATCGTCGCGGAAGCCGCCGGAGACCCGGAGCGCCTGCACGACCAGAGGATGCCTGCCGGCGCGAGTCTGCTCTCCCACCTCGAAGTTATAGTCCACCATGCCATTTTCATTGACATAGTCGGCGTCGGGAGCGTGCTTCTCGTAGGGGTAGATGTGATTGCCGTCCTCATCCAGCACATCCGGCGCCTGAGAGCGTTCGATGGCGAGATCATGGGCATCTACGACCAGTCCGGTGTAGATTTCGTTATCCTCCTCGATGACACGCGGACGCTCGATCTCCCGCTTCGGCGGACGCGGCGGGTCTACAAACCCCATGTTGCGGGTGAGCAGGGCGATGAAGGCCCAGTTGGCCGTTCCTGTCGGGTGGAAAGGACGCGCCGCCGCCCACCAGCCCCGGTCAGACGCTGCGGCCAGGAACGGCTGCCCCCAGAGCGGCAGACGAGCGAAGTCCGAAGGCAGGTCGGGCGGCGGAGATTTGCGATAGTCCGCCACCTGCTCCGGGGTGAGCATCAGTTTGACCAGTCCCGTCAGAGCGAGCATTCGCGGCGCAGGGGTCCCGTTGCGCGGCAGACTGAAGTTCGGATGAACCAGCGCATTCTCCGCGAGGCGACTGAGCAGGCGGGCCAGATCGCTCTCCGTGAGAACGGTATTCGGGCTAACTTCAGCAGGACAAAGTCCCATCCGGCGCAGTCCCGAAAGCTCATCCTCAGCAACGACGACCGGCGCTTTCTCCACGATAGGAGGCAGAGGACGAACCTCTTCATGCACCGGCAGGCGTTCTTTGATCTGATCCGTGATCTGGCCTGCCGCGCCGAGAATATCGGCCCGGTCACCGGTCAGGTTGATACGAACTCCGGCAACCTCCTCGTCATTGAGGTCATGAATATGGGCGAGAAGCATGATCTTCTCGTCCTGAATAAGATAACTGCCCGTGATAAAGTAGGCTGCATGAAGGCGTTTTCCAGCCAGTCGAATTTCATCGAGAGTCGGTTCCAACTCGGCATCGGCAGCCTCCGCCACAATAGCGCGTCGTACCATAGGGCGATCCAGAGGGTTCAGCGCACTCGAGGAGGCGAGATTGCTGATGATCGTTTCAGTCAGAAAGCGCGAAATCTCGGGGTCGGAACCCCGGAAATCGGCGACGGCGATCTTCGGACGGCTGCTCGTCTCGCGTTTCTCAAACCGGGCAGGCGGATCGGCGTGGGAAACGGAAGGCAGAAGCAGACAGAGGGTCAGGGCAAACAGAAACAGGCGCAGTCTTCTCATAGGAGCGTCTCCTCTTGTGAACCAGGGTGCAGGCGTAAACGGGGGACACTAAACAAGCAAAACGGGGCGCGTCTTGTTTCGTTACTCGGTTTGTCTCCGATACAGGAAAAAAAGATTGACCGACAGGCGGGGGGCAGTGCGAATCTCTCGTCCGGCAGTTATGATTATAGGCCGGATTTGAGAAAGATGCAAGTGTTTGAAGGGGCTGTGTGGTGATTCTTGTCACATGGCGTGGTTATTGGACACGTCCCTGTGTCCGAGAACGCGTTAAGAGCCTGCCGCAACAGGTTTCTGGACTTCCGGCTGCGCTTCCACCCAGTGTTTCAGGATCAGGTAGCCGGGATCGCCAGGAGCATACCGGCGGCCACCCTGATGCCCGTCCTCTTTGCCATCCTGGATATTGAGCGGCTTGCGGAGGATTTTGCTGCGTTCCAGATTGGTCAGGTTGACGCGCTGCTGGAGGGTGCGGTAGTTGTAGAGAACGTCCGCGACGGGCATGAATCCGAACTTGTCCGGCGCATGGAGAAAGAGAGAAGGCACACGGCCCGGCAGCCCATGACAGCCCATACACGCCTGCTGATCGGAGCGTTTCTGCCGGGTCAGTTCCGGGAGAACGTAGTCCCGGAAGTAGAGAATATCCTCTTTCTGGCCCTGCGTCAGTATCGGCTCCCCGGCGGCATCGTATCGCACATTCGGCAGATGTTCCTTCTTTAGTTCCGTTTGCAGGTTCGGGAGGAAGTCGTTGCTCTGCTTCAGCACGTTGTCAATGATCGTTTTGAGTTCCGGTGTCTTCTCGGTCTTCGCGAGTTCCGCGAGGGCGCGAATGACTTCCGGGTTGGTGCGGAGCGCGGTCTGGTTCGCCATCCGAATCGCGACCCCCTGCGCTTTTGGGTCGGCGCCGGGACGCAGGGCGTCGAGATAGAGCTGGAGCGCACGGTCTTTTACGATCAAGACCGGGTCCGGCTGTAGCTGTTGTGGAGGAGCGGGCTGCTGGAAGACGATGGTTTTCGTGGTGGGAGCCGGAGCATCCCCGGTAGAAAAGGTGAGAATCCACTCGACGTTGCGGAGCCAGTAGAGTTCCTGGAGCGGATTGGTAAACTTCTCCGGGAAGTAGCTGGTCAGCACGATTCGCTGGTGCAGGTCGGGATTCTCTTTCAAGACCTCGCCGAGCTTGTCGGCCAGGTAGCGATTCGCCTCCTGCGTCTTCTCGGCTTCTGCGCGTTTTGCCGGGTCGTTCAGGGCGTCCAACTGTCCCGGCGCGTAGTAGGTGTCGAGACGCGGGATAATGAGGCTGAAGAAGTTGCGCTGCTGTTCGGTCGTCTTCGGAATGATCCAGTTGACACGGGACCAGAGCGCGAGGATGGGATCGGAAATCTGCTCGCGACGAGGCGGCTCCATCGCGCCGCGCATGACCTGCGCCAACTGGGGTTCAACCAGCTCCGGCACGGCAGCAAGGCTGACCGAGCGCGGATCGCTGACGGCACTGGAGGCGAGTTGCCGTAGCTCATCGGGGCCGCGCAGGGAGTACTTCACGAGGTAGTCGGTGAGCGGCTGATAGGGAACGTTCGCACTGCCCTCCAGCCCGACTCGCATCTCCGTTAGCACTGTTTTTGACTCGGCGGCTGTCAAATAGGAGAGCGCGGCTTTGCCCATCATTTCGCCGGAGCCGGGTGTGGCATAGCCCATCTGTCCCGGCCCGCCATCGCCGCCCGCAGTCGTGAAATAGGTCGCACCGATACCGATGAGCCGTCGGGCCAGTCGGGTTCTGGTCTCCGGCTCGCCCGGCGCGTCCAGCCTCGCGGTCAGGGCGGTGAAGAGGCTGGCAAGCTCCTTGTACTGCTGTTCACCGGAGCCGTTCGCCTTATGTCCGTTGGCGATGAAGAGCGCCTGACTGCTGTAGCGGACACTGTTTTCGACGAGCACGTCGTTCTCCGGTCGGGTCAGCAGGGTCACCCAGGCGGCATTCAAGGCACTGCGGACGGGCGGATTCCAGACCCACCACTGCCAGGCGGCTTTCGCAGACCAGGCACGAACAGCGGGATGTGGATCGCGGTTCATGCCCCTGTCAAGCAGCGAAGTCAGGCGTGTCCAACTGAGATGCGCCCCCGGCAGAACGCCGTCCGCTCGCATGTTCAGCGCCTCCGCGAGCTGAGCGCGGGCATCGTCATTGCCCTGTTCGTAGGCGATCAGCGCGGCCTCCCAGCCCTTATCGTCCAGCAGTGTCTGACGCAGCCCCCACGTCGCGGCCTCACGGACGGGTTTGGCATGGTCTGCAAGTGCTGCGATGAGAGCGTGAACGCCCGCGTCAGTATGCGTTGCGCCGAGGCCGATCATGGCCCATTCGCGCACGAGTGGGCTGTCGTGCTTTGCGGCGAGAAGCAGGATATCGGCGAATTTCGGCTCGCCCGACAGCGCCAGCGCCTGCACTCGATGCAGCGCCTGGAGCAGTGTCTCATTAGGCTTCGGGGTGAAGTCAGCGCGATGCAGCACCGGCGGCACTACCGGATAGAGGCGAGATAGTGCGTGGAGGGCGTAGGCTGTGGAGACGAATCCGGTCTGCGCCGCTTTGTTCCAGCGTCCGGCGGGCTTCTGCATCGCGAGCAGAGCGCGAACTCCCTTCGCAATCGCCGGGTCGTCTTTGTCGTGTCCCTGACTGGTCAGCGCGGTAATCGCCAGCGCGGTCGGGGATGGATCGGAGTTACCGTCTATGGCCTGCCAGGTCTTGCCGCCGTCCGGCGATTTGCCGGGGTTGAAACTCCACGACCCGTCCGCATTCTGAATAGATCGCAGTCGATTCTCGTCAATGACCAACTGCGCTTTCACCTGCTCGGCGAATTTCGCTATCACCTCCAGATCAGTTTTGACCGGTAGTCCGGCAGTGCGTTCCTGCTCAGCCGCCTTCTGTGCCATTCCCACGAGGTCCTTTACCGGCACGACACGCCCAAAAATATCCAGGCGGATCGCCACGTCATCGGTATAACGTGGTTTGGCGTCCAGCACCTTGTGCAGACGGGCTTCGAATGCGCGGAAATATTTCGGGTCGCCCGTCTTCTCCCAGCCAGTCTTCAGAATCTCAATCGCCATGAGATAGACGACGACTTCACCGACATTAGAACCTGGACCGGCGGCGTTGATACCGCCCGGATCGCCGGAAGCCAGCATATAGTTCGCAGTACGTATCTGCTGTTTGCTGTGGAGTTTTGACGGGGCGAGAAACCGTTCGGCATTGACGATATTGTAGCCTGCGGCGCGGGTTCCGGCAGGGCCATCGCCAAAATCGAGTGGGGCAAGGCTGGTGTTGTTCGCCGCATCCTTGATGGTATTCGTAGGGCGCAGGCACTCATACATCACATTGGTCAGATGCCAGTAGTTCTGCACATTCTCCGGGCGATAGCCCAGCGCGAACGGAACCGCTGGCCCCCAGACTCCCGACTGCGTGTGGCAGCTCATACACTGTGTGCCGAGCAGGTTGCCGGAGTCGCGCAGGCGACGTTCGACGCTCGCTCCGCGTGGGCGATTGGTTAGCCAGGCGTCCACCTGTCCGATCTGCGTGTAGATGCCCTGTCTAATGGCCTGTCGCGGGTCGGTGTACGGCCCCGGTTTGACTGTGCGGAGTTGCAACTGATAGCCCGGCGCGTTCGCCTCTACCCGGAGGAAATAGACGCCGCCCGGTTTGAGCAGACGGCTGATGTTGGTGCGATGCTTCTCTTCCTGCTGGTGGACGCGCTCATTCTCCTCAAAGCCTTCCTCGTATTCCGCGACTGGCAGCAGCGGGTCTCCAGGCTTCCAGGCCGTATTCACCGGAATGACCGTCCGGGGGGGCGTTATGCTGGAAGCTGAGGGGGAAGTGAGTTTGTTGGGAACGGAATCGAGGGAGTAACAGCGTATTCGGGCCGCGACCATCTGATTGGGCATACTTAACTGCGCCGTGAGCAGACGCGGTTCGACGCCCCGATAGTCGAGACGGAACCAGTCGTCACTGGACTGACCTACTTTGCCGTTATCGAAAAACTCGCAGTCGTCCGCGCTCCCGGTCACTTCCCAGGTTCGGGTATCATCACCGGGAGTAATCGTAATGGTCTGTGCCTGTTCGGGGGTATCGTTCGGCTCACATTCGATGTAGGTGCGAAGTCTATCCTGCTCGGCCTGATCGCCCAGCGCCATCGGGCGCACGGAGACCGAGACAGGCGCGACCACGCCGACAGGCCAGGGCGTCTGTGAGGGCAGGGCTGCAAGCAGCGCAACATTGCCCTTTTCCCGCCAGCGAGCGCTTGCCTCACCGATAGGCAGTTCGTCGGTCACCGGGCGCATGGAGAGCGTATAACGGCCCGTCTGCGGCGCACTATAGACCACATAGACATCGCTGTCGAGGGCATGGAGGACTTTACGCCAGGCTGAGGTCGGAGCGTTCGGAATATCGAGACGCTTAACTTGCACGGGTGCGGCTTCGCCCTCCCGCCGCCATTCAATGGCAATACGTCCGTTCGGAGGCAGGACGGAGGGCCGATCCAGATGCACGGAAATCTCCACGACTTTGCCCGCAGTCAGCTCGTAGCTCTTCTGCCAGATCCCTTGCAGCAGCACTGCGCCTGTCTTCGCCTGAAGGGAGATGACGGGAGCGGGTACGGCTTTCCCCGGCTTGCGCCTGGCTGGTGGCGCCGTTGGGGAAGGGTGAGGACGGCTGAGGGACACATCAGCGAGCAGGGCCGTCGCGCCCACCGCGCCTGTAGTGACGAGCAGAAGGAGCGCAATTGAACGACCGCTGAAACGCGAATCGGAAAGGAGCAGAGCCATACGTTCAGATTCCTCGTAGTTGCGTAAATAGCGGCGATGACAGACAGTCAGCGCCTGATTATATACTGTTGACAGCCTCGACCACCTGATGTTGCATCTATCACTCCAGCCGCTCAGAACTTTCGCAGAGCGCGATACCGAGAAGGTTCGATACGGGACGCGGTCTGCTTCCGGGCGAGCAGCAGTTCGCTTACCGGTACGACCTCGACTCCCATTTTATCCAGATGCTCGAAAATAAGGGGAAGTGCGGCGGCAGAGGTCGGGCAGGAGACGTGCATCAAGACCACATCGCCGGGCCGAAGCCGTTTCAGACACCGCTGCTCGATGAACTCCTCAGATTTCGGATTGCCGAAGGCGTCCAGCGAATCGAGCGACCAGTGGATAGGCTGGTAGCCCGCTGCCACCACCGCATTCAGAGATCGCCGATTGCTTTCTCCATACGGAAACCGAAAGAGCGGTTTCGTCCCGCGCCCGCAGGCGGCTTCGATGGCAGCCTCGCCTCGCTCCATTTGAGCGGTCACCTGCTCGGCTGTCAGTCGCGTGAACTTGGGATGACTGTAGGAGTGATTGCCCAGTTCCATGCCCGCCTCAGCGATAGCGCGGCTCGACCGGGGAAATTGCTCACAGAACTGTCCGGTCAGAAAGAAGGTACAGCGGACATGATGCGCCTCCAGAACGGCCAGTATCTCTTTGACAGCCCGGTCGTCATGGCCTGCATCGAAGGTCAGCGCTACTTTCGGGAGACTGCGGGGGGCATGAATGAGAAATTCAGGCGTCGGATTCCAACTCGCAAGGGGGTTCATGGATTGTGGAGTCGTCATGGTTTTGGCAGTAGGGCCAGGTGTGGGCTGCCCCACTGCCAGCCGCTGTTTCGGGGCGCTATGGCAACCCCCGAGCAGAACGACACCATACACGCTGATTCCGAAGACCACTATGCGGAAACATCGTCGCAGACTCACACGGGACTTCACTTGCTATTTATCCTTCCATGCAAACAAGGAATGGGCAGTTTTTATCCATTCCTCGCTGCCGCACAAATTTAACAACGCATGTCTTTACTCTGCGACGACGATTCCCAGTTTTTTGAGAGCCGCCTCAACCCGCTTGTCGTCTGCTCCGCCGTATCCGACGATGGCATCGGAAACGTTGCCGTCTTTGTCTATGATGTAAGTGGTGGGAATACCACTGACATTGAAGAGCATGCCGGAGATATTCTTCGCCGTCCGTCCAGCCGGATCGAAGGCGAATTTGAAGTGGTACTTGTCGGTATGTTCCGGCATCCACTTCTCATACGCGGCCTTTTCGTCCGAGACGCACAGACCAAGAACCACAACATCCTTATCTTTGACAGCCTGATATATCTTTTCGATATGTGGCATGGATGCCTGGCACGGGCCGCACCAGGTGGCCCAGAAGTCGAGAACGACTACCTTGCCCTTGTAATCTGCAAGGTGCATCGAACTTCCGCCCCATGCCTCCGCCTCGAAGTTCGGCGCCGCAACCCCCGCTTTCAGCAGCGGTTTCTGCTCAGGCGCTTTGGGCTTGTCGGGAACTTTGCGGGTCGTCGCAGCGAGTTTGACCGTAGAGCCGTCCGGTGCGATGTTAGCGACATACGCTTTTTCGCCGATTTTGAATGGGCTGCGCGCATCTATCATTTCCCATTTGCCGTCGTCTTTCAAGTCGAGCAGCAGCCATACGGGACGGGACACCTTTCCACCGGGAGCAGGTTTGCCATCATCGTCTAGCGGTTTGGAATAGATGCCATCCGCGTCGTTTTCGACCAGCATCGCCTTATGGGCCTTGCCGTCAATGTTCAGTTCGCCGACGCGAGCCGCATTGCGGTACATGAAGAGTAAAGGACTGGTAGAAAAGCGGTAGAATGCCAGCCCGTAATTCCCGGCAGAGGACTCTTTTTTCGCCGTTCCCCAGGTCGCGTTGACGGTATATTCATTGATGCCGTACTGGACACGCCCGTTGCCTTCCGTACGCTTGGCCCAGGCGCCGTCTCCATCGTCCGTCAGATCACCGTTGCCATTCGCATCGAAATAGATTTTCCAGTCTCCCTTTTCCGGCTCGTCAAGCGCGATGACATGAGTAGACTTGGGTCCATTCCCCACGTGAATTACGCCGTATTTTGGAGCGCCGGTATACTTCGGTTCCTTGACAACTCCGTTAGGCTTTGTCTCAGAGAGAGTGATGGGGACAGGAAAGTAGCCCAGTCGGGCCGATTTCGTTGCGGTAGCATCGAGAGCGAATTTGCCGGGGGGCTGCGCGAGAGCCGGATGGGTGGGAAGCAGGGCGGCGAGGCCTAACGACGCCACCATTCCCAAAGAGAGAAGTTTGTGAGAGACCAGTGATACCTTCAAATTTTTCCTCCCGGAGCGGGTCCTATTTCGACTGTCTTTTGTGCGCCGTCGCAGCAGCGAACAGATGAGCGCTTCTCAGTGCATCGGATACTTTCTGGCCGCGTCGGAAGCTTCCGCGACGGTCTTCTTTTGCAGCCGCGCTCGCAGAAAACAGAGTGCTGTTTGCAGTTGGAGGTCGTTGGTTTTATCGGAGAAGTTCTCCTCTTTCCAACTCGCAGGCTGCTTGACTTCGATGTCGGGAACGATGCCTCCCGTTCCCGGAAGCCGCATACCTTCCTCGTCCCGCTGGAAATTAATGTCCGCGTGTTTAGGTGGATAGTACAGTTGCGTGGTAAGGCGCAATGCGGAGTGATCGTCCATCGGGATCAGAGTCTGAACACGTCCCTTGCCGTAGGTTCGTTCTCCGAGAATGACGCCTGCGCCGTAGTCTTTGATCGCGCCGGTGACGATCTCCGAGGCGGACGCGCTGTTGCCATTGACCAGCACGACGAGCGGTAGCTCTCCATGCGTATGTTCGTAGGGCCGCAGTTTCAGCCCTTTCTCCTGTCCGGCGCCTTCGCGCAGAATGACCACGTTGCGGTTCAGTTCGGAAGTTGGGCTGCCGTCCGGTGGCAGGAAGATGCTCGCCACGGAAACGGCGGTATCGAGCAGTCCTCCTGGATTAGAACGCATATCGAAGATAAGTGCTTTCATCTTCTGACGCTCGAGATCGTGGAAGGCGGTGTTCAACTGCTCCATACTCTTCTCATTGAACTCCGACAGGACTATATGCCCGATGCGACTCTGGGAATCCTCCATCCAGTGCTGTACGACCGGCGGCTCGATGCGACTGCGGGTGACCGTAACAGCCAGGGTCTTGCTGCCGCGCAGAATGCCGAGCCGAATCTTGGTACCCAGCGGACCTTTGATAAGTTCAACCAGGTCGTTAATATCTTTACCGCGCACGGAAAGGCCATTGACGGAGATAATCGAATCTCCGGATTGGATTCCGGCTTTTTCCGCAGAGCCGGTCGGTATCGGGCGTACAATCCGAACGAAGCCTCCCTCTTTCTGATCGAGATAGGCTCCGATGCCCTCAAAATCGCCTTTGGTAAGCGCCTGCATCTGCGACCACTCCCGGGGATCGAGGAAGGTCGTGAACTGATCCCGCAGACTGAAAAGCAGCCCACGTATGGCCTGATAGGTCAGTTGCCGGGTCGTTTTTGTGTCGATGGCGGGGCCATAGTAGCGGGTCTCCAGCAGCGACATCGCGGCCCGATAACTGACCACCGGATCAATTGCAGCGGAGGTCGCCTCCTCATGTGCGGGTACCAGGGAGGCAGCCTTCTCCACGGAATCGTTACGGGAAGTCTGAACCGTCTGGGGGACATTGTGCGGCGCTGGCGACGCAGGACGAGAGGGCGATTCGCCTCCGTTCGTCAGATAGCCAACCAGAGTCGCGGCGAAAAACAAGATTGCAAGCAGCGGTATTAGCAGCAATCTCTCTTCTAGAGTCTGATTCTTGCGGGGAGACCGGGGCATCTTATTTCCCAAATCCTTCCAGAAGCGCGACAGCCCTGCTGAGCACAGCGTCTCCTCTCTGGGCGGATGCCATGACGGTTACGTCTGGTTCGAGACCGGATTTGAGGCTGATACCCGACCCCGTCAGCAGATGCGCTGTCGTCATCTCCACGCCTCCGCCTCCATGCAGCGCGGCAAAGAAGGGCAGTATATCGTCGCCAAACGTATGGCTCCCGACAACTTTCGCCCCGCCCTGCTTTTGCAGGCTGAGCGCGGCAAGTTCGGCAAGATTGGCCGTTCCGTGATCCACAAGCACAGCCAGAGGCAGACTGTTCGCGCCAATGGCGACCGTGAGCGGCTCTCGGATCGCAGGGTGTTTCCCTGCGGCAGAGCGGCGTTCCAGAAGCGCAACGGTACCACCGGGCGTCAGCGATTGGAGCAGCGTCTTCAGCGCCGCCAGACCGTCCGCCGTGTCACCTGTTTCCGCCTGAACACCGCCAGGACAGCCACGCAGGTCTACGATGAGGCCGTGAACATCGGAAGGCAGATGATGCAAAACATCGGCTAACTTCTTTGTCGCAGCGGCGTTGAACTGCCGGACTCGCAGGCAGCCGATGCGGTTCGCGATAATCCGGAATTCTACAGGCACCACCTGCGTTCGAGCGGTCGTCACCTGAACTTTGATCGTCGCCGGTGCGCCCGGTCTGTCCAGTGTCAGTTTCAGGGGCTTTGCTTCTCCCTCTATCAGTAGAGGCAGGGCCGTGGAGAGGGAGACTCCGCGCTGAAAACGAGTGACTACCTGCTTTAACTCGGTGCGGCGGGAGGCTTCATCTTCATTCTTGAGCACAATACGCTGCTCGTCGGCCAGCGGACTATAGGCAATGACCCAGTGTCCGTTCACTTCGGATATGTTATCACCAGCCTGAATGCCTGCCTGTTCCGCAGGGCTGCCCGGCATCGTGTCCACGACAGTCAGGTGACGGTACTCCACATCAGCCCGGCGCGTTCGCGTTACGGTCAGGACAGCGCCGATGCCGTGGAAGACGCCCTGAAGCGCCTCCTGCCTGGCTTTGCGGAGCGGCGGATCGAGATAGAACGTATGCGGGTCGTCCAGGGACGCGAACATTCGGGCCAGAGCGCCGTTGTTCAGGCGGGCGTTGTTAGTGGAGTTGTTCTCGACGAACTCTTTCTGGACGTGATCGAGGACATCCTCAAAGACATTGACTGGAGGAACGGACTCATCGGGCTGTTGAAATGTCTGCTCTGTTCCCGAGGATTCCGGACGGGGGAACGCGAAGAGGTGTCCTACGCGCTGACGTGCGGCCTGACCCTGCCCACGCGCTCCAAGTGCATGGCCGTAAAGAAGCCCTCCGCTGACGGCAGCGAAGATGAGCAGAAAAGCCAGCAACCGGAAGAGAATTCGCACCGCGCATTCCTCCAGAGGAGAACACCGGGAAGACAGCCATCCTGTAGTGGGACACCTGTCAGAGTTTCAGAGGCGCAGGCACCGGAAAAGTGTCACACTTTCTGAATGCAAGCATTATACCTGACAGGGGTAGGTTCGTCAATCCGTCGGAACACGCTCGCTCTTCTGCATCCAGTTTGCCACGAAGGCTGAGAACAGGATTGGGAACGATACGGTTACAGGCCCTGAGTGGCTGCCCGCCTGCGGAATACGCCACGTTGGAAGGATCGTGCAGAGACCAGACAGGCCGCGAGCAGACCGCTGAGGATGAGTGCGGAGACATTGGGTTCCGGTGTCACGGTCACGAGCAGAGATTCGGTTCCCGTCCAGAGTGCGGATTTATTGTCGGGGGTGAGGGGATAGCTATTGCCTATCAGACCGCGATACCCGACATTGACAAAATAGACATATCGCAGGTCGAAGCCGCTATCCTGATTAAAATAGTTGGAGCCGTCCGCGCCGCTGCCAGCAGCGAGTTCCCAACGGAAGTGCTGAAGATTGTTGGTGTCAGGAGAGAGCAGACCGTTTTCGAGGGTATTGTCAAATCCCCAGGTGCGGGAGAAGTAGTCGCTCGTTCCCGGAGCCTGCGAAGTGAGCGTTACCGTGACCATGTTGATCCCAGACTGCGTGTGCTGTGTACTCACTTTCGGCAGAAAGAGCTTCAGGTCGAGGGTGGATTTTGTCAGGTCAGGGTCAATATGGTAGTCGTATGTCCAGGAGGTGACGTATTCGGTATTGGCGTCTGGCGTCTGGCCTTCGGTGACTAGTCCGTTGGGCGAACCGTTCGTGCCATCGGACGTCAGTACCGTCGAGCGGGTCTTCGCCTGACCGGGATAGGCGTTCTGGAGGGCTTGATTGGAGGCATCCGGCTGACCGGCGACGACTCCGCGCACATAGTCATTCAAGATAGCGTTCTGAAAGTCGCCGACACTGGACAGAATGATGGTGCCGTCCGCTCCGGCAGGTACGACAGCCGCCAATCCGAGCAGTATCCACCCGCCAATCAGTATGCCCCATCTACGCATTAATTTCCCCTTCGCTTGCCTCGGTCTGCCTTGAGGCAGAATACAACTTTATTCCGCCTGTCAGGGTTGCAGTGTCTTACTCGTTCGCGATAAATGCGAGAATTTCCTCTATCGTCGCGGTGCTGGCCTGGAGAGTAAGCTGGCGTAGCATCTCCTTGCCGAGCCTCTTTTCCAGAGCCACAAGCGCCGATTGGATCGCCTCGGATTCCGGCAGTTGAAGTTGTGTTCCCATCTGCGCGGCCATCGTGAGCAGCAGGCCCGCGTTTCGCGTTGCATTCTGACTCGCCGCGAGCCGGCCATAATGGAACAGCGTGAGGACGACATCCGATTTCGCGCCGAGGCGATCCAGTTGGAGCAGGCTTTCCCGATAGTGGGCTGCTGCCTCCCGCTGCCGCCCTTCGGACTCCGCCAGTCGGCCCAGATCACGGCGCAGCCGGGCGGCAGTATGCGTGTCTCCCGTCTCCTGCACCAGTCGCAGAGCCTCCTCAAAGCGATCTCTCGCCCGTACTTTTTCGGAACGCTCCAGGGCAAGAGAACCCTGATTGGCGATGACCGAAGCGAGGTCGCGTTTATTGCCGAGCTGTTCGTAGCGGCGAGCCGCCTCGGTATAGCAGTATTCCGCCCGCACAAAGTCGCCAGATGCCTGCCAGGTCTCGCCGATGTTGTTTATCATCGCCGCGATACCACTGACATACCCTACTTCCTGCCGTGCGGTCAGACACTCCTCGAAATAGCGTCGTGCTTCTTCCCAGCGGCCCTGCAGCCGGGCGATATTCCCCAGACTGGAGAGGGCGTCTCCGAGCGGATAGCGGTCTCCGCGAGTTCGCAGCGCAGGCACACACGCCTTGAGCAGCGCCTCAGCCTCCTTGAACTCGCCCTGACGGGATTTCACCCAGCCCAGATTGAGCCGACAGATGACCGCCAACCAGACATTGCCGGTGCGCTCAAACCCGTTCAGCGCTTCGCTAAACCAGAGAGTGGCTTCGGGATAGCGGCGTCGGCGCTGCGCGATATTGCCGAGGCCATGCCGAGCCTCCGCCAGGAGTTCCGTTTCATTCCGGGAGATCGCTTCCGCTGCAACACTATTGTACAGAGTTTCCGCTTCGTCGAATTCGCCCTTGTTTGTCAGGCTGCCAGCCAGGGAAAGCCGCGCACGGTCGAACTTCGCCCTCTCGGCGGAACGCTCGAACGTGGTGAGAGCGCGGCGCAGTCCTTCGACGCCCTCCTGCCAATCCCCGCTGAGGAAGAAGTAGCGGTTAAGCGCAAGACCGAAACTGCCGAGGACAAATCGCTCGTCTTCGTCCTGCGCCCAGCGGACGGCAGAGCGCAGATTTGGGAGGTCGGTGGTCAGCGCCTGCATGGCTTCGACCTGCTCCTGCACGTCCAGCTTCTCCGCGTGTCGGCGTGCAAATCCCAGGAAATAGAGCGCGTGTCGCCGTCGTGTCTCAGCCAGTTCCGTAAGGGAGTGCGCCTGGACAAAGCCGCGTACCGGGTCAAGCAGTCTGTACCGGGTCTGTGCGGAAGTCTGGATCGGCTGTACCAGCGCATGACGGGTCAGGTTTTCCAGGAGCAGAGTTGTCTGCGCCTCCTCGCACACCGATTCCGCCTGTCCGGGCGCGAAACTGCCTGTGAAGACTGACAGATTTCGCAGCAGCCGCTGTTCACGTGGAGTGAGTAGGTGGATCGTCCAGGCGAGCAGGCTTTCCAGAGCGGATGTCCCTGACGGCGGCTCGAAACGCTGTAGCCTCTCGGCGATCTCCTGCGGCGACATCTGCTGACCACGCGCCGCCGCGAGTTCGATGCCCAGCGGGTTCCCTTCGGCACGGCTGCAAATACTTTGTATGGCTTCCAGAGTGGCGTGGTCGGTTGGCAGACTTGTTTGCTCAAACGTTTGAGCAGACGCATAAAAAAAACGAACCGCCGCACTGTCCAGCGGGTTATCGTGGGCCTCAGAGCGGCGCGGCATATCGAGCGGAGTCAGCGAAAGCGAACGGGAGGCGTTGAGGGGAATGGACGAGCGGCTGCCTGCCAGTACGCGCAGTTCCGAGCCGCCTGCCATTATCTCCTCCACGAAGCGCAGCGCCGGACCCGTCGTCTGCACATCATCCAGTACCATCAGAGCATTTTTGGCTGCCAGAGTACGCCGTAACTGCTCTGAGGGCGCGGCACGGCGCTCAAAGGGCAGATTGGCGGCAGTGGCAATCTCATTCAGCAGTTGACGCTCGTCCTGCACCTGTCCGCAGGGAACATACCAGACGCCATCCGGGTAGTGGAAACTCTGCTCGACGGCGGTCTCCAGCAGGAGGCGCGTTTTGCCCATTCCGGGAGGCGCTGTCAGCGCGACGCAGCGGCTCTCTCCTTCTTCCAGCGCCGCGCTCAACTGATCCTGTAGTCCGATGCGCTGCTGAAACGGGGTGGACCAGACGGGCATCTCGGCGAAGAGATGCGCTGGAGACTGGCGCACAAAGCCGCGCAGGTCGGTGATTTCGGCGCGGCAGAGCGGGCAGGCGTTCTCGTGGACGGCCATCCGAAGGGCCTCCTCGAAAGGCAGATTCTCTTCGGCATACGCGGCCAGTCGCTCGGGGTCGGGACAGCCCATATACAGGCGGTAGCGATCCAGGCCGATCAGTTCGTGAATAATCGTGTGGGGGGTGGCAGTCTGTTCGCTCTCCATAAGTGCGAACGCTGACGCAATAGCACGATCCACCTGTGCCTCCGAAATGGGGGGTCTCATAGGATGGACTTCTCCTCAATTTCCTTGATTTGCAACCCGGCCCGCAGTTTTATTAGACCTGAGCGAATGCGGCTCTTGACAGTTCCGAGCGGCAGACCGAGTTGTTCGGATATTTCCTGATTCGTTAGTTGTACCAAATAGCTCAAACAGATGACTTCTCGTTCGGGCGGCGAAAGATTTTTGATCGCTTCGTACAGGGTGACATGACGGAAGGTCTGACGCTCCTGCTCGCCATCGTCGCTGTAGGCTTCGTAGACGATCGCTTCCACGGTGGGAATCTCGCGCCGTTTGCGTCCGATCCAGTCGAGTACAACGTTGCCGGTCAGGCTGAATAGCCAGGTGAGGAAGGTTGAGGAGGCACGGAAATTGGGGAGGGAACGCCACACCTCGATCCAGACCTTCTGTTCCAGGTCTTCCAGATCGTCGGCGTAGATGCCATGATAGACACGATTCTGAATCGCCTTCAGAACAACGCGCCGGTATTTGGCACGAAGTTGTTCGAAGGCGGCCTGGTCGCGATGCTGGGCACGCTGGCAGACAATCAGATCCGGGTCGGGATTGGGCATAGGGTCTTTCTCCAAGGGAAAGCCATTGTGTGACTATCTGTTAAAGGATAACATATAGAAGGTGCATTTGCATAGGAATCCGGCTGTGGAGTTATTGGCTGCGCGAGTGTGGAATTTGTCACAGACAGTCTTTTTCCAGCGCGATATTGATTTTTGGCGGGCGCTATGATACAATAGGTTCTGTCGCGGAGAGATGGCTGAGTGGTCGAAAGCGGCTGCCTGCTAAGCAGTTGTAGCCCGTAAGGGCTACCATGGGTTCGAATCCCGTTCTCTCCGCTTTACCTTCTTCGTTTGCTGTACCCTGGGATATGAGGTCCGCCATCGTGACTATTCGCTCCCCACGTCTTTACGCTTCCCTGCTGTGTGTCGGCGTTCTCAGCCTTGCCTTGCTTCCCGCCCATGCCAGCACCGGCCCCGAATTCGTCCGTCTCCGCAATCTCAAGCACACCAACCGTTCCCTGACTTATGCCGACGTACAGGCCAGTCCAGGCCATTACACTGGCAAAACTCTGGAACTGAAAGGGCGCGTGGGGGGAACAATCGGTTCGGATCAGAGTCTCTCTATCATGCTGCAACTGGACGACCATTCGGCGCCTGTTTTGGAGATTCCCGCCTCGGAAGCCCCGGTCGTGCGGGAGTTCGCAACGCCCTCGCTGCGCGTTCTGGCCCAGGTGATGGAAGGCGGAAACGGCAATGTCATCCCGTTGAAAGTACTTGCCGTCGCCCATGACAGCACAGTTGCAGCAGTGGAGCGGGAGGAAGAGGCGCGGTTGGCGGCAGCGGCCAAGGCGGCGGAACGCAAACGACAGGAACAGCAGCGCTGGCACGATCTCGCCAGCCGCTCGGTGCGGCAGAGAAGTGTGCCAGTGGCTTCGATCCAGGGAAGTGACGTGCGGTTTACACCCGGTCAGGCGGGCGATCTCTCCGGTGGGCTATCCGAACGTGCGCGTCCGCTCTTCGTGCCGTACTACAACTATATCGCGAAGGTGAATCCCAGGCTTCGCCCAGAGCAGGTCGGCACCATCGCCTACCATCTACTGAACTTCGCCGACCGTTACGATGTGGACCCGCGCCTGGTCGTCTCCATGATTATCGCCGAGTCCGAATTCGACCCGAACTGCACCTCGCATTCCGGCGCCAAGGGGTTAGGTCAGTTGATGCCGGAGACGGCTCGCGACCTCGGCGTCAGCAACCCTTACGATCCTGTCCAGAACCTCGGCGGATCTGTCGCCTACCTCCGCAGCCGCCTCGCCCTCTTCGCCGACAAGTCCATGCCGGGCGGTGGCATGAGCATCGAGCAGGTTGCGCTCGCGATGGCCGCCTACAACGCAGGCGAAAACGCCGTCAAGAGATACAAAGGCGTTCCCCCTTACCGCGAAACGCAAGCCTACGTCCGCCGCGTCATCAGCCTCTACCGCCAGCTCTGCTCGTAAATACTTCCCTTCTGAAAGTCTCCGGGGGTTGAAACCCCCCGCCCTGATTTACCGGGGGTTGAAAACCCCCGTCATTAAAAAGCAAACGTCTTGCAGACGGAAATGCCCCAATCCCTTCCCTATCTCTCTGCCTCTCAAAGGTAACTGACAATGGTAAGCCTCTGTAACCTTCGTCCGTAGGACGACCGCTTTTTCCAGCCCGGCACGTTCCTGTGCCGGGTACAAAAACGTACCCGGCAAGAAAGGGCGGGCGTCCTGCGGACGCAACCTTCAGAAGCCCATTCTCGTCGGAGCGCCTGTTCTGGGGGGGTGGGGAACCACTTTCCGACAACGCCCTGCGCTCCCTGCCAACCAACAAGGCATTTCCGTCTGCAAGACGTTTGCACTTTAATGACGGTTTTTTTTAACCACCGAAGACTTTCAGAAGGGGAGACCCTTCGGGAACACCATTGGGCAGGAGCTGATACTGCGTGGTGCGGCGCATTGGTTCGTAGCCTGCGTCGCGGATGAGGCGTTCCATTTCTTCGATAGGCATGGTGAAGGCACAGCCCGCTGACGAGACGACATTCTCCTCCATCATGGTGCTACCGAAGTCGTTGAGGCCGTAGCCTAGGGCGACCTGCGCGACTTTCGGCCCCTGGGTGACCCAACTGGCCTGCATATGTGGGATATTGTCGAGCAGGAGACGGGCGACGGCGACAGTCCGCAGGTAGTCGAAAGCGGAGGCGCGTTCCCCTTCCAGTTCCGTTCCATCGGGCTGGAAAGACCAGGGAATGAAAGCGGTAAAGCCGCCCGTCTCGTCCTGAAGTTCACGGGAGCGGACGAGATGCTCGACCCGATCCTCTACCGTGTCCACCGAACCGTACATCATTGTCACCGTGGATTTTAGCCCCGCCCGGTGCGCCTCCCGCATACAGTCCAGCCATTCGTCCGCCGTATCTTTGTAAGGGGAGATCGTCTGGCGCACTCGGTCTGTCAATATCTCCGCCCCGCCTCCAGGTACGCTGTCCAGCCCTGCCGCCTTCAGCCGCCGGAACATCTCCGCCTGTGACAACTGGCTGATCTTCGCGATATAGATGAGCTCCGCCGGAGAGAAGGCGTGGAGGATGACCCCGTAAGCCCCAAACTTCTCTTTGATGGCATGGAGCAGGTCTTCGTACCATTCGATCTTAAGCTTAGGATTGAGACCACCCTGCATCAGAATCTCGATACCGCCCACATCTACCATCTGCTGAATCTTCTCGAAAATCTGGTCGCGGCTTAGGGTATAGCCCTCTTCATGCCCGGGAACGCGGTAGAAGGCGCAGAACTTGCAGCGCACCCAACAGACGTTGGTATAGTTGACATTGCGGCCCACGACATAGGTCACCATGTGATTCGTGTCGGGGTGCAGACGGCGGCGCACATGGTCCGCGAGAGACGCCAGTTCCGGCAGGTTAGGGTGATGAAAGAGGCGAACGCCATCCTCCGCTGTCAACCGTTCGTTGGCGAAAACTTTGTCGGCGATGTCGTCTATCGAGCGCAGGGTGGGGAGCGTTCGTTCCCGTAGCAGTGTCGGCATGATCTTCTCTCCGTTCCGAAGAGGCAGGGTCTTTAGCCTGTGCCTTATTTCACAATCCTATCTGATTATACCATTTGAGGGTCGGTGTGCGTTCCTCCTTCGGTGGCATTTTCGCTTCCCAATGCAAGTTTACCGCGTTTTCTACAGGATTTCGCCCGTCCTGTCTTGAATAGTCAGCCAGGTGTACCCACTATGAAAAAACGAGGAAACAAGATGCATACCATAACGTTGATTCCCGGCGACGGGATCGGGCCGGAAGTGTCCGAGGCCGCCGTCCGAGTCCTGGACGCGACCGGGGTCAAGATCGAATGGGAGCGCGTCGAGGCAGGAGCCGACGTGATTATCAAGTACGGCTCTCCGCTGCCCGACGAAGTGGTTCACTCCATTGTCCGCAACCGGGTCGCGCTGAAAGGCCCGCTCTCCACCCCTATCGGCGGTGGATTCGCCAGCGCGAATGTCGCGCTCCGCAAGCGGCTCAATCTTTATGCCAATGTCCGACCCGTGCGAACGCTTCCGGGAGTCAAGTGCCGCTTTGAAAACGTCAACCTCGTCGTCATTCGGGAGAACAGCGAAGACCTCTACTCCGGCCTGGAACATATCGTTGTTCCCGGCGTCGTTGAGAGCCTGAAAATCATCACGGAGACTGCCTGCCTGCGAATCGGCCGCTACGCCTTTCTCTATGCGACGCAGCATGGACGCAAGAAAGTGACCGCGGTCCACAAAGCCAACATCATGAAACTCGCGGACGGACTGTTTCTGGAGTGTGTGCGTCGGGCCAGCCGCGAGTATCCCGAAATCGAGTACGAAGAGCTGATTGTGGACAACACCTGTATGCAGATGGTGATGCGTCCGGAGCGGTTCGATGTCATGGTTATGGAGAACCTCTATGGCGACATCCTCTCCGACCTCGCCTCGGGCTTAATCGGTGGCCTCGGACTGACAGCCTCCGCGAACATCGGCGAAAACGGGGTCGCGCTCTTCGAGGCCGTTCACGGCTCGGCGCCTGACATCGCCGGACGCAACCTCGCGAACCCTATCGCCCTCATCCTCTCTGCTGTCCTGATGCTCAAGCACCTCAACGAAGGCGAAGCCGCGCACCGCGTCGAACACGCCGTCAATAAAGTCCTGCTGGAAGGCGCGAACGTCACCAGCGACCTCGGCGGCACCGCCACTACTACGCAGATCACCGACGCCATCATCGCCGCCCTCTAACACCTGCTTCCCTTTTTCAGTCTACGGGCAGTGTGTAGAGGGTATTCCGGTAGATGAAACTGATGTGCCTGCCGTCTGGCATCCATTGTGGCGAACTGTAGGGTTCCGGTGTGAAGGTGGGGGTAGGATGCATCGTATACCCCGCGATTTCGTGAATGTTTTCTCCGTGCAGGCCGGACACATACCAGCGATAATCGGAGTTCTGCGCGTATTTGAGGCTCGGGATCAGGCCATAGAGTCTCTTTAACAATCCGGGAGTCAACTCTACCTTACCTGACCATAGCAGACGGTCTCGGGTCGGGGAGAGCAGGCATATACCCTGCCGTATCTCTTCGGGAACGGACACCTTCCACTCTTCGGGCGCTGCCTCCGGGTGCGCCATAGAGACACGATCCAAGTGTATAGAGGGGTAATTGGTGTGGAATGCTACTCCCTGGTAGCCCGGATAGTGGAGGATGAAGTTGGATTCCTTGAAACCGATGAGTTCTCCGCTTGCATCCACACTCTCAGGCAGATTGAAATGCGACAGCCCAGGAAAGGCAATCTTCTCGACCGTTCCCGATGTGGGATTGTAGACATCCAGCGCGGCCTCTTTGCGCCAGACTCCGCATAGCAACCGGGCAGGTTCTCCGGGCGTCCAGATGCCCCCCATCGCCCACGTCGGTTTCCCCTCTGTCTGCTGCTTTCCCTCCATCGAGATAAACGTGGGAATATGCTGCCGCAGTGTGTTCTGATGCCACTCCACAAA
Organism: Chthonomonadales bacterium; assembly: GCA_038231295.1. Lineage (GTDB taxonomy): Bacteria > Armatimonadota > Chthonomonadetes > Chthonomonadales > Chthonomonadaceae > JANXLO01. The sequence continues at coordinate 168,739 of JBBRLP010000001.1, forward strand.
CCACTTTCCATCGGGAGAGAGCTGGCCCGAATAGCCATTCCGCAGATGCACGGCAGGGCCTTCCCTGCCCTGCGCCTCCTTGCCACCGCCATTGACCGTGCGCTGAAACAGATGTGGCGTCCCATCGCTTCCCCTGCCGAAATAGGTCACCGCATCTCCCGCGCTCCAATAGTACGTTGGAGCGAGACTCGCGCTGCGGTTATCCACCAGCCAGCCGGAGGTTTGTGTTATGGCTCTGGCATTTTCCAGTGGGTTCGGGACGCGGGGTATCATCAGCAGCGATCCTATCCCGACAGCACAGACCACCAGAATACATCCCAGGGTATAGAGTTTTCGTTTGTGTCTTGGCATCGCTTCGGAACGGCTTTCAGTCCACTGGCACAAAGTAGAGTTGGTCTTTATAGACGAAACACAGATGCTTGCTGTCCGGCGTCCATTGGGGATCAGTGCATTTCTCTTTTCCCCATAACTCCTGCATGACAGAGTGAGAATGGCTGCCGTCCAGATCGCTGATATAGAAACTGATACGCGGGTGAGGGTATTGCGCCCAGGAAGGCATGACTTGCTCGAACCATTGTGTAATCCTGGAGGGCTTGAGCGAATACGTCGTCCAGAGCAGATGTCTGTTATCCGGGGAGGCTATCGCATTCCCAAAGTCCGGCCTGGAAGGAACAGCAGTCTGCCATTCTCGCAGGACCTTCACCGGGTGATCAATATCGAACTCTCGGAACCGCATCGTGGGGTAGTTTTTGCTCTTATAGCCCGGCAGACCGCTTCTGTAGTAGAGACCACTGATCTGAAAACTTTGGCCCTGGTCAGGAAGGGTAAGGAACGAAGGCCACTCCCCGTCATTTACTTGACGGATCGTTTCTACCTTGCTCGTGTCGAAATAACGGATATTGAGAGCGAACGTGGACAAATCGGCGAGCGTAATGACTCCCTTACTGTCAGGAAGCCAGGCCAGCACTGTTTCCCCTGCAGGAGCCGCCGGTCGAGTCGGCTTGCCGTCGTCCGAAACCAGAACGAACTGAAACTCTTTCGAGAGAGAAGGCTGCATCACGGCGACGCAATGCTCATCGGGCGAGGCAAGGAACGTACCGGCAAGTGGTTCATCTGGAAACTGTGGCCCGAAACGCATCGGGCCAACCGGCCCCTGTGCGTTTATTTTTTGATAGCAGAGCCTTTTTCAAAAGTCGGCTGTCGCCGTGGTTGGTTTGTCCGCCAAGAATGCCACAGAGCGGGTTGATCGTCGATTTTACTGACAAACAGACGCCAATCTCGCCTTTTCCTGACAAAAGACGTCTCGGCAGACGTGT
>JBBRLP010000002.1:0-167907 GCA_038231295.1 Chthonomonadales bacterium
CTGCCCTGGTCTGAACCTATCCAGGCGAAGTTTCGCATCCCCGCAAAGTTCAGCCGCTAACTCGAACATCCGCCAACTTCACCCCGTGTTATAGCACCTTCCTTCACCCTGACGGAAGGTGTGCGCTATTTTCCGCTTACCAAACACAAGGTTCAGCCCGGCCAACTCACCGTCCACGCCGATCGGGGCGCGCCGATGAAAAGTAAGTCGGTGCAGCAGTTGCTTTCGGACCTGGACGTTCGCGCCTCGCACAGCCGCCCTCGGGTCTCCAATGACAACCCGTTTTCGGAGGCAGGTTTCAAGACCCTGAAATACAGTCCGGATTTTCCGGCGCGTTTCGCGGGCCTTTCGGAGGCCGAAGATTGCTGCCGGGAATACTTCGTCTGGTACAACGAGGAGCACTATCACACGGGGATCGCGCTTCTCACTCCGTCTCAGGTGCATTATAAGGAAGCGGAGGCGGTGCTGACCAAGCGCCAGGCAACCCTGGATGCGGCTTTTGCCCAATGTCCGGAGCGCTTTCGCAAGGGTCATCCGCAGGTGTCTCGCCTGCCGGAAATGGTCTTTATTAATTGCCCGGCAGAAGCGGTCTGTGAAGCCGGGACGTAACGGCCCGCATCCTCCCCACGGGAGGAACGCGCTCCAAAGCGGATCTGCACTCGTTGGTCGCGGCGCTGCGTGCCCGAGCGCCGAGGGCGACGGCGAAAGCCGCGCGCTACGGGTGCCAAGCCGCCGGAAGAGACTACCGGGCAGGCATTGGCGCGCTACATAAAAAAAGTGGACAGTTTTGTCTCAGAGACCTTGACACATTCGGACCTCTTTGCAGTTGATCGTGGAAACAATCGCGTCGTGGAATTCGACGTTACGCCCTCTGCGGCAACTCCCGAACCATCCGCCTTCGCCATCGTCGGAATTGGAACTGTACTCCTCGCAATTCGCCGCAAAAAGCGTAAATAATATCCTTCCCCTTCCAGGAAACGGACGCTCCTCAGCAGTGTTTTGTCTGCTGACAAGAGTCCGTTTCCTGGATGATAAAAGTACAGCTATCGTGACGAGACTATTCGAATGTAAAACTAAAGCCAAGTCCAAACTGGTAATCCTGACTTGGGGTTCGGCTCAGTGAGAGAGTAGTTTCCGTATGACTTTTCAGAGATCTAAACCGCGAGTAAATTCCATAACTCTCATCCCCATCAACCACGTTTCTAAAAACGTACTCCCCTCCGAGTTGGAATGTCCACCTGCCAAGATTGGTTACATCCACACTCTGTACATCTACAGCATTCTGATCAAGTGCAGTGATATGAGGAATATTATTCTGGAGAGATAGACCGAGACTGGTCCGCACTGCAGAGGAGTAGCGAGGCAATTTCAGAGCCATCACTTGCGAGTTAGAAAGGGTCTGTAGCAAGGCTTGTGCGGCAACTCGTGGAACAATACCCCAGATTCGTTCAGTTGTACTTTTATAGCAACGAGTAGGAAACACTTGTGAAAGACTTATCCCGCCCGTGAGAAATTCATTAGATGCTAGCCACTGCTCCGCGAAAACAGTAGATAGTCTTAGTTTTGTGCCAGATGCTATGAACCTTTCAAGAAACTCTGCACGCTCCTCTTTCACTGAGCCTTCATTGAAGAATGAGGAAACGAGATTATTCTTTTGCTGAAGATCAAGAGCCTTGATATCTTGGTACTCAAGGTAAGATGCCTGCGGGGGATTTTGGATTGACTCTTTTAGTTTACGTCGGTATGTACGATAAGCCTTAGTCCAAGTGATACGTGACGGCGATAAATCGGCTCTCAGGGAGATGCCGGGGCCGCTAAATACTTGGTTGTGACTAAACACTGTTACATCCTGAACTCCTACATCTACTCCTAGTAATGTATCGGAGTAGACAATCTCAGGGGTAAACGATGAAGTTTTACGATCTGACTTCAGTCTGGAACTGAAACTGAACAATGATTTAGGCAGTTCAAGTTTGTAATCCGAAGCGGGTTCGCGATAACGTTGAAGGAGAGCGCCACGATTTACCAAATCAGCAAGATATTTTAGTGCCTGATATGTCTCTCCAACGGTTGAGGTAAGGTAACTCTTGTCCTCGCCAATTGAGAGAGAGCTAGGTTGAATCAGTGGCGTATTAGTGCCAGGAGGCGATGTGGTTTGACACTGGGCAGTATAGCTGAGACAGGCGAGAGCAAGAGCGAAGGTATAAGAGAGGAGGCTAATCGGGCGCATTGTCGTTTTCTCCAGCAGGGCTGTCGCTTAGCCGCTGCCAATTGTCTTGCAACTGTTTATAGAAAGCGTGTTCCGAACCGAGGCGATCGCGCAGACCGGACATGGCTTCGTCATAGGTAAGTTTTGCATCTTCGGGCTGTGAAAGTTTCAGCAGGCAGATGGCAATGTAGTAGAGAGACATCAGGACATTCATGTCCCCGGGCGGATAAGTCTTGGAATGAATGGCGTGCGCCCGTTTGTGATGTACCAGAGCCTCTTCGTAATCGCCGAGTGCGAAGTGAACTCTCCCGATGCTATTCAACCGAACGGCAATTTTGCTGTGCTCAGAGCCGTATATTTCCTCGAGCAACTGCATCGCTTCCCGGTAGAACCAAAGGGCCTGATCATACATTCCTTTCTTTTCATAGAGCGCTGCTATATTGTGGGTTATCAGGGCAATCGCCTCCCGTCGGTCACCGTCAGCCCGGCGGCAGAGGTACAGCGCCATCTGATAACAGTCGAGAGCCTCCTCTGTACAGCCTGCCATTTTGAGGACAAGGCCCTTGCTATTGTAAAAATGCCATAACTCTGGGTCATCGTCCGGCAAAGTTGCCAGAGCGATCCGAAGGGCTTTTTCGACACATTCCATTGTATACGGCGAAGGCGTCTCCTCCTGTGTCATGTGAACTTCGCTGCGGAGTCGCCAGAAATGGGCATTGGTAAGTTTGCTGTTTGCATCGTGATCAGTTAGGGCGATGCCTTCTTCGCAACCCTCCCCGGCAGCCGTCAGCTCGCGGTGCTCGAGGAGGTATTCTGCGTGGGCCAGTAGGAGGGCAATATAGAGTGGGTCGGAGCCGAACAGTCGGCAGACCTTGCTGACGGCGCGACAGTGGGGCAGTTCGCGGCGCATTCGATTCCAATCCATTGTGGCGTTTGCCGCCTTGAGTTGCTCGGCGAGCAATCCGGCAACGGCGTTGGCAGCAGAACGCACCCTGTCCGATTCGTGTTCGCCGAGCGCGAAGACCCGTACCAGTTCGTGCATGGTCAGCCGGTTGTCCTCTTCTTCATGCGAGAGTAGCGAACACTCTGTCAGCGCATACAAGTCGTGGCCGAAATCCATCTCGCTGTGGCAGCCGGATGCCTGAAACGCCAGATCGCACGGAATGCCCTGACGGTCGAAACAGGCGAGCAGGGCCAGAAGATGCTGCGGCCCTGGTTTCAGCGCATGGTAGGAGAGCGAGATGGCTTTGAAAACAGCGTTATAGAGTAGATCTTTCGGGTTGCTCTTTAGATAGGTGAGATACTTTGCATACTTGATGCGATGACGCAGTACATAGTCGCAGGCCAGAACCAGGGCGAGCGGTAGGCTGCCGACCGTCTCGATAATCTCCATCGCAGCCTCAATTTCCGACGCGGGCAGTTCCCTGTTTCCTGTGAGCAGACAAAGGGCTTCCGAAGACACGAGGGTCAGCTGCTGGTCATCGAAGATACACGCCTTCGACGCAGTGAGATGGGCGTTCAGAGCGCCATGTCGGGTCGTCACCAGGATGCGGCACGCCCCTGTTACTGGCAGATAGAGTTCGGGCGGCTCCTCGTCCTCGTGCTGCCCTTCGTTCTCCCAGGTCACATTGTCATAGATGAGCAGTGTCGGTTCGGTACACTGTTGCAAAACGTGTTGCACGGAACGCGCATCCGCCGCATCTACATTGTCTTTCATCGGAACCGAACAGAGTTCCCCGATACGCCACATCTCCTCCAGAACACTTTTGTTCGACCCCGCCTTGATCCAGTAGACGCCGCCGGGGTAGTAGTCGCGATAGCAATGGGCGTACTCCGACGCCAGTTGCGTCTTGCCCAGCCCGCCCATCCCCAGCAAGACTACCGGAGAGGGATCGGGCCCGACCAGACAGTGGTGCATCTCTTCCAGAACGGACTGGTGTCCCACGAAGTTCTTGTTGCGCGGGTAGGGAACCGTAAACCGTGCGGACGGAACAAACAGGTTGCCATCCGTCGCGCAGGTGGTCAGCGTCGCCACGCCCCAGCCTGGCCCTGTTCCAGAGAGCGCTAGCCGAGCCTGCGCGAGAGCAGACTCGACGGGAAGCGGCTGGAGGAGCGCCAGATAGAAACTCCTCGCCAGCAACGCCGTGACATCGTCCCGAAGCGGCAACTGCATTGAGACGACCGCAGGAATGCCCGCTTGCGCCAGCGACCTTGCCACTCCAGAGGAATCACAGGCGGCCAGTATGACGAGCCGAATCGGAGAGTCTTTTAGCCACTCCGCCAGCGTTTCTCCGAGTAGGATCGCCTTTCCGCTCCGCTCCGAGCCGATCAGGATCAGCCTACCGTCCGTCAGCCCGTTCTCCCCATGCCCAATGAAATGCAGCAGATGCGGCTTCCGTTTCTGTATCTCCTCTTCGAGGCTTTTACAGTTGGCATCGGCCAGCAGATGGATATTCCCTTTTGAGATACCGCACTGCCTCAGAGTCGTCTGCACTGCCAGCACTTCGGCGTCCAGATTCATGAGCGGCGGAAAACGCGACGTACAGGGGTCGGCCCAAGCCAGTAAGACCCGGATGTCGTCTTTCGGAATCGGCAGGATCTCTTTGAGAGGATGAGATTCGCGGCGCAGTGTCAGGCGGGCATTCAGGAAGAGCCAGCCATTCGGTTCCAGAGCGCGGGCCGCGTCGAGGCGGAGGAACTCCCAGGGGAGCGTAGCGAGGTCACGATGCTGAATGTTGAGACGCAAGGAGACCGGCGCGGTCGGATGCTGCAAAATCTTTGCCAGCAAGACGTCCGCAATCCTCCCCGGCAGCAGCAAATTTGCCAGGGATGTGCCAACCTCAAAAAGCAGTTCCTCCGGCAGCCGCTTTTCTGCATAGCGCCGCAGGAGATGCAAAGACTTCAGAGGCAGTCGAGACCGATCGAACGGCACTGCCGAAACCAATCCAATGTTTGCACCGGTAACACAATCGTCGAGGGAGACGCTGTAGTCCGCGCCGTTATTGAGACCCGTGACGGTGAGACGAAAGTCCAGTAGATGCGGACTCACCGAATGACCTTTCCCGAACGACACCCACCTGCTCAGGGTCTATCTCTCTTACTTTTTTTATCAAGCCGGGGGGCGTATCTGCGCTCGGAGCAGTGCGACAGTGGAGAGGATTGCGTCCAGACTGCCGGGACAGGCGGCCTGTAGAGTGCGGGGCGTGTTGTCTCCGTCAACGAGCGTCCATGCACCGAGATGCTGCCAATGGTCTGCGGTCACCGCGACATCCAGCCGAAGCGAATATCCGGGATAACGAAGGGGCATCTCAGGGGGTAATACGACAAGGGCGAAGAATTCTCCTCCTGCCCAGCGCGGCGCTTCTAAAAATTGTAAGGAGGTGGGTGCCTCGGAGACCTGCCTTCCGCTGGCATCCAGGGCTTCGACGCGCAGGGTCGCCGGAAAAGAGGACACAGAGGCCGGGGAATCGGCAAAGGCGACGTGTAGAGACTCAGCAGCGATCTCGTCCAGACTGTCTTGCAGCACAGCGCCGAACTCAGGAATCGTCCAGATGGCGCTCCCTTCGGTTAGCGGTCTCTCTGCCAGCGGCCAGAGTTCTGTTCCCACCCTGAGCGAGAGCCGGACAGCCCGCCCATCGAAACCGGCGGCAGGCAGTCCTGTATCGGCCTCGAGGGTGAGGATGACAGTGAGCGTACCCGTGCTATCAAAGGCTGCGGTGATCCAGGCGAGGCAGGGGGCTATCTCCGCCATCTCTATCGCCTCCCTGTCCTCACCGATGTCTGTGGCCTTGCCTCTCGTCCAGGCAGGGGCCAGACCGCGTTCGGGTCGGTTCCAGTGGGAACTGTAGGCGAGGAAGGCGTTCAAGGCGGTCTGGGCAGTGGCGATGCCCGCCCCGGCTTGTAGGTGTATCTGTTCCAACCCCTCTCGCAGCCAGAGTGCGGGAGCCTGCTGTGCGGCGGCGACCTGCTCGGCGGTGAGGGCAAGCCAGACCGTCGCAACCTCCGCGCTGCGCCCATTGTCCTGCGCCGCCAGCGCTACGGCAGCCCACGTCTGCACCTCCAAATGCAATAGCTCGGTTCGCACCTCTCGGAGGACTTTGCGCGAGGCCGGTATCGTGACCAGACGGCTCTCGATGCGATTGGTCTCTGGAGGGGGCAGAACGCCACACAGGTATCGCACCATCTCCGCGACGGCGGGCGCCGAAGTATCTGTCAGGAGGCTGCTCTCCATTCGCTGCAACAGGTCGCTGAGAAGCGCTCCGGCTTGCGGGGAGAGTTCCGGGCCGAAGTCCGTATCACTCATTCCAGTCCTCCCTCGTACAGTTTTTTGCACTGCGCTGCCAGTTGCCCCAACAGGCGGTGATCGCTAATCCATCCTTGCAGGACGATGAGCGAGACGTTCGCCTCGACCTGCTGCGCGGCAGGCTCAATCCGGTCGTGAATGTCCTGATGGGTCAGACTGTTGCGGTAGCAGTACTGGAACGCGAGCCGCCGCCAGAGGCCGGTCTTCTTCTCGCCGCAGATATGTCCAAGCTGTCCCTGGGTCATATACAGTAGGTTTTTCATCACTAGAGAAAACGGAAATTTATTGCGACATATAACAAATAATTTCACTAATTCAGAATCTTGCAGCGTACAGAGGGGAATACCGGGTGAAACAGTGTGCAGAACGTTGCGGTGGTAACGCCAGAGGATGGCATGGACTTCGTGCCAGTTCCATTCTGCGAGCCCCGGCAGCGCACTGTGGCCCGCTTCCGATAGCGACAGCAGTGTCTCCAGGTGATCGGCTTCGGTCTCTTCGGGCAAGCCGAGCAGATGCACTGTCAGCGCAAGTCGGGTGAAGTAGAGCCGGGAGTAGGCAACCTGACGCAGAACCGCAGGGTCTCTAAGCCAGCCCTCCAGAATCTTGATGCTGACTGCCGCCTCTTCCGGTCGCGTACGGGAGAGCATCTGCGTGATTTCCTTAAGGCTCCACTCCTCCAGATAGAAAAGCTGCGCGGCGAGCAGCCGTCTGTTATGCTCTTCCAGCGTGAGTGCGGGATCGAGGCCAAGCCAGAGAACATCGGCGGCAAAGTTCAGACGGTTGAGCAGAAAGGCGATCCGAATTGTTTCCACAATCTCTTCTTCACCAGAACCCATAGGCAATTCCGGTGGCAGTTCGAATTCCGGTTTTTTGGCCTTGACAATATCAATATAGCAGCGTTCCGCCGTCAATCGCAGGAGACCTCTCCATGCAGCGATGTTCGGGATATCCAGCCTGTGACGCGCCTGCCATAAATTAACGAACGCCTGTTGAACCGCGTTTTCGGCATCTTCCCGATTGCCATCGAAATACTTGCGGCGGAGCATTCCCAGAGCAATCAGATGATACGTGCGAAACAGGACATTGAATGCCTGCTCCGCCGCTCTGGTATCTTCGCCGGTCAATCGCATAAGCAATACTTCATCCGTCAATGCGCCCGCCTCCTGCGTCCTAATCTCTTTGCCAACTCGCGTTTCCAAGATGGCGCTCTCTTCGCGACGAAGGCTTCGATTTCCTCTGTAGCGCGATGTTTTGTTAGATAGTTCGGCGCAGCGGCGTTCTGTCTGAAGAGTAGTGTGGGAGAGAGGAGCGAGAATGATTCTGCCCAAAGGTATAGAAGAGCGGCGATTTCGAGACTGGAACACCCTGCTGCGAGAGTATATGGAGGTCTGGGAAATCGCTCTGGCGCAGGGCCGGGAGGAATGGCTGGAATCCCAAATACCAATATGCCGTGAGGAGGAGGAATTTCGCTTATGGCTGACAGAGATGCGCGAAACGCTGTCGAATCACGCCGAGGTAACCGGGTATACTGATGCTGATGCGGTGGACGGCCAGCCTGATTCTCGGAGCCACGAACCCCGGTGCGCCCGTTCCGGCAGAGAGCATCTGAGGAGGCCGTGACCCCTGTGCAGAGAGGCGACAGAGGAGCGACATGGAACTCAAACTACTGAAAGACCTTTGGGACGAGGATGAGACGACGGGAATGGACGAAGCGGAACTGCTCCGCTATCGCTCGAATCTCCTGGGGCGCGATCTGCGCCTGACCAATTTCGGTGGCGGCAACACCTCCGCCAAAATTCCCATGCTGGACCCGGTCACGGGCGAGAGTACGACCGTTCTCTGGGTCAAGGGCAGCGGCGGCGACCTCGGCACCATCAAGCGCGACGGCTTCGCCACCTTGAGCATGGACCGGCTGAACGCCCTCAAGAAGCAGTATCGGGGCGTCGCCTTCGAGGACGAGATGGTGGAGCGTTACCCACTCTGCACCTTCGGCAACAACCCTCGCGCCGCTTCGATTGATACGCCTCTCCACGCCTTCCTGCCGTTTCCCCATGTGGATCACCTGCACCCTGACTGGGCGATAGCCCTCGCAGCCTGCGCCAACGGCCCGGCGCAGCTCGAACGTATGCGGAAAGAGACCGGAATTCATCTCGTCTGGCTGCCCTGGAAACGCCCCGGCTTTGAACTCGGCCTCTGGCTGGAAAATGCCGTCCGCGAAAACCCGGACTGCGACGGCATTCTGCTCGGCTCCCACGGTCTCTTTACCTGGGGCCAGACGGGGCGGGAAAGCTACCTGAACACCCTGTGCGTCCTCGATAAGATCGGCCAGTATGTCCTGGCGCGACAGGGGGCGAAGGGCGAGCAGCTATTCGGTGGGCAGACCGTTTCGACCCGTTCCGACCGTGACGCGCTGGCTCGCGCCCTGATGCCGATGCTACGCGGGGCTGTCGGGCCGCAGATCGGGCATTTCGAGGGCAGTGACGTAGTGATGCGGTTCGTCAACAGCGAACGGGCCAAAAGTCTCGCCTGGCAGGGAACGAGCTGCCCCGATCACTTCGTCCGTACCAAAGTACGCCCGCTGTTCGTGGAGTGGGACGCGCAGAACGGCACATCGGAGACGCTTATTGCCGCCGCGAAACAGGCGCTGGAAGGCTACCGCCGCGACTACGCCCACTACTATGAGGACAACAGGCAGCCGGACTCGCCCGCAATGCGTTCCGCAAACCCGACGGTCGCGCTCGTTCCCGGCGTCGGGCTGTTTAGTTTCGGGCGCAACAAGGCCGAAGCCCGCATAACGGGCGAGTTTTACGTCAACGCGATCAACGTCATGGCCGGTGCGACCGCCCTTGCCGATGATCTCCCCGCGCAGTCCGGCATTCCTTCTGACAGGGTGGTAGACAACTATGTCGCGCTTCCCCTGAGCGAATCGTTCGGTATCGAATACTGGCTGCTGGAAGAGGCGAAACTGAAACGAATGCCCCTGGAGCGCGAACTGAGCCGCAAAGTGGCGGTTGTTCTCGGAGCCAGTGTCGGTATCGGGTTGGCAGTGTCGGAACGTCTGGCGAAGGAGGGAGCGCACCTCGTCATTGCGGACATTCGCGCCGACCTCGCGCAGGAGGTCGCCGGAACCATTCAGAAGACCTTCGGCAAGGAGATTGCTGTCGCGGAGTCGGTGGACTGTACCGACCGCGAATCCGTCAGGGCGCTTCTCGACAAGGTCGTGCGGCAGTACGGCGGGGTGGATGTCGTGATCGCGGTGGCAGCGGTCTTCTTCGCCCCGGACGCGGAGGGGCGCATCACGGAAGCGCAGTGGCGCAAAACCTTCGATGTCAACCTGCTCGGCTCTATGCTCATCGCGGATGAGGCCAACGAGGTGATGCAGGCGCAGGGAACGGAAGGCAGTATCGTCCTCATCAGCAGCGCCAATGCGGTCGTTGCGAAGAAGGGAAGCTGGGCCTACGACACGAGCAAAGCCGCCGTCAACCATCTCGTTCGCGAAATGGCGGTGACGTTCGCGCCGCTGGTGCGCGTGAACGGGGTCGCCCCGGCCAGCGTCGTTGAAGGCTCGGCGCAGTTCCCTCGCGAACGAGTCCTCTCCTCCCTCGTCAAATACGGCATCGAACACGACGAGAATGAAACGACGGAAGCCCTGCGCGGTAAGCTCTCGGGCTACTACTCCCGCCGCACTCTGCTGCACAAACAGGTCACTCCCGCGCTTGTCGCGGAAGCCGCCTATCTCCTCGCCTCCCCGCGTCTCGCCCTCACCACCGGGCAGATGCTCCCCGTAGATGCGGGCCTGACCGAAGCCTTCCTGCGCTGAAGCCTCAAAACTCCCCTCCAGACAGGACAACAAATCGCCTCCCTCACCCATTAGTGAAGGAGGCGATTTGGCTGGGATGCTCTTTGGACAGGATGAACAGGATTGACAGGATAGGGAAAAAAATCGGAAAGTGATCTCTGCGAACGTTCAAATCATCCGTTGGGTGAGTTCATGGACTTCAAATCCTATCCTGTCAATCCTGTTCATCCTGTCCAAAAACGGTCTCGCATCCTGGGGGCGTTAAGGAGGGGTTTCGCCAGCCATGGGAACAGAACGGGGAGAGTCGCGCAGGCAGAATAGTCCCATTACAAACGCAACGGTCAGCATAACGGCACAGCCGAGGAAAGGGGCGCCATGTTTTGGGATGAACAGACTACCGATGTGGAAGGAATGTATTGTGTAGAGATAGCCGCTCAAAATCGCGCCACAGCACGCGCCAATGCCCTGGGATGTGCCGACTGCCCCAACGACGGCGCCTCGCTGTCTCGCGTCGCATTCCGTCGTTATCAGTGCCATCCAGGCGGGAAACGCGATGGCAGAACCCATGCCTAACAGAGAGCCGAGAATGAGCAGCATCCATTGATGCGACATTAGAACGAGCAGCCAGAACGAAAACGTGCAGATACCGATTCCGATCTGCACGGCGCGGGCTTTGCCGATCTTGTCTCCGAGCCTGCCGAGCGGAATGGCGAGGGAAGCGACGACGAGCGCTGGCCCGATCATCATCAAGCCAAATTGACTCTCAGAGAGGTGGAAATGCTCTAGGGTAAACACCTTAAAATAGGGGATCACCAGCCCGACACCGAAGAAAGTAACCAGCGTCATGAGCAGAGTCATCGGCATTCGCCCGAGCATCTTCAGAAATTCGCTGAAGTTGAAGCCGCCTTCCGCGTGTCCTTCCACCGACTGCGTGGCACCTCGCTGAGGCGCGGTAGGCGGAACATTCGGAATAAAGAGATAGGCGAATAGCGCGGTCAGACCGAACATGACGGCAGCCAGATAGAACGAAGCCTCCTTGGAGTGGCGGAAGGAGACACCGAGGAAGTGGTGCGTAAAATCGTTCACGCCGCCACCGAGTGCTGGCCCCAGCGCGATTCCGACAAGATAGGCGAGATTGAACAGGCTCATCGCGCCTGCCCGCTTGGCCTCCGGGATATGATCTCCAATGAGGCTGAAAGCGGCGGGCCACAGCGCGGCGGCTCCTACGCCGTCCAGAATACGCAGAAAAACGAGAATGTAGGGATTTGCGACGTGCGGTGTGAGCAGCGCCGTGACGACGGAAACGATAGGGCCGATCACCATGAGGATTTTGCGCCCATACCTGTCCCCCAGAATCCCCATCGGTGACTTGAGCAGACCCTCCATCGCAATGAAGACGTAGGTGCAGACGGCAATCCAGCGGACATCTATTTGGATACCGTCCTTGATATAGACGGCCATTGCGGACATATTGACGGTGGTATAGGAGAGTTCCGCGAAGGCAGCGACCAGAACGATACCGGTCAGAAGCCGCTTGATGTTCACACTGCTGGGTACCGTGGGCTTTTGCATGACGGCGGTTTCGGCAGGCGTGGGCATCGGCGCCGTGCGGTTAGGTGGTGTTTCCAGATTCAAAGGTTTCCTCAGCAGCGTTGACAGAAAGGATAGGTTCAAGCGAAATGAGTTCTGGCGGCGCACTCGCATACGGAGAGAGCAGCCCGTTCCCTCTTATTTAACGCAATCCGACGGCGTAACGTTTCGACAGGCGCTGCCATCGCATTCGGCAGCGCCTGCAAACGTCAACTATTCTACCCGATGCGTACCTCTTTTCCCTCTTCGGACGACTGGTAGATGGCGTCCATGATCTTCGCGACCATGAGGCCATGCTCGCCCGTCACCAGCGGCTCTTTGCCGTCCCGGATGCACTCCACGAAGGCTTTCATCTCCGCGTGGTGCGTATTCAGATTGTTACCTCCCGGTATCTTCGGCTCGTAGGAGACAACCGTGCGATGCTTCTCCTGCGTGAGGGAGAGGGGATAGGCTTCCGCGCCGCCGTCCGTTCCGAGCAGCGTGACGTTCTGAGTCTCCTGCTTGAGGTTGGCGACAAAACTGGACTCCAGCATGACGGTTGCGCCGTTGTCGAAGCGGATGAGCGCGGCGGCAAAGTCCTCGACGGTGAATTTCGTGTGGTCCCACTGCCCCATGAACCCGACGACATCGCTGCGCTTGCCGAACTTCTGATAGGTGATTCCGCTCGCCGCGATGGGTTTAGGATGGCCCATAAACCAGAGCGTCAAATCCAACATGTGAACCCCGATGTCAATCAGCGGGCCACCGCCCTGCTTCTCTTTGTCAATGAAGACGCCCCAGCCAGGAATGCCGCGCACGCGCAACGCCTGGGCGCGGGCATAGTAGATGTCGCCGAGTTCGCCCGCATCAATGTAGCGTTTGAGCGCCTGGTTGCTGGGCTGAAAGCGGCTGTTGTAGCCGATCTGAAGGATTTTCCCGACCTTCTTCGCCGCCTCGACCATCTCCGCGCCCTGCACCGCGTTCATCGCTATCGGCTTCTCGCACAGCACGTTTTTGCCAGCAGCGAGCGCGTCCATCGTGATCTGGTGATGCGCGAAGTTCGGAGTGCAGACGGAGACGCCATCAATCTCCGGCATGGCGAGCAGTTCTTTGTAGTCGCTGACCGTGTGGGGGATGTTGGGGTATTTCGTCGCCGTCTTTTCGAGGGCATCCGGCACGATGTCGCAAATCGCGAAGATTTCACACTCGTCCGGTATCAGGGTGTAGCCCGGCAGATGCGCTCCGTTGGCGATTCCGCCCGTTCCGATCACGCCAATTCTGACTTTCTTTGCCAAGGGGTGGCTCCTTTTCGCTGTTTAGTCCCGACTCTGGGAAACGGTCGCATGTTCTCGACCGGGAGTTCGTCAAAGACGATTCGACCGCATGGCAGGGAGTTCCTGCCCGATCTTACTCCGGGGAGAGTTCGGGGATTTCGGGGAAGGCGAGGGTTTCGGCGGTCAGGGAAGGTGGAGTCAGAGCGGCGATGCGCTGCACGAGCGCGGCATCCGGGCTGGCAAAGTGGATATCGAAGTGGTGGCAGGCTACTGCGGTCAGGCGGATGCTGGGTTTCAAAACCGTGAAGAGGACATCCGCGCCGCCTGAGTATGTCTGCGCGGCGAGCAGAGGCAGGGTTGTGGAAAACTGGGAGGGAACCAGCAGGAAGCCGCCCTGAAACCGGTCCGTGAGGCCGCGAGAGCGAAGGAAACGGCACACGCGGACGGCATCCGGCACCTCGGCGAAGTAGTCGGCCATGCTCTTGTTGTTCAGCCAGAAGGTGCCTTCCGGGACAGTAGCGAGGATTCGCTCCGCACCGATTTCGGTCATCACGGTCGCGATAAACCCGGACAGCGCGGGTCGGTCGGCGAGAGGGTAGGGGCCTTCGACTCTGCCGTCCGGGTAGACCGCCTTGCGGGCTGGCCCGGAGACATAGGCGAGTGGCGTCGTTTCGCGCACCGTCAGACGATGAATTTCGATCTGATCGGGAAATTCGCGGCTTGCCGCGTCGAGTCCGGCGCGACTCAGCAGGCGGGGCAGGTCAAAACGGGGAACGATCTGCACAGAACCTCCTCGGCCTACATCCCACTGTCATGTTCGGGAAACATTTCAAGTTGAGACGGATCGTCGGTGATTCCCGAAAGCGCCGCGCCGTTTTCGTGCGTTCCGTTGGCAGAGGCTTTGCTGCCTGCGCGGGCCGGGCGCAGGGGGCGCACGGTCTCTTTCGCCTCCGGGTTTGTGGCGCGGACTGTCGTCCGGCTCTTCGTTTTCGTGCTGCCGGGCACATTTCGCACCGCATGGCATTTACGGCAACGGGCTTCGTAACTTTCGTCCGCCCCGATGAGGATCGTAGGGTCGTCCCAGGCGTCGGGCTTGCCATAGACGAGGCGCTGGGTACGGCTGGCTTCGCCGCCACAGACTTTGCAGATAGCGTGGAGCTTCATCACATTGTCGGCAAGGGCGAGAAGCTGCGGCATGAAACTGAACGGCTGCCCCCGGAAATCCTGGTCAAGCCCTGCCGCAAAGACCTGAATGCCCTGATCGGCCAGACGCTGACAGAGCGCGACGATGCCATCGTCAAAGAACTGCACCTCTTCGATACCGACCACCTGAACGCCCGGTTCCAGCATATCCGCCAGCATCTTCGAGTTGGAGACGGCATAGGCGTTGAAGCGCATATCGTCGTGGGTGCGAATGACGGTCGTTTCACAGCGGGTGTCAAGCGCAGACTTGAAGACCTGAACGCGCTTGCGGGCGTGCATCGCCCGGCGGACGAGCCGTATCAGCTCCTCCGTCTTGCCGGAAAACATACTTCCGCAGATGACTGTCAGCGCTCCGGTCTGATTTCTCGATTGCAGCACGTCACTTATCCTCGATTGAGATGGGTCTGGAAAAACTCGGTCACGCGGCGTACATACGCTTCGCCTCCGTCGCGGAAACAGCGGGCATGGCCCGATTGCGGCAGCAGCCAGATTTCCGTGGATTCCGGTGCGGTCTTTGCCATTCGCACGGCATCGCGCCAGTCTACCAATAAGTCCTTCTGGCCCTGAATCAGCAGTAGTGGGCGCGGTGCGAGAGCGTGGAGAACGGCGGCGGGCGAGACCTGGGACGGATCCACCGGCAGCCACTTTCGCGCCCACCAGAGGATCGGAGTCGCGACGCCCTCCCCGAGCGGCCCGAAGACGACGCGACAGCGCCGATTCAGCGCGTCTCGCAGATTGGGATAGGGCGCTTCTGCGACGACCGCCTCCACCCGCTCGTCCTGCGCCGCGCCGAGGATGGCGACGGAGGCGCCCAGAGAGAGGCCGAAGACGCCTTTCGCCAGCGCCTCCGTATCCGAGCGCGTCTCCAGGTAGTCTAAGGCTCCCATCAGGTCGGCGGTTTCATAATGCCCGAAACTGCACATTTTGCCCTCGCTGCGTCCCAGAGCGCGGAAATCGAACACGAGCGTTGCAAAACCTGCGGCATGGAGAAAGCGGGCATAGGGCAGCATCTCCAGACGGTTTTGCGGGTAGCCGTGACAGAGGACGACGACCCCCTGCGCCTCCTCCGGGAACGGCGCGGGCAGAAACCAGCCGGAAAGCAGCAGCCCGTCGCGAGCGGCGAAACGGACTTCCTCGTACTCCAGTTCCATCTCCGCGGGCGTTCGGGTGAATTTGCGGCGCGGCGGGTGTGTGGCAAGATAGGCGTAGGTCAGCGTCGCGGCCGCAAACCCCAGCGAGGCGAGCGCCAGCCCAAGCCCCATGCGGACTGCCGGAGGCTGCTTTCGCGGGTTAACTTGACTTCGGGGAGGCTTTTGGTTATACTTGCGTCCGGTGGTCGCTTCTCCGGCTTTGCGCGAGGCCACTGTGTTTTCTCCGTTCCCGCGACACGTCCCGCCTGTGGACAGGGGCATCATGGTCAACCTATCCGCTAATTCTACCCCATCCGCGCCTCCGACCGAGGTCATCGAAGGCTGGGAAAGCGAAAGAGATTCCGAACGCGCCAAAGTCACCGCTCGCTGGTTCGCGATTGTGGTGCTTCTCATCGCGCTGTTCTGGATACGACAGCATGATCCGATGGTTGCGGCCCACGTGTCCCGTCTCTCCGCGTGGGAACTCGCGTTCGCGGCGGTGGTGATGACGGCGGCAGAAGCCATTTACCTCTGGAAGCCGGGCCGTATCCGAATTCCCCGCTGGCTCAAGTATGTGACCGTCTTCGGAGACATGGCCTTTATCTCGATAGTCATCTCCCTGACCGGCTACACCCACAGCCCGTTCTTCTTCGTCTACTTCGTCTTTCTTATCTCCAACTGTCTGCGCTATGGCCTGCTGATGAGCCTGTTCGTCGCGGCGGTTTTCAATGTCCTGTACGTGGTCGTGCTGGGATTTGCGCCGGAGTCGGAACGACAGGCGTCTGTCCTGGGCGGTGAAGGTTTGAAAATCGTCGCGTTCTGGGGAGTCGCGCTCTACGGCGGCGCGATCTCCGCCCGTATCCGCCGACAGGGGAATCAACTTCGCGTCTACGAGGAGACCATCCGCGAACTGCGTACGAAGGTCGCGACCCTTTCCACTCCCACGCTTCCCACCGAAGAAGGCGAACGATGACCCCGGACGATCCCGGAACAGAGCGCCGCTCTCATCTCCGCAAAGTG
The DNA here is from genome assembly GCA_038231295.1 of Chthonomonadales bacterium. Lineage (GTDB taxonomy): Bacteria > Armatimonadota > Chthonomonadetes > Chthonomonadales > Chthonomonadaceae > JANXLO01. The sequence goes on from JBBRLP010000002.1 coordinate 16,508, forward strand.
CGTTTTCGCGGCCCGGTCGTATGGCTCTGTCTCGCGGGTATCCTGATCGGCGGAATCGGGCTGTTTCTCGTGACGGGACTTTCCGGGTCTCCCTGGCTGTTCCTGCTCTACCCCATCCTCATCGCTCTGCTCGGCGGCTCTCTGCTCGTTCTTGCCCTCCAGTTCCTGCACCGATTGTAGCTCGCTGTCGAACGGCTTATCGCTTCTGGAAACGCAGCAGTACCCAGCCGCCGCGCTCCGTTCCCTCTTGAAACAGTTCCGAGGCTCGCAGATCGGGGGCCTTTGCCAGTTCGCCCTGAATCTCGCCCGCATAGACATCTCCCGCCGTGACGACATCTACCTGCGCCACCGACCCCTGCATCTGCGCTCGCAAATAGGGCAGGAGCGGCTCCTCTTTGCGTTCCAGTGGGGAGTAACCGCCGTAGTAGAGCATACTCGGTCGGCGCGGGATGATGTGGTAGAAGAGAACGGGGATGCCGGATGCCGCGTCTGCACTTGCCGCCGCTGCGGAATGCTGATAAGGGCCAAGAACGAATTTCGACGCGACCGCATAGCCTTCCGTCGTGCCGACGGCGATCAGCCCCGTCATGGCAGCCGCCAGAAGTCCTACCCCCGCCATGCGTCCCTGCGGAGAGTATCCCTTCCAGCGGAAACAGGCCCATGCCGCACCGCAGCCTGCCAGCAACAGCATCGTGATATGCAGCAGCGTCTTTATCATCTCTGGCGGTATGGGGCGATCTTTCGGCACCAGATACGGCGCGGCGATGGTGCCGACGACCAGAATTCCGGCGGTGAGCGCCGCGGCGAGCGCCCCGCCAACGGCTCCTCGCCGCCCCTCCCGAATCAGCCGATCCAGCCACAGGCCCGTCAGGAGCGCGGCGGCAGGGTAGCAAGGCACGATATAGGTGGGAAGTTTTGCCGCGCCGATAGTGAAGAAGACAAAGATAGTCCAGAACCAGACCAGCAGAAAATCCTGTGCGGAAGCGGGAGGAAGGTCAGGAGCAACGGCATTGGGAGCGTCGGCTTCGTCCGGGGAGAGCGACTCCAGCGAGAACGCTGCCTGTTTGTGACCGGGGAGCGGAGCGGCAGGAGCGAGAGACGGCGTATTGATTCGTCGGAAGGCGACGGGCGCGAAGCAGGCCCAGGGAAAGAAACCAACGAGGAAATAGACGAAATAGGTCGGCAAAGGCGCGTTATGGACCGTATCGAGGCCCTTGAACCGCCCGATATGCTGCCGAACAATGTACTCTTGCACCCACGTTCTGCCCTCGGCATCCCGTTCGTGCGTTCGCGCTATCGCCAGATGCCAGGGTGCGATCACGAGACCGACGAGCAGCAGCCCCCACAGCGGACGCAGGAGGCGGAGGCGGCTGAGACCTTCCGCGATGCCTCTGAGCCTGCCGTTGGCGCTGACGAGAAGACCCTGCCCCCCTCCCCACTGCGCCACCGCCGAAACCTGAGAGAAGGCCAGATATGTCCCGATAACCAGTGCGGGAAGCAGCAGACCGACCGCGCCTTTGGTCAGCACGGCCAACGCGCACGCCCCCCAGAAAATCGCGAAGAGCAACGCAGGGATACGGGAGTAGCGGCGTGGGAGAAGCGCGTGAATCAGGGACTTGCCCGCCTCGGAATGGCGCGACAGGATTTCGTAGAAGGCGAACAGGGCGATGCTGAACCAGAGGACGAGCAGGCCGTCCGTCGTCATCTGCCGCGCATCTATGAGGGTCATGGGCGCGGTCGCATAGACGACGCCAGCGAGCAGCCCCGCCCGTCTACCGAACCAGCGTGTTCCCGCATACGCGACCAACCCGGTCGTCAGCAGCGCGGCGAGCGCGACGGGCAGCCTCGCTGCGCCTTCAGACATTCCAAACAGACGCAGGGAAGCAGCGCAGACCCAGTAGACGAGGATCGGCTTTTCAAAGAACGGAACGACTTTCTGTTTCGGGTGGAGCAGAGGCCGGGAGTTGAGGCGCGGGGTCACCATATCCCCGCTCTGCGCCATCTGTCGGGCGCAGGTGACATACAGCGCTTCATCCAGATCGAAGAGAGGAACGCTGCCGAGCCGCCAGAAAAACAGAAACAGGCAGAGCAACGCCAGTCCCCATTCCGGGAGGCGAAACACGCGCTGTTTGTCCCCTGGCAAGACCGGGAGAGGTTCGGTTGGATTCATGGCTAAAGCATACCTGACAGGCAGGCGAATTGGCTCATCGGTTTTCTCTGGGAGCGGCAGGCGCGGTCAACTGCTTGAGAAAGACGCTTGCCACATGGGAGAGGCGGTCTTTGCGCCAGACCGCGACGAGGGTGCGGGTCGGGCGCGGGGCAGTCAGTTCCACCACCGTCGCGCCGGTAGGTGGGTGGATGGCGAGACGCGGGAGAAGCGCGATTCCCAATCCGGCGGCGACAAGCTCCTGCATCCCCTGGGCGCTGCCACTGATACAGGCGATTCGCGGCACGAACCCGGCGGCAACACAGGCGGCGAAGAGCGGATGGGCCGAAGTAGAACCTTCGGGAACCCAGATAAAGTCTTCGGCGGCAAGCGCAGAGAGGGCGACTGATTCCTGCCCCGCTAACGGATGGGAGGAGGGAACGACCAGCGCCAACTCCTCCTGAAACAGTGTGCATTCCTCCAGCCCTTCGATCTGATAGGGGAGATGGACGATGCCGATGTCGGCCTTCCCGGTCGCGACCGCTTCCGCGACGGCTCTTGCCGGGACGGTCTCCCGCAACGTGATTTCGATGGCGGGAAACTCCTGCCGAAAGCGGGCGAGGTGGCGCGGCAGGAGGTGCTGACCGGGAGTCGGGAGCGTCCAGAGGGCAAGCTGCCCGCGCCGCAGTCCGACCACTTCCTGAATCGCCCGTTTCGCGGTCTGCTCCTCTTCCAGTATCCGCTCGGCATGGAGCAGGAGTGCCTGTCCCGCGTCAGTCAACTGGACAGCGCGGCCCTGCCGATGAAACAGCAGGGCGCCGACTTCCCTCTCCAGATTGGCGATCTGCTGCGATAGCGACGGTTGAGAGACGTGATTGGCCTCCGCCGCACGAGTGAAATGCTGCATACGGGCGGCGGCGACGAAATAGCGCAGTTGAAAAATCTCCATGCGTTGGCTCATAACTCAGAAGTTCGGGATAGGCTCAGCAGCGATTGGGGCGGTCAAGTTGGCGAGGGGAACCTCCCCAATGGTATAGAACGAGCCGGTCACCAGCACCAAATCTTCCGGGCCAGCGGCGGCAATCGCAGCCATGACCGCCTCGGAGACTCTGGGAATGACGGTGACCTGCGGCGTAAAGCGGCGAGCGGCCTCCGCGATCTGTTCGGCAGGCAGGGCGCGTTTCCAGTCCGGCTGACAGACGTAGAGGTGGGCGGCTTCGGAGGCGAACGGAGCCAGGACTTCGGCAGGGTCGTGCCCGCCGACCATGCCAATGACGAGCAGCATCCTCCGAATCCCGTTGCGTTCACGCAGTGCCGTAATGGGGCCGTGCAGTGCCTCCGCCGCGATGCCGTTGTGCGCTCCGTCCAGAACGAGCAGGGTCCCTGTGGACAGTCGAATCTCCTGGAGCCTTCCCGGCAGCGAAACCGTCGACAGCGCCGCTTGCACTGCCTCCAGCGGAAGAGGCTTGCCGAGGGCGTTGAGGGCGGCTTCGACGGCAGCGACCGCGCAGGTGGCGTTGACACGCTGATACTGCCCGTCCATTCGCAGGCTCAGGTCGGAATAGACGTGCGTGGGCGTGGCGATGCGGAAGTGCGACTGGTGGAGATTGACCGCATTGGCCGCATCCGGTTCGTAGTTCCAGCGGATGCTGGCAGAATCCCCGGTCGGTGCATTTGCCTCCCCGAAGCGAACCAGCGAGAGCGGAACGCTGCGTTCCCCGGCGATGCGGCGGATAACTTCCAGCGCCTCTTCATTTTCGACAGCGGTGATGCAGGGGATTCCGGGCTTGAGGATGCCCGCCTTCTCAACGGCAATCAGGGCATGGGTATCGCCGAGAATCTGCGTATGATCAAGACCGATATTCGTGATGACGGTCGCCGTCGGCTGCACGAGGTTCGTCGCGTCCAGTCGCCCGCCGATCCCGACCTCAATGCAAGCGAAATCTACGTTCCTCTCCGCGAAATAGAGGAAGGCGAGGAGCGTTTTGAGTTCAAATTCCGTCGTCTGGCCGAGGTCTGTCAGTGCCAACGCTTCGATATGCGGTCGTGCCAGCGTGACGAGGCGGGCGAAGTCTTCACGCGAAATCATCTCGCCATCCACCTGTACCCGCTCACGCACATCGAAAACGTAAGGCGAAAAGTAGCTGCCGACCCGATAGCCCGCCCTCTTCAAAATACCGGCAGAAAGGGCCGTCGTGGAGCCTTTGCCCTTCGTTCCCGCGATATGCACGATGGCGTACCGATTCTGCGGATTCCCCAATCGCCTGCACAGCGCATCGAACCGCTCGTTGCCCAGCTTCCACCCGAACCGTAGCAGCCCTTCCATATACTGTAGAGCCTCTTCAAATTGCATGGTCACTCGTTTTCTTTTTTATTCGCGGCAATCTCGCTTCACGCTTCCGGCAGAGTCGCACGGTCAGAGAGTACAGCAGCGCCGGTAATATCAGTATCCACAAAACATCTGCTGCCAGATCTTAAGCCCACCAATGCGACCGCAGAGAGAGCGGGCCGTATTCGTCGTAACTGTTGGGAGTAATCGGCCAGAGTATCACGGACCAGGTATAGGGTATCGCATTGGGGAAGAGAGAAAACACAGCATTGATTAGAATAAAGAAGCCCACCGGCAGAACGACCAGCAGAGTCACCAGGGACATGACAATGGCCGTCCGAGTCCGCCGGGAACAGGCGGAGATGAATAAGCCGAGTGTGACAAACGAAACGCTGTGTCCGAAGAGGCGAATGCCAAGCTACAGGAGATAGATTCCCAGACGAGCCGCCGTCCACCAGACAGGCTTCGTTCCTGTAGCCGTATAATAGGCATTCCGTTCCTCGTCATTCAGATAGAGGACAATACCCGTGCAGAGCAGCCAGAAGGGAACGAAAAGCCCAATCCAGCCCGCGCAGAGTAGCGTTCTCGCCAGCCACTTGCCCCGCACCACTGTTCCCACACCTACAGGGGTAATCTGGAGGGCCTCCCACGCGCCACGATCCTTCTCCCGTGTGATTAGCGTAGCGCCAGCCAGAGTGCAGCCGATATTGACCGCAAGCAGGAATATTGCACCGAACACCAGTTCCAGGTATCCGCCATAACCCCTTCCGATTCTCGTAGGGAGCAGAAGCAACGGCGAGAGGGAGATGCCGCCAAAAAGCGCCAGCACGACCACGCTCAGGCTAAACTTCTTGCCATCCGACCAGCGGCGCCACCAGGCGGGAAAGAACCAGTAGCGAAACAGCGTCCCGTCCATGCGATTTCTCTCCGCCTTGCTTCACAGACTACGGATGTTCAGCGGACTAAAGTCCTCTGCTGGATGACCTTCGGCCAAACGTCCTACGGACGTATCCCTTTACGACCGAGTTTCTTCCGCGCAGAGAGGTTGTTTCCGAAGGAAACTCGGCCGCAGGCCATACAGCAGAGGACTTTAATCCGCTGGCGACGCAGGGATAGCCAGACTGTACAATCCCATAATCCGACAAATCATAGTTCAAGACAAACCGATCTGCCTGAGTTACTTGTCGAAGTTCGAGTCGAAGGCGATGTCGGAGGGTTTGAAGTCAGCTTGCCGGACGAACTCTGCCGCTTCCGTCGCGCCGTGTTCGCGGTTCATGCCACTGTCTTCCCACTCGACGGAGAGCGGCCCCTGGTAGTTGACATAGTTCAGGGCGCGGATGATCTCCTCGAACTCGATAGAGCCGTGACCGAGCGAACGGAAGTCCCAGTACCGCTCCGGGCTGCCGAAATTGACGTGTCCGCCAAAGACGCCGACCTTCTTGGGAGTGAGCGACCAGTAGACGTCTTTCATGTGGACATGGAAGATACGGTCGGAGAACTCATAGATAAACTGCACGTAGTCCACGCCCTGGTAGCCGAGGTGGCTGGGATCGTAGTTGAAGCCGAAGGCAGGATGGTTGTCCAGCGCCTCCAGTGTGCGCCGTGCGGAGACGATGTCGAAGGCGATTTCGGTGGGATGGACTTCCAGCGCGAACTTGACGCCGTTCTCCGCGAATACGTCCAGAATCGGTGTCCAGCGCTCTTTGAGCAGCGCGTAGCCCGCTTCGATCTGACCGGGCATGACGGGCGGGAATGAATAGAGCAGGTGCCAGATGGAGGAGCCGGTGAAGCCGTTCACAACGCCGACGCCCAGATTCTTCGCGGCCTTCGCGGTCAGTTTCATCTCTTCGGCGGCGCGGGCGTTCACCCCTGCCGGGTCGCCGTCGCCCCAGACATGCGGGGGCAGGATAGCCTTGTGCCGCTCGTCAATGATGTCGAGGACGCCCTGACCGGCGAGGTGGTTGCTGATGGCCCAGGTCTTCAAGCCGTGTTTCGCCAGGATGTCGTGGCGGGACTGGCAGTAGGCGGCGGAGTCGGGGCCAGTGGCCTGAACGGGGTCGAAATGATCGCCCCAGCAGGGCAGTTCGATGCCGTCGTAACCAAACGCCTTCGCCTTTGCAGCAGCGGTTTCAAACGGCAGATCGGCCCACTGGCCGGTAAACAGGGTAACGGGTCGAGCCATGTTCGCGTGTCTCCTCGTGAGGGTGTGGTTCCAGCGTTGTCGCCGTTTCCCTCCTGCGGGAAACGGCGCAGTAACTTCTCATCAGCCTTCCATGCCGTGCAGGCGCCTTATCGCAGAAACCTGCCTGCTCCCCCGGAATCGGGGACTGGGGCGAATTGGAGGCAGGCGCGGTAACTTCTCATCAGGGTTTTACTGCCTGGGTCTTAGACTTCTCAGGCGTCGCGGCGGAACTCTGAGCCGGGGCCGCCGATGTCACCGCAGGGGGCAGACTCTGCGGATGGGGAGTCGTGTCTTTGCCTTTCCGCAGCGCTGACTCGTTGTAGCGATTTCCCGCGTTCCACAGCAGATACTCATAGATGTTCAGGTCATGCAGGCCCTTGATCTCCGCCTTGACCTCTTCCGGGCCATATTTGACGTGGCGCAGGTTGAAATCCTGTATCCAGGGGCGGAGTTTGCATTTGGGGTTCGCCACAAGCCGCTTCTGGGCATCCCCGACAGAGAGCGTGATTGTTTTGTACGGCTCCTTGTTGGGGTCCTTCATCCCGTATTCGCCGTAAGCGTAGTGGGAGGGATAGACCATTGGACTCAGATAGTCCACGTCCTGCACCACCTTCTCAAACTTCTGCCCGATGCCCTCGTCGTCTTTGACACGGCTTGTCAGGCCAAATACGTCCGCCGAGAACCAGCCGCCCTGCGCGTGAATCTTCTCACCTGCGTATTTGAGAAACGCCGCGATCTGATCTTCCCGTTTCGCTCCCGCCGGTTTGCCCTCGTAGCGCAGGTTCTTGTCCTCGCTCGTGAAACGCACATAGTCGAACTGAATATCCTTGAACCCGTGCTTGAGGGCATCCAGAGCGATGTCTACGTTGTAGTCCCACACTTTTTTGCTATAGGGGTTGAGCCAGTAGTGGTGGGTATGGTCATGCCAGAGGTTGCCATTGGCGTCATGAACGGCGAGTTCCGGGTGCGCCAGGGCGAGTTTGTTGTCTCGCATACAGGCGATACGGGCGATAGGGAAGATGTGATGCTCGCTCAGTTTCGTCATGACCGGCGCGACTTTATACGCATGGTTCAGCGCTTTGGACTCTTTGACGAGCGGCAAATCCATGTCGTAATACACCTCGCCGTCGTCCTTGACATCTATCACCATCGCGTTCAGTTCGGTGCGGTCCACCAGTGCGATCAGTTGGTCGAGGCGTTTCGTTCCCGCCGACCAGCCGGTCACATAGATGCCGCGTATTCCTTCTGGAGGGAGCGGAGACTTCTCCAGCGGTCCGTTCGGAGCAGCTGGCTTTGCCGGTGTGTTTTTCACTACCAGAGTCGGCGTGACCGGCGCGGCTGTGTTCGGTTTCTGTCCGCAGCCGGTCTGTGTCAGAGCAAGTGTGAGGGCAGGCAACACGAGCGTTGTTGCCGTGCGGAAGATGGAATTGGGTTTCATTCGTTTTCCAATGTTGAGGGTAAAGACTGCCGTTCTCTCGAGCAACGGAGCCGCAATTTGCTGAGTGATATTCTAACACACTTCGCACGGCTTGTCTATCGCAAGCGCAGGATTTTCTATGCGATGCTTGACCATTTGGTTCGCAGCGACTATAATGAGACAGGACAATGAGTGTCCACGTCTCTGACTATTCCGAGTCGTATCTCAGTACCCGAGGAACCTTCATGTCCGATTTTTCCGATCCGTCCAGCCCGTTCAACCGGCTTCAAGCGGTCAAAGACAGCCCCTTCGATCTTGTGGCGCGGGCGCATCTGGCCCTGGGAGGCTGCACGGGACTGAACAACCCGGAGCGCGACTGCCAGCCCTACACCTACGCGGAACTCCACACCGAACCTCCCGTCGCGCTGCACGCCCCCTGGGACTATGCGGATGTGACCGGGCGGCTGCTCGAAGCCCTGACCTTTGTCCGCATTATGACGGGTACGGCGCCGGACGAGACGGATGCCGCCTATGCCCGCCTCCTGGCCTCCTGTCAGCGCGAAGACGGGCTGATCGCTCTCCCCGCCGAAGCCTGGACGCATACGGCTCCCATCGTCGAACTCGACTGGTCGCAGCGTGGGGCGCTCATGGCCTGGACGACCCGGTATCTGGCTCTGGACGATCAGGATTCTCTCCAGCGAGCGCAGCGGCTCGTCCATGCGCTCTTTAAGACTGCCGTCTGGGAGGGAGAGACCTGCTGGTATCCCGCCTCTTTTCTGCCGGATCGCGGCTGGACCGACCGCCTGCCTCCTGTGGGGCGCATGAGCGACCTGCTCATCGGGGCGCAGATTGTCTTTCCGCTGGCGCGTTTTGCCGCCGCGACGGGCAGCAGCGAGGCGCTGCAACTGGCGAAAGGGCTGATACGCTTTCTGCGGGAGCGCTCCGGGGCGTTCACCGAAGATGGCAAGATGACGGAGCGGGGCGGAAAGTATCTGCATAGCACGACCGGGTTTATTCTCGGAACGCTGAAGTACGGTCTCGTCACCGGACGAGACGAGACGGTGGACTGGGCGAAATCGGCCTATGAACACACGCGCGAATGGGGTACGGAGTTCGGTTTCTTCCCGCATCGCATCAACGGCAAAGACCGCTGGCAGGGCGACCTCTGCACCACGCAGGACATGATCGAGATCGCGTTGCTGCTCGGTGCGAAGCGTGATCCGATCTATTTCGCGGACGCCGAACGCTACGGGCGCAATCATCTTATGGAGAGCCAGATCCTGCATCTGGACTGGGTGGATGGGAAAGTGGACGCGCCGTTCAGTCAGGAAGTCTGGTGCGCCAATCATCCGCCGGAAGGCATCACGATGGACGACGTATCCCGCCGCGCTATTGGGGGCTTCGCGGGCTGGACGCGCTTCAACGACGCTTTCGACCCTGCAAATCCCCGCCTCATGCAGCGCTGCAACGCCTCCGGAACACGCGGCCTCTACGACCTGTGGCACAACGCCGTCAATCGGCACGAGGGCGCGGTTATGGTAAATCTGCACTTCTCCCGTGATACCCGGTGGGCGAGCGTGACTTCACATGTTCCGCAGAAAGGCGGCGTCGAAGTCCTGATGAAGACTCGCGGCGTGCTTGCCGTGCGCGTGCCCTCGCATTTGAACAACGAGCAGGTCGTTGTCACCGTGAACAACGTTCGGCCCCGACAGGAGGTTCTGCGCGGCGGCTACGCCTGGCTGGAAGCCCTGCAGCTTGGCGATACCGTTACGGTGGAATGGCCGCTGGAAGAGCGGGCGATGTTCTACGAGATGGACGATCAGCGGCTGCTTGCCAACTGGCGCGGGGATACACTGCTCAAAATGGATCCGCCCGGCACACTCTCTCCGCTCTATCAGCGCTCTATCCAGATGACGGCTGCCGTTCCGCACGGCACGACCGGGCCGGTCAAAGAGATAGACTCGCTCTGATGGCAGCCGAAGCCATACAGGTTGATGGCGCGTTCGGGGAGGGCGGAGGGCAGATCATTCGCACCTCGGTCGCTCTCTCCGCGCTGACCGGAACTCCCGTCGAGATCGTGAACATCCGCGCCCGCCGCAGCAAACCGGGGCTTCAGGCGCAGCACCTGACGGCGGTTCAGGCCGCAGCCGCCCTGTGCAGCGCCTCCCTGCGCGGCGCGGCGCTCGGCTCGCTTAGCCTCTTCTTTACGCCCGGCAGGCCTGCCTCCGAACGCCAGTTTCTCTTCGACATCGCGGCGGCGCGGGGCGGTGCTTCGGCGGGCGCGACCGGACTGGTGGCGCAGACGATCCTCGTTCCTCTCTGTCTCGTCTTCCCCGATTCCGCCGAAGCGATTATTCAGGGCGGAACCCATGTCCCGATGGCTCCGCCTGCCGACTACCTCGAAGCCGTCTATCTCCCGGCCCTCCAGCGCATGGGGTTTGCTGCCTCCCTCCGCATGACCCGTGCGGGATTCTTTCCGCGTGGGGGAGGGGAGCTGAAACTGAACGCGCAGCCTGTGTCCTTCGGCACGCCCTTCGAGGCGACGGAGAGGGGCCGCTTGAAGCAGCTTCGGCTCTTTGTCGTGACCTCCGGGCTGCCGCAAACGGTCGGGGAACGGGGGCGCGATGCGCTGCTGAAAGAGCTGAAGGGCTACGGCGTTCCGGTGCGGGTGGAGCTGCGTGACCTACCTTCCAACGGGACAGGAGCGGCGGTCGTCCTGACCGCAGAGTGCGAGCAGGGGCTTGGCGGCTGGACTTCCCTCGGAGAGCGCGGAAAGCCGATGGAGCGTGTGGCGGCGGAAGCGCTGCGGGAGTTCCAGGACTGGTTCGCGTTCGGCGCAAGTGTGGACACCCATCTGGCCGATCAGCTTGTGCTGCCCGCCGCGTTCGTCCCGGCAGTCAGCCGATGGACGACGCACGAAGTGACCGAGCATCTTCGCACCGTGCTGCACATCACGCAGCGGTTCCTTCCGATCCAGTACACGCTGGAAGACCTGCCTGCGGGCTGCACTCTCGTCTCGCTGACCGGGGTGGCTCCCTACGAATTCCAGCAAAGAGCGGGCAGACGGTGAGAACCCGGAAATACCGTTGACAGATGTTCCTACCTGTGGTATCTTATGCCTGGTGCGAACACTCACTCGCGGGCAGAGAGTGTCTTCGCACTCTGTTTTTACCCCCTGACCTTATCGCATAGGGAGAGTCGTATGGAACAAGGCCAACTGATTTTAACCGTTACCACGCGAAAGCAGAAGGAAGAAGAACTGAACCGACTTCGATCAATCGAACGCCCTGCCATGACAGAGCAGATCAAACGTGCGCGAGAGTACGGTGATCTAGCCGAAAACTTCGAGTATCATGCCGCCCGGCAGTCGCAGGCGATTTTGAACGGCAAGATAGCGGAGATAGAGGCGCTGCTGGACAGGGCAACTATCGTGGACGACCCGGTCGGCGGCAGCGACGAAATCGGTATCGGTTCCGTGGTCACCGTGCGCGATATGGAAACGGAAGATGAGTGGGACTACGTGATTGTGGATGCGACCTCTTCGGACCCCGCAAACGACCGTATTTCGTACTCGTCACCGGTCGGGAAAGCGTTGATGAAGCATAAAGTCGGAGATGTTGTCGAGGTGTTGATACCCGCTGGCCTCGCAAAGTACGAGATCGTCGCCATGCGGTATGAATAGATATCCTGACGCAGGCAGCCATTCTATTTTTCCCGGAGTGAGCAAAGGTTGGGAGTGGCAAAGGGTTGACACCCCTTTGCTCTTCTTATCAACTCACCTTACGCAGGCAGACATACAATTTGTCTCCACCAAGGGAGCAAAGGGTTGACACCCCTCGCTACGCGCCTGCGGCTGATCGTCCTTCGGACGAAAGGCGTAGAAGGCGAAGAGTGGCCCTCACAGCCTGAACGTTTCCTTCGGAAACTGGGCCGCAGGTCACTCAGTAGAGGAGTTCACTCCGCCGATTCCGCCCTGCAAACCTTGCTGCGTGGGGTTTCATCCGAAGGACGCTCCGGCGAAGCCGGGTAGCGAGGGGTGTCAACCCTTTGCCACTACTACCGCCCTTTGCTTTCTGCCTGCGATTTGTGTGGCTGCCTGCGTAAGGTGACAATCTGAATAAAACAGAACAAGGGGCCAGTGGAATTTCCACTGGCCCCTTACGATTGCAAACGCTGATCTGTCAGGCTTCGATAAGACAGCGCGAGGGCATCAGTGGTCGGGCGCTCTCGATGCGCTGACGACGCGAACCACTGCGTTCGCGGCTCTGTTCTGCGACGGGCCGAAGCGGAGCAGCGGTGGGTACCCGTACGACAGCCCGCTGGTTCAGGCGCATGGTTTCGCGGCCTAGGTTCAGAATCTCGCTGAGCGCACGATGGGTGCGCGGGCCTTGCGGCAGCTCGGCGGCCTGCTCCAGAGTCCAGAAATGCGTTCCGGCGGGGCAAGACTCGACGACCCAGAGTTTGCGCTCGATGTCTTCGACCAGCGCATACGTCATTCCGGGGGGAACGCGCAGGCTGCGTAAAACTTGATTGATGATAGGTTTGGACGATACCATTCGTTTATTCCGTCCCGCTTCCACAGGGACGCTCCTCTTCTGCCGTAGTGTTGCTGGCAGGATGTCGGACAGGGATGACCTGTCAATGACGGCGGTTTATACTGCACGTTCGCGTTTTGCGCGGGGAAGCATTCATTGCCGCCAGATGCAATTAGTGAGACCTGTCGTAGCGAATTACGCCCGTACACGTTTCGTATGTCTACTTTTGCTTTCCTCAACCAATTAGACGTGCAAAAGCGACAAAAGGTTTCGCTTTTGTCGCTTTTTAAGGTGTGATTTTTTTCACAGTGTTCGCAGGGCTGGCTATGCCTCGACAGGAATGGGCGTCGTTTCGACGACCGGCTCCGGTTTTGGCTCCCGGAAAGTCAGCCAGTAGATAATCCCGCAGAGCGTGGTCAGCGCGGCAGGCACGATAAAGACCATCTGCCAGTTGACCGGGCCGGGAATCGTCTGCCCCGCATGAGCAGGGTCAGGAATCATGGTCGTAAAATGATCCTTGAGCATCCCGGAGAAATAGGTTCCCATCCAGTTGCCGACACCCAGCGTCACCAGCGTGAATAGGCTCTGTGCACTGGCGCGAATGTCCCTCGGCGAGATGCGGTCAATATAGATATACGAAGTGACGAAAACGAAGGCGAAGCCGATGCCGTGGAAGGACATCGAGGCCAGCACGATGGGAACCGGGACGAACTTATAGAGCGCGAAGATGAAATAGCGCAGCGGCCATGCGAGCGCCCCCAGCACGAGCGTTTTCCGCATCCCCAGGTATTTCAGCGACAGAGGCGTAAAGAGGCCCAGGCAGATAATCTCTGCGTACTGTGCGATACTCTTGTAGAGGGAGACCAGTTCGTGCTTGATACCCATGCCATTCTCCATGAACGGCCCGGAGAAGACATAGTAGAACTGGAACTCGGTGGAGATCAGAAACGAGACGATCATGAAGATGGTGAAGCCGCGCACAGTGGCGAACATCTTGAACGATTTGGTGAAAGCCCAGGGGTCTTTGGCCACTTTCGAGGGAGGCGTGTTCGGCAGCAGGAACGCGACAACGGTGAGAATGACGCCGAAGATAGCCGCGATCTGCATCTCCTCGATTGGAGCGCCCTCCGCGCCCGGCGCAGTGGGCTTGATAAAGAGATAGAGCGTAAGCAGCAAACTGGCGGCGATCCATCCAGTCGTTCCAGCAGTGCGGATAACCGAGAAGGTACGTTCGTCGTCTCGCTTGCCTGTCTTCAAGTCGAAGAGAACGAGGGGAATGTTCGCCCCTGCGACCACGAGTGCGCCGCCTATCGTCGCCGCCATAATCTCGGTTTGCGACCAGGCTGCCCCGGAGACGCCTTTCCAAATGACGAAGCCGATCAGAGCCACCGTCGCCAGAAGCCAGATGCCAAGTGCAGCGACATATGGGCTTTGGTAGGCAGCCGCAGCGCCGGGAACTTCGTCCGGCTCTTTACCGAGATGATACATGACGATTGAGTTCGCAATGCCGATAGTCGGCGCGAAGGCCAGCGCCCACACCCACATCCAGGGAATCAGGCCGTTGTGGAAAGGAAGGAGGCTACCGATCTCGTGTTGGGAGGACATCATCCAGGCGGAACCAGCGCAGACAATAGCGGAAATGGCGAGATACCACTGGCTCGGCATCAGACGGTCTACGATCTGGCCTCCGATGAAGGGCGTAATGATACAGGCCAGCCATAGGACTCCGTAGACGGCTCCGATTTCCGCGCCGGTTGCGTGCAGGCGCGAGGCGATGGTCGCGCCGAGAATAGGTGTCCATGCTCCCCAGACGGCGTACTGGAAGAACATCATCGCGCCCAGCAGAACGCGGAGCATCAGTCGAGAAGACATAAGCGAAACTCCCGGAGTGGAATAGTTTGGGAACGTCGGACAGGGACGCAGCAAACGGACGTTCACAGGCGAAGAGGATGTGCCTCTATTGGACACAACTCGCCTAACTTCCTCCTTGCCGGGAATGATTGCCGCCGCGCAGGAGATTGGAGCCAGGATGCGGAATCTGTCGGGGATCTCCTTCTCATACCAGAGGAACGTCTGGGCCATGAAGGGATAGAACAGGAACGGGAATAATGGCGGAGTTGACGCATCTCGATGCGCGGGGCAACGCGCAGATGGTGGACGTTTCGGCGAAGCAGGAGACGGTGAGAAGGGCAGTCGCACGAGGCCGGATTCTGCTGAATGCAGAGACGGTTCGGCTATTGCGGGATGGGGCGGTGCCGAAGGGGGATGCCCTCGCCGTGGCGCGAATCGCCGGGATTATGGCGGCAAAGCGCACCAGCGAACTGATACCGCTCTGTCATCCATTGCCCGTCACGAAGATTGCTGTCGAACTCACGATTATTGACGCCGGAGTGGAGATCGAGGCGGAGGTGCGTGTCACGGGAAAAACAGGTGTCGAGATGGAGGCGCTGACCGCCGTCTCGGTCGCGGCCCTCACGCTCTACGATATGGTGAAAGCGGTAGATAAAACCGCCGTCATCACGGAAATACGGCTAGAAGAGAAGTCCGGCGGCAAAAGCGGCGACTATCGGCGCACGACGGAGTAGCGCGGGGAGACAGAGCCATGTCGAAACTCAAAATCTGCGTTGTTCTCTGGATGCTGTTGTGGGCGGGGGCGGTACACGCCGGGCCGAACTCCTACCGACAGCAGTTCCCGCTGCCTTCGCCCTCAGTTCCCGGCTCGCTCGGCGTCAATATCCATTTCACCACGCCTCGTCCAGGCGAAGTGGCGCAGCTTGCCGGTGCAGGCTTCAAGTGGATTCGGCTGGATTTCTTCTGGGCAGGCATCGAGCGCGAACGCGGGAAATACGATTTTACTCTCTACGCGAATCTCCTCGCGCAACTGAAGGCCGCCGGGATACGGGCGATTTTTATTCTGGACTACGGGAACGATCTGTATGAGAAGGGTTCGCCGCGCAGCCCGGAGGCGCGGGAGCCGTTTGCCCGTTTCGCCGCCGCAGCCGTGACACGGTTTTGCGGGCAAGGCATTGTCTGGGAGATGTGGAATGAGCCGAACATTCAGTTCTGGCAGCCGAAGCCGAACGTAGACGAGTACATTACGCTGGCATTGGAGACTGGAAAGGCGATTCGCAAAGCCGCCCCGGAGGAGTGGTTCGTTGGGCCGGGAATGTCGGGCATGGATTTTCCGTTTCTGGAGCGCTGTTTCAAGGCCGGGCTGCTGAACTACTGGGACGCGGTCTCGTTTCATCCCTATCGTAACACGCCGCCGGAGACAGCCGCCGCTGATTTCGCTCATGTTCGCGTCTTGATTGACACCTATGCGCCAGAACGAAGTCACGTTCCGATTTTCAGCAGCGAGTGGGGCTATTCGGAACTCTATCCCGGTCTGAATCGTGAGCGACAAGGCTGGTATATCGCCCGGCAGTCGCTCTCCAATCTCGCGAATGGGCTGGTGATCTCCATCTGGTACGACTGGCACGACGATGGCGTGGACCCCAAAGAGCCAGAACACCACTTTGGCACCGTCTCTACTGACTATCGTGAGAAGGAGACTTATCGCGCCATTCAGACGCTCACCAGAACCCTGAACGGATTCGCGTTAAATAAACGGCTCTCGCTTCCCTCACCCGACGACTACTGCCTGCTGTTCACTCGCGGCACGCAGACGGCGCTGGCCGTCTGGACGAGTTCCCGAACGCCGCATTCCGTCGTTCTTCCGCTTGGAGGCGCAAAAGCGGCTATTGTCTCGTATCTCGGCAAATCCTCGGTGGGGACTTCGCTGCCAAACGGCCTGACCCTCACGCTCACGGAAGCGCCGCAATATGTTCTCCCGGTGAAACCCGATCCCAGACTGGCAACAGCGGCAGCATGGTTCTCCCTGCCGCCCTTCCTACAGGTCGGAGACTTGAAGGACGAAAAAGTCCTGCTGGAAGCCAGCACGGGCAGTTTCCCCGCTGCGAAAGGCAGGGTGTCGTTTCAGAAGCAGGATGGAGACGCGGCGGGTTCCGTGCAAAAAACCGTCATGACACTGCCGGTCACCTTCTCGAAAACGATCCGCGTACCGGCAGAGATAAACACGCTCGTAGACCGCAGCGCGACTCCCCGCCGTTATCGCGTGAACTTGACGATGCCCGGAGTGCAGCCTGTGGCGCAGGAGATTCTGCTTGTTTCGCGCCGACCTATACAGATGACCGTGCTGCCACCGGTCGGCAGAACGCTGCCTATCCAGATCACAAACCGTTCCGGCTTTCCCTTCAACGGGCGGATATTTGTAACTAGCGGCAGGGAGACGCGTGAGGCTGGCGGGGAGGAGCAGATCGTTCCCGTCGTGTTCGCCAGGGGAGAGCGCGAAAAACTCTTCACCGTCACGAGGAACAGTTTTAACGCACTGGTCGGCGCGGTGCTGGAGGAACCGGCGGATGGGGGTTTCAGACCAATAGTGACCTCCCCGCCGACTTTCTTTCAATCCTTTGCGTTGCCGGGGTCTTCCAACGGTGGGGAGATCGCTATAGAGAAGCCTTTCTCGGTGGTTCCCGACGGCGACCCGAAGATTGACTCGCAGATTCAGACGAGCCAGGAGATGGCTCCTGCCGGACTGCCTGTCAATGGGTTGAGAGCGGAGAAGATCGCCTACGACTTCCAGCCGGGTTGGAAATTTCTGCGCGTTCTGCCGGAGGGGAAGCTGAAAGCGCCGCTGGCAGGCGAGCCGTCTGCATTGGGGATGTGGGTCTATTCGGATGGAAGCGGAGATGCGCTGCGGGCTAGATTTACGGATACGACCGGGCAGACGTTTCAGCCACAGGCCGACAACCTGGACTGGAAAGGCTGGCGGTATGTGACCTTCTCCCTGCGCGACGCTCCGGGACATTGGGGCGGGGCGGACGACGGTAAGGTGCATCTGCCCATCCATCTGGACACGCTACTGCTGATAGATTCACCGGGTGGACGCGGGGGCAAAGGGGAAATCTACTTCACGCCACCGACGGTGATGTGGCAATACCCGGATGCTGGCAAATAAGCGCTGCCTACCACATATTCGCGCCGCGCATACTCTTCGGTACGAAATGGCGGTCGAAGCAGGCGACGGCGTAGCGATCCGTCATTCCCGCGACGTAGTCACAGACTTTAAGAGCGCGTTCCTCCAGCGAAACGGTGCGGAGATGTCCGTCTCCGGTCATCTTCTCCGGCTGCTCCATGAACAGCCTGAAGAGGGCATGAATTACGTGCTGGGATTTTCGGAGGTCCTGATTGCCGGTCGCCGCGTTCCAGTAGACGTGTTCAAACAGAAACTCTTTCAACTCATCCGTGGCGCGGGCGATAGGCTCCGACATCTCGACGACCGGCCTGCCCTCGCTCGTTTGCACGATGTCGGTGACCATGCGGGAGATGCGCTCGGAATGGGAGGGGCCGAGCGTCGCCATCTGCTGGCGCGGGAGGTCTTGCGGGCGCAGGACGCCTGCCCGCAGCGCGTCGTCAATGTCGTGATTGATATAGGCTACGCGGTCTGCGATGCGGACAACCTTGCCTTCCAGGGTTGCGGCGCGTTCGCCGCTGGTATCCGTCAGGTCTTTGCGGCCTTTGCTGTGCCGGGAGATGCCGTCGCGGACCTCCCAGGTGAGGTTCAGCCCGATCTGTGAGGGCGGGAGCGGCTGGCGGTCCTGCGGGAACATCTCGCCAGTGCCGTTCTCCAGCAGTTCCACGACGCGCAGACTCTGCTCATAGTGGCGGAAACCGGCGTCGGGAACGAAAGTGCGGTAGACCTCATCCAGCGCCTCTTCCCCGGCGTGTCCGAAGGGCGGATGGCCGAGATCGTGCGCGAGGGCGATGGCTTCGGTCAGGTCTTCATTCAGTTGCAGGGCGCGGGCGACGGTACGGGCGATCTGGGAGACTTCGAGGGTATGTGTCAGGCGGGTGCGGAAGTGATCCTCCGCCGGGTCAATGAAAACCTGGGTCTTGTGTTTCAGACGGCGGAACGCTTTGGAATGCAGCACACGGTCGCGGTCGCGCTGGAAGGCGGTACGCACGGGGTCGGGGGTCTCTGGCCGTTCGCGCCCTTTTGTCTGGGCCGCTTTGGTCGCCCACTCCGCCAGATACGCAATCTCCCACTGTTCCTGTCGCTCTCGCGGCGTCTGTCCTGCCAAATCGTTTCGTCTCCTGTGGTCTGCAATAGTGTCAGCATACCGGACGTTTAGGAAGAAAGTCAAGAATGAGCAACCCACTGATTTCCTCAGAAGCGATTCAGGCCGCATGGCCCGCTGTCCGTTCGGTCGTCCACCATACCCCCGTCTTTCACACCCATAGCATCGCAGGACGGTGTGGACTGGAGGCCCCGGAACTCTGCCTGAAAATGGAGAATCTCCAGAGCACGGGTTCTTTCAAGATACGCGGAGCGGTTCATCGCCTGAGTTCGTTCAGTCCGGATGAGAGGGATGCAGGCGTCGTCGCGGCGTCGGCGGGGAATCACGCGCAAGGCATCGCGCTCGCCGCCCGACTGACCGGGATACGCGCCACTGTGTTCATGCCGGAGTTCGCCAGCATCGCCAAAATTCAGGCGACCCGACGCTACGGCGCGGAGGTAAAGCTCCAGGGCAGTAACTTTGACGAAGCGGTGGCAGCCGCCAAAGCCTCCTCACACCAGAATGGGGGAGTCTTCGTTTCGGCGTTTGATGACGATGGTATCATCACCGGGCAGGGGACGCTCGGCCTGGAGATACTGGAAGACGTACCGGATGTGGAGAACGTGTTGATCTGTGTGGGGGGCGGCGGGCTGTTCAGCGGGGTGGCGACCGCCATCAAGTCGGCTCGCCCGCACGTCCGAATCATCGGGGTACAGGCGAGCGGTGCGCCTAATGCAGTCAACTCCTGGAAGGCAGGACATCTATTGCCGCATCAGCAGGTGCAGACAATCGCAGACGGCATCGCCATCAAATCGCCGAGCGAGCGCACCTTCGCCTACATCCAGAAGTACGCGGACGACATGGTGACGGTGGACGACTCGGACATCGCCCGCACCATGCTCTTGCTGCTGGAACGCGCCAAGACGGTTGTCGAACCGGCGGGGGCTGTTGGGGTGGCAGCTCTGCTCTCCGGCAAAGTCCAGGTCAAGGGCAAGACCGTCGTCACGATCTCGGGTGGCAACGTGGACGCGCACTTTCTCGCCGCCCTCATCGAACGGGAAATGATCCACGCCGAACGCTATATGCACTTTTTCAGTTCCGTCCCCGACCGACCCGGTGGCCTGGTGGCGCTTCTGGAAGGCATCGCCGAACTCAAAGGCAATATCATCTCCGTCGTCCACAACCGCATCAGCCCGTCCGTGCCGCTCGGCTCAACCGGAGTAGAACTGCTGTTGGAGGTGCGGGACGCCGAACATATTCAGACTATCCGCGAAGGACTCAATGCAAAGGGCTATCAGGTCGAAATGCTCGATTAAACAGTAAGTCCGTCGCCCCCCCCCCTCATGATAGAGTGCAGCCCGGCACAGGAACGTGCCGGGCTGGAAAAAGCGGTCGTCCTATGGACGAAGCGTTTAGAGGCTTACCATTGTCAGGTCACCTTAATAGGCGAAGAGAAAAGCAAGAGTTTGATGCATTTCCGTCTGGAAGACGTTTGCACTTTAATGACGGGGGTTTTCAACCTCCGGCCAAACTGACGGGAGGGTCTCAACCGCCTCTCCGACTGCACAGGGCGACATTTCTAACGGTAGTTGGCGTAGGCGACATCGAAGGGCAGGTCTTCCATCGCGGCGATAAGTTTCTGCACGGCCTGGAGCGCATCTTTGTCCTTGCCGGTCACGCGGAGTTCATCGCCCTGTATCTGAGTCTGGACTTTGATGCCGCTCTCTTTGATCGCTTTGGCGAGTTTCTTGCCCTCTTCGGTCGGAATCCCTTGTTTGAGGGTGATGATCTGGCGCAGGGTTCCGCCCGACGCCGATTCGATCTTGCCGTATTCCAGTCCTTTCAGCGAGAGGCCGCGCTTGGCGAAGCGTCCGCGCAGGACATCGAGCAACGTATCCAACTGCATCTGGTTGTCGGCAATCGTCTTGATAGTCTCGCCTTCCAGGGTGAGACTGGCCTTGCTGCCGCGAAAATCGTAGCGGCCCTCTATTTCGCGAGAGACGAGATCAATCGCGTTCTTGACCTCGGTCAGGTCGAGCTTAGAGACCACATCGAATGAGTACTCGGTTGCCATTGTCGGTTATTCTCCTAACTGCTCTTTGACTCCGCGCAGCAGCCCGTCCACCGTCAGCTTGAGCGAGGTCAGGGCGTCTTCAATCTGCCGGAGTTGGGGGTGGGGGTAACTCGCAGGCTTCAGGTCGGACAGCACGGGAAGCATGTCTATAATGCGTTGGGCGTAGGGAGAGAGTTTCGCAGGACCATCCTCGACCTCAATCCCGTCCAGTAGCCGTGTCACCGGGTCGGCATCCTGGAAAAACTTTACCAGGTGATCGGTCGGGGCGTCAAGAATCTCCCGGCTCTTGTCCGGGCGTTTTTTGAGCGCTTTTACCAGATTGCCGGTGTCTTCGCTGTTCAGTTTCTGGTCGCGAATCCGCTCCACGACCGCCGACTGAAGTTCCGGCTCTTCGTTCAACTGTTTCAGGAAGCGGGCGTGTTTCTCCGTCAACTGCCCGTCGGAGGGGCGGTTTGGGCTGGAGACGACGGCCTCCCCAATGTCTTCGGGCAAGGCCATCAGATCGAGCAGATAGCCGACAGTGCGCTCCGACAGCCCAAGCCGTCGCGAGAGTTCGCGGTTGGTCTGGTTGAGGCTGGTCTTGACGTGCTGAATGGCTTTCGCCTTCTCCAGCGGCTGAAGGTCTTCGCGCTGGAGGTTCTCGATAAGCTGTTCGGTCAGGCGCTCCTCGGCCTGAATCTCCTTGACGATACAGGGCAGGCTCGTCAGGTTCGCCATAGTCGCAGCCCGCCAGCGGCGCTCCCCGGTCACAATGCGGTACTTGCCGGTATCGGAGAGGGGCGTAATCGTGATGGGGTTGAGCATCCCGTGCTGTCGGATGCTGTCCGCGAGACCGCGCAGACTCTCCTCGCTGTGATGTTTGCGCGGCTGATCGGGGTCTTCCACGATCTGTTTGATCTCTATCTGCTTGACTTCCAAAGCGCTCTGCCTCCCCATTGATTCTATCTGGAAACCGTTTCCGGTCTGCTGTCTGTGTTGTAGCCTGCCCTGAAACCTGCAACAGGTGTCGGGCAATTTGCGTCGGCTAATTATAAGGGAAACCCCGCCCTTTTGTCAACCCGTTTGCGCGTCACGCTAGAAGTGGAAACGCCTCTGGTTCCTCTGCCTCCGTTGTGGCAGGCTCCGCAAACTGTCGCGCATAGAGCTGGGAATAGAGGCCGTTCTTCCCGAGGAGTTCTGCGTGGCTGCCCTGCTCCACGATCTGACCGTTTTGCAGGACGAGAATTCGGTCGGCTTCGACGATGGTCGAAAGCCGATGGGCGATGACAAAGGAGGTTCGGCCTTGCAGCAGGGTTCGCAACGCCTCCTGAATGAGGGTCTCCGTGTAGGTGTCTATGCTGGCCGTCGCCTCGTCGAGGATCAGGATGCGCGGATCGGCGAGTAGGGCGCGGGCGAACGAGAGAAGCTGCCGCTGTCCCGCAGAGAGCCGCTGTCCGCGCTCCTCCACCGGCGTGTCGTACTGCTGCGGCAGGCGGGCGATGAAACGGTCGGCTCCGACGTGCGCGGCCGCCTGATGAATCTCCGCCTCGGTCGCCTCCGGTCTGCCATAGGCGATGTTGTCCCGCACACTTCCCGAGAACAGGTAGGAGTCTTGCAGGACGACGCCAAGCTGACGGCGCAGACTTGCCATCGTCACATCGCGGATGTCGAGGCCATCAATCGTGATTCGCCCGGAGTTCACATCGTAGAGCCGCGCCAGCAGCGAGATGAAGGTGGATTTGCCCGCGCCCGTCGGCCCGACGATGGCGACCGTCTCGCCCGGTGCGATGGTCACGCTCAGGTCGTGCAGAATCTCCTGGCCCGGCAGATAGCCGAAGCGGACATGATCGAATGCCACCTCCCCGCGCACGGTCGGCAGGGGAATCGCATCGGGTTTCTCCGTCACGGTCGGCTCGGTATCGAGAATCTGATAGACGCGCTCCCCGGAGGCCATCGCGGATTGCAGGCTGTTGTAGAGGCGCGTCGTACTGCGGATAGGCTGGAAGAACCGTTCGACGTAGCCAAGAAACGCGGCCAACAGCCCGACGGTTGCGCCGGGAACGTGGTGGATGACCATCAAGCCCCCGTACCAGAGAACGACCATCGTTCCGATTGCGGCGATCAGTTCGAGGACGGGAAAGAAGATGGCGAATACCAGAACCGCGGCGAGACTCGCCTTCATGTTGTCGCGGTTGACGACACCAAACTTTTCTAGATTTTGCTGTTCACGCCCGAACGACTTGGTGACACGCACCCCGCTGATGCTCTCTGCGATATTGGCCGTTACCGTCGCGATCTTCTTGCGGCTCTCCCGAAACGCCACCCGCGCCCGCCGCCCGAATATTCGGCTCACGATAGCAATCACCGGGATCAGCGTGAACGTCAGCAGGGCCAACTGCCACTTCATCCAGAGCATAATCACGACGATTCCGAGCAGGGAGAGGCCGTCCGCCAGCAGATTGATCGCTCCGCTGGTGATGATCTCGTTGAGGGCTTCGATGTCGTTGGTGAGGCGGGAGATCAGCCTGCCGGAAGCGCGGCTGTCGAAAAAGTCGAGGGAGAGTCGCTGAAGGTGTCCGAACAGGGTATCGCGCAGATCAAACAAGACGTTCTGCGCGAGACTTGCCAGCCGAACCTGCTGATCGAAGCCGAGTCTCCAGTTGAGGAACTGTACCGCGAGATAGGCAAGTGAGAGCGCGAGCAGGAGAGGCATACTCGAACGGGCAATCGCTTTGTCAATGACCTGTTTCAGCAGCAGAGGGCTTGCGAGACTGAGGCCCGCCAGCAGAAGCGACAGAATCATCCCCATCCGCACTTCGCGACGATAGGGGTTTAGGAAGGTCAGGAGCCGCTTAGTTAGTGTCCAATCGAACGCCTTCCCCACCAGTTCGTCCTCTTCGGGCGCTTTCGGAGGCGGCAGCGATTCGGCTGTCGGCGGAGGGGCGGCTTGTTCCCTCTGGCTCTCGATTTTGGTCGGCGCATTTTCCTGACTCATGGAGAGCAGTATACCAAACGGATTCCGATACGGTCAACCGGACGGCCAGACCTCCGGCTCCGCCTCCGAAGAGGGGCGGAAGAGAACCACGCTCAGGCTCTTCTGGTGAAGGAAATTGCGGCCTCCGATGGGGCCGAATTCGCCCTGCGCGAAGAACCCTGCCAGCGGCGTCTCCGGAACAGCCTCCAGCACCCTGCGTACATCGTGGCCGGGCATATCGAAGAGACGAACCCCGCGCCCACTGTCGGAGAAGAGCATTCCTCCAGCAGGGGCGGTTTCGTCTCTGGCTGCGGTCTGCATCAGCGCTCGCAGTTCCTCCTCGGCGGTGGAGGCGTCCCGCAGATGATACTGCACGGTCTGTCCGGCTCTCACTTCGGTGTCCACCAGCACTTCGCCCGTATTCCTGTCGTAGCCGTGAACCGGACTTACCAGAAAATCTCCGCGCCCGAACTGCGACTGATACTCGTTCACGACCACGCCCATATAGAGGCCGGTTTCAACTTTCTTCCAGTCGTCCGGCGGCAGCGATCGCAGCAGCCTGTCGGAACTCTCGAAGGCGCGATTGCCGGAGAGTGTCGCGATTCGACAGCCCTCCGCCTTCGTCACCAGAAAGGTCTCTCCGACCGGGCGGCATCCCTGGCTGACAACGGCGTCTACGCGAACCTGTCCGCCAATCCGCACACCGATGGCTCCATCCTCCAGAATGGCTCCGTTCAGCAGCATGAGGTTCTGTCCGGCCTGCTGAGCGCCGCTCACCATGCCTCCCAGAACGGGAATTCCGGGGCAGATGTCTTCCAGTGTTTGCAGGAGTTCGGTGGCCGGGGTCGTGAAGGGGTCGGCGAACACAAGGTACGCCTGTGTCGTGTCGCGTCCCAGGCTCTGGAAACCCAGAATGCGTTTGAGTTTGCCCTGGCTGTTTTGGTCGAGCAGGCTTTCCCACTCCTCCATGCCGATATGAAAGGCGTTCAGGGTCGCACCGGGCAGGCGTCCGGCAAGGACGCTGATTCCCGGCTCCCGCTCGATCTCCCGGTCACCGCCGATGATGCCCTCGCAGGTGCATCCCAGCAGCACGCGTGGGCTGAGGGCGAGACGCAGGTAGCGACTCAACGGGCGGATATTCTCCTGATGCTCCGGGGTGAGGAAGACGCACAGCAGGTCAATCTCCCCGCGCATCTGTCGTCGTATGGACGAGACAAGATGGCCGGTAGCTTCCTGAATAGTCTCACAGCGGGTTACGGCAGAAGCAAACTGCATGGGCCTCCTCAACATCGTAAACCGGGAGCGCTCTCCACACTGTTCTCTCTGGCACAAGGTGATTCCTTGCGGGGTGGATTTTACGGGGCAAAGAGAATTCTCGCAAAATGACCTCCGGTTCTCTTGACAATGGAGGCGGATAAGAAGTATCCTATTTTAGCACTCGCACCTCGCGAGTGCCAACAGGTTAATTTCGATTGGAGGATGCAACATGGCATTGCGACCGCTGCGTGACAAGGTCGTCGTCAAACCCAGCGAGGGAGAAGAGAAGTCTGCGGGCGGTATCTTTCTTCCCGATACGGCGAAGAAAAAGCCACAAGAGGGCAAAGTGATCGCGGTGGGAACCGGACGCCTGCTCGAAGACGGGACCGTTCGCGAACTCGCCGTTCAGGTGGGCGACACCGTGATCTACTCCAAGTACGGCGGCACCGAAGTCAAGCTGGAAGGCGAAGACCTCGTTCTGCTGGACGAAGACCAGATTTATGCGATTGTACAGAACTAGTAACTACTGAAAGCAGCCGTCTTCCTATTCCTACGACGGAACGGATTCACGTCGGCTGCACCTGTGTCTCGAAGGAGAAGCTAAATGGCTGCAAAGCAGTTGAAATTCAATGAGGAAGCGCGACGTGCGCTGGAGCGCGGCGCGAACGCCGTCGCGAACGCCGTCAAAGTGACGCTCGGACCGAAAGGCCGCAACGTTGTTCTCGACAAAAAATGGGGTTCCCCGACGATCACCAAAGACGGCGTAACCGTCGCGAAAGAGATCGAACTGGAAGACCCTTATGAGAATATGGGCGCCCAGCTTGTCAAAGAGGTCGCCAGCAAGACCAACGATGTCGCTGGAGACGGAACCACGACCGCAACCGTACTCGCTCAGTCCATCGTCAACGAAGGTCTGCGCTATGTCGCCGCGGGTGGCAACCCCCTCCAGGTCAAGCGCGGCATCGAAATCGCCGTCACCAAAGCCATCGCTGAACTGAAAACCCTCGCGGTCGAAGTCAAGGGCGATAAAGAGAAAGTCGCGTCCGTCGCGTCCATCTCCGGCAACGACCCCGAAATCGGTCAGCTCGTCGCCGACGCCATCGAGAAGGTCGGACAGGACGGCGTTATCACGGTTGAGGAGAGCAAGAGCCTCCAGACCTATACCGACTTCGTGGACGGAATGCAGTTCGACAAGGGCTACATCTCTCCCTACTTCGTGACCGATCCCGAGCGCATGGAAGCCGTCATCGAGAACCCCTACATCCTCATCTATGAGAAGAAGGTCAGCGCGGCCGCCGACCTGATCCCGATGCTGGAGAAGGTCGCGCAGTCTCGTCGTCCCATCGTGATTATCGCGGAAGACGTAGATGGGGACGCCCTCGCCACCCTCGTCGTCAACAAGATTCGCGGCATCATCAACAGCGTCGCCGTCAAGGCTCCCGGCTTCGGCGACCGCCGCAAAGCCATGCTGGAAGACATTGCCCTCCTCACCGGCGGCAAGTTCATCAGCGACGACCTCGGCGTGAAGCTGGAGAACACCGACCTGACCATGCTCGGCTCCGCCGCCAAGATCATCGTCGGCAAAGAGCAGACCACGATTATCGAAGGCGCCGGCACCGAAGCGGCCATCATGGGCCGCATCGCGCAGATCAAGAACCAGATCGAAGCCACCGACTCCTCCTACGATAAAGAGAAACTGCAAGAGCGACTCGCGAAACTCGCGGGTGGCGTTGCGGTCATCAAAGTCGGTGCGGCCACCGAGACCGAACTCAAAGAGAAGAAGCATCGCTTCGAGGACGCTCTGTCCGCGACTCGCGCTGCGGTCGAAGAGGGCATCGTCTCCGGTGGTGGTGTGGCCTACATCAATATCCAGTCCGCTCTGGACGGCCTCGGTGACAACTCCGATGAGAAGCATGGCGTCGCCATCGTGCGCCGCGCCCTCGAAGAGCCGCTCCGCCAGATCGCGGAGAACGCGGGCTTTGAAGGCAGTGTCGTCGTGAACACCGTCAAGGGCCTGCCCGTCGGACATGGCTTCAACGCTGCAACCGAAGAGTATGGCGACATGATTGCGGCGGGCGTCATTGACCCCGTCAAGGTCACCCGCTCCGCCCTGTCCAACGCGGCCTCCATCGCCAGTCTGATCCTCACCACCGAGACCCTGGTCGTCGAGAAGCCCGAGAAGAAATCCTCGGCTCCGGCGGGCGGCGGTCATGGCGGCGGCATGGACTACGATATGTAGTTCCGCACCCTGCGGACGCGCTTACTCCCCTTCTCTCGGTTCCGAGAGAAGGGGAGTTTTTTGTGTCTGCGGCTTGCTATGGGCAGACGCGGTATGCGCCTGCGCCAGCAGATCGGTGCGGAGACGTTCGAGTTCCTGCCGCAGGAATCGATGGCGTTCTTCGGCGTTCTTGAACTCCGTATTGGTGCGAATAGTGGCGTCATCCACTTCAATGCTCTGACTTTTCAAGACAAGTATAGAGATGCACATGGCCTCGACGCCGATGAACAGCGCGAGCAGATTGAAAGGGTAGGGGTCGAACGGCCTGCTGAGGGTTCCCCGCGTATTGAGGACGACCCAGAGCAGATAGAGTGAAGCGTTCAGCGCGAGGAACGGGACACTGCCACAGACCTTCGAGAGTCGCAGAATTGCCTTCTCTGTCCGAGTGCGATGCAGGGCGATCTCGTCGTTGGCATTGCTGGCCGAGGCATAGCGCAGTTGGTCGCCGGAATGCCGCAGTCTGCGGGCCATATCAATGAACAGGCCGCTGATGACCTCCGGGTGCTGATAGAGTACCGTCAGGTCTTCGCGTTTCAGGGCGAGCGCCGTCATCTCTTCCGTCACGACGGCGCTGGCCGCACGGTGGCCCCCGCTCAGAACTGCGACCTCCCCGAAAATCCCGCCGACTCCAATCTCCTCCAGAGGAATAATCTCCCCGAAGTCGTTGGTATGAAAGAACTCTACGCGGCCCGAACAGAGGAAATAGAGGCTGTCTCCCGGATCGCCATAAGAAAAAATCGTGCAGCCCAGTCCAAAATGAACCGGTGTCAACACCTCTGCGAGCGTCTGCTTCTCAGCGGGATTCAGCCCTTCCAGCAGGGGGTGACGCTCAATCAGTTCCAGATTCGTCTGCATCGTCACGGCCTCCTCGCGTAATGCTCCAGGAAGCAACAGGCTTCCCACTTCCGACAAACATTGTATCATAACCTGCCTCTGGAATATCGAGTCACGCCAGGAACCCTCTGGAATCGAGACACAGCGACTCTGGAAAATCGATAGTGACCACTCGTCAAGTCTGGAGATTTCCCTGGCACGGCAAACAGGAAAATGCCCTCTGGCTGTGACCAGCCAGAGGGCAACGGGGGAGGGAACAAAGCACCTCGCTAATGGTTGATGCCTGCCACGATGTCGCCTGTGGAATTCGACAGAACCGTGTAGATATTTTCCGTCTGTCCGTCCTGATAAATAACGGTTCCGCCCTGATCCACACCGTCCGGCCCGATGGAGTAGAGCAGGCACTTCAAGTCAATAGGTACCGGATGTGGACGATTCGAATCATGACTGCCGCGATAGATGTAATCCAGAGTCGGGCTGTAGCGGAGCTTCGTTTCGGGCTGAAATGGGTCTGCGGGAATAGAGGCGAGATAGCCGGGACAGAGCGGCTCGAGACGGGCCGGATACTCCCCCTTTGCCAGGTGATAGGCATGTAGCGCGAGTGTGACCGTCAGAAGCGCGTTTTGTGCCTGTGCCTCCGTGTCTTCGTACTGCGCTCCCTGGTATACTGGCCAGATGAGTGCGTTGACGGGATCGGTAGGTTCGTAATCACGCTCATCCCCGGTGAGGTACGGCCGCTTTGCCTTCTCGAGTGTGTCCGTCTGAAACTTTAGATAACTGTTAAGGATGTTCCTGTTGCTGAACGTGTAGAGATAACAGGCTGCTGCCGCTGATTCGATCTGTGTCGGGCGGTGATCGGGCGGGCTGAACTCGGTGAAAAATCGGTAACGCCAGGTCAGGGAGTGCAGCCTCGTCACCAGTTCCTCAAGCGACATGGCGCATTCGGTCTGTGCTACCTTTTCAAAAGGCGTATGGATTGCGACAACCTGCTCCATCCGCCGCGCTGCCCTCGCGGCCTGTTCTGCGCTGAGGGACGGAAGCAGATACCAGAGTACGCGTCGTCCCTGCCCCTGCCAGATGACTCCGTGGATCACCGACATGTAGGCGCCTCCGCCCGCGACCCTCTGGCCGAGTTCGATCTCAGTGAGGGCAGCGTCGAGCGCCGCTTCGCTGCTGCCATATCGGGCCTTGTAGACTGCATCTGCGGAGAGTAGTTCACCGATTTGATGCAGATCAGGTCGGCCCGACTTCGGCGCATCGTGCGTCGTGAGTAGGGGCTGTACATAGGGAATGCTCTGGCAGGATTGCAGAATCGTCAGTGCTTGCTGATTCGCGGTGACTGCCTTCTGGAGGCTGAGCCGAGTCTTCTCCGCGACTGGTGTGGTAGAAAGAAGCGACGGAAGTACATTGTGGTAGCCGCCTGGAGCGAGAGTAAGGTGCCTGCTGGCTTCCGCCATCAGCGCGTAGCTGTTGCTGGCAGGGAGGGCACGCGCAGGAATGGTTACGGCGGGCGTCCAGTTCACGTAGCCGAACGCACACGCTGCCGCGAGAACACTCGCCTTGCCAAATCGAGCCATGGTGCGCTTCCGCAGACGCTTCCGCTCGTACCGGGTGTAGTCCAGAGGAACCGAGGGCAGCCCGATTGCGCTCAGGGTGGTATTGATCGAATCTGCGGTGACGGGATAGCTTTTCAACTGCGCGATGCCATAGGCCAGCAGGCTGTCGGTAGATTCCGCTTCCCGGCACACTTTGCAGAAAAGGCGGTGCAGCCATCCGGCAGGTTTCCCTGCCCGGTTAATGTGAGGACAGTTCATTCAGTATCTCCTTCTCCAGCGGGCTAGTCAGGGCGGCGGAGGGGCGAGTTACGCAGGCGACAGAGACCGGCTTTGCCTCTTGCTGTTCGATCAGTTCGCGCAGACGATGGCGAGCGGTGAAGAGACGGGATTTGACTGTTCCCGGTGCGATATCGAGTATAGCGGCGGCCTCTGCGATAGTGAGTTCCTGCACATGGTAGAGCAGAAAAGCGTCACGGAGTTCGGGCGTCAGTTGAGCCAGCGCCTGCGGCAGCACAAGAGTTGCCCACTCTTCCGGGAGCGCGGGAGCGGCAAGATGCTCGGCGGCGTCCAGAGGCAGATGCTCGCGGCGATCCCGCAGCCAGTGAGTATATTCGTGGTAGGCGATGCGATGCAGCCAGGTGGAAAGGCGGGATTCGTTGCGGAAGTTGGCGAGTGCTTGCCAGGCGCGAACGAAAGTTTGCTGGGTGAGGTCTTCGGCGAGATCGGCGCGTCCCGTCAGACAGCGCAGCAGGCGGAAAATACGAGGGTAATGCGCCGTGACGAACTCCTCACCGGCGCGTTTGTCTCCTCGCAGTATACAGCGCACCATCCCACTCTCACTCATACAAGACTCCCTTCTCCATCTTACACCTGTTTGGAGCCAGTACAAGTCAGGACGGTTCATCACCGGTTGAAATGCACACTATTCCTCGCGGGAGAAAGGCAAGGCCCACTGGCGGGAGAGGGATTCGGTGGGAGCGGAGTGGAGTTGCGGGAGAGCATCGAGCAGGCGGGCGACTGTGCGTTCGCGGAAGTTCGGAGAGGTTTCGGCGGGAGCGACAGCCTCACGCAGCATCAGGCGGGTCTGCTCCAGAGTGCGAGTCTCATAGGAGCAGGGCTGGCAGCGCAGGAGGTGCCGGTCTATCTTCCGGCTCAGTTCTTCCGGCAGTTCGTTGTCCAGGTGCGCGTCGAGCAGAGCGCGTATCTCCTCACATCGCATCTTCCCTCTCCTCGTCGTCTTGCCACAGTTCCGTCAGCAGGGTTCGCAGGGCGCGTCTGGCCCGATAGAGCAGCGATTTAGTGGCAGGCAGCGACTTCTCCAGCATGGCGGCCACCTCCTGAGCATCCCACTCCTCGACATCGCACAGGGTCAGCACCAGCCGTTGTTCGTCGGGAAGCTGCGCCAGCGCCTGCCGCACCAGCAGACTCGTCTCCATCTGTCCTGCCGCCTGCCCGCCATCCGTCTGCCGCTCGAACGCCTCCGGCTCCAGAATCAGTAGACGAGGCTGCCGCAGTCTGTCCAGGCAGAGATTGCGCGTGATGCCGAACAGCCAGCCCCGAAACGGGCAGTCGCCGCGAAACCCGGACGCCCGCTGAAAGGCCCGCAGGAACGCTTCCGAGACGATCTCTTCGGCGTCTTCCCGATTGCCGAGCAGGTGACGTGCGAAGGCGAACACCCGGTCTACGTGCAGATCGAACAACGCGCCCAGCGCCTCCGCTTCCCCCGCCTGGAGCCGGGCGATCAGGCGTTTCTCGAAGGGCGTTTCCCGATGGGCCTCGATTCGGGGAGTCGGCATGGTCAATTCAGATGTCCTTCACCCATGACGACGGGCGCACGAGTCAAAAAGTGTCGCGACCGGAGCGGGAAGCGCAAAAAGATTTTACCTTGCCACGAAAGTTTTTTCGACATCCTGCGAAGCGCAGGGAGTGTGAACGACTCACAGTAAGACTCAGTTGGAATCAACCAGAATCAGCCCGACTCAATCGCTGACACTTAAACGGAGTTAAACACGCGAAAATAGGGAGGAAACGAGGAGAATCCCGGCGAATGACGGAGGACGCGAACCTGCTCACGCGCCAATCTACCTCATAGAAAGTGCCTACACGACCAACTATGCCCGGTGAAAACGCTCTCGATGCTCTGCCCCTCGATACCGTCCTTGTGGGAGACTGCCGTGACCTGCTCAAAACGCTCCCCGCGAACTCCGTAGACCTGATCTTCGCCGATCCTCCATACAACTTGCAGTTGCGCCATGAACTCTGGCGGCCCAACATGACTCATGTGGACGCGGTAGACGACGATTGGGACAAATTCCTTAGTCTGGACGAGTACGACCGATTCACCCGCGAATGGCTGGGGGCGTGCCGGGAGGTGCTAAAAGACAACGGCACTCTCTGGGTCATCGGCTCCTACCACAATATCTATCGGGTCGGGGCTATCCTGCAAGACCTTGGCTACTGGATACTCAACGACATCGTCTGGACGAAGACCAACCCGATGCCGAATTTCCGGGGGACGCGCTTCTGCAACGCCCATGAGACTCTGATATGGGTGACGAAATCTGAGAAGCAGACCGGGTACACTTTCAATTACAAGACGCTTAAGGCGGGCAATGACGACCTTCAGATGCGGAGCGACTGGCACATCCCGCTCTGCACAGGGGACGAACGCCTCAAACACAACGGCGAAAAGGCTCACAATACGCAGAAACCGGAGGCGTTGCTGCATCGCATTATCCGCGCCTGTACGAACAAAGACGATGTCGTGCTCGATCCGTTCTTTGGCACAGGAACGACCGGCGCGGTGGCGAAACGATTGGGGCGCAAGTGGGTGGGGATCGAGCGCGAAGAACACTATGCCCGCCTCGCCGCCGACCGAATCGCACAGGTGATGCCGCCGCTCATTCCGGACGAACTGTTGCCGCCGCCGCTGGATGCTCCAAAGATCAAAGTCCCGTTTGGAATGCTGCTCGAACAGG
The DNA here is from genome assembly GCA_038231295.1 of Chthonomonadales bacterium. Classification (GTDB taxonomy): domain Bacteria; phylum Armatimonadota; class Chthonomonadetes; order Chthonomonadales; family Chthonomonadaceae; genus JANXLO01. The sequence goes on from JBBRLP010000002.1 coordinate 49,163, forward strand.
GGCTTATCCTGCCGGGTACAGAGATTCGCCTGGACAGAACGGAGCATCTCGCCGTCGTTCAGGAAGACGGTACACTGACCTGCGGCGAACGCCGGGGTTCCCTCCACAAAGTCGCGGCGCAGTGTCTTGGTAAGCCTTCGTGCAATGGCTGGGAACACTGGTACTATCGCGACGCGGGAACGGGCGAATACATCGTTTTAGACGCGCTGCGCGAACCGCTTCGCAAACTTATGGGAAGTGCGCCTACCACGCCGAAAAAGCGTGTACGGGTCAAGAAATAGGGCTGTGGGAATGAAACTGATCCTGGGGCTGGGAAATCCGGGCGCGGAGTATGAGGGAACCCGGCATAACGTCGGGTTTGAAGTAGTGGAGAGACTGGCCGCCGCGCATGGTATCACGATCAGTAAGCGCAATTTCAAGAGCGTCTACGGGGAGGGTATCATCCGGGGCGAGAAGACGCTGCTCGTCCGCCCGATGACCTTTATGAACCTGTCCGGAGAGGCTGTCGGGGCGATTATGCGGTTCTACAAACTGGAGCCTGCGGATGTCTGGGTCATTCTGGACGAAGTCGCGCTGCCGCCCGGCAAGATTCGGCTGCGCCCCAAAGGGTCCGCTGGAGGCCACAACGGTCTCTCCAACATTATCACGATGCTGCACACACAGGAGATTCCGCGCCTGCGCCTGGGAGTAGGGGCCGCAAAATCGGGCGCGATGGTCGGTCACGTGCTGGGCAAGTTCCGCAAGGAGGAACTGCCGCTGATGGAAGAAGCCTATCAGCAGTCCGTAGAGGCGTTGGAGTGCGCGTTGGCGGAAGGATTCGAGATAGCGATGAATCGGTTCAACATCTCGGAGAAGCCCGAAAAGCCTCCGAAACCTACGGGGCCACCTGCTGAATCCGCTGCAAGTTGACAGGTCTATCGCGCCGTGATAGAATGTTCAGAGCGGTAGAACGCGGGAAAGTCAGAGACCCATGCTTGATTTCAGTCAGATTGCCACGCAGATAGGGACTTTCTCCAGCGAAAATGCGAATGTTAGGAAACGGCTGGAGACTGCTCTAAAGGAAGCCTCGACGCGGATGCGTGGGGCTTCTGACGGATGGGAGGCGATCCAGACCCGGATTGCGGACAGCAAGACCTCCTGGCTGGTCGCGAAGTGGCGCGAGGCTCCCGATACCGTTGCCGCTCTGCCCTGTCATGCCGAAGCCTATACTGTCATCGCTGCCGATGGCTCGCAGATTGTCTCTGACCGACACGACATCGCCCTCTGTTATCTGCTGAATGTCGGCGTCATCGTTCTGCAATACGGCGAACTGGCCCACGCCGAACTTTTCTCGCAGGCGGCGCTGGCTCCGCCGGAAGACGACCCGGAAGAGGCCGCGCAGGGAGAACTCACGGCAATTGCAGGCAAACGCCTGGGTATCCGCCGTCAGATGGCGGAGTTCGCCGCGCTCGCCGAGCGGATTGAGGCGCAGGAGCTGGGGATGCCGACGCTGGCCCTGTTCGACGGCAGTCTCATTCTCTGGTCACTGGAGACGGAACAGGACGCCTTCCGCAGTGAAATTCTGGAGGCGCTACGCGGACACCTGAAGACGGCGCGTGACCGCGCTGTACCGATTGTCGGCTATATCAGTCGGCCTGCCAGTCGGGATGTCGTCAATTCGCTGCGCGTCGCCGTCTGCCCCCATCTCAAAGCAAACTGCGACACCTACTGCACCAATCGCGCCCGTCCGAAACCCTACTTCATCGCGCCCGACTGTGCGGGAACCGAAGGGGTACGGGACGCCGATCTGTTCGCGGAACTGCTCTGCGAAGGGGAGCGTTCAGCGGTGTTCGAGTCCGATTCGCAGATACTGGCCGAGTATCAGGAACATTCCGTCTGTTTTTTCTATCTGCACGTTGGCGACGAGATCGCCCGATGCGAGATTCCCCGCTGGGTCGCGGACGATGCGGCGATGCTCGATTCCGTTCACGCGCTCTGCATCAATCAGGCGCGAAAAGGATTCGGCTATCCCGTCGCACTCGCGGAGGCGCACGAGCAGGCGATTGTCCGTAACGCCGAAAAAGACGCCTTTTTCCATCTGCTCGAAAGATCGTTCATTCGCTCAGGACAGCCGTCTGCCCGGACGCAGAAGGCGGTCTCCAAACGCGCTCGCCGCATCTGATGGCCCGCGCCGCTTCTGACCAAAGGAGTACTTCTAATGACACAACAGAATTCAACCCGACTCACACGTCGTGACCTGCTCCGCAATGCCGCGCTTGGGACGGCAGGACTGGCGCTGCTGCCGGAGATGGCGTTCGGTGGCCGCGCCCCGAACCCCTACAAACCCTTCCGCATGGCGATACAGTCCTACACCCTGCGCGGCTACAAACTGGACGAAGCCCTGGAAAAGACAAAGGCGCTGGGCCTCAAATACTGGGAGGGTTGGGACGGGCATCTGCCCATCACGCAGGATGCCGGGCAGATCGCAGCCTACAAGCAGAAACTCGCGGCGTACGGAATCACGATGCCGACCTACGGCGTTGTGAGTTTCAACAACGACGAAGCCGATGCCCGCAAGAAGTTCGAGTTTGCGAAGGCGATGGGCGTCAAAACGATGTCCGCCTATCCCGCCGCCGACTCCTTCGCCATGCTCGACAAACTGGTAGACGAGTACAAGATCAACCTCGCCATCCACAACCACGGCCCCGGCGATAACCTGTATGACAAATTTCAGAAGGGTCTTGACGCCATTAAGGGCCACAGTCCGCGTATTGGAGCCTGTATAGATACGGGCCACTATCTGCGCTCCGATGAGCGCCCGGAAGTCGCGGCGGATATGTTTGGGACTCGCGTCTACGGCGTTCATCTCAAGGATGTGAAAGTCGGGCCGGGTGACCAGAAGAGTTTCACGGAACTCGGTAAAGGCGGTCTGGACATGAATATTTTCCTCAAGGTACTCATCAAGCACGGCTATCCGCAGCGCGGCCTGCTGTCGCTGGAGTACGAGGAGCATCCCGACAACCCGATTCCCTACATCGAAGAGTGTCTGAAAACGACACGCAACAGCCTAGACACCATCAACAACTACACCCTCATCGGAAAGTAGCCGTCTTATGTCCTGCCGCATCACGGAAGTCGAGCGTATCGTCGTAGAGGTGCCGTTCACGCCCCGCTGCCAAGAGTGGAATGCACGGGAAGTCTGGCAGTGGCGCATCGTGGAGGTCATCCGGCTTGTCACGGACGCTCCCGATATCGTGGGGTACGGGGAGACCCTGCCGCACTATACCTGGGGGCGTGTCTCGGATGCGGCCATTGAGCGGGTAAAGGGCCGCAACCCTGCGGAACTGCTGGGAGACGATACCCTCGGCGCGGGATTGCAGATGGCCCTCTACGATGCGGTGGGCAAGATGCTCGAAGTTCCGGCCTACCGCCTGTTCAATCTGCCGCGTGTGCGCGAATGGTGTCCGCTGTCGTGGTGGAACATAGATATGCCGCCGGAAGCGTTCGCGGAGGAAGCGAAAGAAGCCCTGGCGGCAGGCTACACCTCCTACAAGATCAAAGCGCGGCCCTGGTGGGATGTCTACGCGCAGGTAGAGGCGATCAGCGCCGTGACGCCACCCCATTTCCGGCTCGATCTCGACTGGAACAATATGCTCCTCAACGCCGGGAATGCCGCCCCGGTGCTGACGGAACTGGACAAATACGAGCGCGTGGCGATCTACGAATCCCCGATTATGCAGCGCGACGTGGAGGGGCATCGCCAGCTTCGGCAGAAAACGACGCGCCCGCTCTCACTCCACTTCGGGGAGCCTCCGTTCCCGACCGTGATCCGCGACGAGGTCTGCGACGGGTTTGTGGTCGGAGGCGGAGCGGCGAGCATTCTGCGGCAAGGAACGCTGTCTGCCGCCTTTGAGAAGCCGTTCTGGCTTCAGATGGTCGGGACAGGATTAACGACCGCCATGTGCCTCCATCTCGGAGCCGTCCTGCCGTTCGCGCAGTGGCCCGCCGTCAACTGTCTCAACAACTATGCGGACGATCTGCTCAATGAACCACTGACCATTCGTGGCGGTTTCGCGAAAGTCCCGGAGGCGCCCGGCCTGGGAATTTCGGTGGACGAAGAATCCCTCACGCGCTATCGTATGGAACCGCCGTTCGAGTATCCCAAACCGCGCCTGCTGCTCTCTGTTGTCTGGCCCGGTGGAAGAGTGGTCCACTACGCCAGTATGCTACAGTGCTGGGACGACTGCATGGTCGGCAACCAGCCCGTGCAGGAGCGCGGTGTACGGATGGAAGTTCACCCAGACGACGGCTCCAGCGAGTGGGCGGAACTTTATGCCCGCACGGAGATAGCCCCGGTTCGTGACCAACGTTAAAACGCCCGCCCGGAGATGCTTTTCCGCCATGAAATCCACTAGACCGCTACTGACGTTCTTGCTGCTCGTGCTGTCCTGGAATCTGAGTAGTTCGGCGAAGGCGCAGGCGTTCGATGAAGACCATAAAGAGAGTATCAACGGCACGACACTGCATTTTCGGGTGCGCGGGACATTGAGAGAAAATCCCTACCTGCTGATTCTGCATGGCGGGCCGGGCTTTTCGGCGCACATGTTCTACCCCTGGGGGCCGAGCCTCGAAAAGTTTGTCAATGTCGTCTATCTCGACCAGAGGGGCAGCGGAGAGTCGGCGCGGATCAAGTTCTCCAGTCTCGAAAATCCCCCCCCGGAAGAGGTAAAGGACTACACGATTCCCAACCTACTCAAAGACATCGAAGGCGTTCGGGAGTTTCTGAAGGTCAAGCAGTGGTTTGTGCTGGGCCATTCGTGGGGCGGAATGCTCGGGCTGGAGTATGTCACTGCCTATCCCACGAAAGTCCTGGGCTATGTCCACATGGACGGGCTATTGTCGCAGCCGATGGCGCAGGACGCCGTTCTTGACCACGCGCAGGCGAAATTCGAAGCCGATGCGAAGGAGGACGGCACGACGAAGGCGAGTCGTGCGAAGGCGATGCTGCCGGAAGTAAAGAAAATTCGCGAACTCAAACCTGGTGTGGATCGCATGGCCGCCGTGTTCCAGCTTATTTATATGTTGTTTAGCGAACTCTACTATGCGAAACCCGCCGCGATGCCAGCGTATAATCAGCGCGTCGCCGATAGCGTGAAACTGTACGGTGTGCCGCGCACAGCGTTAAGCGCGACGGAACCGGCCCACGCGCTGATTCAAACGGAGCATTATGCGTCACGAGACGATACGCCGCTTCTCGATAAAGTCAGCGTACCCACGCTGATCGTGAACGGCAAACAGGACGGCCTCATCACACCGGCGATGGCGGAACTGGCGCACAAACACATCAAAAATTCCCAGATCCTCATCCTGGACGGGAGCGGACATTTTCCCTTCATCGAACAGCCGGAGAAGACAGCGGACGCCATCCGCACCTTCGTCATGGCCCATAAGTAGCAGCGAAACGGAGACAAAGAACGGTGCATTACGGGGAAAAAATCTGGACGGAGACGGCGGGACAGACGGACAGGGTTGTGGTCGTTCCCATCGCCTCGCTGGAGCAGCACGGGCATCACCTTCCGATGCTGACGGACAGCATGATCGGCGCGGAAATTGCGCGGCTGGCGGAAGCGGAACTCGGAGAGGTCGCCCTGTTCACTCCGACGCTGTGGGTCGGCGCTTCCGACCATCATCTGGGGTTTGCCGGAACTATCAGCCTTAGCAACGACACCTATATCACGGTTCTCGTTGAAATTCTGGAGAGTCTCATCAGCGCGGGCTATCGCCGCATACTCCTTTTGAACTCACATGGTGGCAACATCACGCCGGGGCGTATGGCTCTCTACAACGTGCAGTTGCGCCATCGGGACAAGGAGAATCTCTGGCTGTCGCTCGCTACCTGGTTCACGCTGGCCGCGCCGCAGATCGCCTCGCTGGATGTTTTAGAACAGAAGGCGGTCACCCATGCGTGCGAACTGGAAACCAGTATGATCCTGCATCTGCGTCCCGAACTCGTGAAGCTGGAATCGGCCACCGGTACTACCATTCCCTGCGAATCGGCTTTTTATGTTCCTGACTTTGCGGCTCCGAGTCGCGTAGATGTCGCTCGCGCCTTCGATCAGTTGAGCGTCACGGGGGCGTTCGGGCATCCCGAAGTGGCGACTGCCGAGAAAGGCGCTCTGCTGTTCGAGACGGCGGTGAAAGAGGTCGTGGCTTTTGTCCGGGAGTACGCGCACTGGAAGGTGCTGGACCCGCACTGAAGGAGAGACAGATGCAGATGGGAAACGCGAGTTTTGAGGGGAGCGGGTGCGCGGCACGGGAGAACTCATCTGTGCCCTCCCGCCTGAATCACTACCTGAACGCGAAGGTCATGGTATACTACACCTCACAGTCCCCTTATACCGACACGGGACACATCACCTATCTAGATACGCATTGGATCGAATTAACGAAAGAGAACGGCGAACGCCTGCTTGTGCCTACGGCTGCCGTCCGCATTTTGAAACTGCTGGAGTCTCCTCGCGGTACCGACGATTCGGCGACCCTGTTGCGCCCGGTTGAGTGACCAACTCCCCTAGAAGTGAGTAGAGTGAAATGACAGAACGAAGACAGGGCGGCAAAAGCCGCAAACGACCCACCTCCCGTCCCTCGCATCCTGGCTTTGCCACCGGACGCCAGGCGTCCGCAGCCCGCACCTATCCCGCTCGGAATACCTTCGAGATCATTGAGCGCGAAGCGCCGAAGGCTGTGCCCGCTCCCGCTGCGCCCGCACCCTTCCGCATCGTCATCGCCGTGCATCGCCCACGCTACCGGGGGCGATGCGAACGAGCGGCGGCTCTGACCGGGTGGGAGGTGACGTCGCTGCTCAACCGACAGGACCCGGTCGGACTGGTGCAGAAGAAACCCGGCCCGCCTGATCTGCTGATACTTTCGGGTGATTTCGGACGCCAGAAAGACTATGCCATTTTTCGTGCTGTGCAGTCCCTGCGCGAGAAGGGGATGCGAATCGTCGGTCTGGTAGAGGACTGCGAGACCGCACCGGAAGGCTTCCCCGAATCTGCTCCGGCAGATGTCTGCGATGTCTGTCTCGTCCCGCCCTATACCGCCGCCGCACTGCGTGCTCTCTTCTCGCAACTTTACGAAGAGATGCGCGGCAAACCCGCTCCGCCCCCACTCAAGGCGGCTCGGCCTGACGAAGAGGAAAATGAGGAATAGGGTTGAGAGGAGACTATGCTACTGGATAGTCTTGCAGCAGAACCGATTCAAGGCGGGTTGTGTGTCCGCAGGCGGACACACAACCCGCTGGCCCATAGCCCCGGAATTCATTCCGAAGGGGGCTTCAGAGCGAGAACTGAATCTATAGGGAGTGTATAGCGGTGTTGAGTCAAGAGGATGTACGGGCGATATTTCTGGAAGCGGGAGCGCTGCTCAACGGGCATTTCCGGCTGACGTCGGGACGGCACAGTGAGGAGTACTGGGAAAAGTTCTGGGTACTCCAGTGGCCGAATCACGTTCAGACGTTGTGCGCGGAGATTGTCCGTAGATATCGTGATGAGAACATCGAGGTAGTTCTTGGCCCGACGACCGGCGGGATACTGCTGGCCTTCGAGGTCGCACGGCAGCTCGGAGTACGGGCGTTGTACGCGGAGATGGAGGAGGGGCAGCGCACCCTGCGTCGTGGCCTCCAACTGGAAGCGGGAACCCGCACTTTGATCGTAGATGATGTGATGACGAGCGGCGGTTCGGTGAAGGAGTGTCTTGATCTGGCAAAGCGCCATGAGGCGCTTGTTGTTGGCGCGGCGGTGCTGGTGGATCGCAGCGGGGGAACGACCGATCTGGGATGCCGATTGGAAAGCCTTCTGACGGTTCAGGCGGAGACATTCGATCCCGACTCCTGCCCGCTCTGTAAACAAGGGCTTCCCCTTCGCAAGCCCGGAAGTCGTGCTATCTAACGAAGACAGAGTTGAAGACGTACAAATAGAAACTCCCTCCCGATGCTTCTGCGCCGGGAGGGAGTTTTTATGTTCGTCAGGGCTTGATGTTCGGGTTTTGCGTAGAGCCGTTGTCTGGTGTCATGGGAGGAGTGATCGTGCCATCGGTCTTCTTCTCCGGGACGATGGTCGTCGGCTTGTGCGTGGACTTTTTGATCTCCAGGTTGGGCTGCTGCTTCTGAATATCCGGGATCTGCGTAATGACGCTTGCGCCCTGTTTCGCCGTCAGCGTTCGTGCCTCTTCAACCGAGCTGACAACGTGCGGCGTCATGAAGATGACCAGTTCCACCTTCTCGTGTGACCGCTCCTTCGACTGGAAGAGCTGGCCGAGCAGGGGAATATCGCCAAGGAGAGGCACTTTGACGCGAGTCACGTTGTCGCTCTGGCGAATCAGTCCGCCGATGACGATGGTCTCGTTGTCCTGGACGGTGACGGAGGTATCGGCGTAACGGTCGTTGGTGACCGGAGCGCTGATCGCCGCCTGCCCGGTTCCAAGCTGCTGGTACTTCAGCAGTTCGCTGGCGTCCGAGACGAGATCAATGGTCACCTGTCCCTGCCGGGTGATTCGGGGCGTGACGTTCAGGCTGAATCCGACTTGCAGATACTGCACCTGGTTACTGACGGTCGTGTTAATGAAGCCGTTCGAGTTCTGCCCGGTGATGTAGGGAATCTGCTGCTGGATGTTGATTGTCGCCTGCTGGTTGTTCGAGGTGAAGACCTTCGGCGTCGCCAGGATTTTGACCTTGTTGTTGCTGTCCAGCGCCTGCACGACTGCCGAGTAATTGGCGTTGTTCAGGACGAACTGGAAGCCCTGTGCCGCTGCGTCCAGTGCGGTGCCTGCTGCGCCGGTATTGAAGCCGGAGGCGGGCTGATTGAGTTGAGCATTTCCACCCGTTGCGGAATGGAAGAGCCGATTGAGCATTCCGTTGGCTGAGAAGCCGAGTTTCTGGTTGCTGTCGAGTGTGACCTCTGCAACGATCACTTCGATCATCACCTGACGCGGCACGACATCCAACTGCTCGACGATGGCCTTCACCGCCTCGATGTTGTCAGGGGTTGTCGTGATGATGATACTATCCCCGTTGGGCGTCGCGGTGGAGGTCACGTTATTCTGAAGCTGAAGCAGGTTGACGTAACTGCCGTTGCTACCACGCCCGTACTGTGGTGAGCTGCTACTGCTCTGCCCAAAACGTCCGCCGCCGCGCCCGCCGTAACCATAGTACTGACGAGTTGGATCGCCCTGTACGCTGCTGTCGGTGCTGCTGGTCGGGACGAAACCGTTAGGGGTCATGACGCCCTGAATGCCCTGCGGAATTGCCGAGCCGCTGTCCTGACCGCCCTGTCCATCCCCATTTGCGTTCCCATCTGGGCCGGGAGGCGGGCCGGGAGCGCGCGACCTGCCCTGAGCGGCGCGTCCCGTCGTGGAATTGCTGCTGCCGTTATAACGGCGGTTGATCTGCGTTCGGTTGGTGCCGTTGCTGCTGCTGTTGCCGCCGCCGCCGCCGAAGTTATAGTAAGAGTTCCCGTAGCCCTGATTGTTTTGCGAAGTGCCGAATGCCTGACCGAGGGCAGCAGATACGTCCGCTGCCTGGGCGTTCTTGAGCGGAATGACAAAAGTCGTCGTCTCCGCATGGACTTCGACATCAAGCTGCTTGATGAGCGCCTTGATCTTCGCCATACGCTCATCGTTCGCTGTCACAAGCAGCGAGTTGGTACGGGCATCTGCAACGACTTTGCCGAACGGATCGGAACTGGTGACGCTGGCCTGGCTGCCGCCGCCGCCGCCTCCGAATCCAAAGGGATCGTAGCCGAAAGCGCGAGACTGGAAGGAGGAGCCTCCACCACCCGTAGCGCTTGCAGAGCCGTGCATGTTCGAGAGGACGCCGTTCACCAGGTTCGCTATTGAACTTGCATCGGCATACTTGATCTTGATGAATTCGGTGTTGAGCGTGTTGGTGTCGTCATCGTCCAGGCGGGCGATGAGTTCCTTTGCGATCTGTTCCTGCTTGTCACGTGAAGCGACAACGATAACCGAGTTGGTGCGCGAGTCGGCGACCGCCACGACCGCAGGCCGTGCCGCTGCGCCGCCGCCTTGCTGGGGCTGATTAGGGTTAAAGCCAGGCTGACCGGGTTGTGGGGCGGCTCCGCCGCCCTTGCCGCGTGCGGTTATCTGCTTGTAGAGGTCGTTGATGACACTGGCGACCGCCGGAGCCTCCGCACGTTTCAACTGGTAGATCACCATTTCGGAGTTGCTGGACGACTTGTCCAAAGCCTCAACAATATTCAGGAATCGCTGAACGTTGGTCGCGGAATCGGTCAGGATAAGCGCATTGCTGCCGGAACTGCCGATGAGACTGGCCCCCGCTGAGATAAGCGGCAACAAGTCTTTTGCAAGTGCATCCGCGTCCACGTTGTCCAGAGGGATGATCTGGGTCATAACCTGGTTGCGCGGGTCTACCTTCCCGTCTTTATCGGCGTTGAGCAGAGTTGTGCTTTTAACGCCCGTTCCGAACGGGACGATGCTGATGACGCTGCCGGTCTGGAGCGCCGTAAAGCCACGCACGGCCAGAACAGACTGGAGAATTTTGAACGCATCATCGAGCGTCACGGGCTTGGGATTAATGATCGTTACCTGCCCGGAGAGAGTCGAATCGGCGGTGATGGTCTGGCCGGACATCGTCGCGTAGAGTTTGAGGACGTTTGTGATGTCGGCTCCCCGAAAGTCGAAGGAGAAGGGCGTTCCTCCGCCCGCGCCGCCCCCGCCCCGCAAACCGGCTGGCGCTGTGGTTCCAGTCCCGGCATCAGGCGTGATGGTGAATTTATTGGCGCCTTGCCCTCCCCGTCGGGGTGTTGGGACGACGCGAAGGGGTGGTTCCGCCTGTTTCACCGGGTCCGCTTGTTTAGTGACAGCGGGAACGGCGGGCGTCGGCGTCTGAGTGGCTGCTGGCTTGGTGGTGTCCTGTGCCGTTGAAGCCAGTGGAGCAAGCGAGAGGCCCGCCGCCAGTAGAGTCAGCAGTCCAGAGGACGGAAGCTTCCGTCGTCGGTAGGCCACAAATTTGTTGTTGGTCTGTTTCAAAACGTTCTCTCCCTTACTGTCCATTCGAATTCTGTCCGCCGCCGCCTCGGTTCCTGCGTCCGCCGCCACCGCCGTTCCCGCCTCCGCCACTAAAATTGCTATTCAGGCGCTGCTGGTACCGCGTTGCGCGGTCGCCTGTAAGCACACGGCCATTGGGCAGGGTGAAGGAATTCTGGCCCGCATCTGCCGGAGGCGCCATGACCTGCGCCTGTCCCGGCTGTGGCTGACCGGGTTGTCCCGGCTGTCCGGGCTGACCCTGGGGCTGTGCGTTCTGGCTGAGCGGAGTCACGATGATGGTGTCCGCTTTGCTGATGAGAGAAGGCTTCCCGGCGCTGGAGAGTGTGACCATGTGGTCGTCAATGTTCTGGACCTGTGCGCCCATAAACATATCCCCTGCTTTGACGTATTGGCCCTCTTTTGTGCGCGTGTTTTCCAAAAGCGCCATCGTCATTTCGCCTTGATGTACCGTTCCCGTGTAGCTCCACTCGGCAAAGGGATTGATCGGCATGATATCAATCTTTGGCGGCGCGACTCGCGGCGGCGCGGCCGCCTTCACGATGACCTGTTTCGGCTTGGGAGCAGGCGGCAGAGGCGCACTGAACATCCCGCCCCGCACATTGCTCGTGTAGAAGTCAATGCTCTGGCGATTGGCGCTGGTCCCGGCAGTCGCTTCCACGACAGGTGCGCTTTTGACAGCCGTGTGGTGCGTGGTGTTTTTGCCGCCTGTGGGCAGATTCTGCGCTCCGTCCGGCCTGGCAATCAACATCAGCGCGATACAGGACAGCGAGACAAGGGCAATCGCGGTCGTGAGAGGCGAGAAGCTCGCAGAGGGAGCCGCAGACGGATGCAAGCGTTGTGCGGGCAGGGGGCGTGCGAAGGTCGGCATTCCCTCACCCTCGGTTCGATTTACTAGACGCATTGCTTTTGTCTCCTTCTCCGCCAGCGACACCCGCCAGCGAGGTAGTGAATACCGTAATCGTTGCAGAAACTTCTACACTCTTGAAACGAGCATCTGCAGAGGTGATGTTGATCTTGTCTACCACCATTTTGCTGTCGGCCTCTTCGATATGATAGAGGAACCGCACGGCATCGGGCTGGAAGGTGGCCTTGAATCGGACTTCTACCGGGACGCGCACACCGACGCCGGATTTAAGACGTTTGGGGCGAATCGGTTTGATCTCACGCAGATGAACGCCGGATTTTGCCGCCATCGTCTGAATGTCGCGAATCACACGAGGAAGAAGCTGTTCCGCCGGAAGCTGATAGGACATCTTCTCGATGCTCGGTTCCATCTTGTCCAGTTGGGCGTGCATCTGCGTATTCTCTTTTTTGACATCCGCCAGCTTCGAGAGCGCCTGATTGGTCGGTAATTGCCCTGCCTGTGTGGTTTGTGCCGCAGGGGGACTCAGGAAGTTCCATGCCAGCACGATCAGAACGGTTGGGATACCGACGACCAGGAGAATCTTCTCACGGTTCTTAAGGGGTGGCATCGGTCTCTCCTCCGGTATCGTTCATATCGGGACTGTCGCCACCGGTATCGTTGGGCAGGATCAATTTGCTCGCTGTTCCCGTCCGGCTTTTCTTGCCTCCTGCTGCTTTGGCATTCTCTTTGATCAGCAGAGTCTTCGCATTGGGGTTCAGACGGCAGGTGATGATGAAACTTGTCAGCGTCCCCTTCGGTGGCGTTGCCACGACAGGCGCTTTCACGATAGGTTTGACGGCGACGCCCGGTTTCGGCGTTCCTGTTCCCGGAAGCGTAGGTTTCGTCGTTCCCATCGCAGGGCTGCCTGCGGCCGGATTGATCATCGGCTGGCCCGGCATGGTGTTTGGACTGCCGGGGGGATTGGCCCCTGCCGTCCCTCCCTGTACCCTATTAGACGAGGCAGAAGGGTTCGGGGTAACACCGCCGTCTGCGGGGAGACGCTTCCGGCGTCTCCGTCCTCCGTTTCCTGCGTTCGGAGTTCCTTCAGCATCCGCAGGAGCGGCTGTCGGACCAGAACTCTGCGTATCCTGCGCGGCCTGTCCGTAGCCGATGAGGTAGAACTGCGGCTTGGGAGGCTCAACAGGCGTTGCCTCATTAGGCAGTCCGCCCTGCATTTTGAGTTGTCGAAATCTGCTGGGATCAAATCCCGGAGGCGGGGTGAAACCAGGCGGAAATCCACCGGGAGCGGCGGCTGGCTGCTGCATATTGGCGGGAAAGCCCACCGGCGGTCCTCCACTCGACGCGCCGGGCATATTCATCGGCGGATTGCCGCCCCGATTGATACTGCCGGGGTTCGACGGGGGAGCGCCAACCGGATTGGCAGGTGTCAGGCCGGGCAGAGGCGTTGTCGGGATATTCGAGGCCGCAGCGACCGGGGCAGCAGGAGAAGGAACACTGTTGCTGACCGTATTGTTCTCCTGGGCGTCTCCCATATAGGCGAGTTTGACATCCGTGAACGCGCCCGAATCCTGCAGAGCAATCACCATCTCGGTCGCGGCGGCGGCGGATTTGGTCTCGCCGTGAATCGTGATGATTCCGGTGCGGTCGAAGGCGAACTGGGTCAGCCAGATGTCTGCGGAGGTGGGGAGGGTGCGATTCAACGCGACGAGAACATCCACCGAAGGATGATCGCGGTCAAGCCCGGTATTCAGTTCTGCGTAGAGGTCTTTGGTCCTCTGGAACTGCTTTCGCCGCACTTCTACCGCGTCGTTGAATTTGCGATATTTCTCGTTGGCATCCAGTCGCACCGCCTTCGCTTTGGCGCTGGCTGCGAGGGTATGCTGCACCCCGTAAACCAGCAGTCCGACGACCAGCAGTCCGACGAGAACCGCATACTGCTGCTGACGCCGCTGCTGTGCCTGCGCTTTGCGGATGGCGCGTTCGTCCGGAACGAGATTGATGGAGGCTAGACTGTTCGGACGAGTCTGCATTGCTGCGCCGACTGCCGTCGCATAGGCACGCGCCTCCGGGTCGGTGGGGGGAAGCAGGCGGCTTCGCAGGCTGTCAATCGGCATCTCCAGCACCGAACGCAGTGTCTGCTCCACGGCAGCGCCGTCGGCGCCCTGGACGCTCGGGCCGCTCAGATAGATGTGCGCGAGGGTCTGCTGCCGGTATTCGTTCTGGAAGGAAGTAAAGGTGCGGGCGACCTCATCCGCGAGCCGCAGCGCGGCGATTTCGGGATGCGCTCCCGAGACATCCAGCCCGGAGGCGCGGGTGAAGAGCAGTTGCCGGTTCGCGACGACCGCGACATCCATCTCGCCAGGTTCCACGTCGAGCAGGGCGGTCGGTTCGATGGATTCCCGAATATGCTCCGCCAGCGCAAGCGCGGAGACGGTCAGTTGCTCCAGTTCCAATCCTGCCCGCTCAAAAAGTGCGATGAGATCAGTGATGAGCGTCCTGCGGGCGGCGGCGAGCAGCACCGACTCCATATCGTCTTCGGAGGCGAGGGGCATCCCGTTGGCCCCTTCCGTCACGACATGGTAGTCGAGAATGACCTCATCGAGCGGAAAGAGGACGTACTGCTGTGCCTCGAACGCGACCAGACCCCGCATCTGCTCCGGAGGCGCGTGGGGCAGGCGGGCGAACCGCAGCGTGACGAGACGGCGGGGCAGACAGGCCACCACCGACTTCGCGCTGATTCCGGCGCTGCTCATCGCCTGCTTGAGGGCTGCGACAAAGGCGTCGCCGCCAGCAGGCAGGTCGTTCCAGATATTCACGGGCAGGGGAGCCGAGCCGCGTTTCGCGAGATGACCGGCCCCGTCCGCCCCTGTCCATTCAACTTCTACCACGCGCACGGCATTCGCCCCGAGGTCGAAGGCAACGGTCGTTCCCGCCGTGAACGAAGTGGTTCTGCTTGACAATCTCTCCTCCGTTATCCGCCGCCCGTCGTCCCGGATGGAGACGACGAACCGGACGTACTGCTTCCTGTACTGGATGGGGTAGGGGTAGGCAGTGTCGGGGGAGCCGTCCAATAGGCCCATCCCGGCGAACGCTGCGCCTCTTTCCACTGCAAAATCTGTGGACCATTTTCTGTCAACTGAACGAGGGCGGTGACCGCGTACATCGTATCACGCCCCGGCATCCGCACCTTCACCCGCACCCGGTAAAAGGAGGACTTAGTGCAGAGATGCGAGACGACATTCTGATACTGCTGCCGCGTCAGCCCGGTGAGCGCGAAGAAGTCGCCGAGGCTCTGGAACGCCTGGCCGCCCTGCCGGTAGGTAAGAATGGCCTGAAGCGTGGTGTGATCCATCCCCGGCACGGTCGCCAGAACTTCCTGCGAGGCCGTGTTGATGTTCACCATGCCGTCGTGGTAGGCTTTGTTGTCCACGCTGATTTTATCGGCGATCTGCTGCATGACGGTCTGTGTGAAGCCCTGCACGGAGAGCAAATCCGCGATAGATTTAAAGGTGCTGCCGGTCTGCGTCGTTCCGCCTCCCGTCCCACCCCCGCCTGCATTCCCACCGCCCGCGCCGCCTCCACCGGGGCCGCCATTTCCACCACCGCCCGGGCGCACATTCCCGCCTCCATTGCCCGGACGGACATTTCCACCGTTTCCGGGGCCGACGTTTCCCCCGCCTCCAGGACGAACATTGCCCCCATTGCCTGGCCCTACGTTGCCGCCATTTCCCGGACCAACATTCCCACCGCCACCCGGCCGCACGTTTCCACCGTTACCGGGTCCCGCGTTACCGCCCTGTCGTGTCGGTGAAAAGCCAGGCAACGCTCCGGGAGTAAGACTCTGGAGGGACGCCCCACCCGGACGCACTCCCCCTCCGCCTGCCCCCGTTCCGCCATTCGAGCCTCCCGGTCTGGCTCCTCCTCCGCCCGTGCCTCCTGTGCCGCCGGGTGTCGCGCCCCCGCCCGTGCCGCCTCCCGTTCCATTGCCTCCTCCGCCCTGTGTGCCTGAGCCGCTGGTGCGGAAGCGCACGAGGCCATTGGCAAGGTTCTGAGCGAGGCCGATGCCGGTGAGGTCCGCCGCTGTCGCTGTGTTGATATTGACTCGCGCTGTGCCGTCGGCGGCAACGTTGCGCTCCCAGGCGACGGTAGTAAGCAGTTCCGACAGAGGCACGGTGCTGTTGCTATAGATGTCTGTCCAGTCGGTGTCTCCGACCGTGGCGGTTGTGCCAGTGCCCGTTCCGCTTGTTCCTGTTCCCGTTCCCCCCACGCCCGGCGGTCCTGTTCCGCCAGCACCGGGGGTAGCCGTTCCCCCGGTGCCTGGCGTGACGGTTCCAGGGGAACTGCCCCCCGGTCTCTGGCCTGTTGCTTGCCGGGTCTGACTACCGGGGCCGGTAGATGCGGATGCGCCCTGCGCCGAGAGTGTGCTGCTGTCTACAGCGGTTCCAGTGACCGTGCCATAGAGAATAGTTGGCGTGATTCCCTTGACCAACAGCAGCTCCTCTACGCTATCGAAAGGGGCGGATTTACAGTCGTAAGACGGACTGAGCGTGTTATAATACTCGGATTTCGCGCCATTTGTCGAAGGTTGATCGCCCGGTGTGCGCCAGTCGGTGATGGCAGCGACAAGGTCCGGGTTCTGCTGAAAGACGGGCATTCGGTTTAGCGCCGCAGCGGTCGCCGAGTTGATATTGATGAGTCCCGCTGTGTCCATCACCTCGATCTTGACCCACGCATTTCCTATCTGCATCCAGCCGTTCGCATCGGTATCCGGGCCGGGTGAGACGATGCCGTAGGTGGCTCCGTTGTTGCTCGACTGTGCGAGGGCGGACATGGCATAGTTCACCGCGCCCTTCGCGGCAAAGAAACGCTGAGTCTGGCTGTCGAAGTTGCCGCTCGCCCGAATCTCGCGCCGCGCCGAGGTGGCGAACGTTATCGCGAGGATCGTGAGAATCAGCATGACAAAGATGACGGGAACCAGCGCCTGGCCCCGCACGGTTCTGCCTGTAAAGTTTTGGCGGTAGGGTTGAATCGGCATGGTGTTATGGCCCACTGGAACCCGTTGTCGTGGCAGGTGGATTGCTGTTGACGTTCGCTGTCTGGTTTGGATCGCTGTAGGTCTGAGAGGCCGCGATTGGAACCGTCGTGATGTAGTCCTGTGTGTTGCCGTCGCTCTTCTGGAGTGTCAGCGTGATCTTGACGGCGATGGGGAGCATGGTATCCCCCGTCGCAGTTGTGGCGCTGGTACTCTGGCTGCCTGTTGTACTTGCCGCCCCGCCAGTCGTGCCGCTCTGCCCGCCGGTTGATGCTGCTGGCTGTGCCTGGTTAGGCTGTTCATAGTCCCAGTCGTCGCGCCAGGTCTGCTGAGTCCTGTCCCAAAAACTGAGTTTGACCGCGACGATATTCTGCGCGAGCGCCTGATCGAGGCTCGGCGAACTCTGGCTCAGCGCCTGCGAACTGGGAACGGCGCTAACTATCCGGTAGAGAGTTCCGCTTCCCGAATCGAACGTGTATTTCACCAGCGCCATGTCCGACTGTGGCTGCGATGTCCCCTGCTGCGCGTTGGGTGATGGCGAGACGCTGCTGTTGCCCGACTGCGTATCCAGTTCCGGAGTCTGTAGGCGAGTGGAGAGCGCGGAGAAGGTCAGAAGGTCCGAGGAACCGCTGGACCCTCCCGGCCCACTGGAACTTCCCGCGCCCGCCATAAACAGGGAGGCCGGGCTATTCGGGGAGGCAAAAGCGGCCTGAATATCCCGCGTAATGGAGTCGAAGACGGCGCGAACTGCGCCGTCGTCTTCCTGCCTGTGCTGAGAACGATTGGACGCTTGCAGGGAGACCGAGAAAGCCGCTGAGACCGCCATAATGATAAACGTGAACATCACAATGGCGACGATAGCCTCCAGCAGGGTGAAGCCCGACCGCGACCGGTGTTGTCGAGACGAAAAAGACGCGCTGGATCGTCGGCAGGGTGTCTTCGGATCAGGGGCCACTGGTACTGCCTCCGGTCGTTGCGCTGCCGCTGCTCTGCTGGCTCTGGGCCGTTTGCCATGCCTGTTTGTTCTGCTGGCTCTGCTGCACGACCGTGTTCTGATCGTTGCGTAGGAAGGTTGTCAGGCTGCGTTCGTAGGGCCGCGAGGGTTCGCCCCAGGAGATGTTGACGGTCACTTTGAAAAGGTTCTGAAAGTCCGTCGCTTCGACCGACTGTTTCCAGTGATAGATGGCATAAGGTTCGTCAAACTGACCCTCCTGGTCGCCGCCGGAAAGGGAGTCGGGCTGCGTTTCCGCTTCCGCAATCTGACGCTGCGCGAGCAGAGAAGCCGTCTGTATCTGATCGGCATGGGCGGAGGTGCGTGTGGACGCGCCGATTGCTGTCATGGCGGCGGTGACACCCAAAACCAGCAGGATTGCCGCTACGATCATCTCGATCAGCGTAAAACCCGCGCTGTTTCGATTCCTGCGAGGATGCCTGGTCATCACGGCGTGTTGGTGTCCTGACGTGTCATGCGGCCCGTCGCAGGCCAGACCTGAAATTGAGCTTGAAACCCATCTACGTTGAGGAGAGTGAGCGTGGCTCCCTCTACTGAACCGTCGCTCTGAAAATGAAGCTGACTGCCCCCGCCCGGCCCACCCGAGCCGCCGCTGACTGTGAAATTGCCGACCGTGACACTGTCGTCAAGCTGGTAGTGATGTGTGGTCTCACCGCTCTGCGAGACAGTCGCGTCCGGGCTGTCCCCCCCCGAAAGCGCCACCGGTAGATCGGCACCTCTCTGGGCGGTCGGGGGAGAGACCATTGCCACGAAGGAGTGACTCTGCTGATCGTAGCTCACCGTAACCGAGGTGTCGTGCAGGATTGCCTGTTCGTGAGCGTAGGCGAAAATGTCCTGCACCTGACGCGCCGCGTTGTCGAACTGAGCCTTCGCATAAAACCGACTGTAAGCCGGGACAATGATGCTCGCCATGACGGCGACCAGTAGGATCACCACCATGAGTTCAATCAATGTAAAGGCAGGACGCAGGCGACAGGACATCTTGGCTACTTGCTTCCTGTCAGGTTCCAGCTCTGAATAGGCGCGTTCTTGTCATCCGGGCCAGCGGAAGCGATGTCGTAGTCGCGGCCATTGTCTCCCGGATGCTTGTAGGCATAGGGATGGCCCCAGGGATCGAGCGGGACGTTGGTCTGGTTCTTCAGATAAGGCCCGTTCCAGCCCTTGAGTTCCGACGGCCGGTTAATCAGGTCCTCCAGGCTGGCTGGGAATCCGCCTGTGTCCGCATTGAACATATCAATCGCCTGATCCAGGGTCTTGACTGTAGTGATGGCGTTGGACACTTTGGCATCCTCGGTGCGACCGAAGAAGCGCGGCACAATGACAGCAGCGAGGATCGCCAGGATGACGATGACGACCACGAGTTCGATCAGGGTAAAACCGCCTCGGGCGCGTCGGCGCGGTGTAGAGAGTGCGTACATAGGGAAGGCTCCTTTCATTTCACGAGCGAACTAATCTGGAAAATGGGCAGCAAAATCGAGAGAACGATGAACCCGATGAAGACGCCCATAAAGAGAACGACGAGCGGTTCGACCAGACTCGTCAGGCGGCGCATGGCGCTGTCCACTTCAAAGTCGAGTGTTTCCGCAGTGCGGATAAGCATCTGGGGCAGTCGGCCTGTCTCTTCGCCGACGGCAGTCATGTGGGTGACAACGGGCAGGAAATTTCCCGCCTTGTCCATCGCTTCGTGCAGAGTCTCGCCCTGCCGAACCGCGCCACGAACGGTGAGAATAGCCTCCGTTGCGACCATATTACCGACTGCGGAGGCGGAGATGTCCATCGCTTCCAGGATAGGGACGCCGCCGCCAAGCAGCGTTCCCAAAGTGCGGACAAGACGGGCGGCAACGATCTTCTGAACCAGGACGCCAAAAGGCGGCAGGTTCAAGCGCATTTTATCGAACGAGTAGCGGCCTGCGCGAGTCTTCACCCAGCCCCGAAACAGCGCGACTCCGGCGATGATCCCCAGAATAATCAGCCACCAGAATGTCCCGATAAACCCGGAGACATTCAGCAGGATGGTCGTCGGGAGCGGCAGGTCGGCCCCCATATCTTTGAACACGGGCGCGAGGCGCGGAATGGCGAAGGTCATCAGGAAGATGACCGCTGAAACCGCGACGAAAATCAGCACGGCAGGATAGGTGAGCGCGGAGAGAATCTGACTGCGCCGCACCTGTTCCTTTTCCAGAAACTCTGCCAGACGGGTCATAACACCTGCCAACTGCCCGGAGACTTCCCCTGCCTTGACCATGTTGGAGTAGAGGTCAGGAAACTCGCGGGGGAATTTCCGCAGCGCATCGGAGAGCGGCTGCCCGGCGCGAATGTCGCCCTGCATGGAGTTGAGCATGGCACTTAACGGTGCACTCTCCGCCTGGTCAATGAGGACGGAAAAGGCGCGGTCCATGGGCAGACCGGCATCGAGCAGGTCGGACATCTCTCTCGTGAAGAGCAGAATCTGAAGGCGGGTAACCTTCTTGCCCGAGGAGGCGACGGCGGCTGGAGCCGCGCCGCGCTTCTCCTCCGCTTCCGCAATTGCGCCGTTGCCGATGGCCTTCGCCCCCATGCCGATGGAGGTCGGGAAGACGCCGAGCGCACGAACCTTGACAGCCGCATCCTGGCTATCGCGGGCCGTGATGGTTCCCGTCGTGGATTGACCTGCTTTGTCGAGTGCTTTGTAAGTAAAATCCGGCATAGTAGTTTCTAAGCGTCGAAGTCTTCGCGCTGGCAGACGCGAAGGACTTCCTGAATAGTCGTAAGGCCCTGAAGCACCTTGTCGCGTCCGTCGGCGAGCATCGTCACCATCCCCTGGTGCTGCAGAGCGTGTGAGCGAATGGCGCTGGACGAGGCCCGTTCTACGATCAGTTTACGGATGGCTTCATCAATCACAATCAGTTCGTAGATACCGCCGCGTCCCTTGTATCCGACGCCCCGACATTCAGCGCAGCCTTTGCCGCGCATCAGTGGTTCGCGCTTGACGATGGCGGGGTCAATGCCGATTTCGCGCAGGACTTCCGGCTTCTCCTCGTAGGGTTCGCGGCAGTGCGGGCAGTTGATACGCACGAGGCGCTGCGCCACCGCGCCGATAAGCGAAGAGGCGATAAGGAACGGCTCCGCGCCCATATCGAGCAGACGGCTTACCGCGCCTGCGGAGTCGTTGGTATGGAGTGTCGAGAAGACAAGGTGACCGGTCAGCGCGGCGTGAACGGAGATTTCCACCGTTTCATGGTCGCGGATTTCGCCAACCATGATGATGTCCGGGTCCTGGCGCACGATACTGCGGAGGCCGTTCGCAAAGGTCAAACCGATCTGCGGCTGAACCTGAATCTGGTTGACGCCGTTCAACTGGTACTCAACCGGGTCTTCGACCGTGATGATCTTCTTTTCGGTGCTGTAGATTTCGTTCAGCGCGGCGTAGAGGGTCGTCGTCTTGCCGGAACCTGTTGGGCCGGTGACGAGGACGATGCCGTGCGGCTCCTGGATGAGACGGCGAAACTTGTGGAACTGATTGCGCTCCATGCCGAGTTCGGTCAGTCCAAGCATGGCGGTCTGCTTGTCCAGAATACGCAGAACTGCGCTCTCACCGTAGACCGTCGGGACGGTAGAGACGCGGAGGTCAATCTGGCGGCCCGAACTGCGGATTCGCATACGCCCGTCCTGGGGCAGTCGGCGCTCGGCGATGTTCAGGTCGGAAAGGATTTTGATGCGGCTGAGAATGGCCGAGTGGTAGCGCTTTGGGGGCGGAGACTGCTCATGCAGAACGCCGTCTATGCGGTATCGGATGCGGACTTCGCGCTCAAATGGCTCGATGTGAATGTCCGAAGCCCGATCCTGGATGGCCTGATTGATGATGAGGTTGACCATCTGGATGACAAGTTCTTCTTTCGCCATCTTCTGAAGGTCGGCGACATCGAGACTGTCCTCGTCATCCATCGCCCGCTCCGCGACTTTTACGTCCTGGATCATGCGCGACATATAGGACTGTTCGCACAGACGGCGGATTTCGCTGGGGGCGGCAAGCACCGGAGCGATGTCGAGACCGGTCAGCAGGCGCAGATCGTCAATGCCATGAATGTCGAGCGGGTCGGCCATCGCGACGACAAGCTGATCGTCGTTGCGGCGCAGTGGAATCAGGTGATGCCGCAGCGCGAACTCGCTCGGCACGATGTCCAGAACAGCGGGGTCAGGCGGTTCGGCGTTGAGGTCTACAATAGGGCAGTCCAACTGACGGGAGAGCGCACGGAGCAGGTTCGGTTCGGTGAGGAAGCGCATACTCACCAGAATCTCCCCGATACGCTTGCCCTTCTCGCTTTTACGCTGTTCGGCAAGCGCTGTTTCGAGCTGCTCCGGGCTGACAAGCCCCTCTTCGAGCAGAAGCGAACCGAGCATTGTGCGCCTGAGTTTGAGCAAAGTGTTGACCTCCCGAAAGCCCGATGACCCCGCAGCCTGTGACTGATGCAGAAACGTGGGCAGAAATTATACGTCTAAACGAGGACCAGAAGAACCGTGGAGGAACTCTTATGCGGTGAACCAGCGTTTATCTATCGTACCCTATAAGACGCTTCTGGATAAGTTGGGTTACGCGACTTTTCAGCGCTGTGTGAACAGAACAAGCCAAACCGGCGCTTCCCCACTCCGCAGAGACCATTCGCTTCCGTAATCACCGACGCTCTTCTCTGCGTCTTGGTTTCGTCAATCCTGGGATTTCCGTCTCAAGTTTCGAGTGGGAGCAGGGTTTTCGGGGCGATTACGGAATATAGGTTGCATGGTACTCTTCTCTGGCTACGATCCGGTCCAAGTGGAAGTCTGGCGGCACCTCCTCGCGTCTGTGGCGGAGGAGATGGGAGCGTCTCTTGAGCGGACGGCCTACTCACCGAATATCAAAGAACGGCTGGACCATTCCTGCGGGATTTTCGATGCGGACGGCAATTTGCTGGCGCAGGCCGCGCATATCCCGGTGCATCTCGGCGCGATGCCGCTGATGCTGAAGCAGTTACGACGGCGCGTTCGCTGGTCGCGAGGCACGATGTGGCTGTGCAACGACCCGCGCATCGGCGGAACGCATCTGCCCGACCTGACGCTCGTTGCGCCTGTCTACTTCCAGGCTGCCGAACGATCCGAGTTGGTCGGATTCGTGGCCTGCCGCGCCCACCATGCCGACATCGGTGGCCTTACTCCCGGTTCTCTGCCTCTCTCCACCGAACTCTTTCATGAAGGATTGATACTGTCGCCTGTGCGGCTGGTGGAGCGAGGACGGGTGCGGACGGAGATTCGTGATCTGGTCTGTGCCAACTCCCGCACTCCCCAGGAGAGGCGGGGCGACCTTGCGGCACAGATCGCGGCGAACGAGACCGGAATCCGTCGCTTCCAGTCTCTTCTGGAGCGCTATGGGGCAGAGGAGTTTCGGACGCGGACGGCGGAGAATATCGCCTATGCGGCGCAATCGGTTCGCGCCGCCCTGCGTGGTCTCCCCGCAGGCGTCTATTGCGCCGAGGATGTGCTGGACGACGATGGCGCTGGCAGCCGGGATATTCGTATTGCGCTGGCTCTGACTCTCCGTGAAGAGGGGAGCATCACGTTCGATTTCACCGGAACTGCTCCGCAGACTCGTGGCTCGCTGAATGCTACGGAAGCCATCACCCGTTCTGCCTGCTACTATCTCGTGCGGTGTCTGGTGGAGGAAGAGATACCGACCAACGAGGGCTGTTTTCAGTCTGTGGAAGTGATTGTGCCGGAGGGAACACTGGTGAACGCCCGCTATCCAGCTGCCGTCGCTGCCGGAAATGTGGAGACTTCGCAGCGGATCGTAGATGTCTGCCTTCGCGCTCTGGCGCAGGCCGCGCCGCAGACGATTCCGGCGGCCAGCCAGGGAACAATGAACAATGTCACCATTGGTGGCTACGACCCTTTCCGAGGACGTTCGTTCGCCTACTATGAGACGCTTGCCGGGGGAGCGGGGGCGTCTCCAGTGGGAAACGGCCTCTCCGCCGTCCATTCCCACATGACTAACACCCGGAATACCCCCGTCGAAGCTCTGGAATCCCACTATCCCCTGCGCGTTCTGGAATACGCCATTGCCGACAATACCGGCAGAGGCGGAACGAACACAGGAGGCAATGGGCTGATCCGACGTGTGTTGCTGCTTGCGGACTGCCGTGTTTCCCTCATCACAGAACGCCGCGTTCACGCCCCGTTCGGCGCGAATGGCGGGGAGGCTGGCCTTTCAGGAATCAATGGACTGCGCTTGTCAGACGGGGAAATCCTGTCGCTTCCAGCCAAATGGAGCCAGGACTCTCCCGCCGGTTCCGTCCTGAGCATTCAGACTCCAGGCGGTGGCGGGTGGGGCAAGTGCAAAAAGAGCCAAAAAGTTGTCTGAACGGTTGACACGGCCTGCGCTCAGTCGGTATACTAACTTTCACTTAACCAGACTGTGGAGAGTCCGTTTCATGTCCGTGGTTGACACGACAATTTGCATTACCAACCGTCGTCGCGAGCGTAGCGGGAAATAGCCCACGCGCCTCGTTGTTGACGCCTGACATTTCAACTGACAGAGAGCCGTGGGTTCCCGGAATGGGAGACCGACGGCGTTGTTTTTGCTATCCGAACCGCCGCCGGTCACACCGACCGTGCGGCGAATTTCGTTTCAAGGAGCGTGAATGACCATGCTAAAGGTGGCGATTGTCGGGGCGTCGGGATATGGTGGGGGCGAACTGCTGCGCCTGCTGGCAGCCCACCCGAACGCACGGGTGAGTGTCGCGGTTTCGGAAACCTATGCGGGGCAGCCGGTCTCGGCGGCCTTTCCAGGACTTGCGAAGCGTTCCTCGCTGGTGTTCTCCCGCTATGGCGATGGCGCGGAAGTCGCGGCGTGTGATGTCGTCTTTCTCGCACAGGACAACGGCAAGGCGATGCACCTCGTGCCGAAACTGCTCGAAGCGGGCTGCAAAATCGTGGACCTGTCGGCGGATTTTCGGCTGAAGGATACCGCCGAGTACGAGACCTGGTACAAAACCCTGCACGCCGCTGCGGAGGTTAATACCGAGGCGGTCTATGGCATTCCCGAACTGCACCGGGAGGCGATTCAGAAGGCGCGACTGGTGGGCAATCCGGGCTGTTTTCCCACCGCCTCGCTGCTCGCCCTCGCGCCGCTGCTCGTCAACCGACTGGTTCGGCCCGATTCGCTGCTGATAGATGCGAAGTCTGGCGTCTCCGGGGCAGGACGCTCGAAATGGACGCAGGAGTATCATTTCCCGGAACTGAACGAAAGCCTGAGCGCCTACAAGGTGGCGGGAAGCCATCGGCACACCGCCGAAATAGAACAGGAGGCGAGCGCACTGGCCGGGCAGAAAATCCTTCTCACCTTCACTCCCCATCTCATTCCGATGACGCGGGGAATATTGGCAACCTGCTATGCGACCCTTACGGAGAAGGGAACGAGGGAAGACCTGTTGAAGATGTATAGCGCGTTCTACGCCGATGCCCCTTTTGTCGTGGTACGGGAAGACCTGCCCGCTACGAAACAGACGCTGGGTTCCAATATGTGTCATATTGGCCTGGGGGTGGATGCGCGGCTCAACCGCGTTACCATCGTTGCCGTCATTGACAATCTGGGGAAAGGGATGGCTGGTCAGGCCATTCAGAACATGAATCTCATGGCAGGATTCGAGGAGACGGCTGGACTGGAAGCGGGCGGGTTCTGGCCCTAGTCGTGCAGGAGGAGAGAGCGGGACTATGCTGCATCTGATACGGAAGCGCATCAAAATTGACCCTCTGGTCGAAAAGACCGAATGGGACGCCTTACTGGAGCAGGGATTGGTGGCGGGATGGGCTTTCGAGAAACTGCTGGAAGATGTCAGCGAAGAGGCTGCAACAATTCGTACGGTCTGTCCCATGTGTATTGCGGACATCGTGGCACATGTGGCGGATGTCAACTACGGTGTCGCGAACATTCTGGAAGCCTTTAGCAGAGGGCGTTCGTTAACCTATGACCCCGACTCGCTGTACCGCGGCGCGGGCGGGAGAACCTTTGCCGAGGTTCGCTCCGATCATTCCGACTCACTGCTGCGGCTGGCGGATTCGACCGGTCGGCCTATCAACCCGAGTCAGGTGAGCTGGCATTTTGAATACGGCAGGTTGTCAGGCAAAGAGTGGCTGGCGACGATTGTGCCGCACTATGTCTATCATACGCGGCAGGTCGAGCGCATTAAACAGTCCAGCGCCTACTGGGCCGGACAGCAGAAAATGCCGCGAACACACAGAGAGACGGCGAAATAGCAGTAAGCGGAGGGAGAGTGATTTGTTAACCGTCTGGCAGCAGGTGACTGAGGCAGGAGTAACGTATCCCGAGGGATTCGTCGCAGCGGGCGTTCGTTGCGGTCTGAAGACGCAGGGCGAAGACCTTGCGCTGCTTGTGAGCGAAAGCGCCTGTACGGTCGCAGGAGTCTTTACGACCAATCGGGTGCAGGCGGCATGTGTGCAGTATTCGCGCCGGGTCGTGCGGAATGGTATGGCGCGGGCCGTTTTGATTAACGCCGGGAACGCCAATGCCTGCAACGGAGAACAGGGCGACCAGGACAATCGCACACTGGCCGACTGGGTCAGTCGGCATCTGAACGTGCCTCCCGATACGGTGCTGACCGCTTCCACAGGCATTATTGGACATCTGCTCCCGATGGAAAAACTGCGGCACGGAATTCAGGCAGCCGTTGAGGGACTGGACAGAGATACCCAGACCGATCAGACGGTCGGACGCGCCATTATGACGACCGATACCTACTCGAAAGTGAGGGCTTTCGACGCTGACTCCGATCAGTGGGTCGCGCCCATCCGCTTCGGTGGGATGTGCAAAGGTTCCGGCATGATCGCGCCGAACATGGCGACCATGCTGGCTTTCATCACGACGGATGCCCGCCTCCCTGCTCCCTTGCTCCAGGAGGCCATGCAGCGAGCCGTCGCGGTCTCCTTCAACAGTGTCACGGTGGATGGCGACACCAGCACCAACGATATGTGCCTGCTTCTCGCCTCTGGAATGGGGGAGGGAGAGGTCTCACGGCCCGGCCCGGCCTTTGAGGATTTCGTCGAGGCTCTGACCCGTCTTTGTGTGGCGCTCGCCATAGAGATCGCACGAGATGGGGAAGGCGCCACGAAACTTGTGGAGGTAATCGTGCGCGGGGCCGCGACCGAGGCAGGCGCACACCGCATCGCGAAAACAATCGCGGAGTCGCCGCTCGTCAAAACCGCTCTCTACGGCAACGATCCCAACTGGGGCCGACTTCTGATGGCGGCAGGCAGGGCAGGCGTTCCCTTTGACCCCAACGTCCTCGAAGTGCGGATCGGAGAGCATATCGTCTGTGCGGAAGGCCGCAGCGTCGGATTCGACCGTGATGCCGCCCACGACTATCTGACTGGAAAAGAGATTCAGATCGTTCTGGACCTGAATACGGGCGACGAAGTGGCGACTGTTTGGACCTGCGACTACAGTTACGACTACATCAAAATCAATGCCGAGTATTACACTTAGACCAAAACTATGACAACTTCCTTGCATGCCTCGGAACACGCGCACGTTCTTATCGAAGCGCTGCCCTACCTAAAACAGTTTTACGGCAAGACCATCGTCGTCAAATATGGCGGAAACGCCATGATTGACGAGGTGCTGAAACGACAGGTGATGCAGGATATCGCGCTGCTGCACTATGTAGGAATTCGCACTATACTTGTACATGGAGGCGGACCGGAAATCAGTGCGATGATGAAACAGATGGGCCATGAACCCGCGTTTCTGAACGGGCTGCGTGTCACTGATGCCGCGACAATGGAGATTGTGGAGATGGTGCTGACGGGCAAGACCAACAAAACCATCGTTTCATTGCTCAATCAACAGGGCGCGAAAGCCGTCGGCCTAAGCGGTAAAGACGCCAACCTCATTCTGGCCTATAAGATGGATTCCGCGCAGGGCGATCTGGGATTTGTTGGAGAAGTAGCGCAGGTTAATCCAGAAATACTGATTCTCTTGAGCGCGAACGGTTATATCCCGGTCGTCTCTTCGGTCGCAATCGGGCCGGATGGTGCGAGCTACAATGTGAATGCCGACCATGTGGCAGGACATATCGCGGCGGCAGTAGGGGCCGTGAAACTCGTTCTCCTGACTGATGTCGAGGGACTTTACGCCGACTACGCAGATAAGTCGAGCCTGATTCAACGCATGGATACCGACCGTGCCTCCGAGATGATTGCTTCGGGGGCGGCGGAACGCGGCATGATTCCGAAACTGGAAGCTTGCATCGCAGCTATTGAGGGAGGCGTGATACGTGCTCACCTCATAGATGGCCGCCAACCGCACTCTCTGCTGATAGAGATTTTCACCGACACAGGCATCGGCACCATGATTCACGCCTGACGCCAATTCCCGTCCGCCTGCCTGTGCAGCGGTCTTTGCTTTCAAAGGAGAATGCGCCTCATGCCACCGCCTGAACACACCGCCGCGAAACTCTCGCTCGCGACGATGCCGCCGGAAACACAGGAGAGACTGCTGCAGGTCGTCATGCAGCGACAGGCCACTCTGAGCCTGCGAGTTGCGGCCCTGTTTCTCATCCCGTTGCTCGGCCTGCCGATTTTGAATCAGTTTCAGCCCGCCCTGATGAACACGCAGCTATTTGGCTTCAGTCTAACCTGGCTGATCCTCGGAGTCTGCTTCTTTCCGCTGACGTGGCTGCTTTCAGCCTATTTCGTCCAGAAATCGGATCGCATCGAGGCGGAGTGCGCGGACACGGCGCGTGGAATGCTGCCCGCTGAGGCTGTTCCCACGGTACTGCCAACGGAGAGAACAGGGGAGGGGCAGGAATGACGGAAGGAATCGCCTGGATACCGCTGACGTTCGTTATCCTGATTATCGCCGCGACCATCGGCCTCGGTATCTACGCCACCAAAATGTCGAAATCAGCCTCCGACTTCTTCGTCGCAGGTCGGTCGGTGAGTGTGTTCTGGAACGCCTCCGCTATCTCCGGGGAGTATCTCTCGGCTGCCTCCTTTATGGGCATCGCCGGACTTTTGATGAAGAACGGGTACGACGCACTCTGGTATCCGGTTGGATATGCGACAGGTTACCTGCTCCTGCTGCTTTTCATCGCCGGTCCGCTGCGCCGCTTTGGTGCCTACACGATCCCCGACTTCGCGGAAGGCCGTTTCGACAGCCCGACCTTCCGCAAGATCGCTGTCATTTTCGTCCTCTTCATCGGGTTTTTCTACACGATGCCGCAGATGAAGGGCGCGGGCGTCACGATGGCGTCCATCCTGAACTGGCCGTACTGGGTGGGCATCGCTGTTGTCGGCTCCGTCATCACGTTTAATGTCGCGCTCGGTGGGATGAAAGGCATCACGTTCGTTCAGGCGTTCCAATACTGGGCAAAGGTATTTGCGATCTCCGTACCTGTTTTCATCCTGATCTCCGTCTATGGAGGCTACAACGCCAATCTCGCTGCGATCTCAGCAAAGCCGAAACTCTCTCCCCGTCTCGAAGCCGAGGCAAAACTCGCTTTCAAAGGCAAAGAAGGCGCTCCGGCCAATGTCGTCGCCTTCTCCTCCGGCTCGGTCACCCGAATGACATTTCCCAAAGGGGCTAGTCTCGATAAAGTCTCCACATCTCGCAAGCCCGAGACTGGCGAAGACCCACTACCGGCTGGCGCGTTGACCGTCATGCAGGGAACGACTGTTGCCGCTGTGAGTCCCGTTGGTGGATTCCCGCATGGATTCGAGATTCCCGCAGGAGCGGCGCTGGTTGTCCACCCCTACGAGGCTACCGCAGGCGGGCAGCCGCTTACCAAAGCGGGCAGCCCGCTCCGCAATGCGCCGAAGATCGAATTCCTGACGGCGACGACCGGAATCATCGGAACCGGCACGGCCGTTCCAAACGCGCCGAATAACAAAAAGTGGAGCGAACCGTTCGGGACGATGACCGGGAAATACGGTTATCCACTGCTCTATACCTACTCGCTTATTCTGGCGCTGGTCTGCGGGACCGCGGGTCTGCCGCACATTCTGGTGCGCTTCTACACCAACCCGGATGGACGCTCCGCGAAGCGCACGACGCTCTGGGTCATGGTGCTGATCGGCCTGTTCTATCTGTTTCCGCCCGTCTGGGGCGCTATCGGGCGCAACATCATTCCGAGCCTCTACGCCAACAATACGACCGACAGCGTAGTCATCAAGCTGCCGATGCAGTTAATGGAGAACAAACTGCTGGGCCAGGTTCTCAGCGGCATCACGAGCGCGGGAGCGTTCGCGGCGTTCATGTCCACCTTCTCCGGGCTGCTCGTCAGTATGTCGGGAGCGCTGGCGCACGACATCTACGGCAAAATGCTCCGTCCGAATTCTTCGCCTGAGTCGCGTATGCTGGCGTTCAAAATCGCCGCCATCGTGTTCGGGATCGTCTCCATGCTGCTCGGTCTGCTGGTACAGTCCTTTGACATCGCGATGATGGTCGGGTGGGCGTTCGCGATAGCTGCTGCCTCGTACTTCCCCTTGCTGC
Organism: Chthonomonadales bacterium; assembly: GCA_038231295.1. Lineage (GTDB taxonomy): Bacteria > Armatimonadota > Chthonomonadetes > Chthonomonadales > Chthonomonadaceae > JANXLO01. The sequence goes on from JBBRLP010000002.1 coordinate 79,647, forward strand.
TCCTGGGGGCATGGTGGCGACGACTGACGGTGCAGGGCGCGGCAGCGGGGATGCTGACGGGCGGACTGCTCTCCTTGTCCGCTATCGTCTGCTCGATGGCGCTGGACAAGAAATGGCTGGTTTTCGACGTGAATCCGCAGCTTCGCACTCTGATGGAGCAACCCGCGATCTGGGGCGTACCGCTCTCAATCACCGTCATGGTCGTCGTATCTTTGCTAACGGCTTCGCAGGTTCCGAAGGACATTGCGGTGAAGATGCTGCGCCTGCACGCTCCCGAAGAGTTGGGGCTGTCCAAAAACTATATCGAACACTGAGTTCGTCCCGATGCGAGCCTCAAGAATTGGAGGAGGGTAGAGATGGAGACACCGTTATTATACAGAACGACTGATCTTGCGGCAAGCGATAACGCGGCACAGATCATGGCGCTCGACCGAGAGTATGTGATGGGAACGTATGCCCGTCAGCCGGTGATGTTTGTGCGTGGGGAAGGGGCGCGACTCTGGGACAGCGAGGGGCGGGAGTATCTGGATTTCCTGTCCGGTATCGCCGTCGTGGGAGTGGGCCACTGTCACCCGAAGGTCGCGGGAGCAATTGCGGATCAGGCGCATCGGCTCATGCACATCTCCAATCTGTTTCATAATCCGTTACAGGCGACACTGGCGCAGCGGCTCTGCGAACTTTCCGGGATGGATAAGGTTTTCTTTGCCAACTCCGGGGCGGAGGCGAACGAAGCCGCCCTGAAAATCGCCCGGAAGTGGGGCAAGCAGCAGCGCGGCGCGGAGTGCTTCGAGATTATCACGTTCACAGGCTCGTTCCACGGGCGAACAATGGGAACCGTCACGGCGACCGCACAGCCGAAGTATCAGGCTCCCTTCGCGCCGCTGGTTCCGGGCTTCCACTACGCACCGCTCAACGATCTGAACGCGCTGGACGAACTCATCTCCGAGAAGACCTGCGCGGTGATGATTGAACCGCTGCAAGGTGAAAGCGGCGTCAATCCCGCAACCCCGGAATTTCTTTCCGGGGTTCGGGCGCTCTGCGACGAGGCGCGGGTGCTGCTGATTCTCGATGAGATACAGTGCGGCATGGGGCGGACAGGCCACTTTCTCGCCTCGCAGGGCCTCGGAGTGCAGGGCGACATCGTGACGATGGCGAAGGGAATCGCGGACGGCTTCCCGATGGGGGCGTGTCTGGCGCGTGGCTCGGCGGCGACGACGCTGGTTCCCGGCGATCATGGCTCGACATTCGCGGGACAGCCGCTCGCCTGCGCCGCCGCCCTCGCGACCCTGGACGTGATGCTGGAAGAGGAACTGATGGAGCGGGCGGAGGAGGTCGGCTGCCACTTCAAGTCACGCCTCCAATCTCTGCAAACCGCGATGCCGGAGCGAATCAAAGAGGTGCGCGGACGCGGGCTGATGGTCGGATTGCAGCTCCACACGCCGGACGCGAAGGCCGTGCAGAAGTATCTCATGGAGGCCGGAATCGTCATCAACGCAACGAGCGATTTCGTGCTGCGCTTCGTCCCGCCGCTCGTCGTAACGAAAGCCGACTGCGACCGGGTGGTAGAGACGATTCACCAGGCATTGCAGGCGCTATGACGCTCGGTTGGAATGGCCTGTCCGGGCAATAGGAGGACACTGCGTATGTGGCAACGATTCACGGAAAGAGCGCGACGGGTCGTCTTCTTCGCTCAGGAAGAGGCAGGTCGTCTCGGAGAAAATTACGTCTCGACGGAACATCTTCTGCTGGGAATGGTGCGCGAGAACGACAGCGTCGGCGCGAAGATTCTCGATAAGATGGGCACCTCGCCGGGGCGAATCCGAAGCGAGATAGAGCGGCAAGTGGCCCGAGGGGATGGTCGGCTAAAGCAGGACATGCAGTTGACGCCGCGTTCGAAAAAGGTGATTGATCTCGCCTATGATGAGGCCCGTCAACTGCAAAACGAATATATTGGTACGGAGCATCTTCTCCTCGGAATGATACGTGAAGGCGAGGGACTGGCTGGCCGCGTACTGGCTAAACTCGGAGTGGAGTTGGACAGAACTCGACAGGAGGTCAGAATCTTTCAGGGAAAGCGAGAGGATTCCAAACAGGAGCCTCCAACAGTAGGCAAAATGTCAACACCAGACGTGCAAGATCAGGTTATAGACCTTCAAGATTGGGTGCAGAAGGATGAAACGAAATGGCGGGGCAGGTCACTGGTATCACTATTTGATGTTTCTGCCGAACAGATATTGAGTGTGCTTGATCTGGCATCCTCTCTGAAAACTCTCAAAGACCAGAAGCGGTTCCTCTATTTCACGCATCCCAAGACACTCGCCCTGCTGTTTGAGAAGCCATCGCTGCGGACGCGAGTCAGTTTCGAGGCGGGGATGGCGCAGATGGCGGGTCATGCGATCTATCTGGCTCCGGGAGATGTGGGGCTGGGAGTGCGGGAGTCGGTGGCGGATGTTGCGGGGGGGCTGTCGCGGTGGGTGGATGCGATTGCGGCCCGAACGTTCAAGCATGAGACGGTCGAGGAGTTGGCGGCGAACGCAACGGTTCCCGTCATCAATGCCCTCAGCGACCGGGAGCATCCCATTCAGGCGTTCGCGGATTTAATGACCATCATCGAACAGAAGGGCAAGCCCGGCAATCACCTGAAACTGGCCTATATCGGGGACGGCAACAACGTGCTTCATGCACTGCTGCTGGCCTGCGCCAAAGTCGGGGTAAACTTAACTGCCGCGTGTCCGGCAGGCTACGAACCCAATACGGCGTATGTCGCCGAGGCGCAGCGCATCGGGAGCGAAGAGGGCGGCACGGGAGCGAAAATCTCCCTTGTGACCGACCCGGAAGAGGCCGTGCGGGAGGCCGACGTCCTCTATACCGATGTCTGGACGAGCATGGGTCAGGAAGAGGAGAAGGCTGAGCGACTGCGGATTTTCGCGCCGTATCAGGTGAACGCCGAACTTCTCGCTCATGCGAAACCGGACGCAATCGTTCTGCACTGTCTCCCCGCGCATCGCGAAGAGGAGATCACCTCTGATGTGATGGCTGCCCATTCCAAAGTGATACTCGATCAGGCCGAGAATCGCCTGCACACGCAGAAGGCGCTCGTCCTGCTGCTGCTCGGCCTGTCGTAAGCAAAAAACCAATCAAGGATAAGAATTGATGAAGAAGATCGTTCTGGTATACTCCGGTGGCCTCGATACCTCCGTCTGTATTCCACTGATGCGCGAAGAGTACGGTTTCGACCATGTAATCACGGTCACCGTAGACGTGGGCCAGCCTGCGGAGGACATCAAACTCGCGGAAGAGCGGGCCATCCGGCTGGGAACGGAACACTACACGGTGGACGCGAAAGCGATGTTTGTCGAACATTTCTGCTGGCCCGCCGTTCGCGCCAATGGCGACTATCAGGGCTATCCCATTTCCACCAGCATCGCCCGCCCGCTCATCGCGCTCAAAGCGGTCGAGAAGGCGAAGGAACTGGGTGTAAAAGCCTTCGGACACGGCTGCACCGGTAAGGGCAACGATCAGTTCCGCATCGAGTATATCATGCGGACTCTGATACCCGACGCGGAGGTGATTGCGCCGATGCGGGAGGGTCGCCTCATGCCGGATGGCTCCCGCGAACCCTGGACGCGCAGCGAGGAGATCGAATACGCCAACGCGCACGGCCTGGACATCCCGCAGACTAAAGACAAAATCTGGAGCGTGGACGAGAATATCTGGGGGCGCAGCATCGAGGGCGGGCGTCTGGAAGAGCCGGACTATGCCCCACCGGAAGAGATTTTCCACTGGACGCGCAGTCTGGAGGAGTGCCCGAACACTTCCCGAACGCTCAAAATCGGATTCGAGAACGGCGTTCCTGTCTCACTCGATGGCGAGCGGATGACCGCGCTGGAACTCGTGCTGGAACTCAACAAGATCGCCGGGGAGCATGGCGTCGGACGCATTGACATCATGGAAGACCGGATGCTCGGCCTGAAAGTGCGCGAAAACTACGAGTGTCCGGCAGCAGTCGTGCTGATCGCAGCGCATAAGGCACTGGAGGCGCTGGTCTGCACGGCGGGCGAACTCAAGTTCAAAGCGTCTGTTGATCGGGAGTGGGGCGAACTGGCCTACAAAGGGCTATGGCTCGACCCGCTGCGGGAAGACCTGGAGGCGTTCATCAATCGCGTTCAGCACCGCGTGACGGGAACGGTGAATATGCGGCTGGCGAAGGGCAGCGCCATCGTCATCGGGCGCAGCAGCGAAGCCGCTCTCTACAGCGAAGATCTGGCCTCCTTCGACAGCAAGACCTTCAATCAGGCGGAATCGCTCGGCATGGTGAAGACGCACGGGATGCAGTCGAAACTCTACTGGCAGCTCAAACAGCAGGGCAAAATCTTGGGCGGAAGCCGCGACGAACCGATGCTGATTGGCAGCGACCCGGAGAAGCCCACCGATGCGTAAGCTCTGGGGCGGACACTACGACCAGCCGACCGACGCTCTGATCGAAAGCCTCAACAACTCCCTGATTTTCGACGCTCGGCTCTGGCGACAGGACATTCAGGGCAGTATCGCCCATGCGATGATGCTCGGGACAGTCGGCATTATCTCAGTGGACGAGGCGGAAACAATCGTTGCGGGACTGCGTGCGCTGGAGAGCGAACTTGCCGACGGAAGCGCGGAGTTACCGCCGGACGCGGAGGACGTGCATACTGCGGTTGAGGGACTGCTGCGGGAGCGATTAGGGGCGGTCGCAGGCAAACTCCACACGGCGCGAAGCCGTAACGATCAGGTTGCGACGGACGTTCGCCTCTATCTGCGGGACGCCTGCGATGTGGTTGACACCGAACTGGCGCAGCTCCAGAAGGCGCTGCTCGACCATGCCGGGGAACGAAATGGAGACGGTGCTGCCCGGCTTCACGCATCTACAGCACGCGCAGCCTGTCGTTTTGGCCCATCACCTGCTGGCCTACTTCTGGATGCTGGACAGAGACCGCGAACGCCTGACCGATACGCGCCGCCGCACCAACCGCCTGCCGCTTGGAGCAGGGGCGCTGGCAGGAACCGGGTTTCCCATTGACCGGGCGCAGGTGGCTTCCGCGCTCGGCTTCGAGGCCGTGATTCCCAACAGCCTGGATGCTGTCTCCGACCGGGATTTCGCCATCGAGTTCGTCTCGTTCGCGGCGATCACGCTGATGCACCTCTCCCGTCTCGCCGAAGAGATCATCCTGTGGAACACGCCGGAGTTCGGCTGGATCATTCTGCACGACTCGGTCACGACGGGCAGCAGTATCATGCCGCAGAAGAAAAACCCGGATGTGGCGGAACTGGCGCGGGGCAAGACGGGGCGCGTCTACGGCGACCTGATGAGCCTGCTCACTCTGATGAAAGGTCTCCCACTCGCCTACAACAAAGATATGCAGGAGGACAAAGAGCCGCTTTTCGACGCGATAGACACCCTGCTCCTCGTACTCCCGGCGATGCAAAAGACTCTCTCCACCGCTCGCTTCCGTTCCGACCGGATGTTGGCAGCCACACGCGGCGACTTCTCCACCGCGACCGACCTCGCCGACTATCTCGTCCGGCAGGGCCTGCCGTTCCGCGACGCGCACGATGTCGTCGGCAAGGTCGTGCAGCACTGCCTCGCGCAGAAGATCGGTCTAGAAGACCTCGACGCTACTGCGCTCGCCGCCTTCTCACCGCTCCTGGAAACCAACACCGAGGCCGCGCTGGCCGTTCTCACAGTGCAGTCCTGCGTGGCCGCTCGGACGTCGCAGGGCGGCACGGCTCCCACCGCTGTCCGTGAACAGTTTACGCTCGCGCAGCAGCGGTGGGAGGCAGGCAATCAGTAGACGCGTAGGGTCGCGCCGTTGAGGTGGGACTTGTCTATTTTCGATTCCAGAGATGCGGGAATCGTGACCGTGCCGGGGTCGCCATCGCTGATGTAGCGGCCCTGATCGCCGTTCTTGATACTGTCAAGCCAGAAGGTACTCATACTAGCCTTGTCACCGGCCTGAATACGCGGCAGTCGCATCGGGTTGAAGCGTTTGGAGATCGGGGCCGGGGCAGGGTTCGCTCCGACAAGCATCACAGCGCGGTTGCTGTATGCCTGTCCGTTCCAGGTGCCAGAGACGAGTAGTTTCTTGTTCTTCGGCGAGATGCCCATCGGCAGGGCCATCGTGTCCACCTTCGTTCCGGGCGCGAGTTTCTCGATCTTCGCAACACATTCTCCCAACTCTCGGGTCACGGCATCGTCCGAAAGTTTCGAGAGCGCCGGATGAGTAACGGTGTGGTTACCGATCTCGCAGCCCATTGCGATCAGCGCCTGCATCTTCTTGCCCGCCACTGCGGACGGGCCAAATCCGCTCTCCGGCAGAACATAAAAGGTCGCTTTGACGGGAAAGTCGGGGTGGGTTTTGGCGAACTCCTGCCACATTCCGATAACGCAGGTCGGGTCAATCGAGCCGTCCGGGAGATAGCGGAACTGGCTGGCGCGGGCATCGTCGAAAGTGAAGACGACCGGAGCCATGCCAATCGGGAGATTGATCTTGTTGTCGAGGACATCCCGCAACGGAACGGGACGATAGCCCTCGTCATAGAGCCGCTGGAGGTCGTGCTTGAAGTTGTCCACGCTCCGCACCATGCTGCGCTCTTTCGGAAGCACGTCGTGGTATTCAAGAATCGGGATGACTCCGGCCTCGTTCACTTTGGCCTTCTGAAGCTCCTCGACACTGACGTTCGCCACATGGGGCGCTGACGTCACCTTCTGCAGGACGGGGACAGGCGCGGCGTTCGTCGCAAGTTCGGCAGCGTGATGGCATCCAGAGAGTGTGGAGAGCGCGAGCGCACCCAATGCACTCAGTAAGACTCGTGTGGTTAGCATACTTCCTCGGTTCCTTACCCCAGATGGGCGATATAGTGCATGGATTCTTTCCCTCTTGACGTGCGGATTTCCTGCCGGTTTCGCACAGAGGCAGGGAAGAGACAGGGACTCGGCGAACTTACCGCCACACACGATCAATACGCTCGACGATGAGGGAGGAGAGGACGATATGGCTGAGGGAAAAGTGCGTTTCGGAGTGATTGGAACCGGGGGAATGGGGTCGGGGCATTGCGAGATGCTGCCGAAAATCCCGGAAACCACGCTGGCAGCAGTCTGCGATATTGACCCGAAAGCGCGGGAAGCGACGAGCGCGAAATACGGCGTCCCCACCTTCGCCACCCATACGGAGCTTCTGGATAGCGGTCTGGTAGATGCGGTCGTGATCGCGACTCCCCACTACTTCCATCCCACCATCGCCCTCGAAGCGTTCCAGCGCAAAATCCACGTCCTGTCCGAAAAACCGCTGGCCGTGACGGTCTCCTCCGCCGACGCCATGATCGTAGGGGCGAAGGCGTCCGGATGCAAGTTCGGCGTGATGTACCAGATGCGCTCTGAGCCGCAAAACGCTGCGGCCCGCAAAGTGGTCGAATCGGGCGTCCTCGGGGATATCTACCGTACCAGTGTCGTCATGGGCTGGTATCGCAGCCAGGCGTACTATAACTCTGGAGGCTGGCGGGCGACGTGGGCCGGGGAGGGGGGCGGCGTCCTCATCAATCAGGCCCCGCACTACCTCGATCTGTTTACCTGGCTCGGAGGGCTACCGAAGACCATCACCGGACAGACGCGCACCCGCCTCCACGACATAGAAGTGGAAGACGAAGCGTTCGCCACACTGGAGTACGCCAACGGAGCGCACGGCTACCTCTATGCCAGCACGACGGAAGTTCCCAACCATAACCTGATCGAAATCTGCGGCGATAAGGGCAAACTCGTCCTGGATAATGGCAAGTTGCGGGTCGATGGTCTGGATACTCCCATCCGCGAATTCACGCGCACCAACGAATCTATGTGGGCCTCCCCCAAATCCAGCGAGAGCGGTGTCGAACTGCCTGCGGACCCGCCCATCAAAGGCCACGCGGCCATTACGCAGAACTTTGCCAGATCTATCCTGTTCGGCGAACCGCTCATTTCGCCCGGTGAGGACGGTCTGAATGCGGTCGAAATGATCAATGGCCTTATTCTCTCCGGGAAGACCGGTAAGACCGTCTCTGTGCCGGTTAATCGCGCTGAGTACGACCATCTGATCGGGGAGTTGAAGGCTGGTTCGCGTCAGAAGGCCGCCGTCAACGAGCAGCGCGTCACCGACCCAAATTTCAAATGACGGAGTCCCCGACAGAAGAGGAATGCGTTTGTCAGAGTTAGAGAAACCGTCCGGTGTCTTCCCGTCGCAGTGGATTCGTGCCGCCGTCGAAAACGGTATCATCCTCGGCGATGTGCCGATTCATGCCGGGCAGATACAGCCCAATAGCCTCGATCTGCGTCTCGGCAAAACGGGCTGTCGGGTGCAGTGCAGTTTCCTGCCGGGCAAAGAAGGCATCTACCGGAAGCTGGATGCCTACCGCTGGTACGAGTTCACGCTGCCGGACGACGGGATAGTGCTGGAGAAGAACCAGGCGTACATCTTCCCACTCAATGAGAGCCTGAACCTCCCGCCGGATGTCTACGCTCGCGCCAACCCGAAAAGCTCCACAGGGCGACTCGATGTCTTTACAAGGCTCGTGACGGAGTACGGAACTTCGTTCGACGAAGTACGGGCAGGCCACGAGGGCAAACTGTTTATCGAAGTGGTGCCGCGCTCGTTTGCCATTCGCGTTCGTGCCGGTGATTCGCTGGCGCAGATTCGATTTCAGACCGGGGACCCGCGCCTCTCCAGCAAAGAATTGGCCGCACTTCTGGATGAGGAAGACATTCTTCTCGACCGGGACTTACGCACCCTGCGTTCCCACGAGGTGCAGATTACCTCCGGCATGGTGCTGTCGGTGAACTTGCCGATGAAGGGCGACACTGTCGGGTATCAGGCCCGCCGCAACACCGCCCCGATTGATCTGCGGGCCGTTGGTGGGGCGAAAGTCCGGCACTTCTGGAATCGGATATACGGCGACAATCGCCCCGTTGTGCTGGAGCCGGACGAGTTCTACATCTTCGCCTCACGCGAACTGGTGCGCCTGCCCCCGATGTACTGCGCGGAGATGGTCGCTTTCGATGCCAGCAGCGGCGAAGTCCGAACGCACTATGCGGGTTTCTTCGACTCCGGCTTCGGCTATGCCTCCGCGATAGACCCGAAACGCAGTGCAGCCTCCGTCGTCCTCGAAGTCCGCAGCCGCGATGTCCCGTTCCTGATCGAAGATGGACAGCCACTTTTCCGTGTGCATCTGCTCCGCAGCACCGAAATGCCGGATATGCTCTACGGCTCAGGAACCGGCTCGCACTACCAGTCTCAACGCCTCCGTCTCAGCAAGCAGTTCAATTTTGCAGCGGACGGGGAAGACGAAGATTTCGCGGTCAGTCCGCAAGGGCTTCTGGACTTTTCTGCGGTGAAATAGAGGTTAGCAAGATGAGCAAGACAACAGGTGAAGTGGTCATAACATCAGGTACAAGAGCAATCAGGCAAATGTGGCTGGCGATAGTCATCGCGTCGTTATGTCTGTGTGTGGGCGTTGAGGCGGAGCCAGTTCATTTGAAATGGGTGGAGACGGGTGCGGGCGGACGGATGACATCAGTTCAGCCGCATCGTATCGACCTTTCTGACCGCAAGCCTGCGGAGATTAAACGCCTGCCAGCCGATGTGACTGCGCCGCTCTACGGGGTGTTAAGTGTCGGTCCGGCAGAGAGTATAAGCCAGGTTGCTGTTCTGCTGGATGCGCCGGAAGGCAAGCCGTCGCGCCTGTTTGTGGATGCGAACGGCGACGGCGATTTCACCAATGACCCGTTGCCGCGATGGGAATCGAAGCCTTATCCGGGGCAAGAGGGCAAAATCTTTACGCAGTTCATCGGGAATGTGGCGGTTCCGGTTCTATATGGCAAGACGAAACTGCCGCTCCACTTTACGCTCCAGCGGTACGACCCTGCGGACCCGGCGAGGACAGGATTCAAAGGCGCGATCCTCTACTCGCCGGACTATGCGCGGGAGGGCGAGATCAAGTTCGGCGCGAAGGCGTACCATGCGATGCTGCTGGATGCGATTGTCGGCGGCGATTTTCGCGGCCTGACGAACGCAGGCACAACGGGCATTTTTCTGCTGATTGATCTCAACGGGAACGGTGTGTTTGACTCGCGGGGTGAGATTTATGACGTGGGACAGCCGTTCAACATCGGCGGAACGACGTATGAGATTCACGGACTGACCGCCTCTGCCGAAGCCTTTGATCTCGTGAAATCCGCAAAGAAGGTCGCGGAGATACTGCCTCCGCCTGATCTGCGCGTCGGTCATGTCGTGCCTGCCTTCGAGAAGAAAGCGACGGACGGAACGACGATTCGATTCCCGCAGGACTATCGGGGCAAACTCGTTCTCCTCTACTTCTGGGCGACCTGGTGCGGCGTCTGTAATCGCGAAATGCCGACCGTCGCGAAGGCATACGAGGCATTACATCCACTGGGGCTGGAGATGGTGGGGGTGAGCCTCGACCACGAGAACGCCGCAACGGTTCTTGCCGACTACACCCATCAGCATGGAATGCCCTGGGCCGAAATCTACGACGGGAAATGGATGCAGGCCGACCTCGCACAGCTCTACTACGTCCAGCATACGCCGACGCCGATTCTGGTGGATGGGGATACCGGGAAGGTACTTGCCATCGGCCCCGATCTGCGCGGTGACCGCCTCAACGCCACCCTCGCCGACGCTCTGAAAACGCACAAGGCGCGATAGGGAAGACGGATTGCAGCTCAAGAAACTCCAACTCCTCGGATTCAAGACGTTTGCCGATAAGACCGAAATCCTCATAGATGGCGGTCTGACGGCGATTGTCGGGCCGAACGGGTCGGGAAAATCGAATATAGTGGACGCGCTGCTCTGGGTGCTGGGGGAGCAGAATCCGCGCCTCATGCGCGGCAACGCCTCGACAGACGTGATCTTCGCGGGAACCGACAAACGCAAGCCGCTCGGTATGGCCGAAGTCCGCCTGACCATAGACAACTCCGACGGCAGTCTGCCGATCAAGTTCGGGGAAGTCACCGTCACGCGCCGCGTCTATCGTTCCGGTGAGAGCCAGTATATGCTCAACGGCGCTGCCTGCCGCTTGAAAGATGTCGTCGAACTGTTTCTGGATACGGGGGTGGGGAAGGGCGCCTACGCGTTTGTCAGCCAGAGTGAGATTGACGCTGTTCTCTCGGCCAAACCGGAAGACCGCCGGGAACTGTTTGAAGAGGCGGCAGGCATCAAGAAGTACCGGGTCAAGAAACGCGAGGCGATGCGGAAACTCGAAAGCGCCGAGACCAACTTGAACCGGGTGCGCGATATACTGCACGAACTGGACGCGCAGATTGAACCAATGGAGAAGCAGGCGCAGGCCGCGAAACGGTTTATCCTCCTTCAAGAGCGTCTGCACGAGATAGAGGTCGGGCTACTGGTCGCGGAAGTCCAGAAAGCGGACTACGAACTCTATGCCGGACGCAAGGAACGGGACGACGATCAGGCCGGTCTGCTGAAATTCGACGCGGAACTCGCCCGCCTGGAACGCGCTTCGGCGGAAGTCGGCGAAAACCTGGCGCGAACCGAGGGCGAGATGGATGCCGCGCAGATGACGCGGCAGAACGCCCTGACGATGGTCGAGCGCACGGAGAGCCAACTGACCCTGATGACGGAGCGCAGTCAGACCTCCGCGAAAAATCAGGAGCAGTTCGCTCTCGAACTGAAAGCGCTTGACGAGCGCACGGAACGCCTGACAGACAGCATTGAACTGGATCGGGCGGAGCGGGATGCGGCGGACAGCGAAGAGCGGACGCGGCGCGAAGAGTGGGGCGCACAGAAGGCGGCGCTGGAGGAACTGGAAGCCGCACTCCAACAGGCCATTCAGCAGGCAAATACGCGGCAAGGCGAACGCACTCGCCGTTTGCAGGAGCGGGCTGCTCGGGAAGCCGCCCTGATAGCTGCTCAGGAGCGGCACACTGATCTGATGGCCCGCGCAGGCCGGATGGAGCGAGAGGCCGGAATTCTCGCTGGAACGCTGACGGAGGTTCGCCACCGTGAGGAGGAGGCGAGAGCAGTCCTAGAGCAGCGCACGGAGATGCGTAAGGTTCTTGCGGAGAAGCGGGCAGATGTGGAGACGAAGCAGCAGCAGGCACAGGCGGAACAGACCTCCGTCCGCGCCGCGCTGGATGCAGCCCGCCGCAGCCTCGCCGAGCAGTCGGCGCGACTCTCCACGCTTACGGAACTACAGGAGAATCACGAGGGGTTCTATCAGGGCGTTCGCGCCGTCCTGAATGCCGTGAAGCGTCGGCAGTTAGAGGGCCATTTCCGTGCGGTCGTGGATCTGCTGGAAGTGCCGGAGCCGTATCGGGTGGCGATAGAGGTCGCGCTCGGCGGGAGTTTGCAGGACATCGTGACCCAGACGGAGGGCGAGGCGAAGGCGGGGATTCAGTGGCTGAAACAGAATCGGGCCGGGCGAGCGACCTTCCTACCGCTTCCGCTCCTGCGTTCGGGGAATAAGTTTGAACCTTCGACAGGACGAGGAGAGTTCGCTTCCATTCAGAACGGCATGGACCTCGTCAGCTTTGCGCCGGAGTATGCGCCGGTGGCACAGATGCTGCTCGGTCGGGTGCTGGTGCTGGACGACATGGAAGCGGCGATTGCCGCTTCCCGGCGCGTTGGCAGCGGCTGGAGCAAGATCGTGACACTGGAGGGCGAACTGCTGACTCCCGGCGGCGCTCTCACCGGCGGTTCTCTCCAGGGCAAAGGGGCGCATCTGGTCGGTCGCAAAGGCGAGATGGATGACCTGAAAACTGCCCTCCCGCGAACGAAAGCCGAGGTCGAGCGCCTCACGGCACGGATTGAAGAGGTCGGACTGCGCTTGCAGGAACTTGAGACGGAACGCAGGCAGGTGGTTCAACAGGAGGCGACGGTTCAGGCCGACATCGCGGCCTCGGAGAGCGCTCGCGCCTCGGCGGATCGGGAGGCCGTTCGTCTCATCCGTGAGCAGACAGAGCGTGAAGCCAGCCGGGAAGCGGTCACGGTTCAGATCGCCAATCTCACCGGCGAGATAGAAAAACTTTCGGCACTACTCGAAACGGAGCGGACGGAAGAGGAATCGGCGGACGAACTGCTGGCGACCTTGACGGAGCAGACCCGCGCTTTGATGGGTCGTCGGGATGCCTGCCGGTTGCGGGCCATCGCGCTGGAGGTTGAGGTCAGCCGTCTCAAGGAGAAGCGCGAAGGGCTGACGCGCAGCCTCGCCGCCGACATTGCGGCTCTGGCGACGGTCGAACAACAGGTCGAACAGAAGCATCGGCAGCGGGAACAGGCCCACCTCACCGGCGCGGACGCACAGGCGGAGCTGGAGCGACTGACGCTGCTGCGAACCGAAGCGGCGAAGAACCTGGCGGTGGCGGAACAGGAGTACTCCCTGTGGCGAGATCGGCGGCAGGGGATGCTGGCGCAGAACTTCGAGACCAACAACGCTATCAAAGAGGTCGTGCGGCGGCGTGGAGAGGTCACCCACAGCCTGCACGATACCGAACTGCGGCTGGCGCGGCTCGAAATGCAGTTGACGACGGCTATTGAACGCCTGCGGGACGAGTATACCATCAGCAAAGAGGAGGCGCTGGCCCGCCCGGAAAATACCACCATTGACCGCAACACCGCGATGGAAGTCGGCAGACTGCGGCGCGAGCTACGCGGTATGGGACAGGTGAATACCGGGGCCGTTGGCGAGTATGAGCGGCTGACGGAGCGCGTCGAGTTCCTGACCACGCAACGGGCCGATCTGGAAAAAGGCCGTGAATCGCTGCTGGCTACGATTGCGGAGATTGACGACAGCACACGCGGCGTCTTCATGGAGACGTTCGAGGCCGTCCGTAAAGAGTTCGATTCCCTCTTCACCCGACTGTTCGAGGGCGGGACGACCAAACTTATACTGACCAACCCGGACGATATTCTGGAGACAGGAATCGAAGTCATCGCGCAGCCACCAGGCAAAAAGCCTCAGCATCTCTCTCTGCTCTCGGGCGGCGAACGGGCGCTGACCGCGACGGCGCTGCTCTTCTCCTTCCTCGCCGTCAAGCCAAGCCCCTTTGTGCTTCTCGACGAGGTGGATGCGCCCCTCGACGGCGCGAACGTAGAGAAATTTACCCGTCTGGTCGCCGAATTCAGTCAGCGCAGTCAGTTCCTCCTCATCACCCACAACCCGACGACGATGGAGGCCGCGCCCACCTGGTACGGCGTCACGATGCGCGAACCCGGCATCAGCAGTATCCTCTCCTATCGCGTTCCCCAGGAATCCACTCCGACCGAAGCCGAAAAGGCTGTCGTCCTGACCTCGTAACCGTTTCACTCCCTACCGGAGGCAACGATGGAAAAGTCACCGCGCTCCAAAAAACGAATTCTCCTCTCATGCAGCATAGGCTTACTGCTCGTGTCCGCCCTGCTGGTTCTTGCTCTCCACCTCGCCAATCGTGACCGTCTTACCGTCAAAGCCACATACCACACAGACGCCACCTTCTGGGCACAGAATTACGACGATTACGCCTGGGAGACACCAAAGACTCTGATGCTATTTGGGGCGAATACACCCGGTCTAGCAAGTACCAAGGTTCGCCGATATGATACTTCCAGAGCCGCCACAGAACTCCTTGCTCCAACTCTCAAACACTACATGGGCATCGCAGGGCATTGCAATCGTCAACGCCTTTCTCCCAACGGAGAATGGCTGCTTGTGGTAGACACCTCAACGTTTGATTTCGTTGCTCAGAATACGAAGACAAAGCAGCAGATAAAGTGGAAGCACAGGGTTGTTTCCGGGGTAAATCGGAACCTTATCGACGTGGCAGGCTACCTGCTCTGGATGTCAGACTGCCGCAGATGGATAGAACTGAGTAGAAACAGAATCGATGGAGGCGTTACGCCTGTCATTCATTCACTGGACGGACCTGATAGGAAAGCGCGAAAGATTACTACTTGGAGTGATTGGCCGATAGGCGTAACGCCGGAAGGTCATCTTCTCTGTGCTACGCACACACAACCCCTCATTATATGGGACTATGATCTGAATCCGAATCCGATACCGTCTCAACAGCATAGAGTGTCTTTGCCAACATCAGACCGGATAGTCGAGATTGAAGGCTCGCCGGATGGGAAGAGAATAGCCTATCTCGTACAGGAAAATCGCACCTCAAGCATTCCCCAATGGATTGCTCGCCTGCTTCCACTGTTTGCCAGGACAGACAAGAAGGTCTTTTCTGTATGGATTTCCAATGTAGATGGCTCGAAGCTGCGCCGTATCGGTTATGAGAATGTGGAAAGTGCTGGAGCGCTCCAGTGGACTCCGGACGGGAAGAAGTTCAGCCTGTTTCTTGACAACACTTTCTATGTCGTTCCCGTGCCGAACGATTAACTCGCCAGATTCCTTGTCCGAACCGTGATTTGTCGGATTAGAGGATTGGCATGATTGCAAACCGCAAGCCCTTCCTTCGCCGTGAAGCGTTCTTGTCTGAACATTCGTTCCGTTTGAACGAGAAAGTGGACAGCCTGAAATCATGCCAATCCCATAATCCGACAAATCATGGTTCAGACAAAAAGTGTAGCGTATTTCTACAGGGTAGGAAGCAGACCTGTGGGTGGCGGGAGGGCGTCTTTCTGGGTGGGGTCGGGGGAGAAGAGCTTCGTGTCGGGGCCTTCACCGAGCAGGAAGAACCGGGTGGTGTCGAGGGAACGCAGGGCGGTGATTTCCTGGTTGTCGCCCTCGCGTAGTCTCCAGGCGAACAAGCAGGGATGGAAACGGTCGCGCTCCATCAGGTCACGCAGTTCCTTCTGCGCCGCCTGTCCCGTCAGCTCTTTGCGCGGCGATTCCACGATGAGTATGCCTAGCTCATCCGCGATGCGGAGAAGTTCGGGATGTGGCGCGTCCAGGTAGATCAGGTTCACGCCTGCCTCTTTGAGCCGCTGAAACGACGTCCGCGCCCGCTCCGCATCCTGCGTGGAGGCGATGACTACGGGCAGGGGAAAGCGCGGCGCGACTGCGAGCGGTTTGAAGGCGATCCCATTGAGAGTCAGCGCGTTGTCCTTCCAGCCAAACTCCCGAAAGCCGAAGATGGTCTCCTGCGTGTCCAGCACGTCCAGTCCCTGACGAAAGGCAAGCTGAAGGGCGTAGAGGATAGGAGACTCTGTATTCCATTGTCGGAGGTTCTTGCCTTTGACGGAGGTAAAGAGGGTCGTAATATTGCGTCCGGGGGTGAGCGAGAGACTCTGTTCGGAACGGTGAACATCTTTCCCCGGCTTATCCAGTGCGATGACGCGGCCTTCCAGCGTCGCGATGCCGGAATTAGTGGAGGTGTTTTCGAGCGTCACCGCCGTCGAAAGCTGCCCCAGGCCGCCTGCGGTCGGGAAGACATCGGCCAGATACGCCTCGTCGTGCGCCAGCAGAAGGACGCCCTGCCACACTCCGGCTCCCCGTTTCGCCTCTCCTTCGACCCGCACCGCCAGCGTATTTTTTGCGCCGAATTGGAGCGCTTTCGTGACATTAAACTCAAACGGCGTTGCGCCGCCCTCGTGCTGCCCGATCCGCGTCCCGTTCAGCCAGACGGTAGCCCGCTCCGCCACCGCCTCGAAGCGCAGCCGAACCGTCTGCTTCTTCCATTTGACAGCGGGTTCAAACTCATTCCAGTACCAGCCAACCCCGTTGTAACCCGGAGCCGTCTGTACAGTCCAGAGCGAAGGAACCACCGTCTCTTTCGCACTCGCAGGAATCGCTTTTTCCCAGCTCTCCTGTTCGCCGCTATTGCCGGGGTCCGTCAGGAATTTCCATGCGCCGTCAATCACCAACGTCTCGCGGCCTTTGCGCCACTCCGGATCACCGGCCTTTTTGGGCGGAGCCGCCGCTGCCCGTTGCGGCCACAACGCGCTCGTGACACCACAGCAGAGTATCAGCAAGGGGAACAGCAGATGTTTTCGGGCGGAGAGAGTCATCGGGTCTGGCCTTTCCGGAAGACAACAAAGGGTAAGCAACGCGAATTTCAACGCCGCTTACCCTTATAGACGAGAGGAGCCGCCGATTAGTGACACGAACCTGCCCCGATTCAGCCCAGTTCTTTCGACCGCGCTGCTGCCTTGCCGACCGCATCTATCAGCGCAGCCCGCAGCCCGGAATGCTCCAGCGCGGCAATCGCTTCGATGGTCGTTCCGGCAGGGGTCGTCACCATGTCCCGCAACTGCGCCGGATGTTTCCCGGTTTCGATCACCATCTGCGCGGCCCCCAATACTGTCTGCGAGGCGAGCTGAGAGGCGATGTCTCGCGGCAGGCCGGCGCGAACCCCGCCGTCAATGAGCGCTTCGATCATCAGGTAGATATAGGCCGGGCCGGAACCGGAGAGGGCCGTCACGGCGTCCATCATCGTCTCGGGAACCTCGACGCCGATGCCGACCGACTGAAAAATCGCCTTCGTCTGGGCGATATGATCATCGTTCGCGTGGATTCCCCGACAGTAGGCGCACGCTCCCTTCAACACCTGCGCGGGCGTGTTCGGCATGGCGCGGATGACAGGAACAGGGTCTTCGAGGAACGATTCGAGTTTCGCGGTCGTGACACCGGCGGCGATGCAGATGAGGAGCGGATAGGGCTTGTCAGCCTCGCGTTTCAGACTCTCTTTGATCTCCTCCATCACCGCCGGAATCGTGAAGGGCTTGACCGCGAGGAGCAGAATGTCCGTATGCAGGGCGACCTGGGCGTTGTTTTTCGCCACCTTGATATTCAGAGTGTTCTTCAGGTTCTCGACGTGTTCCGCGTGGGGATCACTGACCAGAATGCGATTGGGCTGGGCGGCCTGTGCGAGGACAAGTCCCCGGCATAGTGCGCCGCCCATCGCTCCCGCCCCGATGATGCCGATACGTTTTTCGGTTAGCATAAATAGTTCTCACTGTGGGGGCTTTCCCCCTCCGCTTTCCATACCCTACGGCTACCCTATCGCATGAAATGCCCACTCCCCCTGAATCGGGGGCAGGGGGGCGAATCGGGGCCGCTCCCCCCTCAGTCTCCGTAGCTGGGCCGCCGTGCGGTGCTGGCGACGGTCGCGCCCTGGTCTATGTCCACCGAGACATTCGCCGGAACAAACATATAGACCCGCTCCCCGACCCGCTCAACTGTCCCGTCCAGTGCGTAGCAGACGCCATTGAGGAAATCAATGATGCGCTCCGCCATCTGTGCGGTCGCCTTCTCCAGGTTGACGATCTGCTGTTCGCCGTTTTTGAGGCCATCAGCGGCGACTTTGGCGTCCTCGAAGACCTGGGCATTCAGGCGAACCGCGACTTTTCCGCCCCGTGCGGTTTGCAGGCGGAGCTGCTGCGCGGGCTTGCGTGTCGCGACAGGGGCGCTGCCCTCCGTCTCCTCATCCTCTGGCTCTTCCACGCCTATAATCATGTCCTTACAGCGCGTCCAGAACGAGCGTCGCGGATACTCTTCTTCCGGAATAGGTTGTGCGTTCACCGTGGCGTTTCCTCCCCACATAGTTGGTTGCGTTCTCATAACGGATCTGATTTGTATCGGTTCCGCGTTCTTCGCAGTCACGAAGTCCGGGGGGATCGGAGCCGAGGGAGACGGGTACTAGTCCGGCGGGCGTTGTCCGAAGAGCGCCGTTCCAATGCGTACCATCGTCGCGCCTTCCTGGATAGCGACCTCGAAATCCGAGGACATTCCCATAGAGAGCGTCTGACGAGCATCAGGCGGCAGTTGGTTGAAAAGAGTCCGCAGGGTGCGAAAGGTGGGGCGGGCGGCTTCAGGGTCTGTCCCGAAGGGAGCCATTCCCATCAGCCCGCACAGGCGAACTCCTGGTATTGTCAAAACGACGGACGCTGTTTCCAGCGCCTGTTCCGGTTGTATTCCGAACTTGGCTGCGGATGTGTCGAGTTTCACTTCCAGCAGAACATCTACGCTGCGGCCCACTAGGAACGCACGACGGCCAATCTCCTGCGCCAGAGAGAGCGAGTCAACGCTCTGGATCAGGGAGAATACTCCGGCCACCTCCCGCGCCTTGTTGCTTTGTAGATGACCGATGAAATGCCAGCGAACCTCTTTGGGCAGCGCGGCGCTTGTGATCTTGGGCAGCGCTTCCTGCACATAGTTCTCTCCGAAATCCCTGACGCCCGCCTCGAAGGCTTCCTGAACGCGCTCGGCGTTCGCCCTCTTGCTCACAGCGACAAGCGTTATCTCGTCCGGCGAACGTCCTGCACTGTGTGCAGCCCTGGCGATACGGTCATGGATCACGGCAAGATTCTGAGCGATGTTTTGCACGTCCATGCCGTCCGTCCTCCGAGTACGGCAGCGGGGCAGTCTGGTGACTAGCACTAGCCCCAAACCCGTAGGAAAGCCCTAGATATGGCGATTCTTGTACAGTTTAGCAGATTTCTGTGGGATGTGCAAGAGTCAGAGTGACCTTTTTTTGCAATTCTTCCCTCTTTTTTGCGTTTATTGAGACTTGTCGCACTTTCTGACGGCGATATGTGCCGATGGGGAAGTCTACAGGTAGGGAGAAGGAGGAAAAAGACAACTAGAAAGAGAGGCGGCGCTGCGCGAAGTGATTAAGAGTCAGAGTCCGTACGACCGTCCAGAAACTTCTGGACGGTCGCAGGAGAATACGAAGCCGGGAAGGAGTGTCAGCGATTGCCAAAACCGCCGGAGTTACCGAACGAGCCTCCACGCGGAAAATTGGGCGGCTGTCCGAATCCAGAGGGTGGCGAGGGGATATTGGGGAAACTGCGCGGCCCGAAGTTGTGCTGAAAGGGCTGATGCGTGGGGATGTTCGGCGGTGTATAGACGGGCGGAGTAAACGTTGGCGTTTCCATAGGCGAGTTCATCGGCGTGGTATGGAAACCACTGCTTCCCGGAGTGGTAAAGGAACCGCTGCTGCCGGGAGTGGCGTTGAAGGAAGGGCCGCTGCCGACGCGATAGCCGGGAACCGTGCTGACGCTGTAGGGCGTCGGGGCGGTCGTGTGATTATACCGGGAGAAAATCAGGGAAAGGCGGATCAGGACATAAATAGCTGTGAACGTCCCGCCGCCTGCCCATCCCCAGCCTGCGCCGCTCATTCCTTTGCCGGAAGATTTTTGCGGAGAGGTGGGATAACCGGTTGGAGGATAGTTGCTGCCATAGGGCGCAGGGCCAGCGCCTGGAGGAGGCGCATACCCACCGGGAGCATAGGGAGGCGCGTAGCCCGCAGGGGGAGCCGTTGTTTGAACCACCTCACCGGTCAGAGAAGTGCGCGTCTGCACCGGCGGCGCGTAGCCACCCGGCGCGGCCATCGGCGGATACATGGGCTGTGGGCCGGGAACAACGGGAGCGTAGACAGGGGGCGGAGCACCATAAGGAGAACCGGGCGGCGGCGCATAGCCACCGGGAGCCGGATGCGTGTAGGGTGAACCGGGGGGCGGCGCATACGGGCCAGCAGGCGGTGGCGCTACTGGAGGCGAAGGCATCCGTCCCGGCAGGGTTGTGCCCGGAGGCGGATACGCGCCCGGAGGCATTCCCTGCGGGGTGGCACTGTTCTGAATAGGGGTGAAACAGACAGGGCAACTCGAACGCTTCGTCTCATCAACCGAGTTCTGGCAACGAGAACACTTCATCATAGCAAACCGACTCCTTCCCGGCGATAACGCCGCCTCACTGTCTCAATCCCTGCACCCCACCACTATTCATCATACGGCTCATGTTGGGATCCGGCTCGACTTTCCACATTCCATTGACCTTCTTCAGTTTCATTGGATTCGTCGAAGTCGTCGTCTTCGACTGCCCCAACATAGTGAGGGTGACCGTCAGCGTGACGGGAACGGTCGCCGTATCGTCCGTGATGGTCGCCTCCCCAAACTTCGCGTCCTTGTACGCGGACAGCGTAGCAGTAACAGCATCCCCGATGAGCGGCATCCCTTTAATGGTCTGCATATTGCTGGTGAGCGCCGTCGCGAAGGAATCCGGCGTCGGATACTGCGTCTTCATCTCTTCGGGCAGATTCATGACAGTATAGACAGTCTTCCAGTCCTCGGTTGCCGTCGCCTTACAGAATATTTTTGCTGTCGTCACCGGATTGGAAAGTTGCGTCAGGAACCACCAGCCGCCAGCTCCCACTCCCCCCAGCAGCAGGAGCACGACAAGCACAATCGCGACCGTTTTGCCGCCCGACCTCGCCGGGGCCTGCTCGACGCGCCGAGCCACACCATAGGCTCCGGTTGGCCGCGCCATGCCGTTCATGGGCGGCTGTTGTGCGGCCCCCCCAGCGACATAATTTGGAGGAGGACCGGAGTTCGCCCTCTGCTCGACGACTTCGCCGGTCAGAGACATTCTCGCACCGGGATTCATCGTGGGCGGGTTGGAGGGATGGTGCTGTGCCTGCGGCATCATACCGGGGTAGCCTCCAGCTGGAGGCTGCATCGCGCCGGGCATCGGCTGCGGCGGATAAGGCTGTTGTGCGGGATAAGGCGGAGCGCCAATACCCTGCGTTGTCGGATAGGGCACTGTGGGCTGGGGCTGCCCCGGCATCCCCGCAGGCGACACATTCTGGCCGGGCAGTGAGGAGGGCGGTGGAACCGCCCCCGCTGTCGCCAGGGGAGTGAAGCAGTTCGGACAGGTGGTGCGAGTCGTCTCATCCACCTGTTGAGCGCAGCGCGGGCAGGTAACCATAGTGATGCCTTTCAGAAATACCGACTTCGTTCCGACGAAGGTGAAAGAGCGCGGTTCAGTAGGTGCTTTGCGGCGAGGGCGGCGATTCCATCAGATGAAGTTTACCCTGCGCTGCACGGAATGTTTCACTCAGCCAGACTTTCCAGTGGCCCTCTTTATCTTTTCGCATCTTGAACGTGTCTTTGTACTCTTTTCCCGCCGCTGTCTGGTACAGTTCTTTCCCGCTGGACTGCGCCAGGACGGTCAACGTGGTGGGAATAGAGACGACATTCGGGTCTTTGGAATCGGGAAGTTCCTTATCCATGGAGAAGCGCGGGATGCGCTCGGTGTAGCCGAGCGCCAGCGGCACTTCGTTGCTCTTCGTGTAGGCGCTTACACTGGGCAAAAGAGTTTTATCCTCGTCATCCAGCAGCTCATACTCATCCTTTGTTCGCCCGGAATTCATTGCTGAGAGGAACTGTCCGAGCGCGAAGGTCGCTTTCTGACGTGACTGCCAGTAGTAGTACCCTCCAAAGACCAGAACTGCGACAAGCAGGCCAATGATAATCATTTCGGAAAGCTTCATGCTGGTGCTGCCCTCTGTCGTCGGGCGTACTTTGCCTACTACTCGTGCCATCTCTTACTCTCCCCTCGAATCGGATTCCGGCAACGCTTGCGAGCCAGACTATTCTGTGCTACTATTAGGCGTTTACCGGGGAATTCCTTCTTGAAGCCCCGAAAAAAGTGGCGAAGACGCTGCAAAGCGATTCCAGCCCGTTTTTATCACATCAAAGGAAGAGGACAGAGCGATGCGTAAGGTAAAGTGGGGTGTACTGGGATGTGCGGCTTTTGCGAAGAGTACCGCCATACCCGCCATGCAGCGGGCGGAAAACGTGGAACTGACAGCCATCGCCAGCCGCGATTTAGAGAAGGCGCGAGGTTTCGCACAGGAGTTCGGCTTCGCGAAAGCCTATGGCTCCTATGAGGAACTCCTTGCCGACCCGGAGATCGAGGCCGTCTACAACCCGCTTCCCAACGGAATGCATCCGGAGTGGACAATCAAGGCGGCGCAGGCCGGAAAGCACAGCCTTACCGAAAAACCCTTCGCCGCCAACGTCGAAGAGGCGGAAGAGGTGGCCGCTGCGCTCGCGAAATACAACGTCAAGGCGATGGAAGCCTTTATGTGGCGGTTTCATCCGATGCACCTTCGCACCCGCGCCCTCATTCGCGAGGGACACATTGGCCCTGTCCGTTTCGTGCGCTCGGCTTTCACCTTCATGATTACACGCGGCCCGAACGTGCGGCTCGATTCGCAGCTTGCGGGCGGTGGCCTCATGGATGTTGGCTGCTACTGCATCAGCGAGGCGCGTTTCCTGTTCGAGGCAGAACCGACCCGCGTCTTTGCCCGCGCCGACTTCGATCCCGAGTACAACGTGGATATGCTGGCGACTGTCATCCTGGAGTTTCCGCAGGGACGTGCGGCGTTCGACTGCGGCTTCGAACTGCCGTATCGGTGCGACTATGAAGTGGTCGGCAGCAAGGGGCGCATCGTCTGCCCGAACGCCATCCTGCCCGGCGAAGGCGCAGAACTGCTGATCGAGGCCAACGGCAAGACGGAGCGGGAGACCTTTCCCGGCGTCAATCAGTGGTCGCTGGAGTTCGAGCATCTGTCCCAGAGCATCGTCGAAGGCACACCGCTCGCCTACGGGGTGGAGGACGCCATCAAACAGATGAAGGTTATTGATGCCATCTATCGTTCCGCTCGTTCCGGGCAGTTCGAAACCGTCTGAGCAGGAGACAGGAAGTCAACCGAATGAACTATGCGCTCGGCATTGACGGCGGCGGCACGAAAACTATTGGGGTGATTACGGACGAACAGGGCCGAGAGTGCGGCCGAGGGCAGGGCGGCCCCTGCAATATCGCGTTTACGGAGGCTGCCGTTGTCGCTCGTTCCGTCCACGATGCCATTCATAGTGCGGTGGCAACGGCGAATCTCAGCTCACCGCGTTTTATCACCATGTGTGCGGGCGTGGCGGGCTATTCGCTGGAGGAGCGCCGCACCGCGTTTGAAACGCTGCTGCGTCAGGAGGCAGCGGCGGATCACTACCAGGTAGAGCCGGACTATGTGACGGCCTACTGGGGAGCTGCCGAGGGGGAACCCGGAGTGGTCGTGATTGCCGGGACGGGCGCGGTCGCCTATGGGCGCAATTCGGAGGGCAAAGCTCTGAAAGAGGACGGCTACGGCTTCCTGCTCGGAGATAGGGGCAGCGGTTTCAATCTGGGAATCTACGCCCTGCGCTATACGTTGACGAAGATGCAGGCGAACGAGAGCGATGCCCTGACAATCGCAGTTCTCAATCATATCGGTGCGCGGATACAGAACGAAGTCCTCCAGTGGCTCTATGGACAGTTTAGTACGGCCCGGGTCGCGAGCCTCGCGCCGCTCGTGGGAGAGCTGGCGGAGGCAGGCGACCCGGCGGCGCGAACCCTTGTCGCGGAGATGGCACGGAGACTGCGCCATACCGTGCGTTCGCTGCGCCACGCCCTCTGGCTGCCCCGCGATTCTCCCGTCTATCCGCTCGGAGGTCTGTGGCAACTCGGCGCGTTCTTCCGTGCGGAATTCGCGGAGCCGCAGTGGCCCGGTCATGCCGGGATGCCGCTCTCGGAGGAACCGCTTTCCGGCGGCAGATTCTTCCTCGCCGAACCAAAACACGATGCCGCTGTCGGAGCCGCCCTGCTCGCGCTTCATTCCGTTGCGAGCCTCACTGAGACCCTAAAAAACAGCGCGTCGTGAAAGCTTTTTCACGACGCGCCGTTCGGAAGTTTGCGGGAGGTCTGTAAGCCGGGTTTTGTCTTTGTGTGGTCATCTCTCTACGAAGCCGGTTGCCCGGCTCCTCCTGCGACCTACCCGGAGGGTCCGCGAGCCGCCTCATCCCCTCCTGTCAGGTCTTGCTCCCGATGGGGTTTACCAGGCCGACGTGTCTCCACGCCGCCGGTGCGCTCTTACCGCACCATTTCACCGTTGCCAGAGAAGCGACCGGCCCGCAGAGCGGGACCATGGCTGTTCTGGCTGTGTCATTTCTGTGGCACTTTCCGTCGAGTTACCCCGCCCGGACGTTATCCGGCATCGTGCCCTGTGGAGCCCGGACTTTCCTCTCCGGCCTGACGAACAGAAGGCAAGCCTCCCGACCGCCACACCGCAGCGACCACCCGACCTCCCGCTGCTCATTCTACCTCACTCCTCGTTCGGCGTCAAATCGGCTCGAAACTCTGGTCGGCGGTCATACGGCGGGCCAGGGTGCAGGCGCGGCAGGTCTCGTCCTCACACAGCAGAGCAGAAGCCTGCCCGGTCAGCATCGCTACCGCCATCGAGACGGCCTGCTGCTGCCGCATCAACTGACTCTCCGCATTCCCGATGTAGCCGGAGCGGAGAATCCGGCTCTGACGCAGCAACGATTCAATGCGCGGAAATCCTGCGCTGCAATCCGGGCTGCCGAGCATCGCCTTCGTCTCCTCCGTGCCTGTCACCACCGTCGCGCTTCGATGCACATACGGGACGTTCGCCCAGACTTCGGCGAGATGCAGCGAGCAGTTGACCGCATGGCCTACGCCGATGAGCAGTACCCATCCGTTCAGTTGGTGCAAACGGGCCAGAGGGCTATCGGAACCTACGGGATAGTGGAAGGGTGCATTTTGCGTGAGGGCGGCGGCCTGTGCTCCTACTGCCGTGAAAGAGTAGAGAGGATGATCGCTGCGGAAGGCGTCGGGCTGCTGTAAGACCGTCTCGGCAAAAACGCCCATACGCGGAACCGAACCCAGGGAAACGCGCTCGTCAGGGTCCCGATTCTCCGGGGTGAAGGTGGGAACCAGCAGGGTGCCTTCCGAGCCGAGCGCCTCCCGAAACGCCGCCACGAGGGTCTGCGCTCCCGCCTCCATCTCTCCGACGGCCCGCATCGAGGCATGAACCAGCGCCACTTTTCCGCCGGTTAGGCCGATGTCGTGCAGGTCTTCTGTCAGTTGCCGCTGTGTCCACATCTTTGTTTCTCGCTTACAGGTAGCCCAGGTCTTCGAGGCGGCGGGCAAGTTCGGCCTCTTCCTCCGCCGTGTAAGCGTCGTCTGGATGGGGAGCAGGAGCCGAGCCGATTCGGTTCCGGCCCATGCCGGGGGGAGGAGTGATGCCAAAGGTGGTCAATACGGTCGGGGCTACGTCATAAAGGGACAGTCCCTCCTGCGCCTGCCCGTCACCGAAAGCGTCCGGCCCCGCGTTTGCCATCAGGAAAATGCCGTGCTGCGCGTGGTTCGCATCGTCCGGGCCGGTGTCGTTATCATGCGTCCAGACGGAGGGATTGCCCACCGTTCCGACAGAGCGCCAGTGCAGATCGCCAAAATAGACGATGAGGTCGGGCGAGACATTGCGGCAGGCCGTATAAGTCTCTTCGGGACGAAAGACCTTGCTGCCGATGGGAGCGCCGTATTCATCGCCGAGCGCTTCGAGTTTCGCAGTCAGTGCGGCTTTGAGCGCTTCCACTTCCTCCGAGGCGACGATGCCGTTAGGCTCCCGGCCCTGAATGTTGAGGAAGAGGCGACCGTAATAGCCGCCGTCCCCCCAGGCGCGTGTCTTCGTCCAGTCCACCAGCGCAGGGCTGAACTTCGTTACGCCGTCTACAGGGGCTTTGAGGACGAGATAACCCTCCTGGATCAGCCACTGATTGAAGCAGATACCGCCATCCATCCGCTTCGCCCCGTGATCGGAGACGATGAGCAGGCGCGTGTCCGGTTCCAGCACGGCGAGAAACTCCCCGATCTCTTTGTCCAGCGCGATATAGTAGTCCCGAATAGCGTGTTCGAGGGGATGCCCTGGTACATATTTCGGATGCTGCGGGTCGAAGTATTTCCAGAATGCGTGATGAATGCGATCCGGCCCCATCTCGACCATCATAAAGAAGTCCCAGACTTTTGTCGTCGCAAGGTGGCGGGCGAGCGCGAATCGCTGCCGCGTCATGGCATAGATGTCGGCGAGCAGTCGCTCTTTGTCTTCCGTACGAAATTCACGGGTATCGAAAAGGTAGTCTCCGACCACCTCTCGGATTTCGTTTTTGAGACTGTCGGGATAGGTGTAGGAACTGTCGGTATCGGGTGCGAGGAAATCGCCGATAAGCAGGCCATGAAGCGGCTTCGGCGGATAAGTGAGAGGAACCCCCAGCACGATGGACTCCTTGCCGTTCTCCCCGAGAACCTCCCAGAGCGTAGGCTCCTGCACCAGTTTGCTGCTGGCGAACTGCAAGGCATCGTAACTGTGATCGCGCCGATTGCGAAACCCGTAGATTCCGAGTGTGCCGGGGTCTTTGCCCGTCATCATACACATCCACGCGGGAACGGTGATGGGGGGAATCGTACTCTCCAGTTTGCCCCAGACGCCGCGCTGCATCACCGCTCGCAGGTTGGGCAGTAGATCGGCCCAGAGTTCAAAAACCAGTTCCGGGGCGGCGCAGTCCAGCCCGATAATACACACCTTTTGCGGCATCGTTCATCCTTCGTTGCGGTTCGATGAAACTTCTTTCCACGTCCCTCCTCCTGACTCCTTCCTCAGTCTATAGGGCTGCCAACAGGGGTCGTTGGCTCGCAATTCCTGCTGACATTTTTACATTGACTGCGTAGAGTGGAAACGGAAGCGATGAGAGGCGGTATCGGGCGACATCATAGTCTCTCCGTTTCATCCGTTAAATCCGAGTGCAGACAATAAGGACTTGCAGACACACCGAAAGCAAGGCAGATTGCGTGGCCGCTTGCGGACACTTGGACGAGGGCCGTCAGCCCCGGAATTCATTCCAAAGGGATCCCAGGTCTTTTTCGCACCAACAAAATGTTCCAACCCGATTCAAGGCGGAAGCCGGGCCATCATCACGGATGTAGACTCCGCGTCTGGCGAAACCCTGATGTTTTGCTGGCGCAGCCAAATCTACCCTGCAAGGTTTCGCCGCATGAGCGGCGGAGCGGAGACACTGAGGAGTGTAATGAAAAAAGATTCCGTACAGACAAATCCGTCTGCACCCACTGTTACAGAGAAAGACAGGGATCTCGCCGGTGCGACCGTGAACGATTTGCAGCCTCTGACCACAAACGTAGGCCAGCCTATCAGCACCGACCAGAACTCACTCCGGGCAGGAGTACGCGGCCCAACACTGCTGGAAGACTATGTTTTGCGGGAAAAACTTCAACATTTCGACCATGAGCGCATACCAGAACGCATCGTCCATGCGCGAGGTGCGGCCGCACACGGTTTTTTTCAGGTCTATGAGCCGCTCACGGAACTGTCGAAGGCAAACGTGTTTTCCGATCCGTCGGTCACAACGCCCGTGTTTGTCCGGTTCTCAACGGTCGCCGGTTCGCGGGGTTCTGCAGATACGGCCCGTGATGTACGCGGGTTTGCCGTCAAAATGTACACACAGGAAGGCAACTGGGATCTGGTTGGCAACAACATTCCCGTCTTCTTCATTCAGGACGCCATCAAGTTTCCTGACCTCATTCATGCGGTCAAGCCAGAACCGAATAATGAGATTCCGCAGGCGGCGTCCGCCCACGATACCTTCTACGATTTCATCTCTCTGACGCCTGAGTCCATGCACATGGTAATGTGGGTGATGAGCGACCGCAGTCTGCCGCGTAGTTTCGCCACGATGGAGGGGTTCGGTGTGCATACCTTCCGGCTCGTGAATGCGGAGGGGAAATCCACCTTCGTCAAGTTCCACTGGAAGCCGATTCTTGGCGTTCATTCGTTAGTGTGGGATGAGGCGCAGCAGATTGCAGGGAAAGACCCTGACTTCCACCGCCGCGATATGTGGGAGTCCATCGAAAAGGGCAATTTCCTTGAATGGGAACTCGGCATTCAGACGCTTCCGGAGGAAGACGAGCAGAAATTCGACTTCGATATTCTCGACGCCACAAAGCTCTGGCCGGAAGAACTGCTGCCGGTTCGCCGCATTGGGAAGATGACCCTCAATCGGAATCCTGACAACTTCTTTGCCGAAACCGAACAGGTCGCCTTCAACACGACCAACATCGTTCCCGGCATAGATTTCAGTAATGACCCGCTGCTTCAGGGGCGTAACTTCTCCTATCTGGATACGCAGCTCAGTCGGCTTGGCACACCGAACTTTACCGAACTGCCCATCAATCGGCCGGTTTGTCCCTTCGCCAACAATCAGCGAGACGCGCATATGCGGCATACCATCAACAAAGGGCGGGTTTCGTATTCTCCCGCCTCGCTGGACGGTCATTCCCCCGATGAGGCAACCCCCGAACGAGGCGGATTTGTCAGTTATCCCGAGCAGGTAGATGGCCCCAAAGTGCGTGTCCGCAGCGAAAGTTTCGGCGACCACTACGGTCAGGCACGTCTCTTCTGGAACAGCATGACCGCCCCCGAAAAAGAGCATATCGTCAAAGCGCTTCAATTTGAACTCAGCAAAGTAGATACGCGACAGGTGCGGCAGCGAATGCTGGGGCATCTGGAGCAGATCAATCCGGTAATGGCGGCGCAGATAGGCGCGGCGCTGGGGGAAACTGTCGGTGGGAAAGGGGCGGAGGCGAAGCCCGGAGGAACCGCAGACTCGGTAGCAGAGACACAGACACTCGCCACGGCGACTTCTCCAACGACGGCTTCCGGCGGTGTCCAGAAATCACAGGCGTTGAGTATGGACGGGCAGCCTTCGCTTCCAAAGGGCCGCAAAGTCGCTATCCTGGTGGAGGCAGGCGTGGATGGAGCGCAGGTCGAGGCTATGCAGAACGCCCTCAAAGCGGCAGGAGCCGACAGTGACCTCATCGGCCCGCATCTCGGAACACTCAAAGGCAACGGTGGGATGAGCCTCAACGTGCTAAAGACCTATGCAAACAGCACTCCTGCCACCTACGATGCGGTCTATGTACCGGGCGGAAAGAGCGTAGAAGTCTTGAAGGCGAAAGGCGATGCGCTAGTTTTCGTAGCACAGACCTACAAGCATGGGAAAGCGATCGCTGCAACGGGCGAGGGAGTGCAGTTGTTGACGGCAGCCCTGCCGGAAGGAGCGGCTATCAACCAGATGGGCATCGTCGCCGAGCAAAAGAACGGGGACGTTGCCGTGTTCTTCTCGCAGTTTCTGGAGGCGATTAGCCGTCGTCACTGGGGCCGACCTGCCCTCGACCGCCTCGCCGCATAACGGCGCTTCGGATGTTCTGTGCAGAGCCGCCTTCGCAGTCCGCGAAGGCGGCATTTTTTGAGTTCAAGGGAACAGACGTGGAAAACTCTTTCGAGTATGGATAGGGTAAGATACTCGAAACCTCCCGTCCTGTGCCTTCGTAATCGTTGCGGGCGTGTTCGGACAGGACGTGTCGTAGAGAGGGTTGGAAACACTTATGGGAAAGAAGGTTCTCCTGGGCTGTTGCCTGCCACTGCTGGTGGTCGGTATCATCGCCTGGTTCAGCGCGAAATCTCTGCTGAAAGCGCAGCCGGAAGAGAAGCGCAGTGAGCGCGTGGCGCGGGGAGATGTCGAGATCAAGGTCGTCGAGAACGGCGTGATCGAGCCACTGAAAAAAGTGGAGGTCAAGTCGAAAGTCGGTGGACGTATCTCGAAGCTGCTCGTAGATGAGGGAATGACCGTCCAGGCAGGGCAGCCGCTTGCCACAATAGACCCCCAGGAGATCAACAGTCAGGTCGCCGCCCTGCGGGCGCAACTTGCTGGCACCCAGGCGCGGCTTGCCTCCGCCCGCAAAAATGCGAACTACCAGCAGACCCAGACCACGACGAACATCGATTCGGTGCTGGAGAATGTGCGGAGCGCGAAGGCGCGGCTGGAGAGTGCGGAAGCCGAAGCGCAGGTACAGCCCAAACTCACCGGCCAGAGTATTCAGATCGCACAGGCGAATCTCGAAGCGGCGAAGTCTAACCTCCAGGCTCTCCTCGACAATCAGGCCCTCATGGCCGAATCGACTCATCCCAACGCGGTAGTTAACGCGGAGGCCGCCTACGATCAGGCAAAGGCCCAGGCCGACAATGCCGCCCGCAATCTTACCCGCCAGAAGCTGCTCCTCGCGAAGGGGTTTGTCGCTCAGCAGGCAGTTGATACGGCGGAGACAGATACCGGAATCGCCCTCTCCCATATGCGCGAAGTCAAAGATCGCCTTGACCGTATGGAGAAGACCAACCGGCTGGAAGAGAACAATCTGCGGAATCAGATCGCGAGTTCCAAAAGCCAGGTGCATCAGTTGGAAGTCGCACTGGAAGAGGCGCGAACGAACATCCTGCCTCTGACGAAACAGCGCGACCTGGACGCCGCCAGGGCCGCCTACAAGCAGGCGCAGGCGCAGCTTGCCGCTGCACACTCCGGCAGAACGCAGGATGCCATGCGCGGAGACGACATCAAAGCGGCGGAAGCGGAGGTCAGTCAGATACAGAACCAACTTAACGAGAATCTGGTGCATCAGAACGACACCACGCTTCGGGCGGCGATGACCGGCGTCGTGACGAAACGGTACGTAGAAGAGGGCGAACTCATCACGTCCGCCATCGGTTCCTTCTCCTCCGGCACTCCGGTCTTCCAGATTTCGGACCTCGGCACGATGCTGATAAAGATCAACATCAATGAAGTGGATATTCCCCGCGTCAAACTTGGGCTGCTGACAGAAGTCTCGCTGGACTCCGCGAAGGGAACGGTTTTTCCAGCGGTCGTCCGCAAAGTCGCGACCTCTGCGCTCTCCAACGAGACGGCAGGGCAGAGCAGTGGCAACAGTCAAGGTGTCATCCGCTTCCCGGTGGAGATTCGTGTCAGCCAGACGGACAAGCGCCTCAAACCGGGAATGAGCGCCCGTTGCGCCATCATTGTTGGGCGGCGCAAGAACGTCCTGCGCCTGCCGATCAACTGTGTCCAGACGACCGGGCCAAAGTCTGTCGTGCAGCTTGTGACCACCTCGACGAAAGACGGCAAGAAAGTCGAAACTGCCACGGCCCGGGAAGTCACGCTCGGACTGCGCGGCGACGACTTTGTGGAGATTCTCTCCGGTCTCAAAGAGAACGACCGGGTGCGGCCCAACTCGTTCTCCGGCCCGCCGCGTAAAACCATTGACATCATGGCGGGCGGCGACAATCGCCAGCAGAACAACAACTAAATCCGTTCAAATCGAGGCTCATGAACTTCTTTCGCTCCATTCAGACCGCGCTCTCCAACCTGCTGGCGAACAAACTGCGCTCCTTCCTCACCATGCTCGGCGTCATTATCGGCGTCAGTTCCGTCATCATCATGGTGGCGATAGTGGAAGGCGCGTCGGCTCGTGTCACGGATGAGTTCAAGCGTCTTGGCTCCAGCCTGATTATCATCTACTATGAGCCGGACTGGCGCGATAACCACAAGACGACACGCCGCATCGAGAGCATGACAATGGCCGACATCCAGGCAATCCACGATGAATGTGACCTCATTCAGGATGTCTCGGCAGAAATGCCCCTCGGCAGCGATGTGAAAGTCCGCTCGAACGACCATGAGGTGAAAGTTACTGGCAACGCCGTCATGCCTGCCTATGAGCGGCTGCGGAACGTCTCCGTAGCGCATGGCCGCTTCCTCTCCAATGAGGATATGGATACCTGGGCGAAAGTCTGTGTGATCGGCCCGAAAGTCGCGACGGAGTTATTCAAAGAGGAAGAACCGCTCGGCAAGACGATTCAGTATCAGAACCTGAGTCTCACGGTGGTGGGCGTGCTTACGTCGAAGGGTCGTTCGCTGGAGGGTGATGCCGACAAAACGGTCTATATCCCACTGACGACGGCACAGAAGCGCACGATGGGTACGCAGAGCGTAGGAGTTGTCTTTGCGGAGGCTAAGAACTCGAAGAAGATAGATCAGGCAATGGATCAGGTCTGGCAGTTGCTCATGCGCCGCTATGACAATCTGCCCGGCTTCCATGTGGATAGTCAGGAAAACATCCTTAACAGCATCAACCGTATCCTGTCCATCTTTGCCATCATGCTCAGCTCTATCGCCGGGCTGGCCCTTCTGGTGGGTGGCATCGGCATCATGAATATCATGCTCGTCTCCGTAACGGAACGCACTCGCGAGATCGGCGTTCGCAAGGCAGTTGGCGCAAAACGTCGAGACATTCTGATGCAGTTTCTGATTGAATCCGCGACCGTCTCCGGCCTCGGTGGGCTGTTAGGCATCGCTCTCGGCGCGGGAACCGCGTATGGAATTGGCTTCATCACGCAATTCATCCCAGCGATGGTGGACCCCCAGACAGGGGCAAAAGGTTTGAACATCTACCTCCCTGTCAGCGTCTCTCTCGGAGCGTTCGCCTTTTCCGCCTTCGTCGGTATCTTCTTTGGCATCTATCCTGCCATCCGCGCCTCCCGCCTCGACCCCATCCAGGCCCTCCGTCACGAATAGCCGGCACCCCTTCACAAAGCAGCCCCTGTACCCACACTTGGGAGACAGGGGCCGTTAGAGTAGACCTGTGTAGAGACTATTTCGTCAGTTGCTTCAGTTTCGCGAGGATTGCAGGCACATCATCCGGGTTGGCGACGTACTTGCCCGTTTTATCGAGGATGACATTGGAGGGGATGCCGCTAAAGCCGAATTTCCCGATAACCTTGCCCTCCTCGTCGGAGAGTATGGGGTAGGTCACGCCGTGCTGTTTGCGGAACGCTTTTATTTTGACAAACGGGTTCGGAACGCCCTCCTCCAGGGAGAGCGAAAGAACCTGAACATTGTGGGTCTTGAACTTCTGCCAGACCTCTTTCTCTAAATGAGGAGCCTCCTCATTGCAGCCCCCTCACCAGGTGGCGAAGAAGTTCAGGACGACAATTTTGCCCTTGTAGTCCGATAGTTTGACGGTCTTGCCCTGATCGCTCTTGAACGCAAAATCGGTGACCTTGTCGCCGATTTTGTAGTTTCCCCGCCCGCCCGCCAGACCATAATGGGTGGTGAGCGAGAGCGCCAGAACGAACAGGACCGCCGAAGCGAGCAGTGATCGTTTCGTCATCTCTATTTTCTCCTGATCGTACCGGAAGGCGGCATTAGCAGCCTCTTCCACAGATAGTGTATCTCATTTTCCTCTGCGCCGTCAACAAAAATGCAGCCCTCTGCTGGAGAACAGAGGGCAGCAACATGCTGTATCAGGAATCACACAGCGCACACACCGAGGCTATCTGCCCCCTCCCGGAACCGGACCGGGATTGGGCATGGTGCCAGCAGGTGTCGTGACGCTGCCGCCCGATTTTTTGAGAGTGGGATCACTCTCAATCGCCTTTTGCATTTGCGATTCGCCTTCCTTCTGTTTGGCAGTCTGGTCTCCGGATGGGGCGTCTCCATCCTTGCCTCCGCAGCCCGCAAGCACTGTTACCAGGAAGCACAAACTCAATGCGATAGTCACACGCTTCATTGACATGGCTCCCCTCATTATCCGTCCACATCCGGGTTGTAGTACGCTTTATACTGACCGAAATTGGTGCCGGGTTTGTTTGGGGAGGTTCCATCCTGAGAGATGAAGCGGTTGGCAACACGACCCGGCTGAATGAACGCGGAGTGTCCATCGGTGAAGGTGTAGTTCGCTCCATTGGTGTGGACAGCTTTAACGCTGGCATCGTAGTGCGTTCCGCCATAAGGCCAGGGCTGCGTTGCAGGCAGAGCGCCCGTGACGTAGTAGAGATTGTTCGTTCCGGCGAGCTGACAGCAGGCGAACGTGCGCTGCGGCGGGACTGTCCAGACGAGATTGTCGCTCAGGTCACACGCGGAGCGTCGAATGGTGTTCGTCTCCAGCGGATCGGTGACATCGGTAATGGCTCCGAATGCCTCTGTCACGAGGATTGTCGAAGCAGGGGTCTTGAGGGAGGCCAACGGATAGAAGAGAGGACGGTAGTTGATGGCGTACGAGACGGGAACGACGGTGACGTTGTTTACTTTGGTAGCCTGGTTCGGGTCGTTGGGACACTTGAACAGTTGCGAGTTTTTGACATACGGATACATCTGCCCCGCCCATCCGATTCCAGCGAAGCCCGGGCCGGAGGGAAACTGTTCGTCATAGTCCTGCGTGTACATAAGCTGCCCCAAACCGATCTGTTTCATGTTGGAAAGGCAGGAGATGGCTCGTGCCTTCTCGCGTGCCTGCGCGAACACCGGAAACAGAATTGCTGCGAGAATCGCGATTATCGCGATCACGACGAGCAACTCAATGAGGGTGAAACCTTTTCGAGCCATCATCTTACTCCTTCGAACGTTCCGTTGCATGGATTTGCATCGGTGCTTATCCTGCATCCAGCGTCCCTGAAAAATCGGGCAGGGGCGAATTGTAACAGGTAATATTGCTCTGCTGCCAATCTCATTATAACGCAGAAAGCATCCTCTGTCAACTAAGTGCAGAATGGATGCCTGCTAGAAGGCAAGTTTTGCAAACGATATTGCTCTTAAAGGCAGATAAAGAGTGATCGCTCTCAGTGTGAGGGAGCTATGAGGCTGGACTGAATCTGATAGAGGAGCGCCTGATACGCAGGAGAATGGATGTTGTCCGCCCACATGACGAGGGCATTTTCGCCATTGTCGGTATAGTAGTTTTTGCGGAGCGCAGCCTGATAGAAACCGAACTTCTGGTAGAGGCGCTGCGCGGCGAGATTGTTCTGGCGCACTTCCAGTGTAGCGCGGGTGGCGCGGCGGCGGATACCCTCTGCCAGAAGCGCGATCAGCAACTGCTCCCCGATCTTGCGGCCCCGCAGCAGAGGGTCAACGGCCAGCGTGGTGATATGGGCCTCTTCCATGATGACCCAGACGCCGCCAAATCCGACAGTCTCCTCTTCAATGCGGGCAACGAGGTAACAGGCGGAACGGTTGGTCAGTTCGGTGGAGAAGGCCGAGGGCATCCAGGGGACGGGGAAACTGAGGCGGTCAATCCGCAGCACCGCCTCCATATCGGAGGCTCGCATGGCTTCGATGGTGATTGCTTCGACTCTGACAGTCATCGTATCTCTCTATCGGAGTGGCATTACTTCTGGAGGTATAAGATACCCGGCAACCGAGGTCAATGTCCAGAGGAAGCGGGTGAACTCAGTGGAAGGAGATCGTCCGTTCCTGACTGCTCATCAAGAGCATGGGCCTCGGCCATTCTGCCATTTGCAAGATAGCATACCCGCAGACCTTCCTTCAAATTCCGGTTGTCAGGGGCGAGCAGGATCGCGAGCCGATAGTCCTCTACAGCCGCGTCGAAATGGCCGGATTGCTGGCGTGTCCAGGCGCGTTGTGGGAGAAGATAGCTCGCGTACATGTGCGGCTGATAGCGCAGGCCGGAATGACTCCAGAGATTTCTCTGTGAAGCCGGACTATCCACCGCCTTCACGAAATTCTCTCCCGGCGGCAGCTTCGGCAGCATCCCGCCCAGCACTCTATCGAACTGTTCACTGGCGCGTGTCCACTGCCCCCGCGCCTCATAGAGGAAGGCCAGTCCATGATGCGCGGGCAGGTAATTAGGATCCCCGCTGATTTCAGCCCGCATCAACGCCTCATTATCTTTCCAGTTCGACATATCCTTGAGAGTCAGCCCGCAATAGATCAGAATCACGACGACAACTCCCCCCTGAATGCACCGCTCCATCAGCATCTTCCTCACGTAGAGGGTCAGAAGCGTGTCGAACAGCGAACCGAGCAGTCCCGTTGCCCCGACGAGCGGAATGGCTCCGCGATAGCAGGAAGCCAACTGTGAGGGAATCGGGATGAAATTGAGACAGGGGAACACCGTCAGCGTTGTCCAGAGCATCAGTACGCTCAGAGGGCGATTTGCGCGAAGCCGCCACAGAAGCGTGAGCCACACGGCAGCGACGGCATAACCGAATCCGGCAGTCAGGGTCTGCGGAGTGTCCCAGGGGCCGAGCGTGGCCTGGTGCATCGCGCCGACGGTCGGGAGGAAGAGCAGACGCTCGAAATAGGAGAGGGTTCTGCCGATCATCTCCAGATGCAGCCCTAAACTCCAGTGCGGATTCGGCACGGAATTCGGAGGAACGATCTGCCGCGCCGCCAGAACATACGCCAGAATCGGCACGAGATAGACACTCAGCCAACCCCAGGCGGAACGAGGTAAGGGACCGCCGCGCACTCGCAGCAAAAGCGGGAAGAGCAGAAGCAGAGGAATACACTGCTCTTTCGTGAAGACCGCCCCTGCATATCCCACGAGCGAAAGCAATAGCCAACCCAATGCAGGCTGCTGACCGCTCGTTTCCCTTTCTTGCGGCACGAACGCCTTCAAGGCTCCAATGGCGAAGAGAAACAGAAATAGCAACGCCAGACTGTCGGTTCTGCCGCCGATAAATGTCGTCACGGTAACCTGGAGTGGATGCAGAGTGAAAAACAGCCCGGCGAGCAGAGCAGTACGCTCCTGACGAAACAGCAGATAAAAAAACCAGAAGCCAAGCAGTACGACGGCGGCGTGAAGCGCCAGGTTCTCCGCATGATAGAAGATCGTCTGTTCGGAGTGCAGGCGGTGACCTATAGCGAATGTGGCAGTGAAAAGCGGCCGGTAATAGAGCTGGAAAACAGGCCGCCGAAAACAGTCGAGAGGGCTATCCTGCCATCCGCGCTGGTCGGCGTTATGAATGAGATCGCTGTCGTCAATCACTTCATGGAAGTTCAGACAGCGCACCTGCTGCAGCAGTCCGATGAGCAGGATCATCAGGGCAAGCGTCTTATAGAGGGCAGACATCCGTTGTGAAGACACAGCGTTAAGAGGGGAAGTCAGGCTCATTGCGAACTTTTTCCGTTGTCAGGAGGAGTGATACGGGTTTGAAGGGTCGTTATGTCGGGCAGCGAGTTGTCCGGCGGCAAAACTCGGCTAAGGCGATAGGCAACGAAAAGCCGCCAGATCAGGCCCAGTGCGAGAATACCGATGGGAACGAGCAAAATACTCAGCGTGACGAACTCCCAGGAGACCGGCACGAACTGTGTACGCAGGACGGACAGACCCAGCCCGCCCACAAGGACACCCAGCAGGCGGACGGTATTCCGCCGTGCCTGATAGTCTGAATGCGACGCGGGCGTTTTCTTTAAGCGCAGGCCCGCCAGAAGTAACAGCAGAAAAAAGAGGCCAAGCGAAGCGAGCTGAAAGGCGAACACAACGGCACCTCCGGCCCCATCAGTGTTTAGACCCGTGCAGTGAAGGTCGCCAGTGGCAGGAATTCGGCATCCGGCGGCGCTTCCATCGGCCCGAAATGCGCCCCGCCTACCTCGCCAATCGCGCCATCGGAAGTCGGTTCCAGCAGACGCGCCCGAACCACCGTCCCAATGAGATGCGAACCGCCGGTGAACTGGACGCGGATATAGTTGCTCGTGTAGCCGCTCAGAAGGCAGGACGCTTCGGGCGCAGGCAGATGCGCTATCGGCTCATGATCGTCGTTCCCACTCGCATTTTCCGTCTCCAGCGGCAGGGATTTCTCGCGCCCCTCAACGAGGACTTCGAGTTCACGCCCCAGGTGCCGCCGGATGAACTGCGCCTGAGTCTCCCGGCAGGCGGCGGCGAGTTCGTGGCTTCGGCTCTCCTTTTCCGCCTCCGGGACCTGATCTTTGCGGTCGGCGGCGGGCGTATTGGGGCGCGGCGAGTAACGGAACAGGTGAGCGCGGGCATAGCCCACGCTCCGCACGACATGGAGTGTACTCTCGAACGCCTCTCGATCTTCCCCCGGAAACCCGACCATAATGTCGCTGGTGATGGCAAGGTCTGGAATCATCGCATAAGCGGTCTGACAGCGTTCCAGATAGAATGCCTGATCGTAGGGGCGGTTCATCGCCTTCAAGACGGCGCTGTCCCCGCTCTGGAGGGGGATGTGCAGATGACGGCACAATTTCGGCTCGGATGCGAACGCCGCGAGCAATTTGTCAGTCACCTGAGTCGGTTCGATGGAGGAGAGTCGAACGCGCTCTATGCCGGGAACCTGCGCCAGTTGAAGCAGCAGGTCGGCCAGATCGGTATGGATTTGAGTCCTATCCTGGGGCGTCATTCGTGGCAGGGTCGCTCCCGGAATCGCGGTGAACCCGTCCTGCCCGTAGGCTCCCACAAGAACCCCGGTAATCACAATCTCTTTGTACCCCTGCTCGACACGTCGTTCCACATCCGCCACGACTTCTGCCACAGGGCGGGAGAGCATATATTTGCGTGTGTAGGGGATTGAACAAAACGCACAGAAGACGTTGCATCCGTCCTGGACTTTGACGGTGGCGCGGGTTCGGCGCGGCGCGAGGCGACGGTCAGGAGACTCGCGGCGTCTCGCTTCGGCTTCCTGCGCCAGGTGCGGATACTCGTTGAGGACTCGGGAGAACGTCTGCAATTTGTGGTGGTTCGGCACCAGGAAAGACGCTTCCTCCACTGTCTCGCCTTTGATCTGCGCCATCTCGCCGTAGCAGCCCGTCATCACCACGACGGCTTCTGGATTCTGCCGCGCTACTTTTCGCACCATCTGGCGCGACTTGCGTTCCGCCGCCTGTGTCACCGAGCAGGTGTTGATAACGTAGACGTCCGCAGGCCGGTTGAACTCCGTAATGGCGAAGCCGCCCTCCTCGAAGTCATCGAGGATGCGCTGTGTCTCGTACTGATTCACCTTGCAGCCAAGAGTGATGAATGCGGCGGTTGGCACGAATAAACTTCCTTCCGAAGGCGATTGCGTTTGCTGACACAGTGTACCACGAACCGCCTTTTTCGTCAAAAGAATCACACGCTGGCTGCGGCCTTCCGTGTTGGAATGATCTCCGCTGGATACCTTGACGAATCGCCGCCACCGTGCTATACTACGGGTGTAAATTTCTGCAATTCGTGTGCGGAGATTCAGAGCCGGGGTGTGGCTCAGCTTGGTAGAGTGCACGGTTCGGGACCGTGAGGTCGCTGGTTCGAATCCAGTCACCCCGATAGAAAGCGCAGGTCAGGATGAAACTTCATCCTGACCTGCGCTTTTTTGCTGTTCGTTCGACGAACAATATCTTGTGTCGAAAACTTTCAGGTCGGGTTCGTATCGAGCTGCGTTTCCCGGAGCGGGGCAGGGGAGACTCCCGATTGCGGGCTGGTGAATCGGCTAAGGTAGCTGCCGAAGAACCAGAGGCCAATCGCAATTCCTGCGACCGAGAGCGGGAGGAGAAGCAGCATCTGAAGCCGTTCGCACAGCAGTCCGACTCCGCCGGTCAGTATGCTCAGGAAATAGAGGCCAAAGACCGCCTGCTTGGGGGTTAGCCCGGAATAGACAAGGCGGTGCGAACTGTGGTCTTTGCCGCCCTGCGAAATGGCGCGGCCTTCGCGTTTGCGTCGGATAATGACGAGCAGGGTATCGAAAATGGGCAGCGCCATGAGCAGTAGCGGGACTGTCAGGCTGGGCAGGGGAGAGGTAAGCGGGCGACAGACCCCGATGACCGTAAGGCCCGCGAGCATGTAGCCAAGGAACATACTGCCGCAGTCTCCCATGAATATCCGCGCCGGGGTCGCAAAGCGGCAGTTGAAGAACAGAAAACCCAGACAGGAGGCGGACAGCAGGGCGCTGAGGAGGCCGTAGACCAGTTCGCCATGTAAGAAACTGTACGCCGCCAGTACCCCGCCGACGACTGCTGCTGTTCCGGCGGAGAGGCCGTTCATGTTATCGAGCAGGTTGAAGGCATTCGTCAGCGCGACCATCCAGAGTAGAACGGCAGGCAGGGCGATGATATAGACGGGCGAGGTGTGAGTGAGCGCCATCCCGACAAGGAAAGGCGTAACGGCCATCACCTGGCCGAGCAGCTTGACCAGCGGGTTGAGAGGAACAGCATCATCGCGCACTCCCAGCGCGAAAAGAAAAATCCCTCCCGCGAACAGACCGAGTAGCTCATAGGAGTGCAGAAAGCGGTTTTGTGCGAGAACGCAGGCGCTTGTCAGCAGAAAACTGACGACAATCGCGACGCCGCCATAGAGGGCCGTCGGCGTGGCGTGCCATCGGTCGGCTTTCGGTTTCGCGACCAGACTGAATTTCTGCGCGACGATAATTACCACCTGTGTAAGCAGCGCGGAGAGAACGACCGCAAAAATCCAGAGCAGAGCCACGGGCGTGTGTGAAGGATTCATCTAGGAACTTCCCTCCGTCGCGAGAGAGGAATGGGGTTGCGTTTCCATATTCGCAGACGTTCGGAAATGCTGAATGACCCTCTCCAGGATTCCGTTGAGATCTACGGTTGGCCGATAACCGATATGGGCGTTAATTTTAGAGATGTCCGGGGTGCGAAACTCCATGTCCTCGAAGTCCTTTCCGTAGACCTGCTCGAAGGGGATAACCCGAATCTCCGAAAGCGACCCTGTCTGTTTCTTGACAAGCCGGGCGAGGTCGAGAATGGTCACCTCTTCGCCGTTACCCACATTGAAAATCTCGCCGACGGCTGTCGGACAGCCCATCAGATCGGTGATGGCGCGAACGGCATCTCCGACATAGGTAAACGAACGCGACTGTGTGCCGTCTCCATAGACGGTAATCGGTTCGCCGCGCAGAGCCGACTGGACGAAGCGGGGAACGACCATCCCGTACTGCCCTGTCTGGCGCGGCCCCACCGTGTTGAAGAAGCGCGTCACGACGACTTGCAGCCCACGCTCCCGGTGATACGCGAGCGCAAAAAACTCGTCAATCGCTTTGGCTCCGGCGTAGCTCCAGCGCCCGACCGTCGTAGGCCCGTAGATGCGTTCGTCCGTCTCTTTCAGAGGACGATTCACCTTATGGCGGCCATATACCTCCGACGTCGAGGCAATCAGAACTTTTTTGTCATACCGGTGCGCGAGTTTGAGAATGAGTTCACTGGTGTGGAGGTTGACTTCCAGCGTCCGCACGGGGCTTTCGACGACGCGCTGAACGCCGACAACGGCGGCTAGATGGTAGAGGTGGTCTGCGTTTTGCACGAGTTCGTCCATGACGGCTTCGTTCTGCGCTGACTCGTGGACGAAATGGAATCGGGGATGATCGAGCAGATGTACGATATTTGCCAGACTTCCTGTCGAGAGGTCATCCAGCGCGTAGACCTCATCGCCACGATCAATCAGCAGGTCGGCAAGGTGCGAACCGATGAACCCTGCTCCCCCTGTAATCAGCGCCTTCATGTCGGCTCCTTCGCATAGACTGCTTTGATCTTCTGTATCACAAGCCGTTCGTCGAATTCGCGCAGCATCTTCTGTCGCCCGGCGCAGCCCATTCGCTGGCGAGTCTCAGGTTCAGAAGCGAGGCGCAGCATCGCGGCTGCCAGTGCGTCCACATTTTTGATGGGTATCAAGATACCGGTCACCCCGTCTTCGACTGCCTCACGACAGCCAACCGAATCGGTCGTTATCAGAGCGCGGCCCATTGCCGCCGCCTCCAGAAGCGAACGCGGCGTTCCTTCGCGGTAGAAGGAAGGAAGCACAACGACATCAGACTCGGCAACGGCACAGCGCACGTCCGAGACTTCTCCCAGCCACTCCACGACGCCTTCCGCCTGCCAGCCTTCCAGGTCTTCCAGCGGTACGACACGGGGATTGCGTTCGTCCCGCCCACCGAGCAGTTGAAAGCGACATTGCGGCGCGACCGCTTTCACCTTCCGTGCCGCCTCTACGAACTCATACACGCCTTTGTCTCTCAGCATACGGGCGACCATGAGAAACGTCACGCCATCGGAATCGGTCTCTGCCGCAGGAGGCTGAAAGTGCTGTGTATCCACGCCGGAGCCGGGCAGCAGCCCGCACTTTTCCGCCGAGACCAGACCCTGCGCCAGGAACAGATCGCGGTCTTCCGTATTCTGGAAAAAAGTGTAGTGGACCCTGGTGAGAGCAAGCCTGTACTGCGCTTCGACGAGGCGGCGCAGCCAGGACGCCGCCCCGTCCGAGAACACGAAGCCGAGTCCTGTGACCGTGTTGACCACGCGGGGAACGCCCGCCCAGCGTGCCGCCAGACTGCCATAGATGACTGGCTTGATCGTGAAATGATGCACAATGTCTGGCCGCTCCTGCCGATACCAGCGGTACAGTTTCCAGAGAAGTTTCAGGTCGGCAAGGGGGTTCAGAGCGCGTTTGTCAACGGGTAAGGGAACGAAGGGAATGGGAAGCGCTTCAATCCGAGGCTCGTACCCGTCCCCGCCTGCTCCAGCGCCAACGACAGTGGCCCCCTCATCTCGCAGAGCACACATCTGACCTCTCCGAAAGTTATAGAGAGTCCAGGCGCATCGTGACACCATAAATATTTTTGGCATAGCCCTGTGCGTACCGCCTTCTATGCCCGGCTGGGGGAACCGTCATATTCGGCCTATTTTACCCTAAACGGAGTAGTAATCGCGATACCAGGTCACGAATTGTTGCAGTCCGTTCTCTATTGTCGTGTGTGGCCGGAAGCCGGTGTCCCGCGTCAAATCTTCGACATCCGCGTATGTCGTCAGCACATCGCCCGGCTGCGCCGGAAGCAGATTCATCTTCGCCGTTTTGCCGGTACACTGCTCTATTATGCGGATAAAGTGCATGAGTTCGACGGGTTGATTGTTGCCGATGTTGTAGAGCCGATAGGGGGCGGAACTGGAGCCAGGATCAGGCTGATCGGCGTTCCAGCCCGGGTTGGGGGCAGGGGGGCGCTGCATCACTCGGACAATGCCCTCGACAATGTCGTCCACATAGGTGAAATCGCGTTTCATCTTGCCGGAATTGAAAACATCTATCGGGCGGTCTTCGAGGATGGCGCGGGTAAAGAGGAACGGGGCCATATCGGGGCGGCCCCAGGGGCCGTAGACGGTGAAGAAGCGCAGCCCAGTCGAAGGCAGGCGGAAGAGGTGGCTGTAAGTGTGCGCGATCAGCTCATTCGCCTTCTTCGTCGCAGCATAGAGGCTGACCGGATGGTCCACGCGGTCATGCACGGAGAAGGGCATATGGGTATTCGCGCCATAGACGGAACTGGAAGAGGCGAAAACGAGATGCGCTATCTTCTGTCTGCGGCAGCACTCCAGCAGGTTGACGAAACCGACGACGTTGCTGCTGACATAGACATGCGGATTTTCGAGCGAATAGCGCACCCCTGCCTGAGCCGCAAGATTGATGACGATGTCGGGCTGGTAACGCTGGAAAAACGCCTGCATTCCTGCCATATCCGCCAGTTCAACGCGCTCAAATTGAAAGTTGGAATACTGATTCAGCCGGGCGAGACGCGCCTCTTTCAAGCGGACATCGTAGTACTCGTTCAGATTATC
Source organism: Chthonomonadales bacterium (assembly GCA_038231295.1). Lineage (GTDB taxonomy): Bacteria > Armatimonadota > Chthonomonadetes > Chthonomonadales > Chthonomonadaceae > JANXLO01. The sequence continues at coordinate 123,485 of JBBRLP010000002.1, forward strand.
CAGTCCACAGACATCGCCGTTCTCTGCCAGCAGGCGTTCGCACAGGTGATAACCAATAAACCCTGCGGCTCCGGTCACTAATACTCTCGGCACACTTAACCTCCTCGCGTCCCGCTGCCATCAGGAGAGCGGGGTAGCGCTGCCACACTCAAAGACACCAATAGACATGAGTCTCGGGAATCGCTTCCGGCTCAAGAATGGATTTCACATCCATTAAAACACCGCCCGGACGCAGGACTTCCGGCCAGAAGGTGACCGGGAGAGATTTATAGAAGTCGTGACTGACCGCAAGGACGACGCCATCCAGATCACGCATCTCCTCCCATTCTGCGAGGTCAATGCCGTACTCTTCCCGGGCCGCGTCCCGATCTGCCACCGGATCGTGTACCAGAGGACTGACGCCAAACTCGCGGAGTTCGGAAACGATGTCGGGAACGCGGCTGTTGCGTAGGTCGGCCACATTCTCCTTGAAGGTCAGGCCAAAAATGCCGACACGGGCGCACTTGACGGGGATGTCAGCATGAACGAGCAACTTGACCATGCGTTGGGCGAGAAATGGCCCCATGCCATCGTTGACGCGCCGGCCCGCGAGAATGACATCGGGATGGTATCCAACAGCCTCTGCCTTCGTCGTGAGGTAGTAGGGGTCTACGCCAATGCAGTGCCCGCCAACCAGACCGGGTTTGAAATCCACGAAATTCCATTTTGTGCGGGCGGCAGCAATCACATCACGGGTGCGGATACCGAGGCGGTCGAAAATAAGCGCCAGCTCATTCATCAGGGCGATGTTCAGATCACGCTGGGTATTCTCGATGACTTTCGCGGCTTCAGCTACGCGGATATTGGGGGCGCGGTGGATGCCTGCCGGGACGATTGCCCCATACGTCCGCGCTACACGTTCCAGCGTGTCCGCATCCTCGCCGGAAACCACCTTGATGACCCGTTCGAGCGTATGGGCCGTATCGCCGGGATTGATGCGTTCCGGCGAATAGCCGAGCCAAAAATCACGGCCCTGTTTCAGCCCGGAAACGCGCTCAATGGCTGGCCCGCATATCTCTTCGGTCACGCCGGGGTAGACCGTGGACTCATAGACGACTACAGCGCCGGGCTGCATCACCCGGCCAATGATCTCCGACGCCCGAATGAGAGGCTCCAGGTCGGGACGTTTGTTGCTGTCTATAGGCGTGGGAACGGCCACCACAAAAAATGTCGTGTCGCAGAGGGCCTTCGGATCATCGGTGTAGTGGAGATGCGTGGAGAGCAGAGCCTCACGCGTGACCTCGCCGGTGCGGTCAATCCCTGCTTTGAGGGAGAGAATTTTTTTGCTGTCAATGTCGAAGCCAATCGTACCGGGGAAGCGGTTGGAGAATGCCAGCGCGACAGGCAGCCCCACATAACCCAGTCCGATGACGGCAATTCGTTCGGTCATCAAAACGTCCATCCTACGAAGTATGTGGTCAGATTGTACCTGAAATCTTCGCGCTCCGTTCACTTTCTTGCTCGGAGGTCAATGCGCGGACTGCGCTTCCAGCCAGGCCTGCACCATCAGCACATTCCAGAGGTAGTACTGCCAGTTATGTCTGCCTGTAAGGTGTTCGGCCCATTTGCGCCGGATGGGAGCCGGATCGAACAGTCCCTCGTCCCGAAGGCGGTTCTCTGCCAACAGTTCCTCCGCCCACTCTCGCAGCGGCCCGCGCAGCCACTCGTCAATCGGCACTCCGAAGCCTGTCTTCGGGCGCTCCATCATCTCCTGCGGGATATAGCGATAGAGAACCTGACGCAGCAGCCATTTGCCCTTGCCATCCCGAATTTTCATCTCCAGAGGGAGCTGCCAGGCGAACTCGACAATCCGATGATCAAGCAGCGGCTCTCTGGCTTCCAGGCTGGTCGCCATGCTGGCGCGATCCACCTTCACCAGAATGTCGTCCGGCAGGTAGGAGACCGTATCGAGAAACATCATCCGCTGAGTGAAGTCGGATAGTTCTGCCCACTGACTGCGATCGGTGAAGGGTGTGGGAGGCTCCTTCGAGTCGGAAATGAGCTGTGTCGGCTGCTTCCAGTGGGATACCAGTGCGTGATACATGGCGTCCGGGCCGTCCGCCCCCATGACCTCCGCGAGTTTCGTCAGTTTGTCTCCCGGATTCCGTTGCCTCGCTCCGGACGGCAGAAGCGGCCCTGCCATTCGGAACAGCGTATCCCACATCTGCGGCGGGACGGCCTGCATTCCTGCTGCCGTGAGACTTCGCAAGGCGTGTGGGGCCTTACCGAACCGTTTCCACAGACTTCGGCCCCAGAAGTAGCGATTGTAACCGCCAAACAGCTCGTCGCCTCCATCGCCAGAAAGGCTGACGGTGACGGATTTCCGCGCCAGTCGGGAAACGAGATAGGTGGGAATCTGCGAAGGATCGGCAAAGGGTTCGTCGAACATCGCAGGCAGGAGCGGGATGACTTCCCTCGCTTCCTGCGGGGAGACGATGAGTTCCGTGTGTTCTGTTCCCAGATGCTGCGAAATGGCGCGGGCGTGGTGCGCCTCGTTGTAGCTCTCCTGCGGGAAGCCGATAGTATAGGTCTTAACCGGACGGCTGCTCTGCGCCTGCATCAGCGCCACCACAGTCGAAGAATCGATCCCACCCGACAGAAACACGCCGAGCGGCACATCGGCAATCATCCGCAGCCCGATTGAGTCTCTCAAGAGTTTGTCTAGATGCTCTGTCGCCTCCGCGTCCGTGCCTGTGAAGGGCGCGAGAACACCACTTTCCGCGACAGCCTTCGCACTCCAGTAGGGGACAAGGGCAGTCTCTGCGGGCTTATCCAGCGGAATGCTCAGGATAGAGGCAGGCGGCAGTTTGCGAAAGCCCTGATAGATACTGTAGGGAGCCGGGATATAGTCGTAGCGGAGCATGAGGGCCAGCGCATTACGGTCAATCGGCGCATGGAACGCAGGATGCGCCCGTAGGGCTTTGAGTTCGGACCCGAACAGCAGGGTTTTGCCAGCCCAGCCATAGTAGAGCGGCTTGACGCCCAGACGGTCACGCACAAGGTGCAGGGTGCGCTCGGTGCGATCCCAGAGCGCGAAAGCGAACATGCCGATGAAACGACATACCGCCTTCTCTAGCCCCCAGGCTTCGATTGCTGCCAGCATCACCTCTGTATCCGAGCCGCCGCGAAATGGAGGGGCCAGTCCTGCCGTCTCCAGTTCAGCACGGATCGCGCCGAAGTTGTAGACTTCGCCGTTAAACGCGATTACATAACGCCCCGTCGCGGAGAGCATCGGCTGATGTCCGGCGGGAGAGAGATCAACAATCGCCAGACGGCGGAAACCGAGTGCGATTCCTGTTTCCGCATCCGACCACTCGCCGCCATCGTCCGGCCCCCGATGCAGGAGCGTTTCAGACATCCGCGTGACCAGACTGCGTAACGTATCGCAGTCCAGGCTCGCCTTCGTATCCAGGAATCCAGTGAGTCCGCACATAACGGCATCCTTTATCGCTCTGTGGAGCAGTCTTCGCCGACCATTTGTAACGTAAAACGGATTTCACGCTGAAGACGAGTAGACGGACAGTACCCGTCGGCAGGCTGAAATGAGATGATGTCTGCCTCTCCTCGGGGTGGCAGGGTCAGGGCTGACCGGGTTTGATTCCCGAAGCGCACCAGTGTGGCGGATGCGGGCTAAAGACGATGTCTCCGAGACCAGCCGCCTTCATCATCTCTTCTATCTGCCTGCGTGTGAATCGTTTCTCCAGACGGGTCCCGAACCGGTCGAGCGCATCGGTTCGCATCACATAAAAGGCGCGATGCCGGTAGTAGGCCAGAGGAAACGCATCCACGCGTCTGCCCATCTTTTCGGCAAGGCGGGCAATTCGTGCCAGCGGCCAGTAAACTGTCGCGGCGATAATCTGACTCATTCCGAAACGGATGGGGTAGGGCGACCGCGACAACACGTAACGAACACCCTCCGTAGTTCGCCAGAGCAGCCGAAACCAGCCTGGGCGGTTGTCGAAGGCGTAGTAGAGATAGACCAGGAACGGCGCTCCAGGCTTCAGTTTCGCGACGCAGGCTCTCAATCCGGCTTCCGTATCCGGGATGTGGTGCAGGACACCGAGCGAGTAGCCGAAGTCTGCACTTGCATCTGCCAGAGGAATGGTGTCCACTCCAGCCAGATGAAAAACGCAGTTGGAATTCGCAGTGAGGTTCCGCCGCGCAACGTTCAGAGCGCCTTCTGCGGGATCAATACAGTGCAGTGTGCCGACCTTCGGAGCGACCAGACTGGCCCATCGGCCGCTGCCGCAGCCCATATCGAATCCCACCGGGTCGGGGGGGAGGAGATGCCAGGGGAAGACGGCAAAATACTCCTGAAACATCGCCTCGCGGTCCGCCGGACTCAGTTCCGATTGATCGAATCGCGTCCACTCATCGCCGAACCCCTCAATGACCTCATGATCTGCATTTTCAGGCACGACTCAGTTCCTTGTAAAGCTGTTGATAGCGATCCACGACCGCGCCAAGCGCGAAATGTGTCTCTACGCGCTCACGGGCCACAAGCGCATCGTGGTGAACTTCTGCTGTCGGGCGACTCAGCAGACTCTCCCACGCCGTGCAGAGGGCTTCGGGATTGCGGAGCGGAACGACCCGGCCTGTCTCGCCCACGATGTAGACGGAATCGCCCACATCGGTCACGACGCAGGGCACTCCACAGGCCATCGCCTCCCCGATCACATTCGGAAACCCCTCGCCATAGAGTGAGCAGAGCGTTCCTATATCCAGCGCGGCGGCAATGCGCGGCATATCGCTTCGGACGCCGAGCAGATGAAATCTGTCGCACAACTCGGCCTGCTGGATCAGGTTCGCCAGAGCCTCGTTCTGCCACGTCACTCCCTCACCACAGCAGACAAAATGCGCGTTCGGGCGCTGCCGATTCAGCAGAGCCGCCGCCTGTACGAACGTCGCGTGATCCTTCATAGGATGAAATCGCCCGACGAGACCGATCAGGGGCGAGTCCTCCGCAATGCCGAGTTCGTGCCGTATCTCTGTCCGCGCCTCGGTGCTGGGCCGATAGGCGGCAAGGTCGAAGCCATTGGGAATGACCATCAGTTTCTCCGCAGCGTATCCCAGCCGTTCATGTTCGACACGCCCCGCCTCCGAGCAGCAGACGATGCGCCGGGGGAGCGAATGGGACAGCCGCGCGCACAACTGGCCTATCAGGATCGTGCTGCGCTTGATGGTGGCGCGGTCAAGATTGCTATGCCGAATGTTCCACGCCGTGGGAATACTTCCTGCGCGGCGGGCGGCAAGTCCACCGAGCAGGTCCGCATGGTGCAGCCATGTCTGGACAGCCTGCGGACGGCTGGCCTTCAGCCACTGTGCGAGGCGCAGCACGAGGGCCGGATTGGGCAGGCTCGGGCGCAGATTCAGGGCGCGAACCGGTATGCCTGCCTGGAGCATCTTCTCGCCAATCGGGCCAATCGTCGTCAGCGAGATGACCTCCGGCGTGAACTCCGTGCGGTCCATCTGCGTGACAAGTTTGTACAGCATATTCTCCGCGCCGCCGACCGAGAGACCCGTGATGATATGAACGACCTTAATCATCCGTTTTGAGCGACTCGCTTCAGAGCCATCTCAAAAGCGCCTGAGTTCTGATCGTAATTGCACTTCTCCAGCAGGGACACTCGGCCCTGCCTGCCGATTTCCAGGCGGCGGGCATCGTCCTCCAGCAGGAAAGTCAGCTTCTCCGCCAGACTGGCGGGATCGCCCTCTTTCGCCTCCATGCCGGAAACCCCATCGAGGATGACATCAGCGGACGCGCCCACGGCGTCGGTCAGCACGGTCGGAACCTCCAGACTCATCGCCTCGTTGACCGTGTTGCCCCACATCTCGCAGTTGACGATTTCACCGGGCATAAAGCGAGACGGCAGGACAAAAACGTCCGCATTAAGATGGTAGTACAGTGACTCATCCGACAGGCAGCTTCCCAGAAAATGAACGCGGTCGCCAAGAGTGAGTTCTGCGGTAATTTTCTCGCACCTCTCCCGGAACGGGCCGTCTCCGACAACCACCAGACAGGCTGTGTCCGGCACACTCGCCAGAGCGCGAATCAGCACATCCAGCCCTTTGTATTCGACGATACGTGCCAGATAGAGGAGGACATTCCGGCCTTTGCTGACCGCTTGCACCCGCGCTCGTATCGCCTCCATTTTGGCCGAATCGCGGGGCAGATTGGCGTAGTCAACCGTAGAGTGGTAGGCGACGAATAGTTTCTCTTCCGGCACCTGAAACTCCTGCGTGAACATGAGTTTTGACCTGCTACTTGCAACGACGAAGGCACTTACACAGTGGCGGACCAGGAAGCGCACCAGGGGCAGAAAAGGCTTGTAGCGTTTTACATCGTAGGGATAGCGCCAGGTCTCATCGAACAGAACGACCTTTTTGCCAAGGAGTTTGAGCGGCAGGGCGCACAGCAAAAACGGAATGGACGTGAGAAAGGAGAAGATGACCACTCTGTAACGGAAGACCTGCCAGAGATCAAACGAGAGGTTCCCGAAGGGCACGCCCTGTATCTCCTTCGCCTGACGATAGGGGTAGGGGAAACGGGATAGCACCTGCGCAGTCTCGATGCCCATGTGCGTGTTCGGCGCATTGATCGCGCTGAAGAGAAACTGGACGCCGAAGGCACCAAGACGAGTAAAGAGCGGCTCATGGTAGATGCGTATGGCCGGGTGAACGAACAGTGTTTTCATCGGAAACCTCAAGAGTTATCGGGGCCGGACGATTCAGAAACGGACGCTCTCCGACGCGGGAAAAGAGCCAGGCGGCAGCCACAATGAGCGGCGTACCGAAGACCAGCAGCAGGAGAAAAGAGACCGCCGGGCTACGATGCAGCGGAGCGATTCCGTACTGCCAGAGTACCTGAATCAGCGGGGCGTGGATCAGATACAGACTGTAGGAGTAACCGCCGAGCACGATGGCAGGCTTCCAGTCCAGAACGCTGCGAACGAGGTTCGGGCCGGGGCGCATCGCCTGTAGGATGAGGGCGACCGTGCCAACACCTACGAGCGGTTCCAGATAGATGGTGATGCCGTAGACCCTCGCACCGACTGCGCCCAGCAGACCGGCTGCAAACAGCGCAAGAGACGCGACGGCCAGCCACGAGGTGCGGTCGCGCCATGCAATCCATTGCGGCGCAGCGGTGTAGGCGATGGTCGCCCCGAACATGCCGAAAATAAACTCTCCCAGCATTTCGATATGCAGGTTCTGTCGAATGGTCAGCACACTCGTAACATAGGCTACACAGACCCCGATACCGGCAGCCTGGGCGTTCCCGGCACGGCGAAAGAACAGAATGAGGAGCGGAAAAAGGAAGTATATATGCCATTCCGTGGCGACCGACCAGAAGACATGGTTGATGCTGGTGCTGTCGAGATAGTCCTGAAGGAGCAGGAGGTGCGCGACAATCGCCTGCCGTGTCACCGGGACGGAGTTGTCCCACCATGTTCCGGTCTTCGCGCCAATCAGCGTCGCGATGAGAACCAGGGAGAGGAGCATGGCGAGGTAGTAGGGTGGCAGAATCCGTTTCGCACGGCGCTGAAAGAATCGTGCAACCCCTCCCCGCAGGCTTCCATCCCCGCGCACAACCGGCAGCATAAGGCAAAAGCCTGACAACACGATGAAGACGCTGACCGCATAGTGACCGAAATTCAGCAGGAAAGCGAGCAGACGCACAGGGCGTGAGGCGGATGCGAGCGGCAGATGTTTCGCGATGTGATGGCAGACGACATACAGCGCCGCCGCGCCCCGCAGTCCGTCAAGGAAATCCAGCCGTGCGGCAGAGTGTCTGGTGTCCTGCTCGATAGGGGACGGGACAGCGTGCGAGGAAGAAGAGGATTCCGTCGTCATGGAGCAGGCACATCTTCTGGGAAGCTCGCGCTTCGGCCTGGTGCGAGGGCCTCGATCACCTGCGACATCGCCAGAATGAGACGCAGGCTGCCCCAGAGAACGAATGTCAGATAGATCTCTCCAAACAGAAACTGTCCTATCGAGCGCATATAGACAAGCGGGTTCAGGGCCAGAACCGCATAGATAATCATAAAAAGGATACTGGGCCAGTTGACCTGGTTGTCATAGATGAGTTCGAGACTGCGGACATAGAGATATTTCAGCCAGGCCCCGAGCGCGAAGAGAGTCGCCAGTACGCCGAGCGGGCCGAAGTTGATATAGGACTCCCCCCATGCCCCGATAGGATAGGAACTGGTGAACAGCCCGCTTTCCGGAGTCAGTTCAGGAACGACTTCATCCTGAACACGAAAGACCCCGTATTTGATCGGTTTGTCGGGAAAGAAGGCACGCGGCAGATAGGTATAGAAGACATCTTCTGCCCAGGAAGACCCCCATTCCATGCCCGCTTTGTCGGTGTGTTTGATGCTCTCCTGGAAAAGTTCGGACATATCGAAGGTGACGGCGAGATAGGCGACCGGTAGGGCATACGGACTGAGGACGGGCCTAGTGAGATCCTCCTGCTGCGGCGCACCTATGAAGCGAGCCAGACTCAGGCCAACCCCCAGGACGGCTATCAGTGCGAGTGTGGAGACCAGCATCAATGGCGAGACCTTACGGCGCTTGCGATTTTGAAGCACGAAGTAGACGAAGAGACAGATCAGCAGTTCTGTCACGACGAACGCCCGGTTGGTGACCAGAATATTGATAAGGAGATAGGAAATAGCGGCGGCGGTGCCCATCCTTCCCAGACGGTTCGACCAGCGTGAGATCATCAGGCCCATGAAGAGGAACACGGACGCGAGGCCGATGATGAGGGTAACCTGGCCTCCTCCCACCTGGAGACTGCCGTAATGGGCGCGGTTATCTCCCAGATTAAGCGTGAGGGCGTTATTTTCAAAGAGCAGCGCTGCCAGGATCACCTGAAATGTTGCGGAGAGAAGAAACGCCGCCCGCTGCGCCGGGATCGCGGCGGCAGAGGGAACGTAGATGTCTGGCGGCGTTGTCGGCTTGCCTTCGGTTCGGCTCTTGACAAGGCTGTAACCCCAGACGAACAGATAGCACGAGAGAGTCGCCAGTGTCTGTGCGTAGAGGAAGTTGCCGGGTTCGTAGGTGGTGCTGGGGTAGCGCAACTGTATCTGTGCGTCGAGAATGGGACGCACGACGAACGCGATGGTGAACGCGAACCAGAAAATAGGCAGCGGCGAAAAGAACCAGAGGCCAAACCCCATCTCCCGAACGACCTTCACGGAGTGCCAGAGAATCGGCAGGCTGCTGAAGAGAAGGGTCAGTATCGCAATCGCTTCCTGGCTCATGGTCATTCCTGGTCTACGGATTCGACGACTGCGGGTGGCGAGAGCGACTCAGACGCTTCAGGCGTTCGGGGAGTCGGAGTATCTGGCCGCCGAGATAAGTCAGGCGTTTGCCCGTTATCCCCAGACACGCCCGGAAGGCGGCCCAGGGCGAGTGGCAGCCTTCCCAGACAGCGATGGGGACTCCAATAAGAAATCCGAGTTCGAGCGCGAGGGAGACTCGCAGCGGATAACTGCGGTTGCTGTCTTGTTCGGGATGGCGTCGGTAGAGAAAATGTGCGTTGCGGTTCGTGCGTATCTTCCCGACAGAGCCGAGAAAATAGAGGACGGGATATTCGCAGTGGCGAGCGTAGTTCTTCGCGAGGGGCAGAGAGCGCATTCCGAACCGGCGCAGCACTTCCGTACGGAACAGTCCGTAAAACAGCAGGCCCATGTAGTGCCGCCAGGCGAGAGGCAGGATTCGTCCTAGCCGCGAATCGCGCTGCATCTCCTCGAAAACATCCGGCTCCGTCTGTGGCGCATCGTCGGGGCCGATGATCTGCCAGTCGCCCTGCGCTCCGACGCTGTCGGGATTCTCCTTCAGCGTCTTCCGCAGTTCTTCGACGAAATTCGGACTCCAGCGGTCATCACAAGGCGCCCACATGAAAAACTCTCCCTGCGCCTCACTGAGCAGATAGTTGTAGTTAAAAAAAGGGCCGCGATTTTCGGGCTGCCGTATGTAGCGTATGCGGGCATCCGCGTCGGCATACCGCTGACAGATCGCGCCGGTGCCATCCGTGGAGCCGTTATCGGAGATAATCAGCTCGTAGTCCTGGAAAGTCTGTGCCAGCAGCGCCTCGATGCAGCCCGCAATATAGTGTTCTCCATTCCAGACCGGCAGCCCGATGCTGACCGAAGGAGCGGAGGAAGAGGGTGGAACTTCAGGATTCACGCGATCTTAACCTTCTGATTTGTCATCTCGAATCCCCCTGATTGCGCCAGGGGAGCGCCTCAAAGTTCCCGGCAGAGGGGGAGATTTCCTGCCTGATCTACAGCCTGTGTAGAAAGGGACGCGAGTTTACGGTGTTCGGCGCTGCTTGCAGGGATTGACAGGTCACCGTCGTTAGTGTTAGAATTGCGAGGACGGCCATTCCCCAGGCCCTCTGCTGTTTGATATCGCTTCTTCAAAAGGACGCTTGCATGCCTTCTACGCTCTCCAGGATTCAATTCCGACTCATACGCAGTTTTACCCGTACAACCTTCGCTTTCTGGCAAAAACTTGGACTTCATATCGTCCCCAACCATTTTTACCATCCCATCCCCGACACTTCGACGCTGCCCCCGGAGCTTTTCACGACCGAGACGAAAATGCCCGGAGCCTCTATGAATGATGCCGGACAGCTCGCCCTGCTGGAAACGTTCGCCTCCGAATTCCGAGATGAATACGAGGCGCTACCCAGAGAGCCAACCGGTGTCCCCTATGATTTCCACATGAACAACGAGATGTTCGGGCCGGTGGACGCGGAAATATACTACTGTATGATACGTCATTTCAAGCCGCGCCGCATAATGGAGATCGGATCAGGATACTCTACGCGCCTGGCCGCGAAGGCGGCGCTGCGGAATGCGGACGAAGGCCATCCCTGCGAACTGATTGCTATCGAACCCTATCCGAAAGACTATCTCCAGACCGGCTTTCCGGGGCTATCGCGCCTGATCGCCCAGCCCGTACAGAAAGTGCCGATGGCGGAGTTCGAGAAGCTGGGTGAAAACGACATCCTTTTTATCGACTCAAGCCATATTCTCAAGACCGGCAGCGATGTCTGGTATGAGTTTCTGGAGGTTCTGCCCCGTATGGCGAAGGGAGTGATTACGCAGGTTCACGACATCTGTCTGCCCGCCGAATATCCCACGCAGTTGGTGATGCAGGATCGCATGTTCTTCACCGAACAGTACCTCCTCCAGGCGTTCCTGACCCATAACGACAAGTACGAAGTCCTGTGGGGACGGCACTATATGCATCTCCACCATCCTGATAAACTGAAGGCGGCCTTCTCCTCCTACAAGCCAAAGAACGACTGGGGCGGCAGTTTCTGGATACGCCGTATCGCCTGATAGCGCTCCGCAATCCAGTTTACCGCCGTATTTATACACCGACACGCCTGACACCCGTCAGGCGTGTCCTGGTTTCAGGGAACGGGCCTGCGGGGAGACGAGCAGGGCAGCGCCCACCGCGCAGAGCCAGACGAGCAGCAGCCACGCGAAGGTTGCCAGTCTGCCTCCACCGGCGTAAGGAAACAGCCGAAACAGCAGGACGAGCAGGCTTCCGGCCAGCGCAGGCCGAGCGATGTCCTGTAGATACCAGCGTGCCAGTTCGCCTTTCAACAGGCGGCGATGCATCCAGGGAATGATCGTGAAGAGATGGCTGAAGTTCATCACGAACCAGACCATCGCTGCGCCCTCTGCCCCGAAAACGTGCGTCAGGAGCAGCAGAATCGGCACGATCAGAACGGCCCAGACTGCGCTGACAGTCAGGGTCAATCGTGTCCATCCGGCAGCCGTTTGCAGCGAGAATGGCAGAGTCAGGATTCCATTGCACACAAAGCCGCCGACCAGCCATGCGAACAGGCGCGAGGTATGTGTCGCCGTCGTCGCATCGTGCGTCCAGAGCAGCATCACCTCTCGCGAGAACACCGCAAGGACGATGCCGACAGGCAGAATGAGAATGGACATGGCCTGACAGCCCGCGTGATAGAGCCGGGCAAGAGAATCAATCTCCTGTCTGGCGAGCATCTGAACGAAGCGCGGAAAGAGCGCATTATTGAGCGGCGCAACCAGATTGTAGATCGCTCCGGCCGCTCCAACAGCAAGCGTATAGTAGCCGAGAACTTCGAGCGGAAAGACTCGACTCAGGACGCCCTTATCCGCCTGCGTGATGAGCAGATTTACCGTCGTAATCCCGGCCATCCCTACCGCGAATTTCCAGACACGGACGAGAACCGCCGAATCGAAGCGGGGCTTTTGCCTGCTCCCAGGAAGGCTTCTCCACAGGGCTGCCCAGACGGAACCCGTCATGGCGGCGCTCACGACGGCTTGCCATACGAAGTAGGTCAGAATCGAGGGCGCGAAGTGCAGGAGCAGCAGCGGGACGACGTTTCGCAGAATGGCGACGACGATATTGATCGCGTTCAGCACGGCCTGTCGCTGAAGCCCCATCAGCCCGCCTTCGTACAGCGTGAAGGGCCATTGAAGGGCAAGAGAGAATCCCATGAGGAGGATCGCACTCTGGACAGTCTGTGTGTGCAGCCGCTGCACATGGACCCAGTAATGCGCGAGCGCGGACGCCAGGAGCGCGACGGCCCCGGCGATGAGCAGACAGATCGGCCAGTAGATACGCTCCAGCGTCCGAACGAGGGAACGCGCCTCCTCCGCTCGTTCGGGCGGGATGAGAACGCCTCCCCGACTCTCCATCCCACTGCCAGCATCCGGTAAGGGAACCGTCAGCCTCGCCATTTCGCGGTTCATCGTTGCGCTGAAGCCCATGTCCAGCAGATTCAGGGCGGCATTCAGAGTGATGCTGAACCCGACCAGCCCATACGCCTCGATACCCAGAATACGGCTGTAGAGTGGCGTGAAAGCGAGGCTGAGCAGGGCCGTGAGAATTCTGCCTGTGAACGAAAAAAGGACGTTGCGGCGCGTTAGGGACAGGGCGGAGAGCCGAGTAGCGAAAGTCATGGCGCTCTATTTCAGGCGCAGCAGATAGCCCATCGGGTTGTAGGTAATGATGTACTTTTCCCGCGTCCGGTCTATCACGAAATCCTCGGTATGCGCCGCCGCAAACTCTTTGACCGCATTCAGGGGGCCAGGAAAGGGGGGAACCTGAAGGAACTCGACCCAGGTGTCTTCCACGAGGAAGTAGCAGTCTGGTGCGACGAACTTCCAGTACATCTCCAGCAGTTTCTTCGTGATATGGTACTTGTGTTCCGAGTCTTCGATGACCATACCGCGCTTATCACCGACGAGGGCCTCGACCTTCGCCAGCGTCTCCGGGGCCGTCGCTTCGCCATGCACCCAGTGGATGCGGGGATGCAGCGCCTTCTGCGGACGGTCGAAATTGTCCACGCAGATCACCTGTGCGTTCGATCCCATGTTCTCCAGATAGTGCGCCATCCAGAGCGCCATCCCGCCCTCCCAAGAACCGATTTCGATAATCACTTCCGGTTTGGTATCGAAAATAACGTCCTGCATCACGATCCAGTCGAACGGCGACTTCAGCACTTTGTAGCCCAGGTAGTGGGTGTAGTGGCGATGCATGACATTGTGAAAGAGGAACCACTCGCGGTAGGTGGTGGACAGGCAGTTTTCCATGTGTGGGAACATATCGTATCTATTCAGACTCAAGGGTGATTTTCCTTCGTTGGGAGTTGGAACCAGTATACCTGATTTTTTCGGGGGCTTTCTCCTCATCGTGCGTTCCTCAGCGCCTTTGCGACGACCAGTGGAGCAAGGCTAGAGAACATGAAATGGGGAGTATAGCCGAGTTGCATTCGCGCTTTCTCGATGGAGATATTCTGGAGGGAAAGCAGAGTAGCTTCTATCGGGGGAACCACCTCTACAGAGTGTGGGAATGTCGTCGCGATTGTTTCCGCCATCTGACGTGAGGAGAGATGTTCTTCGGAGCCAATGTTGTAGGCTTCGGTGGGTTTCCCCTGCAGCAGCGTGCGGAGGATGCCCTGCGCGATGTCGAGGACGCAGGCCCAGTTGCGGGTCGAGTCGGGATTGCCGCGCAGGGCGATACGGCCTCTTTCGGCGGCCTGCCGGGCGAAATCGCTGATGGCTGTCTGGGAGCGTTGTGCATCCTGTGCGCCGTAGATGTTGGTCAGACGAGCGACAGAGACAGGGGTGCTGCCGAACCGGGCGTGCCAGAGGCAGAGGCTCTCCCCGAGACGCTTGGCGGAATCGTAGAGGTTGTCGGTGTGCATGGGAGGGATACAGGCGAGCGACTCCTCTGTTATCGGTGAGCCGTCCGATTCGCGACCGTAGACGCGGGTGCTGCTGATATAGACAAACCCTTTGCAGCCCGCATAGCGCGTCAGAAAACTCTCCAGCCCGACGACCTGCGTCTCAATAGTCTCCTGACGACGGCGCATATAGTCGCTCGCCGTTCCTGCGACATAGAGCAGATGGTCGAAGTCCGGCAGATTCGCAACGGCGGCACTGTCCGCAACCGAGACAGGGAGGAACGTCACGCCGAGAGGCGGTTCTGCAGGGAGTGTCCGCGCAAGACCATAGAGACGAATGGGGTTGGCCTGGAGCGTCGTGCGGTTGGCTTCCGCCAGTGTTTCCACGAGGACACTGCCAATCTGTCCTGTGCTGCCGACAACACACAGGCTGCTGCCTGCGAGGGTAGACAGTTCCGGGAGCGCAGCCAGTCGGGAACGGCCCTCTGTGTAGAGGTTTGCGGCTTGCTGGAGAAGAGGGGATTCAGTCTTCATGCGGTTTCGACGGGCCTGTCTTTGAGTTTACGGGCAGGGACCCCCCCCCAGATTTCGTAGGCCGGAACGCTGCCCGTCACGACACTCCCCGCCGCAATCACGGCTCCCTGCCCGATCTGTGCGCCATCAATCAAGACGCTGTTAGCGCCGACCCATACATCGTTCGCAATCACGACGCCACCGCGAGACGGCATGAAACCTTGCAGTCGGATAGGGATGTCGCGCCGTGTCAGTGCGTGGTTCGCGGGGGCGATGATGGTACCCGGCGCGAGCAGAACGTCGTTTCCAAGCTTGATGCCGTTGCCGGAGTAGAGGACGCAGTGTGGATTGATGTAACAGTTTGCGCCGATCACAATGTCCCCGGTTCCGCCGATACACTTGAGAACCGCGAACTCCATCACCTGTGTATGCGCCCCGATGACCAGCCGCGTTCCCCGAATGGAGGGTACGAGATGCGCCAGCGGACTGATGAACGCGGTCGGGTCTATTTCGGTGTGAGCCAGCATCATGGCAGGAAGTCCTGGTGCGTTCTATCCCGGTCGGAGAGAACCGCGTCGGCAATCGGCCATTCTATTCCGAAGGCCGGGTCGTTCCAGCGATAGCCTGATTCAAACTCCTTTGAGTAGTACTCCGAGACCTGGTAGAAGGCTTCCGTATCGGCCTCCAGCGTCTGAAAGCCGTGGGCGCAGCCGCGTGGGACATAGACCGATTTCCTCGATTCCGCATCCAGTTCGACGCTCACCCATTCGCAGTAGGTCGGGGAATCTTTGCGGACATCCACAATCACATCGTAGAGGCTGCCACGAGTGCAACGGACGAGTTTGGTCTCCTCGTAGGGAGCGGACTGAATGTGCAGGCCGCGCAAAGTGCCTGTGTGCAGACTGTAGGAGACATTGCACTGCGCGACTGCCGGATTCAGTCCGTGCGCTTCAAACTCGCGGACACAGAAGCTGCGCGAGAAAAAGCCGCGTTCGTCGGTGCGCGGTTCCAGTTCAACAAGAAAGGCTCCGGGGATTTTCAAAGGCGTGAACTTCACGACGCGGACTCCTCCAGCAGGGATTCATAACGCGCTATCTGATGGAGGGTCAGAGCGCGGGCATCCTCGCCTCTCTGCTGATTCTGATACCACTCCACGACCCACTCCAAAGCCGTCGAAAGATCGAGACAGGGCCGCCAGCCGAGATGCATTCTGGCTTTGGAGGCGTCCAGTTTCAGATAGTGTGCTTCGTGGGGATGGATACCGCCGTCGCGCTGCCAGGTGGCTCCTTCGCCCCACAACTGCGTCATCCGTTCGACGATCCACTCAACAGGCCGTGCATCCATGTCGTTCGGGCCGAAGTTCCAGCCTCCAGTACAGGACTGTCCGCGCTCCCAGCACTCTTCCGCCAGGGTGAGGTAACCATTGAGAGGCTCAAGAACGTGCTGCCAGGGGCGTATCGCATGGGGGTTTCTGATCTGGACGGGCTGTCCCTCCCGCATGGCGCGGACAATATCGGGGATCAGACGGTCTGCGGCCCAGTCGCCGCCTCCGATGACATTCCCGGCCCGTGCTGTCGCGAGAACGGTCTCACCCTGTGCAAAGTAGGAAGCGCGGTAGGCGGCGGTGACGAGTTCCGCACAGCCCTTGCTGCTGGAGTAGGGGTCATGTCCGCCCATCGGCTCGTCCTCCCGGTATCCCCACACCCATTCCCGGTTCGCGTAGCACTTGTCACTGGTAACGACCAGTGCAGCGCGGACGTCGGGCGTCTGCCGGATAGCCTCCAGCAGACTGACCGTTCCCATCACGTTGACGCTGTACGTTTCGACAGGGTTTGCGTAGGACTCGCGCACCAGCGCCTGCGCCGCGAGGTGCAGCACGATCTCCGGCTTGAATTCACGCATCGCCCCGGTAAGACGGTCCGTATCGCGAATATCCCCGATGATCGAGTGCATTCCCGGTTCGACAGCGGCGGAAGCGAAGAGGGAAGGGGTGAGCGGCGCGAGGGCGTAACCAGCGACATTCGCTCCCAGGGTTTGCAGCCAGAGGGACAGCCAGCTTCCTTTGAAGCCGGTATGGCCGGTGACCAAAACCCGTTTGCCTCGCCAGAAGTCGGGTCTCATTTCCAGACCTTCCAGGGCGCCGCGCCGGAGTTCCAGAGGTCTTCCAGATGGAGTTTGTCCCGGAGTGTGTCCATTGGCTGCCAGAAGCCGCCATGTTTATAGGCGGAAAGCTGGCCTTGCGCGGCGAGCGATTCCAGCGGCTCCCGCTCCCACACCGTCGCATCGTCCTCGAGAAGGTCCAGCACGGATGGCTCCAGCACGAAAAACCCGCCATTTATCCAGCCATCGCCGCTCGGGGGTTTCTCCTCAAAGCGGTGAATCTTCTCATCGGTCATATCCAGAACACCGAACCGACCGGGAGGCATCACGGCGGTCAGGGTCGCCTGGGTCTTATGCCGGGAATGGAACGCAAGCAGTTCCGAGATATTGACATCGCCGAGGCCATCCCCATAGGTCATGCAGAACGTCTCGTCCCCGAGATGCTGCCGTACCCGTCCTAATCTGCCGCCCGTCTGGGTGCGGTCTCCCGTATCTACCAGGGTCACCGTCCAGGGTTCCGCGCTGTGCTGATGCACGATTGTCGAATTATGCTTGAAGTCGAGAGTCACATCGGAGCTATGCAGGAGGTAGTTGGCAAAATACTCTTTGATGATATAGCCCTTATAGCCGAGGCAGATCACGAAGTCCGTCAGGCCATAATGGGTGTATATCTTCATGATGTGCCAGAGTACAGGCTTGCCGCCCAGCTCGACCATCGGTTTGGGACGCACGGTCGTCTCTTCGCTCAGACGGCTGCCGAGGCCCCCGGCCAGTATCACGACTTTCACCGTCTAACCTCCACTAACGCTGGCTTCGAGAGAGGACGCCGTTCGCTGCGCTGCGAGGCGCGAGGCGCGGACACTATACTCCACGCCGTACCAGACGAAAACACTGCCAAAGGCGACCAGCAGGCTGACGAGCGTGGTCATTAATATTCCCGGACGGCTTCTGGTCGGAGGACGCGCCTCATCCACGACATTCATGCGGCTCTGCGCCGAAACCGTTTGCAGTTTGAGTTCGGCGTAGCGGGTGGCAGTCGCCTCCAGAATCTTCAAGTTCAGTCCCACCTCGGCATGGAGTTTCTCGAAGTTCGTCGCCGCTTCCTTGCTGACTTTCAGTATGCGCTCTGTCTGCGTGATCTGCTCAACAACGGTCTCATACTCGACCTGCAGGGCCTGACGCTTGGTGTGTTCGGAAGTGTTGCCATGCAGAATCGCTTCCGCCTGCTCCTCAAGGTGGACAGATGCCATTTTGAGCCGTTCCCGCGCCCGCCGCACCGCAGGAGACGTATCCGCCTGCTGTATCAGGAGGTCCTGCAAGTCGCGGTTCGCCTCTGTATACCGCTTCCGCGCTTCCGTTAGCAGCAGGTCTTCGGTCGGTATCTGAGCAAGAGCGGAGGGGCTGGAGTTTAGAATCTTATTGGTGGCGGCCAGCGCGGCATCCGAGGCGCGTATCTGCGCTTCCAGTGTGCCGCGTTTCACGAACAGGGCCTGAATCTGCGCGAGTTCCGGCGACTGTCCGCCGCCGGTTCCCGAGGCCGAGGGCATCGTGGCGGATTTGCTCTCGCGTACAAAACCGATCCATTTCTCTATCGAAGCATCGTAGTTGGCGCGGGCCAGTCTTAACTGGACATCGGCGGAACGCAGCAACTGCAAATCTTTATCGGTATCGTTGAAGACGATGTAGTTTTTCAGCGCGGCGGCGTAGGCGTTTGCGATGACAGCGGTCGCGGCGCGAATCTTGGTGCGGCGGGCTTCACTGTTGGGCGCCATGCGCGGCGGCGCATCAAGAGACATGGTGATATAGAGCAGACCATCGGTCGCGTTGTCGTCGAAACGGATTTCGCGCTGAAGTTTTTCGACCGCATCCTCCCCGCTGGGCAGATTGTAGAGTTCGCGCAGATGCGCTGTCTTCTCCACCTGCTCGGCGAACTTACGGCTCTTCAGTGGCCCGATATACTTTGCCTTGTTGCTGCCGCCGACGCCCGCCAGCAGGGCAAGCTGCGAACCTCCCCCGGACGGCTGCGAGAGGGAGATGGAGTTCATGGAAGCGTAGGTCTGCGGAAAGAGAAACAGGCCGAGGAGCAGACTGAGGGTGAAGACAAAGATCGCGAAAACTATCCACACGAGCCGACGTTCCCGATAGATGGAACGAAGCAGTGTGCGTGTCACCTGGGGCGAATTGGATTGGGGACTTGGTTCGGGCGTATTACCTGTGGTCATCGTTGCCTGTGGCTGGGTTCTGGATGGATTTTCAACCGGGAAGCGGGAGAAGCTAGACGTACGACAAACGGGGAGCGCCGGGTGGGGGGAAACCGAAACTCCGCAATTCCAGAAGGCGGAAAAACCGTCGGGAATTGCGGAGAGTATAGCAGACGGGTAGAGAACCTGTCAAGAATCTACGGAATGCTGGAATGTCCGTTCGGCACGGAAGCATCCGGCAAATGTTTGCAGAGGCCCATCTGATATAGCGCCAGAGACATGCTGGAAACCTCGGTTTCCGGCAACCCGTTGCGTGATATTCTGACCTCATCAGAACCTTCTCGAATGGGGTTCGTAGGAACCGCAGGGTTCCAGACTGCTTCTAGATGCCGTATCATCAATGTGAAATATTTTTTGTTGGCGTGCATGATATCCTTGGTTCCTTTCGTCGCGAAAAGTTAACCGAAAGACGCGAGAGGGGAGACAATGTTCCCCTATTTGATAATGGATTGGTGACCTCTGAGGTAGATTTGGATTGAAGGGAGGAAATCAGGCCGAAGATTCGGAAATGAGGGGCGAATGGGCTGCCTGCACTCCCATGCAGAATCGCGGTCTGAATCCCCCAGACTCTAAGGAGACACCTATGTACGTCGGTATCTTGACCGGACCTTTCGCCGGAGAACCGCTGGAGAACGTCGCGGCGTTTGCCGGACAGTATGGTTTCGGCGGGCTGGAACTCGCAACCGGGCCGGGCAGCAAACACATAGACACAAACACCTTCGATGCTGCCGCCGCCGACAGCGTTCGGACGCTTATGGAGAAACGCAATCTCCAGATATCCGGTCTCGCCGCCTACACCAACGTCACAGATGGCGACCCGGAGCGGCGCAAGACGAACATCCAGACAGTGCATCGCGCCATCGAAGCGGCTTCGCTGCTGGGAATTGATGTCGTCTGCACGATGGCCGGTCTGCCGCCTGCCGGAAAAGACCGCTTCAAGACAATCGAAGAGGACTGCGCGGTCGTCTTCCCTCCGCTAATCGAGTTCGCGGCAAGCAAGAATATCAAACTGGCGCTGGAGAACTGGACCGCCACCAATATTCAAAACCTGGCGCACTGGGAACGCATCTTCGAGGTACTGCCTCAGTCGAACTTCGGCCTGAACTTTGACCCCTCACATCTGCTCTGGCAGGATATAGACTATATAGAAGCGGTAGATCGGTTTGGCAAACGAATCTTCCATTCGCATGGTAAAGACACAGAGATCAAGGAGCATCGGAAGCGCATTGTTGGCAATCAGGGGAGCGGATGGTGGCGATATGTCATCCCCGGCCTGGGACAGGTACGGTGGGGAGAGTACATCGCCGCGCTGCGTCGTAACGGGTTCAACGGGGTCATCTCCATCGAGCATGAAGACGATGCGGTCGAGCGCGAAGAAGGGTTCCTGATCGGCAAGAAGTATCTGGAGCAGTTCATCGCTTACTGACAGAAGCACGGTTCCCCACCTATATCTAAAGTAGGAAAATCACTCCCAGAACTGACGGAACTTCTGACGCGAAAATACGTCTGTCCTTTGTAGTTAGGCCATGACCGTCTAGCGTATCCCGGGAGAACCCGCCCGGCGGATGCCACCACGTCCGCCGGGCGTTATTTTGCAAAAAGCAGGCGAAGAGTTATGGAATCGAGGGAACAAGTCGCTCGGCACTCACGTCATCCGATCAGAGAAGACACAGAATTGCCCGCTTCTCGATGGAACGTAACTCACCCAACGGGTTATAGAAAACGGTTCCGATCTGAATTTGGAGTGAAAGTTTCCTTCGATAGGGAACAAGCCCCCCTCCTCAAGCGTCATAACGAGCGAGGAATAAAACACAACCAATGATCCGCTCTGTGAAAGGAGTCTCTCTCATGAAATGGTTCGCACTGGCCTTGTTCGCCGCTCTTGCGGCGGCCCCCATCACCGCTTCCGCGCAGAAGATTGTCCCTATAGGCAACATCCCGCGTGTCGAAGACAAATCCCCGACGCTTTGGGGGCTTTCCGGTTACGATGTCATCTACTTCAAGCGTGGTGACAAGACCTACACCCCGTTCGAACGTGTCGAACTTGCGGATGCCCGCACCGTTGAAATTCTGTCTCGCGTTCAGGCTCCGCCGCTCCGTGCCAGCGATATTCGCTCTGAAGTACGCGGCAACAAGGCGATGATTACCGTTCGCAACTACCTGCTTCTCGAAGTCGAGTCGGAAGATGCGCGAGTCAACAACAAGTCACTGCCGTCCCTCGCGAACGAGTGGGTCTCTTCGCTCCAGAAGGTGCTTATCAAGATCGCGCCGAAGCCGTCTGAAACAGGCGTTTAAGACCGCTCCGCTTGATGCCATCGCATCGCAAACAGGAATCACAGAGCCTCGTTCCGAACTAAACCCTGCTGAGAAATATTCAGCAGAGAGGTTCGGGCGAGGCTTTATCGTTTCGAGAAGGGTTTACGGATAGAGGGGGCAAAAGTGCGTATCCTTGCATGGGGAGTGGCGGACGTATACGGAGAGGAACGAGACATTGCGCTAACCGTCGAGGATGGCAAAATCGTCTCGCGTGAATCCTGGACATACGGGCAGCATCTGGAGCCTGGTGACGTAGATGCGCGAGAGTTTCTGCTCGTGCCGGGATTTATAGACATCCATGTGCATGGTGGGGCAGGGCGGGCCGTGATGGAGGGAACGGCGGACGCGCTTGAGGCCGTCGCGACGCATCTTGCCCGGCACGGCGTGACAGGCTTTCTTCCGACGACGATTACCGCTCCCTGGGAAGAGCAGGCACAGGCGCTCGATGTCGCGGCGCAGGCGATGCGGTCTGCGGAGAATGGCAGGAATGGGGCCACTATCCTGGGCTGTCATCTCGAAGGCCCCTATATCAATCCGAAGCGCAAAGGCGCACAGCCCGAACAGTTTATCCTGCTGCCAGACGTAGATGATTTCACTCGTGCTGTCGGGACGAACCTCGACGCTGTGCGAATCATGACCCTCGCCCCGGAGATGCCGGGAGCGTTGGAGATGATTCGCTTTCTCGCTTCACAGGGTATTATCGCTTCGCTCGGACATACCGATGCGAGTTATGCGCAGGTCTCTGCCGCGATAGAGGCGGGCGCACGGCATGTGACGCACTGCTTCAACGCCATGACACAGTTGGGGAGCCGGGAACCGGGGGTTGTCGGCGCAGCCCTCAGCCGCCCGGAACTCACCGCGGAACTGATCTGGGACAACGTCCATGTCCATCCGGCCTCGTGTCAGGCGCTTATCTGGGCGAAAGGGGCGGAGGGGGTCGTTCTGATTTCGGACGGCATTCCGGGGGCAGGAATGCCGGAGGGCTATGTCTTCTCGCTGGGAGATTTGCCCGTGACGGTTCACGCAGGGACGGCGCGTCTGCCGGATGGGACATTGGCGGGAAGCCTGCTGACGCTCGATAAGGCGTTTGCCAACGCGGCTCCGTTCTCGCTGGCGCAGAGGACAGCTCTCTCCTCCCGAAACGCCGCTGTCGCGCTTGGCCTCGGCAGTCAAAAAGGACTGCTCTCCCCCGGATACGACGCGGACTTCGTACTCCTCCATCCAGAAGGCAGTGTTTTTCAAACTTACATCGCCGGCCGTCTCGTCTACTCTGCACAGTGATGTAAAAGCCCCTTCCTACGTGGGAAGGGGCCAGGGGTAGCACGAGAAACCTCGATTCAGGCGTTTGCGATGCTCACATGGTTCATCACGTCACTCTCGCGTAACTTCAGCACATTCTCCACGCCCTCGGTCACTTTCCCAAAAACAGCATAGCCCATGTCCAGATGGGGTGTCGCTCGCAGCGTGAAGTAAAACTGACTCGATGCGCTATTGGGATCGGAAGAGCGGGCCATTGCGACTACCCCGGCAGCATCGTGCTTGAGCTGCGGCGTCACTTCCAGAGAGATCGTTTTGGGGGAACCGCCCAACCCTGTCCCTAAAGGATCACCTCCCTGTACGACAAATCCCTCGACGTAACGATGAAACGTCAGACCGTTGTAGAAACCTTTTTCAACAAGGCTGATGAAGTTCGCTGCTGTCTCCGGCGCGAGGTCTTCAAAAATTTCGAATTTGATAGGGCCTTTGGTTGTATCCATAACCGCAAATCGGTTTGCCAATTCGTTTTATTCCTTCCTCAGTGGTTTTCAGGACGGCTGCTTTGCCTTTGCCGCTGTAGTAGATTCTAGCACATTCGCTTCGCTGGATGTACCGGGAAGAAAAATACATCCGCTGAGGCCGACATTGCGGAACAGCAGACCCCAATCTCCCGTCTAGCATCTGTACGAGCAGACACCTATCTTCATCATATCACTGTCAGAGACGTGTGGGCGCGTCCTGCGATAGGCGGGAAACCTCGATACCGGAACTTCCCAGAAGGAGCTGACGATGCCTATTTCGATGCAAAACGGCAGGACACACAGAGTTACGGCCCTGCTGCTGTTGACCACATTCTCCGGGCCTTTACTGATGGGCTGTGGAGGGAGTAAACCGGAGGGGGCTTCCATGGCTCCCGTAGACGATACACGTACCACCTCCGCACAGCCTCCGCCTGCAATGGGAGCCGAGAAGCCGAAAACCGGGATGAGTACGAAGCAGAAGGTTGTGCTTCTTGCTGGCGCGGCTGCCCTGTTCTATCTCTATCAGCACCATAAGAACGCGCAGGGCGAGACCGTCCAGTACTACAAGTCCAAAAATGGGCGTATCTACTACCGGGACAAAGACGGCAGGGCGCACTACGTCACTGCGCCCGAAACCCCCATAGAAGTGGACCCGTCGGAGGCACAGAGCTACTCTAAGTATCGAGGCTACAACAACAGCACAAGCGGTGATGAATTCGGTGGTTCGAATCTCCCACCTGGTCAAGATTGAGAGAAAAAAGATGAACCTGGATTTCCTCTTGCAGTCCGTCAAGGATGTCGTGCAGCAGCATACTAGTCAGCAGTCGTCAGGACAGGGCGGTCTGGACCCCTCGGCATTGCTTGGTCAAATCGAAGGGCTGTTCACGCAACACGCCACCGCGACCAGGCAGAATCTGCCTTCTATCGGTCATGTCCTACCCGCCAGCCAGGACCCTCTGGGTGATCCCGCTGATCAGGAGTTTCGCAGGTTTGGCAATATCAAACCGGCGAGCGAAGACCCGCTTGGCGACCCGGCCGACCAGAGACGCTGACAGCAACTAATTGTTAGTTAATCCGAGTTTTATCGTTTCAAAAGCCCTGATTGTTTCCGATTTGAGATCGCAGGCTTCGATGTCGAATGTATAAAACTTCAGTTAACTGACGACTAACGAAGAGCAGGCCACACTTCATCAAGTGTGGCCTGCTCTTTGCTGTCTGTTGGTGGCGTCAGAAGTCTATTCCGGGAACGGGGAATTTGCCGCTTCCGCAGACTTCCAGAACCTCGCCGCGTATCTGCCGCAGTTTGGCTTCGTCGAAACTGAAGTCTTTGCCGCTCTTTGTCGCCGCTGCCGCCACGCGATCCATCCAGTCCGCAATCAAGACCATCTCCGGTTCTTTCATGCCGCGTGTTGTTACGGCGGGCGTCCCGATACGCAGGCCGCTCGGAGAGAAGGGCTTTCGGGGATCGTTGGGAACCGTATTGAAGTTGGTCTCCAACCCGGCTTCGTAGAGGGCGCGGGCATAGGGTTTGCCGGGGATGCCGCGTGACCGCACCACATCCACCAGGATGAGATGGTTGTCGGTTCCTCCGGTGACCAGCGCGAAGCCGCGATCCAGCAGCGCCTGTGCCAGCGCCTTCGCGTTCGCCACGATCTGATGGGCATACTGCTGGAATTCGGCAGTGGCGGCTTCGCGGAAACAGACTGCGAGCGCGGCAATAGTATTGTTGTGCGGGCCGCCCTGCAGCGCGGGGATGATGGCCTTGTCAATTCTTTCGGGGAGCGTTTGAGACGGGTCGTCCTTCATCGGGCGGTTCTTGCAGAGAATAAAGCCTCCACGCGGCCCCCGGATGGCCTTGTGGCTGGTCGAGGTGACGACATCGGCATAGGGAACGGGGTCGGGATGGACTTTGCCGACAATAAGACCGTTGATGTGTGCGATGTCGGCGACGAGATAGGCATCCACTTCATCCGCGATGGCGCGAAATTTCTCGAAGTCCCAGAAGCGCGGATAGGCGGTTCCTCCCGCGAAAATCACATTCGGGCGTTCCCGCAGCGCCAGGTCTCTAAGCTGGTCATAATCCAGCATCTGCGTGTCCGGGTTCATGCCCGTCACGCCCTGCTCCACATGGTAGCCGTAGGGAACGGATTTGTAGAAGACGCCGCTGAAATTCAGGCTATAGCCGTGCGTGAGATGGCCTCCGCTCTGGAGGTGCATTCCCATGACCTTCTCACCGGGTTTCATCAGGGCAAAATAGGTGGCGAGGTTCGCAGGCGAGCCGCTGTAGGGCTGAACGTTCGCATGATCCGCGCCGAAAAGAGCCTTCGCACGATCACGCGCCAGGTTCTCGACTGCGTCCACCAGTTCGTTGCCCTCGTAATACCGCTTGCCGGGATAGCCTTCCGAATATTTATTGCAGAAGACGGTCGCCATCGCCTGGAGGACCGCCGAGGAGGTATAGTTCTCGCTGGGGATGAGGCGAATGATCTCGGTCTGACGCCGGGTCTCCTCAACCGTGAGTTCGTAAATTTCGGGATCTATCGAATGCAGAATCTCGAACTGAGAGGCGGCGGATACAAAGGGGTGTTCGGTCGAATTGTCGGACAGCGACGAAAGTTCAGTCAGGGACATGGGGGTCTTTTCTCCTTACAGCAGGCCACGCAAAGAGAGCGGCATCGCCTCTGTGACCTTTCGCCCGGGGTGCAGGAGATGAATTGTACCCGGCCTGATGTCCGCGTGTCAATCGAAATTGGGCCGCCACTCTTGACACGTTGGAAGGAGACTGGTAAACTGTGGAGGTAGTTCGTTGAGGGCCCATAGCTCAGCGGCAGAGCGCCCGGCTCATAACTGGTTGGTTGCAGGTTCGAATCCTGCTGGGCCCATACGAAAGTGAGAAGCAAGAACCTTAGCGTCCGCTCGGTTGTGAAAAAAATCGCAAAGACTCTTGCACTCTTCCGCACTTTTGTGTTATTCTATTCCACAAGTAACCTGCTCCCTCCCCACGAGGGGAGAGAGTATCGCCCGTTCCTCCTACAGCCGCAATGCATCGCTGCTCGCGGTCTCGCTTCATTCGGTCGCCCAGACGCTTCCCGTTCACAGCCAACGCCACGCACTCGCCATCCTTGTCCGTCTTCTCATTCCGCTGGAGGACTAGGCTGTCATATCTAGGTGGCGTTCGCTGTATGCTTTCATGGCCTGGCAGCCAGGAAAATACCAATGACCAAATCAATCTCTCGCCGCCTTCTCGCAATGCTCTGCATTGCAACCGCCTCGGGCAGCCTGCTGGCGTTCTCGCGAACTCAGGGACACACGGTCGCGCACATCCCGCAGATTGCGGCGCTGCACGATCCGATGGAGAGACATCTGGCGAATGTGCGCCAACTGACTTTTGGCGGGCAGAACGCGGAAGCCTATTTCAGCGCGGACGGCAAGCGGCTGATTTTTCAAAGCACCCGTGATAACTACGAATGCGATCAGCAGTACGTCATGAACATTGATGGCAGCGACGTTCACCGGGTGAGTACGGGAACGGGGCGAACGACCTGCGGCCTCTGGATGGATCACGATCTGCGTCTGCTTTTCTCATCTACGCACGGTTCTGATCCGGCCCCGCCGCCAAAACCCGACTATTCCAAAGGCTACGTATGGCCGGTCTATCCGACCTATCGCATCTATACCGCAAAGCCTGATGGCACGGATATGAAGCCTCTCTTCCCGAAACAACTCAAACCGGGCGAGACAGTAGGCTACAATGCGGAATCGGTACTGTCACCGGATGGGAAGCGGATCGTATTTACGAGTGATCGAGGTGGTGACCTGGACATCTGGATCATGAACAGCGATGGAACGCACCCGAAGCAGTTGACCCATACGCTTGGCTATGACGGTGGCCCCTGGTGGTCGCCGGATGGCAAGAAAATCGCTTTTCGGGCCTATCATCCCGAGACGCCGGAAGAGATCAGCGACTACAAGAATCTGCTGGCGCAGCACCTGATCCGCCCTACGACGCTTGACCTTTATGTGATGAACGCGGACGGATCGCATACGCGCCGCCTGACAGACAACCGCAAAGAGAATATTGCCAGTTTCGCGCCGAGCTGGACACCTGATGGTAGGGGGCTTGTATTTGCCTCCAACCGGGAAGACCCGAAACGCCGGAAATTTGAGGTTTATCGAATGAACCTCGATGGCACCGGCACAGAACGCATCACCTACGGGGATCAGTTCGACGGGTTTCCCAACTTCAGCCCGGACGGCAAGCAGTTTGTCTGGGCGTCTAATCGGAATGGCAAACAGCCGCATGAGACCAACATCTTTATCGCGGAATGGGTTCCCTAGCGAGCAGGGAAACTCAGCGGGAATGCTCAGGGTGACCTCGCAATTTCAGGGGAGGTGCTGACAGGGATTATGTTAGACGAAATGAAATCGCTTCTGGCCGCACGTTACGGAGATCGCTGGCTCAACAGCGTGAACAATCAAAACGGATTTGCCGAGGACCTGACGATCCCCGAAAAAGAATCCACACGCATCAGCCGCAAGTTCGGACTGCTCGGGAGGGGGATGTTCGTCTCGAATGAGACGGAGATCGTCGCCCGCTACGAAGTCATCAAACCAGCCTCTACGCTCTTCGACCTCGACGCCGTCTTTTATGCCTGGTGGGGGTCGCGAGCCTCGGAAAATATCTGCTATATTCAGCGTGAAATCGCTGACGACGAGGTCATCTATCATTTTATAACCGGCACTCCGACTCACGGACACAGCGGCAGAATCATTCTCCTCGGGCGGCAGGTGCGGGACGTGATTCACAAGCGCTGGGAGCGACGACTTCGCAAGCTCTCGGAGACCGAACCTGCCCTTCCGCAGTTGTCCGCCGATTCGTCCGCGAGCAACTGAGCGCAGACAGGGACGTTCACGGGAACCGAGGTGAAGAATGCCAGCGGAGTGTGTTTTCTGTAGAATAGCGCGGCATGAGATACCGGTCACGCCGCTTTATGAGGATGACGAGTTCCTGGCATTCCATGACATGAATTCGCAGGCGCCTGTGCATGTTCTGGTGATACCGAGACTACATCTGGCCTCTCTCCTGGAAGCGCAGGATGCTGGCCTGCTCGGACGTGGCCTGATGGCCCTTACGGCGACAGCGCGGCTCCTTGGCATCGCTGACTCCGGTTTCCGCGTCGTCGTCAACTGTGGCGAGGACGGAGGACAGACCGTTCCTCATCTGCACTTTCATCTGCTCGGCGGGCGCTTCATGCAGTGGCCTCCGGGGTAGACTATCAATCGCAATTCATTCTTAACGGCGGGAAGAGGTCTGTTCCTCTTCCCACCGTTTTTTATTTTTTACCAACGTTCGCAGACGGATTTTGCCTGGAGGAAGAGACCGAGGTAATCTCTGCCGCCAGCCTTGCTGTCTGTGCCCGAGAGATTGAAGCCTCCGAAGGGCTGTACGTCTACGAGCGCCCCCGTACATTTGCGATTGAGATAGAGGTTGCCAACATGGTACTCATGCCGGGCGCGTTCGAGATGGTCGCGACTGTTGGAGTAGAGCGCTCCGGTGAGTCCATAGGCGGTATCGTTGGCGATCTCCAGCGCGTGATCGAAGTTGTCAGCGCGGAGGACGGCCAGAACGGGGCCGAATATCTCCTCCTGTTCGATGCGTGCGCCGGGGGCTACGTCCGCGATGATGGTGGGATGAATGAAGTAGCCGCCCTCCTGGTTCGGTTCGTCCCGTTGCCCTCCAAGAACGATACGGCCTTCGCTCGCACCGAGTGCGATGTAGGAGATGATCTTATTGAAGGCGTCTCCATCAATGACGGCTCCCATGAAGTTGTTCTGCTGCACGGGATCGCCGATGGTCAGCCTGGAAGCGCGTTCGACGACCTTCTCCAGCAGGGTATCGTAGACGCGGGTATGGGCGATGAGGCGAGAACAGGCAGAGCATTTCTGACCTTGAAAACCGAAGGCCGAGTCCACAACTCCCTGCGCGACCGCGTCGAGATTCACGTCCTCATCCACAACGATAGCGTCTTTGCCGCCCATCTCCAGGATGCCGCGCTTGATCCATTTTTGTCCGGTCTGGTGGGTCGCGAGGCGCTGGTTGATGTGCAGTCCCACATCGCGGCTACCGGTGAAGCAGACGAAACGGACGCCGGGATGTCCGGTCAGTTTCTCGCCGACGATCTCGCCCGGCCCCGGCAGGAAGTTGATGACTCCCGGCGGGAATCCCACCGATTCCAGAATCTCAAAGAATCGGGCGGCGATGACGGGCGTCTGCTCGGCAGGCTTGAGAATGACGGTGTTTCCGGTGACGGCGGCGGCGACGGTCATTCCCGCCATGATTGCCAGTGGGAAGTTCCAGGGGGAGATGACCGCCGCGACTCCGAGTGGGCAGTAGCGGATTTCGTTCTCTTCGCCGGAGAAGAAGGTAGTGGGGTGAGGCGCTCCCCAGCGGATCGCTTCGCGGGCATAGAACTCCAGAAAATCAATCGCTTCTGCCGCGTCGGCGTAGGCTTCCAGCCAGTTCTTGCTCGACTCGTAGACCATCCACGCGGAAAACTCATAGATGCGGCGGCGCAAGATAGCCGCGACTTTGACGAGATAACGGGCGCGGACTTCGGGCGGAGTGACAGACCAGGTTTTGAACGCCTCCGTCGCGACTTCTACGGCGTGGTCAACGTCGGCTTCGTTGGCGTCGCTGACATGGCCGATAATCTGGGACAGTTTCGCGGGATTGCGGCTGATGGTCTGTTTGTCGCGGTCAATGCGTTCGCCGCCGATGATGACCGGATAGGTCTTTCCCAGTTCCCTGCCGACCCGAGCCAGCGCCTCTTCCATACGGTGGCGCGGAGTCTCCTCCGCAAAATTGACATAAGGTTCATTCTTGAAGGGAGTGAACATAGGGGTCCTCTTTCTCTCGGTAGGGTACGCAGAATAACATACGTTCCGGATGCCAGCCCGGTTGCCATCAATCGGCTGTCCTCGCGATTTGGTCGGGGTAGCTCACACGGTAACGTTGCCCGACGGCTACCTGTTTTTGACGGAGCGTACCCTCAGACAGTTCCAGCACGGACTTTGCGCCGCGCACCGGCCCCGCAATCCGCCAGGGAGCCAGACTCGTCACGATGCGGACGACGCGGCAGTCACTGTCCAGGAACACGATATCGAGCGGGAAGCGGACGAAGCCGGTATGGATGCTGTTGCAGCGCGGAATTAACAGTCCGGTGTCCGCAGGCAGCGACGGTCTGCCCATCAGCCCGACCGTCTGCGCCCAGAGGGTTCGGGCGATTTCCAGTTTCGGAACGATAACCCGGCCTGTCTCTGCCTCTGTAAACTGTGCTATCGGGGATTTCATGGCAGCAGGTTCGGCTTCCCGTATACAGATACCTGCCTTGCCCGTTCCTGGAGGCTTGACAAGCGGCTGTTCGGCAACTATAATGCCTCTTGTCTCCAACCAAATTCAGGGGACGAGACATAGCAAAGGGGAGTGTCATGGCCGCGAATGAAGAGCCGGGTGGCGAGGATAAGGGAACGCTGTTTCAGGAAGTCAAGACAGGCATCAAGGGGCTGGCGATCGGCGCGGCGCTCCTACTCGATCCGAAGAAGGCCGCAGAGGGCGCGAAGGGGGACGACGAAAAAGCCCAAGCCGTCGAACCTGTGCAGACTCAGCACCGTTACCGTGCTGGTGCGACGCATTTTTCGTATACGGTCACGACAGGAATGATGCCAATCCTTTCCGAGACGGGCGAAAAAGAGGCGGATGTTTTCTTTATGGCCTACACGCGAGACGATGTCGCGGACAGGGCGCAGCGTCCGCTCATGTTCTCCTTCAACGGCGGGCCAGGCTCCGCTTCGGTGTGGCTGCATCTGGGCGCACTGGGGCCGCAGCGTGTGAAGATGCTAGACGACGGCAATCTTCCCGCGCCTCCCTATCGCCTGACGGAAAATCCGGACTCGTGGCTGGAAGAGACCGATCTGGTGTTCATTGATCCGGTTGGGACGGGTTTCAGCCGCCCGGCGAAGCCGGACCTCGGCAAGAAATTCTGGGGGTTGAAGGGCGATATCGAGTCCATCGGGGAGTTCATTCGGCTCTACCTGACGCGTTATTCACGCTGGACTTCGCCGCTGTTCCTCGTCGGAGAGAGCTACGGCACGACACGCGCCGCTGGGCTTTCCGACCATCTCCTGAATCACGGCATTGCGCTCAACGGGATTGTTCTGGTCTCGTCAATCCTCAATTTTCAGACGGCGGCATTCGCGAAGGGCAATGACCTGCCCTATATTCTCTTCCTGCCGACCTATACCGCGACTGCCTGGTATCACAAGCGTCTGGCACCGGAGCTTCAGGAGAATCTGACGAAGACCCTGGAGGAGGCCGAACACTGGGCGGAGACGGAGTATGCGGCAGTCCTGATGCGCGGCGACGCGCTGACCCCTGCGGAACGCGGGGCCGTGCTGAAGAAGCTTTCTCGCTACACCGGGCTGGAGGCCCGCTATCTGGACGACTGTAATCTGCGTATCGAGATCATGCGCTTCTGCAAAGAACTGCTCCGCACCGAACGGCGCACGGTGGGACGACTTGACAGTCGCATCAAAGGACTGGATGCGCTTGCCTCCTCCGAAACGCCCGATTTCGACCCGAGTATGTCTGCGATTCGCCCGCCCTATACCGCGCTCTTCAACGACTATGTCCGCAACACCCTGAAGTATGAGACGGACGAGGAGTATTTCATTCTGGGTGGTGGGATCAAAAACCCCTGGAACTGGAACATCGAGTGGATGGGCTATGCGGATACGAGTGAGGCACTGCGCTGCGCGTTCGCCAAGAACCCCTACATGAAACTGTTCGTCGCCTCTGGCTACTACGATCTGGCTACTCCCTACTTCGCGACGGAGTACACGCTAGCGCACATGGGCCTCGATCCCTCCCTGCGTGATAACATCCAGACCGGGGAGTACGAGGCGGGCCACATGATGTACATCCATACGGCCTCGCTGACGAAATTAAAGCAGGATGTCGCGGCGTTCCTAGCCTTTGCCCTCGAACCGGAGGAGCGTAAGATATAGTCTATGCGCCGCGTGGGAACCTTCCTGGCCGGTATCGGTGTTGTGAAGTGTAGAGAGGCACAGGAAGCGGGTTATCGCTTACCAACAGCACAACCGGGAAAAAATGAGGAGATCACGATGAACACGAAACATATCTTTGCAGGCATGGGAGTTGGGCTGACACTGATCGGCGTGGGGCTGTCAGCACGGTATCTACACGCGGAAGAGAAAGGCGGGAAGGAGCGAAGGATAGCACACGGCGGCGCGTCCCGTACTCCCGTTCTTGTAGAACTGTTCACTTCGGAGGGCTGTTCGAGTTGTCCGAGCGCGGACAAGCTCATGGCATCTCTGGCAGCATCACAGCCTGTCGAGGGCGTGGAGATCATCGCGCTCGAAGAACACGTGGACTACTGGAACCGCATCGGATGGACAGACCCCTTCTCCTCCGCGAAGTTCACCCGACGCCAGTACGACTACGGCTCTCATTTCCATCTGGAGAGCGTCTATACGCCCCAGGCTGTGGTAGATGGAAGTAAGGAGTTCGTCGGCAGCGATAAGGGAACCGCGCTTGCCGCCATTCAGGAAGCCTCACAGACCCGCAAAGCCGACGTTCGCCTGAAAATCGCTTCGGACGACGGCAAGCAGCTCAAAGTGGAAGTCGCCATTGACGGGCAGTCTTCGGGAACCGGGCGCGGCGAAATCCTGCTCGCCCTCGCCGAAGACGACCTGAAAGTCCATGTCGGCAGCGGCGAGAACTCAGGGCGCAATCTCGTCCACTACGGCGTCGTCCGGCATTTTGCCTCTCTCGGCACGACTGCGGGCAGCAAACCCTTCACCGCCCAGGCCACCATACCCCTCAATCCCACCTGGAAACGCGACCATCTGCGTCTCGTCGCCTTCGTCCAGTCAGCGGACAGCAAGCACATTGTGGGTATCGGTACGATGAAACTACCTGCCTCTACGAAGGGCTGATATACGCTCGATCGTCTCGCTGGCTATTTCGCCCGATCAATCCTCTGGCTGTTCACAGTCCCGGAATTCAACCCGAAGGGCAATCCTGGAGACAATCCAACGAGCATCCCAGGGGGCTTTCGCGTCAACAATTCATCCTGGGCGACGTGAAGTTGGTTCGGTTCGCCTGATTCAGTAGCGATCCGGCAGGTGCATGTGGGGGAAGCGGAGAGGAAAAAGATGCTCCAGGAGCCTCTCTGCTTCTGCGGCAACAGGCATCGGCAAACGGGCCAGGAGTTCACCCGGAGGAAATGCGCCCAGAGCCATCCGGGCAAGTTCATACTGCGGCAGGAAGAGGTGCAGTGCGTCCGGCGAGGTTAGTGCGCCATCCGTTACCGTGACCGTATCCGGGGTAAGGTGGAGCGTCGCATCGCCTGAGTCCGTGTGGAAAACGAGGGAGCCGGTAAACGTTGATCCGGCTCTCTGTAGGCTTGCCGTTAGTTCTGGGGCAAGTGATTGCAGCAGTCGGGTGACATTGAGGACACGCGCCATCGAGCCGCCGCAGGCGCTATAGTTTCGCACGAACCGAACATCCTGGCACATGGCGGCGTAGGCAAGCGATTGTTGAGGCGGGAAGGCGAGTACGATACGTTTCACGCTGCGATGCGCCGCTTCTTCCTTGGCCCACAGCCGACACGCTGCAAGAACGGCATCGGCGGCGAGAGGGCTGTCCGCAACCACTTCCCCCAGCACCAGCGCGTCCTTATTGTCCGTCTCCAGTTTGTGCTGCACATACCAGCACCATCGCGCTCTCCAGAGATAGCCACGCACCTTGCCGTCCGGCCCCTCCACGACCCGACACTCGTCCTTGTCGGAGCCATCGGCAGCCTGGAGCAGATACGACCAGACGCCGCCCGCGTCCGGGCGCACGGCGGTTCCGGTTGTGTTGAGGATAGAGGTGGCGTAGAGGGCTTGTACCGCAGGCAGATCGTCCAACGCGAAAGGACGAACTTTCCAGCCTGCGGGAAGCGTATTGTCGCGTTCCAGATCATGGACGTAGACAAGGTGATCCGGCCCTGCTGTCGCGAAGCCGAACTTCGGGTAGAAATCCCGAATGCCGTAGAGCATGGAGAGAGCGCCGTCTCCCCGCTGCATCTCCTCGATAGCGGCCTCCAGAACGCGCCGGGAATAGCCTCTGTTGCGGAACTTCGGGTCTGTTCCCACGCCGCCGATGCCATCCATGCGAACCAACGCCGACCCAATCCGCAGCGTGAAGGGAACGATGGAAAGGCGGCTGATGCTCTTGCCTCCCAGCATCAGGTCTACGCGCTTCGATACGCCGTCCGCATCAGGTTTGATGACGATTTTCGGCTCTTCACTTACCTGGACATTCCGTTTGGACATCGTCTCTTCACTGTCCGCCTGCCGCCGCGAACGCCGCGCTGACGATCTGTTGCGCTTCCGCTTCAATGCGCTTGAGGTGGGCATCGTCGCGGAAACTTTCGGCGTAGATTTTGTAGATGTTCTCGGTGCCGGAGGGACGGGCGGCAAACCAGCCGCTCGCCGTCTCCACCTTCAACCCACCGATAGCGGCTCCATTGGCGGGAGCAGTAGTGAGGATGCGCTCGATCTTTTCGCCTGCCATCTCGGTTGAGTGAACCTGTTCCGGGGAGAGTTTGGCGAGAATGGCTTTCTGCTCCGGGCTGGCAGGCGCTTCGATGCGGTCGTAGACGGGAGCGCCGAGTTCGGCGGTGAGGTCGGCATAGACCAGGGCGGGGTCTTTGCCCATTCGCGCCGTGATCTCCGCCGAGAGCAGGGTCAGGATGATGCCGTCTTTGTCGGTTGTCCACGCCGTGCCATCACGCCGTGAGAACGAGGCTCCTGCGCTCTCCTCCCCACCGAAGGCCAACGAACGGTCCAGCAGACCATCCACAAACCACTTGAACCCGACCGGGACTTCATTCAGTTTACGCCCAAGTTTCGCCGCCACCCGGTCAATCATCTGGCTACTGACGACCGTTTTCCCGACGGCAGCACTCCCGCTCCATTCGGGGCGGTGTTGAAACAAATAGTAGATGGCGACCGCGAGGTAGTGATTCGGAGGCAGGAGACCGCCGCTCGGCGTGACGATGCCGTGCCGGTCGTGGTCAGGGTCGCAGGCGAACGCGATATCGAAGCGGTCTTTCAGACCGATAAGGCTCTGCATGGCGTAGGACGAGGAAGGGTCCATGCGAATCTTCCCGTCCCAATCCACCGACATGAAGCGAAAGGTCGGGTCTACGGTCTTGTTGACAATCGTGAGGTTCAGCCCGTACTTCTCGGCTATCGGCCCCCAGTAGTGAACTCCGGCCCCGCCGAGCGGGTCCACACCCATCCGAATCTGTGACCCGCGCAGGAACTCCATATCCAGGACGTTCTCAAGATCGTTGACATAGGCAGAAATGTAGTCGTGCCGCTGCGTCGTGGGAGCGCGAAGGGCCTTTTCGACGGAGGTGCGCTGCACATCGAACAGGCCGTTGCCGAGGAACTCGTTGGCCTTCGTCTCGATCCATTTGGTGATGGAGGTGTCGGCAGGGCCGCCGCTCGGCGGGTTGTATTTGAAGCCGCCATCCTGCGGGGGATTGTGGGAAGGCGTGATAACGATGCCGTCTGCAAGCCCGTCGGTGCGTCCGCGATTCGTGGTCAGGATAGCGTGAGAGATGGCGGGGGTCGGGGTATACTCGCCATCCGGGGCAATGCGTATCTCGATTTCGTTCGCCGCCAGCACTTCGAGCGCACTCATCAGCGCAGGCGTCGAGAGGGCGTGTGTGTCCATGCCAATAAAAAGCGGTCCGGTGATGTCCTGCTGTTTGCGGTAGAGACAGATCGCCTGCGTGATCGCAAGGATATGCCACTCGTTGAAACTGCGTTGCAGCGACGACCCGCGATGCCCCGAAGTGCCGAACGCGACCCGCTGCTCTGCAACCGCAGGATCAGGGCGTTCGGTATAGTAGGCCGTTATCAACTGCGGCACATCAATGAGCATACTCGCTTCGGCGATTTTGCCTGCGAAAGGACTGACGTTCATTTCATCTCCCGATAACTTAGAGCCTATCCCAAGAGGAGAACTTCCGACATGGTCAAGCGCCATCGGGGATAGACTCTTATTGCGTTACCTGACGCAAAGGGGAACTACTTTAAGAGTTCTTCCCAGGTCTCGACTTCCAGCGCACGGTCAATCAGTTTTTCGAGCCGCTCATGCGAAGATATCGCCTCCAGCGCGGCTTGCGTCTTTCCGGCAGGCTTTCCAAATCGCTTCTCGCCGATCTTGAGGAGTATCTTCATTGCTTCCTCCGTGCGTCCCTGCTCAAGACCTTGTTCGCGCCCTTCGACCCGTCCCTCTTCAAGCGTGCATTGGTAGGTACTGGATTCTTTCATTCCCATCACTCCTTTCAGCAGTTGTCGTGAAAACTCCGCATCGTATTTCAAACCAAGCAGAAACCACGTTGTTGTCCAGAGCATACCCCGTTCTGCATCGGGAGCCTCGGCGTCAATGCGGTGTGCCATTTGTGCGACTACGCCCGGCAGGTCGGCAGCGGAAACATCCGCGAGGGGAGCTAGCGGAAGCAGCGCTAAAGGCGCGTTCAGCAGCTCCTGTGCCGATTTCTCCCATACTTCACGATCCGGTAGCCAAAATTCTGCGTTCCGTAAGTCACACTGCCGGACATCTGCGGGCCGTCCGCCTCTTTACGCAACAGCACGACGACGCTTTCCACCGGGAGGCGATACTTGTAGTACGAAACGACGTTGTAGAACAGCGTTCTGTCGCCCATGTCGGTTTTTGTAGGTCGCCTGGAGTTCGAAGTGGGCGAGATAGTCCGGGTTCGAGACTTGCAGAATGCGGTCTGCTTCGGCGACAACGGTGGAGAGGTCTGCGTCCATCAGAACCGCTCTCTCGCCGGGCAGTCCGAGGAAGCGCAGCCAGGCGAGAGGGTCAATTTCGACGAGTTGTTTTGTGGCGACATCAAAAGGTTTTGACACGTCCGTATCCTTTCCTCGAATTATACCACCTTGCCCCCCAAACGCGCAGCAATGGTAACGCTTTCCCAGGTGGCTGCGTCTAAAGGGCCGGAACTGTCATTTGCTGCTCCTGACATGATGTTGGGAGAAAGGAGTCCTTCAATGCGAATCCCATTGCTCGCCTGTGCGGGCCTTGTGCTGTGCGTCGGGCTGGGAGAGGGGTCGGGAGGAGCGCAACATCGGCCCGCGTCTGCCGTCTGTATTCCCTCTGCGGGACGCCATCGGGGTGATCCCAAAGCGGAGTACACGCTTACTCCCCTGGAAACCCGTGTGCTGGGTCAGCGCAGTTGGCTGCGCGGTGGCCCTGCCTCTCTGCGCGTCATCGTCGTCAATCATCTGACCAGCAAAGCGGTGCGGGCGAACGTCACACTGACCCTCGCGAAGATTGAAAATGGCAAACCGGGCGATGCGACGAAACTGTTTGAGGGGGAAACCAGCGGTCTGGGAACCCTGGACGCCGGTTTCAATGCCCCCGCCGCCGAAGCAGGAACCTACCAACTGAACGTCAGCGTCAAATCGCCTCTCGGTACAGATACCATCACGCAGCCGATTCAACTGACCGAGTCGGTTCAGGTTCTCCTCACCTCGGATAAACCCCTCTATCAGCCCGGCCAGACGATGCACATTCGCGCCCTCGCACTCGATATGGCGACGCGCAAAGCCCTCGCCGATCAGCCGATCACGTTCGAGGTGGAGGACGCTCGCGGCAACAAAGTTTTTAAGAAGCGGGACAAGCTTTCGGCTTTTGGCCTCAGCGGGACAGATTTCGTTCTGGCCGACGAGGTGAACATGGGGACGTTTACCCTCCGCGCCACGCTGTCGCAGGGCCAGACCGAAAAGAAAGTGAACGTCCAGCGCTATGTTCTGCCGAAGTTCAAGCTCGCCGTCACTACGGATAAGCCCTACTACCTGCCCGGAGAAGAGGTACGGGGAACCGTCAAGGCCAACTACTTCTTTGGCAAACCGGTGGCAGACGGCAGTGTGACCGTTACGGTGAACACCCTCGACATCGGCGTGACGAAACTCACCGAACTCAAGGGAACCACCAGCCCGATTGGAGCCTACACCTTCCGCTACACGCTGCCGAATTCCTTCGTCGGGCAGCCTTTCGAGCAGGGGAAGGCCGTTGTGGAGTTCGCCGCGACACTCAAAGACACAGCCGACCACAAGCAGGAGGCCCACCTCAGCGTCCCGGTCGTTAAAGACCCTGTTTCGCTCGTCGTCGTACCGGAGCATCGCGGCCTCGTTCCAAATGTACCCAATCGCGTCTATATCGCTGTCTCCACCCCGGACGGAACGCCTCTGAAAAACACTCTCGTCGAAGTGGCGACTTCGCCGGGAAGTCCCGTGGCGAACAATAACGGAACCATCCTGAACTTACTGCAAGCGGCGATATCAGAGAAGGAGAACCAGCCGAAGCCTATTGTCCTCAAGGACGCGAAGGCCGTCAAATCGCCTGTTTTGAAAGCGCTCAAAACGGATGATCTCGGTCTGGCGGTCTTCGACTTCACGCCGGGAACGGAACCTGTTTTGCTGAATGTCACAGCGACCGACGACAAAGGGCGCAAGACCTCCAGCGTCCAGACACTCCAGTTCGCTGCCGTGCAGGACGGCCTTATCCTCCGCAGCGACAAGACGCTGGCGAAGGTCGGGGATCGGCTGAATCTCGCCGCTCTCTCCTCGCTTAAAGGCGGGACGCTCTACCTTGATGTCGTCCGCAACCGTCAGACGATCCTCACCCGTGCGGAGCCGCTGAACGGCAATGAAAGCCATCTCACGCTCCCGCTCACGCACGACATGGTGGGAACGCTGGAGATACACGCCTACAAAATCCTGCCCTCCGAGGAGATCATTCGAGACACGCGCACTATTGTCGTCTCCCCGGCGGACGACCTCGAAATCAAGATCGTCGCGGACAGGCCGGACTACAAACCGGGTGGCGACGCTACCCTCAAGTTCTCCGTCCATGATTCGCAGCATCGCCCGGTGCAGGCGGCTCTCGGTCTCGCGATGGTGGATGAGAGCGTCTTTGCCCTCTCCGAACTTCAGCCCGGTCTGGAGAAAATCTACTTCCTGCTCGAAAAAGAACTCATGGAGCCGAAATACGAGATACACGGCCTGCGCCCCACCGGACTCATGCAGCCCAACGCTGGCCCGATTCCGATCCTTCGGGATGCGGAACGGCAACGGGGAGCCGCCATGCTACTCTGCGCGATGCCGCGCTCCGGCGATTTCGAGATTCAGGTCAACACCTATCAGGATCGGTATAACGCGATACGAATGAAGGTCGTCCAGGAGATGACCCAGACGCATCAGAAGATATGGACGGCCATTGCGAAATATCAGGCCGACGCCAAAACTCCGCTCAAAGCCGAAGATTCGCTCAACAAACTCGTCGAGAAGGACTATCTGAAAGAAGCGGACCTCCTCGATCCCTGGGGCCATTTCTACAAGACCGATCTGGGCGGTCAGAATGCCTACCACCAGTATTTCGCTCTGAACTCCTCCGGTCCAGATGGGAAGTGGGGGACTGCCGACGATATTATGGGCGTCTACCAGTATGGATGGAACGGCAATGGAATTGGTCGGCGCAGAGGCGGAAGAGGATTCGGAGGCGGGGCGCCTGGCGGTGCACCAGGTGCAGCGATGCCAGAGAGAGTACTGGAATTCGGAAGGGCTGCCGACCGGCCCATGTTCGCATTCCGGGCTGCGGCGGCGCCGGAGATGATGGAGAAAGGGGCGATGAAGGCGACCCTTTCCGAAACCAGAGCCGAAACGAAAGCAACTGGTGGGGCGGCTCCCAGAGTACGCGAATACTTCCCGGAGACGATGTACTGGAACCCCGCTCTGCTGACAGATGAGAACGGACTGGCCGAGATCAAAGTGCCGATGGCGGACTCCATCACGACCTGGCGACTCAGCGCAATGGCGAACAGCATGAACGGGCAGCTTGGCAGCACGACCAGCGGCGTCAAAGTCTTTCAGGACTTTTTTGTGGATATTGACCTGCCTGTCTCGCTGACAAAAGACGATCATGTCGAGATTCCTGTCGCCGTCTACAACTACTTGCCTGCTGCGCAGACCGTCGCGCTTACTCTGGAGACACAGCCCTGGTTCAAACTCCAGGGTTCCGCGCAGCAAAATATCGCTATCGAGAGCGGACAGGTCAAAGTCGTCTACTACCCGATAACGGTCACCGCTCTGGGCGGTCATGCCCTGATGGTGACGGCGAAGGGCAGCAAACTCTCCGACGCCGTGCGGCGTCAGATAGAAGTCCTGCCGAATGGCAAGCGTACCGATGTCGCGATCAATGACCGTCTGGAGCAGAAGTCGGAGAAATCTTTTACCATTCCTGCCGGGGCCATCAAGGGGGCGAGCATCTACTTCGTCAAGCTCTATCCCGGCGCGTTCAGCAGTGTGGTCGAAGGGCTGGACGGCATTCTGCGGATGCCGGGAGGCTGTTTCGAGCAGACAAGCTCTACGACCTATCCGAACCTGCTCGTGTTGGACTATCTGAAAGCCACCAAAAAGATCAATCCCGAGCTTCAGTTGAAGGCCGAACAGTACATCAATGTCGGCTACCAACGGCTCGTCACGTTCGAGTGCAAGAACGGCGGGTTCTCCTGGTTCGGCGACGAGCCTGCCCACCAGATTCTGACTGCCTACGGCCTGCTCGAATTCAGCGATATGGCGAAAGTTCACGACGTAGACCCAGCCGTGATCGCTCGAACACAGAACTGGCTGGCCGCGAGACAACGTGAGGACGGAACCTGGGAGGAGAAGAACCAGGGTATTGCCGAGGGAATCATCAATCGGCAGTCCGGGGTTCTTCGCTCCACAGCGTATGTCGCCTGGGCGCTGGCGGAGAGCGGCTACAAAGGCCCGCAGGTGATGAAAGGGATAGGCTACGTCAAGGAACATGGAGCCGAAGCCAAAGACCCCTACACGCTGGCGGTCATCCTCAATCTGCTGACCAAAGTCGAACCGGAGGCGGATACGACGGCGAAATTCGCGGAAGCCCTGATCGCGCTGGCGAAGACAACCGACAAGGCCGCCTGGTGGCAGAGCGATACGCAGACCTTCACCGGCGCGAAGGCGGAGGGGGCGGACCTCGAAACCACCGGGCTGGCCGCTTTCGGGCTGGTCAAATGGGGCCGCAACGCCGGATTCCTGAACAAGGTACTGACCTATCTGGTGCAAGGCAAAGACAGTTTTGGCACCTGGTCTACCACGCAGGGAACGGTATGGAGCATGAAAGCCCTGCTCTATGCGAGCCGCAACGCAAGCGGAGGCGGCAAAGGCACCGTGACGATCACAGCCAACGGGCAAAAGGCCGGTACAATTCAGATTACCGCCGACAATAACGACGTCATGCGGCAGGTCAATCTCGCCGAGTTCCTGCACGAAGGCGAAGCCAACAACGTCACTCTTGCTTACGATGGCGACGGTTCGCTGCTCTATCAGATCGCAGGCCGCTACTATGAGCCGTGGGAAAATGCCCCTCCGGTTCCGCAGCCCGGCTTCGAACCGCTTGCTCTGAAAGTGGAGTACGACAAGACCACGCTGGCCCAGGACGATACCGCTACGGTCACCGTCACGATCCACAATCAGACCACGAGAATCGCCGAGATGCCGCTGATTGATGTGGGCGTCCCGCCTGGTTTCACCGTTAACCCGGAGAAACTGGAAGATGCGGTCGCGAAGAAGGCGATCAGCAAGTATACGGTGGCGGCGCGGCAGGTGATCGTCTACATGGAGAAACTCGGCCCCGGCGAAACGGTCGTCCTGACTTATCAACTCCGCGCCAAATATCCGATCAAGGCGAAAACTCCGCTCAGTAAGGTCTATCCTTACTACAACCCGGAGCGCGTCACTGTCTCCGCCCCACAGGAGATCGTCGTTACCAAATAACCCTGGCTCCCATTCCCCTCAACGAGCCGATTCATTATGAATCGGCTCGTTTTTCAATGAGGCGTATCATTTTGCAGTAATGGCAACTCCCGATCCTGGAAAGTTATACTAACGGCGCATGAGAATCTCAGGTTGTAGCCTCTAGCGGATCGGAACACATTGAGAGGTTTTGACACGCCGTTAGTATACACGACATGCCCGGAAGGGGCGGTCGTGTGAGCATAACCTTCTCTGTCGCTCAAGAGTAGGGGCTCTCGGATGCCTGTCTGCAAGCCGTGAATTCTGTTTGCCGAACTTTTTCCTCCGCGTTACTTCTTCCGCAGTTCCGTAAAATCGGGGCGGCGACGGGAGAGGTCGGCGGTTTTGTCGTCTTTAAGGTATCTGTCCAGGAACGCGACGCTGTAGTAGGCGATGCTCGTCTGATAGGTCGGATTGACGTCTGTCCAGGCGAAGTGGCCTGCCTTGTCGAACTCGATAAAGTAGGTGGGAGCGGGCGTCTTGTCAAAAGCGCCCCCCACTCCGCTTTACCGTCAGCGTGACGCCGAGGTCGCGTGTGCCGCCCTGGTACATCACCGGAATCGTGAGGGCGTTCAGCCGACCCTTCTCTACGTAGGGGCTGCAATAGGGGGAGAGCGCAAGAACCGCCTTGATCTCCGGCAGTTTCCAGCTCGGCCATCCGCCTGCCAGTCCGAGCGCCGTATAGCCGCCCAGGGAGTGACCTGCCAGCGCGACTTTTGTCCAGTCAATGGTATTGGACCAAGCAGGGTCTTTCTTGAGGTTCTGGAGAAGCGAGGTGATGTCCCCAGCGCGGTCTTTGTAGGTCTGCTCGCTCCAGGACGCGGCATTGCCAAAGCTGGCCTCCGCACGGGATGCGCCACCGTTGCGCGAGGAATCTTTGTGATTGGGTGCGATCACCAGATAGCCGTGTTCTGCCAGCGCCTTCATGAGAAACGCGGACTGCATACTCGAACCGTGAAAGCCATGTGAGAAGATCACCAGCGGTGTCGGCCCCTTGAAAGCGGGCGCGGGAAGCCATACGGAGACCGACAGACCTCCGATCTGCGTATTGGTCACTTCCCTCCCGTCCTCTGTGCGCGGCTTCCCCGTCATTCGCCCCCGCAACGGCCCGCCTGCCGCCTGTTCCATCTGGAGTCTCTGCTGCATCTGCGCTGAAACGAGATAACGTACCCGGTTTCGAGCCACATGGCAGCCCGCCAGCGCCCCCAGGGCGAGTACAACGGCAAGTCCACACGCATATTGGTACGTCTTTCTGTCCATGATGCCTCTCCTAATCATGCGGATAGTCGCACAGCGGGGACTGTCGTCCTTCACTTATTCATCCTGTATTCTCTTGCTTCCACTGACGACAACCCCGCCGTTTAGTTCAGTGGAGGAGACCAACATTTCTGTCCTCTAATTTCGGGTAAGGTATCCTGAGATCTCATCATTCGCGTAATCCGGAGGCCAAAAGTTGAATTCTCTGGTATCCTCCGAGGATGGAAAATTCACTCACTCTCACCATCGAACGCATCGATGATCGGGTCTTGCTCCTGCATGTCATGTTGCAGGTCCAATTGCCCGACTTGCTCGACCGCCATCTGCCCAGGCATTGGCTCCAGAAGGGCCTCAGTTGGGGATGGGTCGCCACCATCTGGCTGGCGCACATTCTCTCCCAAGGGGACCACCGCAAACTTACCGTCCGAGAATGGGTGGCTCAAGCGCACCAGACCCTCCAGAGCGTCACCGGGCAGAGCATCCGCGATACCGATTTTACCGACGACCGCTTGACTATCGTCTTGCGAGAACTCAGCAAACCCGACTACTGGCACGCTATCGAGCACGATTTCGCCCAAAATGCCGTGCGTGTCTATGAACTCCCACAAAAATGTGTGCGTCTGGATGCGACAACCGTCTCCGGCTACCATACCGGAGGCCAAGACAGCCTCTTCCAATTCGGCCACAGCAAAGACAATCCAGATCTTTTGCAGGTCAAAGTCATGATGGCCACTCTCGATCCGCTCGGACTGCCCCTGGTGACCCAGGTGGTGTCGGGGGGGAGAGCCGACGATGGCTTGTATGTGCCCATCGTAGAACTTGTTTGTGGCCTGCTGGCGGCGACCGGACTGTTATTTGTCGGCGACTGCAAGATGAGCGCGCTTTCCACCCGTGCTTTGGTCCGTTCGCGTGGACACCACTACTTAACGCCCCTGGCTCTGGTGGGCAACACCGCAAAACAGATGCCTACCTGGATAC
>JBBRLP010000003.1:0-105353 GCA_038231295.1 Chthonomonadales bacterium
ATAGTCTCCCAAATATCTGCTAAAATCATCGTGTTAGCGCTCCTTTATCGATTTGATCGGCAAAACCAAATTCGACAAGGAGTGCTAACTCTCATTGTTCAAGGACATTTGCAAAAGGCTCCTATCATAGATATTGCCGCTACTCAGGGTTACGTAGATGTTGTTGAAGTACTTCTACAATATGGTGCGGATCCTGTTCTC
This sequence comes from Chthonomonadales bacterium, assembly GCA_038231295.1. Taxonomy (GTDB): domain Bacteria; phylum Armatimonadota; class Chthonomonadetes; order Chthonomonadales; family Chthonomonadaceae; genus JANXLO01. The sequence goes on from JBBRLP010000003.1 coordinate 202, forward strand.
CGCGACAAACACGGGAAACCTTATGACCCTCAAGTAAAAGATCCTCGCATAGCCGTACTTCTCAAAGAAGCAGTCAAAGAGCGCAAGCAATGGGATAAGGAACACAAACATTGATGCAGGCGACCGGCTTACTCAGGTCGTCAATCCGAGCAGCGAGACCACCAGTTTCTCCTACGATGCCGCCAACCGCCAGACCGGACAGACGAGCGGGAATGGCAGCACGGTCGCCACGACCTTCGACAATGCCAACCGTCCCACCGAGGTTCTACACAGGGACAGCAGCAGGACGCTTGCGAACTACCGGTACGCTTACGGTGGAACGGGCAATGTTGCATGTTGAAACTTGGGGAAGCGAATTTAGATGCGCTCATCGTGCGGTATGAAAACTTTGGCTTGACTTCGGGCGTAAAAAGACGGTATGATAACCCCAATGTCAATTTTTGATTGGGTCACTTTTCAATGCCGAAGTGATCTGGCGAAAGTACGGAATACGTGATGAGCGACTTACACCTCTTTCACGGCCCCAATGCGGGCTACGCGCTGGAACTCTATGACCGTTACCGACAGGACCCAACCTCGGTAGACGCAGAGACCCGCGCTTTTTTTGATAGTCATCCCGCCGACGTTCTCGCGCTCGCAGCCGAGGGAGCGGTCACAGGCCGCACGAATACTGCGATGCCGTCCCGAACAGAGCCTTCTCCTGAAGCCTCCGCGCCCTGTTTCGACGAATCCAAGACGATACGCCTTGCCGCCGCCGCCGCACGCCTGGCGCGATTTATCCGGCAGCGCGGCCATCTGGAAGCCCATGTAGACCCGCTCGGTCTGACGCCTCCGGGCAACGCTGGACTGGAACTGCACGAACACAAACTGACCGCGAAAGAACTGGAGACGCTGCCTTCCAGCGTCGTTGGCGGCCCCATCGGGCGCACCACCAGCAACGCCCGCGAAGCGATAGAACGCCTCCGTCAGGTCTATTCCGGCACCATTGGCTACGACGACGAACATATCGAAAGCAGCGAAGAACGCTACTGGCTGCGCGACTCCACCGAAAGCGGCGCTTTCCTTCCCCGATTGACCCCCGACGAAAAGACTGATCTGCTCGAACGCCTTACCGAAGTCGAAACCTTCGAACGCTACATCCACTCCACCTTCAAAGGCAGCAAACGGTTCTCTATCGAAGGCACGGATATGCTCGTTCCGGTGCTGGATGAGATCATTCGGCTGGCGGCGGAGAACGGAACCCGCGATGTCGTGATGGGCATGGCGCACCGGGGACGTTTGAATGTGCTGGCGCATGTTCTCGGCAAGCCTTACGCCAATATCCTTGTCGGGTTCGAGACGCAGACCCGCGACGAGTCGGCCTCGGTCGCCGGGCGCAGCGGGCGCGGCTATCCGGGCGACGTGAAGTATCATCTCGGCTTTCGGCGGGCGTACAAAGAGAGCGGTATCCGTGAGATGCCGATCACCCTCGTTCCCAACCCAAGCCATCTGGAGTTCGTCAACCCGGTTGTCGAGGGCCACACCCGCGCCGCGCAGGAGGATCGTACGCATCGGGGAGAGCCGGAGCGGGATGTCCGTTCCGCGCTGCCCATCGCCATTCACGGAGATGCGGCCTTCCCCGGTCAGGGCGTCGTCGCGGAAACGCTCAATATGACCAACCTGACGGGCTACCGGACAGGCGGCACGATCCATATTATCGTCAACAATCAGATCGGCTTTACCACACTGCCGAGCGACGGACGCTCGACCCTCTATGCAAGCGACCTCGCCAAAGGCTTTGAGATTCCCATCGTCCATGTCAACGCGGACGACCCCCTGGCCTGTATTGCGGCGGCGCGTATGGCGCAGGCGTATCGCGAACGGTTCCATAAGGATTTCCTGATTGACCTCATCGGCTACCGCCGCTACGGTCACAATGAAGGCGATGCCCCCGAACTGACACAACCGCGTATGTACGAGGTCATTGAGGCCCATCCGACGGTTCGCGAACTCTGGGCAGATCAGCTTCAGAAAGAGGGCCTTGTCTCGGAGGAGCAGGCCACCGCGTTCATCACGACGGTCAAAGAGCGCCTGATGGCGGCCCGCAAACAGACGCCTTCCGATCATGCAGGCGCGGGAACGGAGGCGACCCTGCCGCCGAGCCTCCGCAGCGTCGAAACCGCTCTGCCTGCCGAAAAATTGAACGAGTTGAACACCGCCCTGCTGACGTGGCCGGAAGGTCTCCAGGTGAACCCGAAGCTGGAGCGCGTCTTTACCCGCTGGCGAGCGGGCCTCCAGACCGAAGGTGGCATTGAATGGGGACAGGCGGAAACGCTCGCCTTCGCCTCGATCCTGGCAGATGGCACCCCGATCCGCCTGACCGGACAGGATTCGGAACGCGGCACCTTCGGCCACCGCAACCTTGTGTTGCACGATACGGTCACGGGCGAACGCTATGTTCCTCTTCAGTCCATCTCTGCCGCCCGCGCCGCCTTCGCCGTCTACAATAGCCCTCTGTCGGAAAATGCCGCGATGGGCTTCGAGTATGGCTACTGCATCAACGCACCCGGCGTTTTGACCCTGTGGGAAGGCCAGTTCGGCGACTTCGCCAACGGAGCGCAGGTCATCATTGACCAGTTCCTGACGGCAGGCTACGCGAAATGGAAGCAGTCGCCGTCGCTTATTCTACTGCTGCCGCACGGCTATGAGGGCAGCGGCCCGGAACACTCCAGCGCCCGTCTGGAACGGTTCCTCCAGCTTGCCGCCAACGACAATATTCGGGTCGTGAACTGCACCTCTCCGGCCCAGTACTTCCATCTGCTGCGCCGACAGGCCGCCCTGCTGGAGAGCGATCCCCGTCCGCTCATCGTCATGACGCCCAAGAGCCTGCTGCGCCATCCCCGCGCCGGTTCCTCGCTGGCCGACATGACACAGGGAACCTTCCAGCCCGTCATTGACGATGCCGCCGCCCAGAGCCGCGCCGAGCAGATTACGCGGCTGGTACTGTGCAGCGGCAAAGTCTATGTTGACCTGACCGGAACCGAAGCCTATGCTCAGGCGGATCGGGTGGCAACGGTGCGCGTGGAGCAGCTCTATCCCCTCCCTGCCGAAGAACTCAAGAAGGTCATCGCAGGCTATCCCAATCTGCGGGAGGTTGTCTGGCTTCAGGAAGAGCCGCGCAACATGGGAGCGTGGAGTTTCATCGCGCCGCGCCTGAGCGAACAGGTCGAGTGGCATGGCGAACTGCGTTATGTCGGTCGTGCGGAAGGAGCGAGTCCCGCCGAAGGTTCGATGGCGGCACACACGGCGGAGCAGAACCGGCTGCTGTCCGCCGCGCTGGAAAATGCCCCGGAGGCGCTGGCGGTCTCTTCCAGCCTGGAAGAGTGGGGCCTGAGTGCGCGTCATGCCCGCAAATAATCGTATTTGTTTCCTGGAAACGGAGTGTATTGCGAGATGCCCGTAGAGATACGCGTCCCTTCAATGGGCGAGTCCATAAGCGAAGCCACCATCGTGCGCTGGCTCAAAAAAGAGGGCGAGATGGTTGCCCCTGGCGACGAACTGGTTGAGTTGGAGACCGATAAGGCCAACAATTCGATTGAAGCGCAGTCCGCTGGCACACTCGATAAGATCGTTCGACAGGAAGGCGAGACGGTCTCTGTCAACGATGTTCTGGGCATGATCGCCGAATCCGGAGCGATTCCCGCCGCCTCGAACGGCACGACAGCGCCTGCCGTCGTTCCCGTACAGCCCGAGGCCGTCACTGACTCCGTCGCGGCGGAAAATGGCCGTCCTGCCCCGCACACGACGCCTCTCGCCGATAAGGTCGCGAAGGACAAGGGCGTGGATGTGAGCCAGATCGCCGGAACCGGCGCAGGCGGCAAAGTCACCCGGCAGGATGTCGAGAAGGCCGTCCAACCCACAACGGCCCCGGTTCCCGCACCGCGCATCGAAACCTCCCCCGCCGCTCCACGCCCGGTGGCCGTTCCCTCTGTCCCGAGTCCTGCCGCCGCGAACGACAAAGGCCGTGAAGAGCGCATCCCCATGTCCCGAATGCGGCAGGTCATCGCCTCACATCTCAAGGATGCCCAGAACACCGCCGCCATGCTGACTACTTTCAACGAAGTGGATATGACGGCGATCATGGACATGCGGAAACGCCGCAACGAATCCTTTGAAAAGCGCAACGGCATCAAACTCGGCTTCATGTCCTTCTTTACCAAAGCCGTGATCGGTGCGCTGAAATCCTTCCCGTACCTGAACGCCGAAATCCAGGACAAAGAGATCGTTCTCAAGCGCTACTACGACATCGGCATTGCCGTTGGCGCGGCGGAGGGGCTGGTCGTACCGGTTCTGCGGGATGCCGATAAGAAGACTTTCGCGGGCATCGAAAAAGAGATCAAAGACCTCGCAGAACGCGCCCGTACGAAGAAACTCGCCATTACCGAACTCGTCGGAGGCTCGTTCACCATCACCAATGGCGGCATCTTCGGTTCGCTGATGTCTACTCCCATCCTCAACTATCCGCAGGTCGGTATCCTGGGAATGCACAAAATACAGGAGCGGGCTATGGTCGTGGACGGCCAGATCGTCATTCGCCCGATGATGTACCTCGCTCTCTCCTACGACCACCGCATCGTAGACGGCAGTGAAGCCGTTCGGTTCCTCGTCCGAGTCAAGGAACTCCTCGAAGACCCAGAAAGCCTGCTGCTCGAAGGCTGAAAAGTGGCAGGCTGTTTTCTGTCCCTGTGATGCCACAGACTACTTGTTTTTTGACAGATAATCTGTTATAATAGGCAGGAATATCAAAAACCTGTCGCTTTTCTGCCCGGGCAGTCGGCAGGTGTCTCTTTGAGACTCTAGCTGCATCGACTTCGTACTGATCTCATAGCAGCGCGGTTCCTCCCGTCATGTGGAATCGTTTTCTTGTAGCGACGTTGTGTACGGATATTCCTCGCTTAACTTCCGCCGTATGCTGTTCTGTACAGTTGTCGTCAGCCTGTAGCGGCACGTGCAGACGCATGATTCCTGCGCCCGTAGTTCCTGTTTACAGGCCCACCTATGTCCGGCAATGAGGCCGAAACGCACAATGCATTGAGGACTTATCGAGGAAGAGGGTCTTTTTCACCATTCATTCCCTATTCAGGAACGCAGGAGGCATTATGTCTACACGGTTACCGTCTCGTAAAGGGTTCACTCTGATTGAACTCCTTGTCGTCATCGCGATTATCGCGATTCTCGCCGCCATTCTTTTCCCCGTCTTCGCACAGGCTCGTGAGAAAGCCCGTGCCATTTCCTGCCTGAGCAATGAGAAGCAGATGGGTACCGCCCTGATGATGTATGCTCAGGACTATGATGAAGGCTTCCCCACCTGGAGTGAGTACTTCTACTGTACATCCAATGGGGCTGCCACGGTTCCGTGCCGCAACTCTCCCGGCAACGATACCGTGGATCGTTACTGGGACGCGAAACTGTATCCCTACGTCAAGAGTGGTAATCCCGGCGATACTTCTGCGCCCAACTGGTCTGGTGTCTGGCACTGCCCGGATGCCGCTGCGGATTCGTCCGCAACCGGCCGCAGCTACGGTTTGAACTACGCCTATGTCTATGACTACGATGCCAACAGCCCGTACGCCTTCCGTTACCTCAGCCTTGTCTCGATTGACAGCCCCTCCAACTGCGTCTTCGTCGGAGATAGCAGCACGGCAGGTCTGATGGATATGCCGCATCACTTCGCCGGATACGGACAGCACTTCAATGTCAACATGGGCGTGCCGGGAGATCGGGATCGGCCTTATCGCCACTCTGATGGTGCGAACTACGTCTTCCTCGACGGTCATGCAAAGTATCGGAAAGCGGACGATATGTTCCCCCATCCCGCTCCGCCCAGCACTTCTACCGCCGGTGGAATCAAGGGGCAGGCTTACTGCCGTGGCGCTCAGTTCTTCTGCCCGAAGGCTACCGAGCGTGCCTGGCTCGTAACCTACGCCGCAAGTAATGGCGTTACTCCCTGCGCCCTCCCGTAACCGGTGCAGTGAAGTAAGACTCTACGTCTCTCACAGACCGCTCCGGCAATCTATTTGCCGGAGCGGTCTACAACGAATACGGAGCGGGGCTTTTCGTCCCACAGGGAGAATGAACAATGCGTAAACAGAGCGGTTCTGCTCTTTTGAACGTTCGGGGTATCGCGAAACTCTTTGCGCTGATGGCTGTCTGTGTCCTGTCGGCAGGTCTGCTGGCCGGATGCGGTGGCTCTAAGCCCGCTGAAGCGCCTGCGGGCGACCAGAAATCAACGATGAATGCCGATCAGGTCAACAAGGAAGCGGCCAAAGAGAAGAACCCCGAAGGGGGCAAGTAGCTCCTCCCGTCCCCATCTGGGGGAGCAAGCATTTTCATGCGATAGGGTGTTCGCGGGGCATGGAAGGCTGAAATGAAAAACAGTCTGCTCGGATTGAAGAGTAAATACTCCTCTATCCGAGCAGACTGTTTTTTGTGCGACTGGCGCAGCGACAGGCAGAACTCAGCGGATCACGAGAGGCTGGAGGGACAACCCTGCGAAGTGCATTGGCGGTTCGCAGGAGGCGTGTCTGTCAGGAATGCTGACGCTCGAAGAGGAGACGTAAACCTTCCAGAGTGACGCGCTGATCCACCACTTCGATTGTGCGGCTCTCTTTGTGGATCAGTTCGGCCAGTCCGCCCGTGGCGATGACGCGGGCATTGTCGCCGAGTTCTTTGCGGAAACGATCTACCATCGCGTCGGTCTGGCCTGCGAATCCGAAAACTAGGCCGCTCTGCATGGCGTGAACAGTGTTGGTACCCACTGCCTGCGGGGGCGCAACGAGTTCGACCCGGTAGAGGCGGGCAGCGTTGCGAAAGAGCGCATCCATCGAGATGCCGATGCCCGGCATGATTGCGCCGCCGAGATAGTCTCCGTTGGCGGCGATGGCGTCGAAAGTTGTCGCGGTTCCGAAGTCTACGACGATGGCAGGGCCACCGTACTTCGCGAAGGCTCCGACGGCGTTGCAGATGCGGTCGGCTCCCACGTCAGAAGCAGGCTGGTAGTGAATCCGAATTCCGGTATCGGTCTCTTTGCCGACGATGAACGGCTCCGCGCAAAAGTAACGGCGCGAGAGTTCCGCCAGAGTTTCGTTCATGGTGGGAACGACGCTGGAGATGGCGAGATGATGCACCTGCTGCAAAGCGATGCCGTTATGCTCCAGCAGATGTTTGAGCAGCATTCCATGCTCGTCGGTCGTGCGCTCCCGGTCGGTGCGAATACGCCAGTCGCCGATAAGTTGCGCTTCGTCTCCCCTGCCCCGATAGACGCCGATCACGATATTCGTGTTGCCCACATCCACAGCAAGCAGCATCGGTCTTCTCCTTCAAAAGTGGCACTCGACTGCCCCGCTACATCACCGGGCCGAGCATCCAGGGGGCAAACTCCGTCTCTCCCAGACCCTGCGCTTCGCTCTTGGTCTTCTTGCCGCCCGCGACCGCGATCAGTTCCTCGAATATCTGCCGCCCGACATCAGCGATGGAGACACCGTTGAGAATAACCCCGGCATCAATATCCATGTCCTCTTCCATGCGGTTATAGAGAGGGGTGTTGGTAGAGATTTTCAGAACCGGACATGGCTTGAATCCCAGGCAGGAGCCTCGGCCCGTTGTGAAGACGATGAGATTGCAGCCGCCCGCCGCTAGTCCCGTGACCGAGACCGGATCGTGGCCGGGGGTGTCCATGAAGGTAAACCCTTTTTTGTCTATCTTCTCCGCGAATTTATAGACCTCAACGAGCGGCGAGGAGCCGCCTTTCGCCAGCGCTCCCAACGACTTCTCATAGATCGTCGTCAGGCCGCCCTCTTTGTTGCCGGGAGAGGGATTGGCGTCTATGCTCGCGCCCCACATACCGGTGTACCATTCCCACCAGCGCATCAGCGCGACCAGCTTCTGCCCAACTTCCGGCGTCACCGCCCGGCGGGTCAGCAGATGCTCCGCACCGTAGGTCTCCGAGGTCTCCGCCAGCACCCAGCCCGCGCCGTAGCGCACGAACTCGTCTCCGGCGTCTCCGAGCGCAGGATTGGCGGTGATGCCCGAATTCCCGTCGCTGCCGCCGCAGTTCGTCCCGACAATCAAACCGGAGATGGGCTGCGAAGTGCGTTTGGCCGTGCTCGCCTGCCGCAACAGTTTGAGCGTCTCTTCGATCCCCCGATTGATGGCCTTCCGAATGCCGCCTTCCTCCTGAATGATGACGGTGGGAGGAAGCTGCGGACGGCCCACGCGAATGGATTCCGCGCTTATCAGTCCCGTATTCTGCGCCATGCTGAGGGCCTGATTGACCTCACAGCCCAGCCCGGCCAGCAGATAGCCGCCGATATTGGGGTGATTCGCCATCCCGCCGAGGGTGCGCTGGAGCTGCGCGTAGTCGGCCCCGCCGAGATGCATCCCGCAGCCGCTCTTGTGCGAGAACGGCACCACGCCGTCCACACCGGGGAAATCCTTCAGCGCATCGGGCGAACGAAAATGGTCGGTAATGGCCTGCACGGTCGAGGCGGAACAGTTGACTGTGGAGACCAGACCGACGTAGTTGCGGGTTCCAATCCGCCCGTCCGAACGAGCGAAACCGGGAAAGAATCGCATCTGATCCGGCGAGTAGTAGGCCACGCTCGGAATGGCCGTGCTGTATTCGTAATCCAGGTGCAGTGCGCCTGCCCCTTCTCCTTCTCCCTTGCCAAATCCGAGATTGCGCGTGTGAACGTGTTCCCCCGGTCGAATCGGCAGGGTAGCATAGCCGATGATCTGACCATACTTGCGGACAGGAGCGCCGTCAGCGATCTCATGCAAGGCGAATTTGTGTCCGGCGGGGATGTCTGTTCGTACCGGTAACGCTCTGCCCTCGTGATTCAATACTGTGCCGCCTGCGATACGTATTTTCGCAACCGCCACATCGTCGCCCGTACGCAATAAAATCGCAACCTGCCCCAGCTCTCTCTCATTGGCATCCGACATCCGCCCACCCTTTCCCACCGGCCCTGTTCCCGGTCTCGGGAGCGAGGGGGCTACGCTTTCTGAGCGCGCTCTCATTGTGCTTTAGGGTTCGGGGAGGAGGAGGCAAATTCCTTCGGGGTTTGTCGGCAGGCTGAACCCTGCCGCTCGGGGGCCTTCGGCCAGGTACCCGCCTGCGCGGGCACAGGTTGTTTAATTCGGTTGTTTCGGTATCGCCGCTAAGATGTTAGTTTGATGGCGAGTTCCATGCCGTCGTATCCGGCTGTTGCACCGAATTCACCCAGAGTGGCTTCCAGTTCGTCATGCAGCATTCCGCCGAGATGCGGGAAGTGGGTCGCGACGACCGGGCAGGGGGCGGTGATGCTTTTGCTCTCTAGAAGGCGCTCCCGGAGCGCCTTGAGGTCGGAGATAGAGAGATGACCGGGATAGCTGCCGGTTTTCGGGCCATTGCCGCATTCGATCACAATCGCATCAAAACGATGCTGTTCGAGGATATGCCAGGTAGACTCATCGTACCAGCCGGTATCCGTCGCGTAGAGCAGTGTCGCCCCGGAAGTATCCGAGATAATATAGTTGAAGCAAACCTGTTTGGGATCGTGATGCGCGAGGATGGGGGTGACATTGTAGTCCGCGATTTCGACCGTTTCGTAAGGCTGGAGGACATGCAGCGCGAACGGAAGCCGTTCGACTTCAAGCATCCCGTTGATTTTGCAGATCGCATCAATGGGGCCATAGAGCGGAAGCCGGGTGGTGAGCGGAGTGGGAACAAAATAGGGACCGGCATACTGTAGTTCCGACGCGCAGAGATGGTCATCATGGGCGTGAGTGAAGAGGATCGCTCGCAGCCCTAACAGGTCAACGTGGGCATTCACGACCTGCTGGAGAATATCCGGGGGGAAGTCAATTTTCAGAACCCCATCGAGTAGCGCGGACGAGCGTGTACGGAGGTTCTTGCCGCCTTTCGCCCGGGCGGTCTGGCAGACGTCACAACGACAAAAAAGCCCCGGCCAGCCTTCGGCTCCAGAGGTTCCCAATAGTGTGATGTTCATCGTCTCTCCCTCCCGGATCGCCCCACCCTGACGTGTCTTGCCTTCCGATCACGTTTGCTGTGCTAATGAATGATGCCTACATTATAATGATTGCACGTCAAACGGTCAAGCGGTTCAGACACATACGGTATGTGAAATACCTCACACTGCATGAAAATAATGTTATTTCAGGGCCGTTTCTGTGTAAAAATGCCTGTCCTCTGCATCTAAAGAGAGTGAATGTCCTGTGGAGGCCCCTTTGGATAAAAATTCGACCATGCCGTTACCTCATGAGGAGGAGAGTTCCGGCACTCTGTTTCGCATTGCGCCCCGGATGTATGCACCCGCAGACCCTATGCTGAGCGAACACCACCTGCACGAACTGGAACGTCCTCTCTATCACCTCTGCCGGGGGATGCTGGGCAGCGCCGACGACGCAGAGGATGCCGTTCAGGAGACGTTCCTGCGGGCACTGCGGACCCGTGCCGGATTTCGGGGAACGGCCAGCCTGCGTACGTGGCTGACACGCATTGCCATCAATGTCTGCCTGGAGTGGAGACGCAGCCCCGGGAGCAGGGTAGAGTCGGGTGACTTCGCGCTCAGGATGGTGGCCGTAGCCTCTCCGGAGAACGGCATACTGCAAAATCTGCGGATTCTGGAGGCGCTGGCAACACTTTCGGCCCGTCAGCGAGCGGTCTTCCTGCTGAAAGAGTGGGAAGGATGGAGCGTGGCCGAAATCGCGGTGAACCTGCGCTGCACCCAGCGGCGCATCTACTACGAATTGAAATTGGCGCATTCGTCTCTGGCGGAATGGCGCAAACAAGAGGCGGAGGAGAACGGACGATGAACTGCCGACAGATGGAAAGACTGCTGCTTGAGGGAGAGACCAAAAAACTGGAGAGTGCGGAGGCGACTCTGCACCTGTCTGGCTGTTCCGTATGCCGGGAACGAAGGCAAGCGTGGGCCGCGAATCGACTGGCCCTGGCGGGGCTGGGCGAACTCTCGCCGCTCACTGCCCCGCTGAGCCATGCGCTGGCGCGACGGCAAGCGGAATCGCGCCCGCCTGCCCTGCCACTGTATCGCCGTCCTCCGCTGGTGATTGCCACAGCGGCCTGCGCGGCCCTGCCCCTGCTGGGCCTGGGTATCCATTTCGTGCAGGGGACACGCAGGACGGCTCCTGTTCCCACATTGGCGTCCGGTACGCATTCCTCTGACACGATGTTGACACGGCCAAAATCGGAAAATCGGGGTGACGCTGTGGCGAAGGAGGCTTCTTCTCCCTCTGTTGGCAGCGGCAACGGGACGTATCGTGTGAATGTGAAAGCCGATACCGCATGGCCGGCCCCTCATCGGAAAACGGGAATCGTTTCTCCTCACCCTGCCTCGGTGATGGAAGACATGGCGTATGTCAACGGGGGCGGGGAAGCGGCCTGGAACCGATGGACACAGATGCCGCCGGATGAGGCCGCAGCAATGGAGGCGCACTGGCAGCAGATTTTGAAACGCGGGGATGATTTCGTCGCGATTCCCTTCCCGACGGTCGCCTCCTGCGGGAGAGCGGGCATGGCGGCGGCGCTGGCGAGTTACGAACAGCAGGCGACCGCTGTAGACACGCGACTGGTGCGGAAAATCACGCTTCAGCAGAAGGGGATGGCGTTCTCTGATCTGTGTGCGTTGCTAACGACACAGACGGGAATCCAGTTCAAAGCCTCACGGGGCGTCGCGGACGATAAGGTGACACTCTTCTGCAAAGATCGGCCTCTGCGCGATATCCTTCGGCAGATTACGCACGTCTTTCATTTTTCCTGGTCGCGGGACGGCAGCGGAAAGCCCGACGATCCCTATACGTATGAACTCGTGCAGGATTTGAAGAGCCAGTTTACGGAGGAGGAGCTGCGAAATCGTGACCGGAACGCGGCCCTGCTCGCTCTGGATACGGCCATGAACAAGTATCGCAAATATCTCAGCCTCACGCCGGAGCAGGCCCGTGAGCAGGCGCTGACCGCCTCGCCGGAGGAGAAAGAGATACTGGATGGCCTTGGAGGCGGGGCGTGGGCGGCGGCGCATCTCTACTTCAGCCTCAGTCCCTCGGAGATGGCAGACCTTCAGAGCGGCAAGGAACTCCAATTCGCTCCGAAGCCTGGCTCCGGGCAGTTGGCTCTCCCTCCCGATATGGCGAGCGGAACCCTGCACAGTCTGGACAACTATCGTATTCAGGCGGGAACGCCGATGCCAGGTCAGCCCGCTCCCTTCCAGCTCGGTTCAGCGCAGAATCTGCCGGGTGGCGTTCCGCCCGCCGCCTATCCGGGAGCAGAACCCAATGCCTCGCTGCAAATCTCCGGCAGCGAACTCGGCCAGTTTACGCTTGCGGGCCGAGGCGGTTTCAGCGTTACGTCGCCGGATGGCGGCGGGAAAGGCGCTCTTGCCACCGGGCAACACCTGGCGGTCGGCGTCAGTCCGAGTGTCCAGAACCCTGATAACGCGGCAGCGAATGCCAGACTCGCCAGAGACCCCGCGCTGCAAGGGCGTGTGACGGTCGCACCGAAACCCTCTTCGCCGCTGGAGACAGGCGCGGCGAATGCGGAGACGATTGCAAAGGTCACCACTGCCGATGTGCTGGAAGCGCTGCATAAAACGACCGGGCTGGACATTGTCGCGGACTACTTCACACGTCTCTACGACCCCAACGAGGTCATGATCAAAGAGACCCGACTGTTCGATACCCTCTGCCATCTCAGTAACACGATGCACGACCGCTGGAATAAAGAGGAGGGCTGGCTTCAGTTCCGCAGCGCAGGCTATTTCAACGACCGTATCAAAGAGGTTCCGAACCGGCTGCTGACGCGGTGGGCGAGCGCCGGCCGTAAGAATGGACATCTCTCTCTGAATGATCTCGCGGAGGTCGCCTCCCTCACCGATTCTCAACTGGATGCGAAGGCGATGGCGGAGGGTGCGAACGTTCTCTACGGGTTGAAGGAGTGGGAGCAGGCGGCCGCTCTGCGTGCCAATCTGCGCTTCCTGGCAACACTGTCCGCGAATCAGCGTGAGGCCGCGCAGAGCGAAGCGGGCCTTTCGATAGCCCGTCTGCCCTTACAGCAGCAGGAGCAGATGCTCGCGCTCGCCTACCCTGCAAACCAGCGCGAACTCAATCTGGGAACAGAAGACCTGGCAGCGACGACGCTGCATCTCCACTACTCGGACAAGCCTCTGCCGGAGCCGCAGCTAATCAAGCGCCCACGCCCCGGAGGGCCAGGAGGCCAGCGCGTGGAGCAGCGCATCACGCAGCAGTCGAACAGCACGAACGGGGCCAGTCCCGCAAGTCCCTGGCAGGCCGTGTTTACCTACCGGTATGGCGGCGTCCATTCCGCTGCGTTCACCCACATCATCCGCGCTCATGGGGATTCTATGATGAGTTCTGGGCCGGGGGCAATCCCCCAACCCTGACCACAGACAAACTCAGAGGTAGTCTCCATCGGGCATGAAGACGCGCCCGCATTTCCAGCAGCGGTCCAGGTTCTGGGCGGAAATGCACTGGCACTGCGGGCAGCGATGCAGTTTGACGGGGAACTTCTCACACTGCGGACAGCGCATGGTATCGCCGTATATCAGCGCCCCGCAGTGTTCACAGCAGCCCGCTTCGTTGACTTTTTGGCGTTTCGTCCCGGTGTTCATTGCCTCATATCCTCCTCGCAAGGCGACTCACAGGCTGATGTTAGTGCGCCGCATAGTCTCGCTGCTGTGCGGCTACGGCGCGCAGATAACTCCACAGAGAAACCACCATCAGCATTATCCCTATCCCTGCCCAGAGCAGCGCCCAGAAGGTCGGCGGCAAGAGATAGTGCTGCGACATGAACACGGCGTCGTTATCCCCCAGGTTATTGGACGTGATGAACAGCAGGGTTCGCAGGTCTACCAGTGCATTCAGACAGCACTGAACGGCGAGGAACACTGCCAGAAAATCGGCGACGCGGGGCGAGGAGAGACGCGCCAAGGCGAAGAGCAGGCCGAAAAGCGCCAGCCCCGCCAGTGGCGTAAAGAAGTCCGGCCCCGTTCCGCCGGTGAACGGGTTGGGCTGGTTGCTGAAAGGATTGTGCGCCCAGAGGATGGTCACAACGAGAACCGTGAAGGCCAGGGCATAGAGCGTATTGCGGCCCGCATGACGCCAGCGTGTAAAACGCCCGACTTGCAGCAGCAGAGAGCCGAACAGAGCCGCCCCGACATAGCCACCCGACAACGACACCCATCCCCAGAATGGCGAAACGCGCACCCAGGTCACTCCGCTTCCAGTCGCGTGGACGTGCAGAGAATCCACGCTGCCACCCGTCAGCAGCGCCGCCAGCGCATGGCCGCTCTCGTGGATGAAGGTGACGAAGATACGCAGCGGATACAGCAGATAGTCGCTATACGGCACGAACCATAGCCCGACCGTCACCAGCGTCGCAATCAGCAGCAGGTTGCGATTATCTCGTGGCGCATCCGCCTCCAGTCTGTCTCCTACGCCCTGCTCGTAATAGGGATGGTTGTCCTGCATCGCCTGTCATTCCCTTCCTGAACCCAAACTCTCACCACTTCCCATTACGCTTTTTCAACGGGGAATGATAGCCGCCGTCTTCGCACTGCGCCGCAATCGCAATTCTGACCGGGTACAATTCTAAACGACACGCCGCCTACTCAGGGCGAAGCGAGAACAGCCTTCTCTTCCACGACACGGGAAGGGAGGATGGGGAAATGAATGACCGAAGAAGAGAAGTATCTATTTGATCTGTGGGGCTATCTGGTGATTGAAAACGCGCTCTCCGCCGAAACGCTGGCCCGGATGAACGCCTGGATTGATAGGCAGGGCGAAAATGAACCACCGTGGCGCGGACAGCCCGAAAATACGAAATTGACGGACTTACTGACCTGGGGGCCAGACTTTCTGGCGCTGCTCGATCAGCCCCACCTGCTTCCGATGTTCAAAGCCATTCTCGGCAGCCATTTGCGCTTTGATCACGACTACGCCATTTTTCTCAAACCGGGTGGAGCGGGCCTTTTCCTGCACGGCGGCGGAACCCCTTACGACGCCTCGCAGTCCTACCATGTGGTGAAAGACCGCATCTATAGCGGGCTTGCCGTCGCAGTCTATGCGCTCAACGACGTTCCTCCGGGCGCGGGCGGGTTCGCCTGCATCCCCGGCAGCCACAAGAGCAATTTCCGTTGCCCGGAGGACATAGCCCTGCTGCATCGCCCCCATCCTATCGTCCAGCAGGTTCCGATGAAGGCTGGCGACTGCCTGCTCTTTACCGAGGCGCTCCAGCATGGAACCCTGCCCTGGCAAGGCCCGCATACGCGCCGTACCCTCTACATGAAGTATAGCCCCGCCCACCTGCGCTGGGGAATGCACACCTACCCCCCCGGAAGCCCTTCCTACGACGCCATAGAACCTTTCCTGAACGAGACACAGCGTATCCTGCTCGATCCGCCGCTCGTCGAAGGCAAACGCCGCGTCCCGTAGAGTACCCAACAAAAAAGTGGCCGGACAGTTTCCACTGTCCGGCCACTTTTTTGTGACTTGCCGTTATCAGGCGGGCTCGGGGCGAAGCCGCTGCGGAATGCGCGGGGTCTCGGTGGGAGCCGTGAGGCCCGTCGTGGGCGTAGGCGGCTCAATGGGCGGCTGCGTCATCGTACGGCGGATGTCGTCTGCATTCATTTCGCCGCTCAAGAGCGCCATGAACTCCTCACGGGTCAGGGTCTCTTTCTCCAGCAGGATCTCCGCAATCTCATCCATCTTGGCGCGGTTCTCGGTCAAGATGTGCCGCGCCCGCTCGTAGCCCTGGTCTATGAAGGCGCGAACCTCTTCGTCAATCGCCTGTGCGGTCTCTTCGCTGTAGTCGCGGTCTTCCATCACGTCGCGGCCCAGGAAGGGGTTGCCGTGACGGCGACCGAAGCGAAGCGTTCCAAGACGGTCGCTCATGCCGTATTCGCAGACCATCGCACGGGCCACGTCCGTCGCATGGTCAAGGTCGGCAGAGGCTCCGGTCGTTACGTCGCTGAAGACGAGTTCCTCGGCGACACGGCCCCCGAGCGCCGCGGTGATGTCATCCAGCATGTCCTGCTTCGTTCGCAGGCTGTCCTCTTTAGGCAGATACCAGGTGGCGCCGCCGCTCATTCCGCGTGGAATGACGGTGATCTTGTAGACGGGATTCGCGTTGGGAATCTTCGCCGCGACGATGGCGTGTCCGAGTTCGTGGAAGGCGACGACGCGCAGGGTCCGCTGGCTGTTCATGCGGGTTTTGCGCTCCGGCCCCATCAGGACACGGTCTCGCGCCTCGTCGAACTCCGCCATCGCGATCCGTGTTTTGTCACGCCGCGCCGCAAGAATCGCCGCTTCATTCACGACGTTCATAATGTCCGCGCCGGTGAAGCCCGGAGTGAGTTTTGCCAGCGTATCCACGTTGACATCTTCCTCCAGCGGCTTGCCGCGCAGATGCACCTTGAAGATCGCGTTGCGCCCGACAACGTCCGGGGCGTCCACCACCACGCGCCGGTCGAAGCGACCGGGACGGAGCAGAGCGGGGTCCAGAACGTCGGGGCGGTTCGTCGCCGCGATCATGATGACGCCCGCGTTGGGGTCAAAACCGTCCATCTCAACCAGCAGTTGGTTGAGGGTCTGTTCGCGCTCATCGTGACCGCCGCCGAGACCCGCGCCGCGCTGTCGGCCCACCGCATCAATCTCATCAATGAAGATGAGGGAGGGGCGATTGGACTTGGCGGTATCGAACAGGTCGCGCACACGACTGGCTCCTACGCCGACAAACATCTCGACAAAGTCCGAACCGGAGATATGGAAGAAAGGAACGTTCGCTTCGCCTGCGACCGCACGGGCAAGCATCGTCTTACCGCATCCGGGAGGTCCGAGGAGCAGGACACCCTTCGGGATTTTCGCACCGAGCGCCTGGAATTTCTTGGCGTTCTTGAGGAACTCGACGATCTCCTGAAGCTCCTGCTTGGCCTCTTCGACGCCCGCGACTTCTTCAAATGTCACGCGCTGCCCGGTGTCGGTCAGGCGCTTGGCCTTGCTGCGTCCAAAATTGAGGGCCTGATTGCCGCCCGACTGCGCCTGCCGCAGGAAAAATATCCAGAACAGCGCAATAAAGCCAATCGGCAGCAGAATAATCGTCAGGAAGGTCTGAACGCTCTCACTCATAAACGGCCGTTTGAACTCGAACGCGATATGGTTGGTATGGAGCAACTCGTACAGCTTACTGCGGGATTCCGGCGCATCCGGCAGGACGACGGAAGCCATCTTTGCCTCACCGGGGATTGGCTCCTTACCCGGACGCTGCGTCACCTGAAGTTCGTCTTTTGTGAACGTCAGTTTCTCCAGCGACTGCGGCGCGGTATCTATACGATCCAGAAGCTGCTGGTATGTCCAGGTCTCCGGAGAGCTGCCGAAGCCTCTGAGTACGTTCGTCTGGAACAGTACAAACAGTAAGGCCACGATCATGATGAGCATCAGATAACGAAACGCACTAGTTCCCGTCTTCAAAACGACCTCCTCCGGCATCGCGTATACGACGATGCTGGCAGTTCCGAATGCCTTCTATTATAGCACACCCATTCCCTGTGCCGTTTCCATTCTGTGAAAACGGCGGGCATGGAACCAGTATATGAGGATAAAACGGTCTTCATTTCCCGTCAGCCTTCCATGCGCGGGGCGTGCCCTATCGCATGAAAATGCCTTCTCCCCCGGAATCGGGGGCCGGGGGGCGTATTTTCCCGTCAGAAACTCCGGTTCCGATGCGTCCAGCGCCAGTTCGTCGGCCCGGACGCCGAGAACGGCCAGAACGCGCCCGGTCGCGTCCACAAGAATAGGAAGACGATGCCGTGCCTCCGCCTCGATCTTGCGGTCTGTAAACAGGTCCTGAAGTTTCTTCGTTCCGCCCAGGCCACGGGGCCGCATTCTGTCTCCGGGCTGCCAGGAACGTAAGGTGAGCGGCAGGTATATCTCAGCCTCGCGATAGAGCAGGCTGTCCGCGCTCGCCTGCTCTCTGGCCTCCTGCCACGTTGTCAGACGCCGGGCCTCAGTGCGGATGCCCGCCTCGGGAATTTCGGCGAAGCCGGGAACCGACAGCGTATGCTCCCATGCCAGCGCTGTCGTTTGCGCCTGTTCGCGGTAAACACGTATCTCCTGCGCCGTCACTGCGATACGAATTTCGTTTCCGGCGTGAATAGGGAGGTTAATCGTCAGGTTTTGTCCCGACTGAACGGCGTCCAACGCTCGCTCCGTCGTCTCCATACCGATATTTTGCAGGTCGCCGCGCACTACAGCGATAGCGCGACGCAGTGTTCTGCGCCGCAGGGCGAGCGGCAATTCCCTCAACGCCGACGTATTCAGGCACAGTTCGTTCGCGGATTTCGACAACACAACCGTCGCAAGCGCCTGCTCTGCAAGATTTTCCAGCAGTTCATTGTCGGCGGCGGCGAGGGAAGACAGGCGAAAAATGGAATCGCCTATGCGTTGATTGTAGTACGAAGTCAGATGCGGCAGCAGTTCCGCCCGTACCCGGTTGCGCTGATAGTCCAATTTTTTGTTCGAGGAGTCGTGTCGGGGAGAGAGAACGTGTTGGACGCAGTAGGAGAGCGTCTCCTCGCGGGAGACATCCAGAAGAGGGCGCACGAGAGGCGGGGCGCAGGCGCAAAGTCCGGTCAGACCTTCCAAACCCGTACCCCTTAAAATATGCATCAGCACTGTTTCGATCTGGTCATCCCGCGTATGTCCGAGGGCGATAGTCATGGCCCCAGACTCGTATGCCACCCGGCGCAGGAAAGCATGACGCACTTCCCGCGCCGCCTCCTGTGCGGAGAGATGGCGGCGACGGCGCATCGCGGGAACGTCCGCTTTTTCGATCACACAGGGAACGTCGAGACGGAGGCAGAGAGCCGCCACATACTCGGCATCGCCCTCCGCCTCCGCCCCCCGAAACCCGTGATTCAGATGCGCCGCGACGAGACTCAGTTTCCACTCCGCCCGCATTTCGGACAGCGCATGGAGCAGCGCGGTCGAATCTGGCCCGCCGGACACCGCCACGACGACCGTCTGACCGGGCAGGAACAGGCTGTTCTGCTCGACGGTACGGCACATTCTCGTCTTCAAATCCTCTGCCTGTCTCTTCATGGGTTCATTATAACCCAATCGGCAGGAAATGCAGCGAGGATTCCGGTCAGAAGAGTTCGGATCACAGGCGAATGTCAGGCACTCTGCTCGGCAGGCATTGGCGCCTCGTCGCGCATGGCGACAACCGCCTCGGCCTTCTGTTCGGCTTCCAGTCGTTTCGCAGCCTCTCCCAGCGGCTCTCGGCTCCGTGTCCAGGCGGGCAGAAACGGAATCAAGACAAACGCGACGACTGTGAAGGCGAAACCTGCCCACTGCCCGTATACCCAGCCATGCACGATCGAGTGTCCATGCGCCGGGCCAAAATAGTCGTACAGTGCACTGCCGATTTTCTCGCTCAATGCCCCGGCGAAGGCGATCGTCGCCAGCACGAGCGCATAAATGGTGCCTTCGATTCCGGGCGGACACGCACGGGCGGCGAGTGTCACCAGACAGAGATGATAGATGATCCCGATGAAGGCAGCCGCCGCGATGAAAATTCGTGCGGTCATGGCATCGTGTATCTGCAGCATACACAGATAACTCAGCGTATCCATGAGCCAGGCGCCCCAGACGAGTGCAAGAATGGGTAGACGGCGGGACAGAGCGCCGAACCCAGCAATCCCCAGTAGGATACCTATCGCCTGATAGACGCCGAGGTCGCCGATGAACTGTTTTGTGAAGCCCAGCGCGTCCTTCTCGTAGAACGTTCTCGCCGTGTTCAGCCCCGGCGTCAGGATGAGATAGAAGATGTAGGCGACAATCACCCATAGCCCCGGTGTTGCAGCGGCGTTTCTCAGCGCCTGCATCGTCTTAGCGCGTTCCCGCAGCTTGCTTTCCGCCTGCTGTTCCTCTGTTTGAACGGCGCGAGAAGCCTGCTGAGACCGTGACTCGGTGAGGAGACCGAAGAAGGAGCCGCGCACCAGGCTTAGCAGCGAGGCCAGGAGGAAGACCGTCGTATAGGACAGTTTTTCCGCCGCGTAGCCGCCCAGATGGCTCGTGAAGAGAAGCTGCATGGTGTAGGGTACGAACAGATAGACCGCCTGTAATCTTCCGAACGAGCCGGTCAGATTGCCCACAGCGACCATCACCGCGTTCGTCATCACCCACAGCAGAACGCCGCCCGTCCCCGTCAGAATGATAAGGCCGACAACAACGGCATAGTGGTACTGATGCAGAAGGGCGAGACAGAGGAAGCCGAGTGCATCCAGCACGGAGGCGAGGATAAAATAGGAGCGGCGATGGTAGCCGAACAGGGGGAACAGTTCCGACCAGGCCCCCATGAAGGGCTGGATATAGCTCGGTATGCCCGTCAGGAGCTGGAGCGTCCCAACGCCGCTCGCCGACAGGTGCAGCTCTTCTTTGTAGAGGAACAGAAGTTTTTCGGAGATGAGCGCACTCATCAAGGTCCCGACGAAGATCGTCAGGCCGACCAGCAGCGCTGTGCGTAGAAAGAGAGTCCGATGGGAGGGTTCCCCAGAAAGCGCGGGGGGATGAGCAGTCATAATTCAATCCTCTTCAGTCTGAATTTGCGCGGACAGGAATGCGGCGCTGCATGAAGTGGCTGCACAGGCGACATGAACCTTTCAGAACGTCGTTCGCTTACTATTGTGACAGACTGACGTGCGAAATCGCAGCATCTTCCCGCAGGGTGGACATTTTAGGCTGCCATGCCACATAATGAACGCAGAATCGACGAGAGAGGTAACAGACAGGCCATGTCATCCGCGCAACTTTGCCGGGAGGAGTATCTACAGCGGCTGGAACAGCGTCGTGCGGCGGCCCAGCGGCAGGCCGAGCAGCATATCGTTTTTGGCCGCGCCCGTACCGCAACGTTCTGCGCGGCCCTGCTGATAGCGTGGCTGGCCTGGCAGAAATCGTTATTTTCTGCCTGGTGGCTGGTTCTGCCCCTGCTCTGCTTCATCGCGCTGCTGTTTGCCCACGACCGCCTGATCCGCAAAATGGAGCAGGCGAAACGCATGGTCGCGTTTTATGAGCAGGGGCTGCGACGGATAGAGGATCGGTGGGCAGGAACCGGCGTCCGGGGAGAACGCTTTGCCAGCGCGGAGCATCCCTATGCGGGTGACCTGGATATTTTTGGACGCGGCTCGCTGTTTGAACTTCTCTGCACGGCGCGAACGCGCATGGGTGAGGCGACTCTGGCTGCCTGGCTGTCCGCTCCCGCCTCTCCTGCGACTATATATGCCCGACAGGCGGCAGTCGCCGATCTGCGCGACCGGCTGGATTTTCGGGAGAAACTGGCGACCGCAGGAGAGGAAGTTCGCTCCAGTCTCCAGCCGCAGCTTCTCACCGAATGGGGCGCTGAACCGACGGAATGCATCTCGGCCCGCGTATGGGCAGGCGTTGTGTGCATGGCGGCAGTCAATCTGGTCGCGGCGGCATGGGGATTGTCGGGGCGGGGCTACTATCTGCTCATGCTGCTGGTCGTGGTGGATTGGGGGCTGCTCTGGAGACAGCGGCAGGGCATCCGCAAGGTCGCCCTGACGACCGACCGACCAGCGCAGCAGCTTGACCTTCTGTCGGCGCTTCTCTCGCAGCTCGAAACCGAGCCGTTCCGCGCCCCGCTGCTTCAGGAGATGCAGGCGCGTCTGACGGTGGAGGGACTGCGAGCGTCCGTACAAATTGCCCGGCTCCAGCGACTGTTGGGGTGGCTGAACCTGCGCCAGCATGTCCTGTTCGCCCCGGTGGATGCCGTTCTGCTCTGGACGGTGCAACTGGCATTCGCCGTGCAGAACTGGCGGGCGGCGAACGGGGCGCATCTCGCGGACTGGATAACGGTACTCGGCGACTTCGAGGCGCTCGGCTCGCTCGCCGCCTACGCCTGCGAACATCCCGCCGACCCGTTCCCGGAGATTGTGGAGACCGGAACCGTACTGCGGGCGACAGGCCTCGCCCATCCCCTCTTGCCACAGTCGCAGGCCGTTCCCAACGACATCGCCATTGAGGAAAAAACCCGCTGCTATATCATCAGCGGGTCGAATATGTCGGGCAAAAGTACGCTCATGCGTACCATCGGCGTCAACACGGTTTTAGCGCTGGCAGGTGCGCCGGTGCGGGCCGTTCAGTTTACCCTGACGCCCGTGCAGATTGGGGCGTCGCTGCGAACGCAAGACTCTCTCCAGGGCGGCATCTCCCGTTTCTACGCCGAGATACAGCGTCTGCGTCAGATCGTAGACCTCGCCAGAGAGCGGCCAACGCTGCTGTTTCTGCTGGACGAGATTCTGCACGGCACCAACTCCCACGACCGTCGTCTCGGCGCGGAGGCGGTTCTGCGCTCCCTCCTGCGCGAAGGCTCGGTCGGCCTCCTCACCACCCACGATCTCAGCCTGACACAGATCGCCGCCGACCCCGAACTTCACGCAATCAATGTCCATTTCGAGGACTCCATTGAGGACGGCAAGATGCATTTCGACTATCATCTGCGTCCCGGCGTCGTCACCCGCAGCAACGCCATCGAACTCATGCGGGCAGTGGGACTGGAAGTCTAATCTCCGCGCTGAGGCCGCCCCTCCCTAATCTCCACGCGCTGTGCGAAGGCCCGGTTGATTTCCGGCTTCCCTCTGCGTGACCCCGGAGCCTTCTCCCAGCGATTTTACAGTCTGCTCCGCTGTCACAGCATAGAGGGGATGGAAACGGGGGTTCGTGCTGAGCGCCTGATAGAGAGCGAGGCGGGCCGTCTGTGCATCCCCGGCTTTCGCGTATATCAATCCTTTGTGGAAGAGGAAAAGCGCCTCCGGGGTATTCTGCTGGAGGGCCTGCGCGATTGTCCGTTTGGCGTCGTCAACCCGTCCGTTCTTGAAATAACACCAGGCCAGCGTATCCGCCGCATAGACATTCTTGCGCGTCTTGTACTCCTCTTCGGCGAGGCGCAGGGCTTCGGGCAGATTACGGTCGTGGTCGGCATAGAACTGCGCGACCAGCATATCCCCACGCACCCCGTTCGCCTTGTAGAGTTTCCAGACTGCATCCACAATGGCATACTGCTTCTCCGCCTCCGCCTTCTTTCCTGTCAGCGCATAGAGATCGCCAAGCGCGACGACGGAGTCCACCTGCGGCACGACCTCAACGGCTTTCTTGTAGAACTCAATCGCCGCCGTATAGTCCTTTTCCGCCGCCTTGACTTTGCCCAGCGTCGCCAGCAGATGATAATTGTTGGGGCAGGCAGTCAGCCCTTCTCGAAGCATTTTTTCGGCGGGTACGTAGGCGCCATTGCTAAAATAGATGAGTGCGATCTGTGCGCGACACCACGCGGTATTTTCCGCATAGGGGCCACCGGACTGAACGGCTTTCAGCATCAACCAGGAGGCTTTGCGCGTGTTGCCGGAGAGATAAAGAAGGTGTGCGCCGCGACTGTAGGAGGAGATGTCCGGGCGCAGGTCCAGCATTTTCTGGACTTTCTCAAAGGCCTCTTTATAATCGCCCATCTCCGCAGCAGCATCCCCCAGCAGGCCATACGCTTCGTTGTTTTTCGGGTCCACTGTCAGCGCCTTGTTCGCCCAATCGCGACTCTGTTCGAACTCATGTCGCCCGCCCGCTACCCATGCCAGGCCGATCATCGCGGACTCATTTTTCGGCTCCAGGTCGAGCGCCCTGCGGTAAACGCCTTCGGCGCGGCCATAGAAGGTGACGTCCGCTGTCTCTCTGGCCTTCTGCATAAAACTGTCGCCGAGATTGACCCACGCGGAAGCCGTCTGCGGGCTGCGGCGAACGTAGGCTGACCAGCGCTGCATCTGCGCGTCACTTGCGGAAGGATGTGTGGCCGCAGGCACCGTCGTCAGTGTCTCGATGGGATTGGCGGCCGGGCTGGACGCCCTGACAGGGGTGGCCTGAGCAGCGCCGGACGTCGGCGTATGCTGCATCACAGACCATACGACCGCCGGACCACCGACGACGAGGCAGAGAAAGAGCAGGCTTTTCTTCATGGAATTCGCTTTCACAGTCTTCTCCGTTACAAAAATCTCCCTGACAGGCGTGCATTCCGGTATACGCCTGTCAGGGTTTCCTGGCATCAGATGGTTTGGCTCTCAGTACACGTCCTCGCAGGCAGAGTCTGGAATGCGATGCACTCAGATCGCGGCGCTTTCCAGACTCGCTCTGCCGACTTGCACTCAGGGGTCTTTGCGATTCGTCGGCCCGGCATGGGGCGTGGCTGCATACGGGAAGACGAAGTTATAGGCTTGGTCATTCGCATTGATGTTGTCGCCGAGCAGGAAGATCGAGGCGTAGGTCGGCCCGCTGGCAACGGCGGTGAGAGCAATGTCAACGACATCATCTCCCAGACGCCTGCCGTTCGGCCAGCCGCTCCATTTTCCTCCTGTCGTGTCGCCACCGAGGCCACTGAGCCGGTTGCCTCCCTGCCCGATAAGCGGCACAGGGCCGGTCGTAAGATCAACCCGCATCACGTCGGGGATATAGACAGCAGCCAGATCCGTTCGGCCCGTCGTCACGAAGTTCGTGCCGAACACTACGTTGATGAGAACCGCGACCTCCGGGTTGAGCGCATACGTGCGGTATTTGGCGAAGTCGTTTGTCGGCACATCGCGGTTGTAGTTATCTTTGTCTTTCAGCGCGACCAGAACTTCGTTGAAGAGCGGATTCGCCAGACGGTTGACCTGAATCCAGGGACCGCTGCTGGTAGAATCGCCGCTGGAGTTGAGAAGTTTGATGCGCTGTCGGCTGACGGAGGCATAGACACCCACACCCGACGAGGCCCCGGTGAAGGCGTCGCTGTACGATTGCGCCGTGAGCGAACTGAGCGGTATCTGAATCGTGTAGGTCAGGACGTTATAGCCCTTGAACCCGTCCACTCCGTTCCCCGTCTGTCCGTGACCGTCCGACCCGAGGATTCGGGCATCGAGCAGGTCGAAGATACCAGGGGTATCGGCGAAGAAACTGTCCTCCCGCGCCCCGGCGAACACGGTCTCCCCGGAGGCGAAGTTATAGACGGTTTCCGAGGTGTACTTGTCCAGGCCCGCAAACGTTGTCGCGCCGGAGACCGCTCTGCCATTGGCATCGTTGTAGAAGGGCGTCGTATTCTTGCCTACGTTGGGTGGGGGAACCATCAGGTTCGTTCCGAGGACCGTGCTGTTGCCGCTCGCTGCATCTACCTTTGTCACCGTGTAGGTCTGGAGGTAGTTCTGGCGGGCATCCCCGACATCTTGAATTGCGCCAACCTGTGTCCCTCGCCCATAAGAGAGGATCGTGTTCAGGTTTTTGTAGTTACCGGCATTCGAGGAGACCGCAGAGAACCGGAAGTTGTAGGTCGTGACAAGCGCCCCGGTAGCGGGATTCGTGATGTTGATGCTGTACTGAGCATCGTCGGCAAACCTGTCGTAGAGAACGCCATCGCCGGGTTCGCAGAAAGGGTGAACGTTAACGACGATATTCAGCGCATTCAGTGAGGGACTGCCGAATCTTCGTCCGACGAAGGCATAGACATCGGTCAGGTTGGCCTGCGGGTCCTGTTTGATGAGCGGCGCGTCGCTGTGGCTGGAGGCAAGGACGGTTCCTGCAAGGGACGTGAGGCCCGTCGCTGCGGCGAACGCGCAGAGCAGTGACTTGCTGAACCACTTTCGCTTGGGGGTCATCATGAGTGAGTTCTCCTCTGAAGGAAGATGCGATTTACTTACTGCTCGTTTTGCGGCGGCGCAGGGCCAGCAGGCCCGACGCTCCCAGCGCTCCTATTACGGCCAGACTGCCGGGTTCCGGTGTCGCAGGCGCACTCGTACGCCCACTGCCCGTACCGGTCTGTCCACCAGGGGTAACAAACGTGGTATTGAACGGCGCCGGGCCAGGAGCAAGGGGGCTGTCGAAGATAAAGCCATTGACAGGTGTCGCACTGAAGACACTGGTGTCTTCCAGAAACGAGACCAGCCCCAGAGTGGAGTCGAACTGGGATTGAAAGCCGGCAGGCGCGGAGAGGTTTTGCACGACGGAGGGCAGATTTATCGGAACCGTAATGTCCACGATAAACACATCGTTGGCCGTGCTGTTGCTGATACTGTAGTTGTAGTGATACAGTCCGTCGGAGAAATTGACGGTAGGAGTGACGATGACCTGAGCGTCAGCAGACCGCATCAGGGCGAGAGTGAGGAGCAAGGCGATACCTGAGATGTGTGCAGCTCGCAGGGTGTGCGTCATAACGCGCACCTCCTTTCCTTCCTGGGAATGGATACAGCCGAGGCGTTCGTTTTTCCAACTCTGCCCGAGGTCCGGCATCAGGGCAATCGGACAGGTTCGCAAAACGAACGGCGTCGAGTCGTGGCGACACAGAAGGGTGAATTGAGGAATTCAGACAAATCACGACGCCCGGTGCGCTTGGCACACCGGGCGAAGGAAGTGATTCGGTGCCTGCCAACTCTATTGTAACGCTCCCTGGTTACAGTAAGGTGACAGACAGACTAACAGAAGATTAATCTTAGGGGACGAACAAAGTTTTATAGAGCCGACGGATTACATACCGCCGTTCCGTGGGCTTCCGCCCTAATTTCGATAGGGGTCGGTCTCCTCTGGCTCAGGGGTTCTGTCCTCACGCTGTGATGGCTCGAACAGACTGCCCTGTGGCATAAACGAGGTATCCGCACGCTCCCGAAAAAGGAATCCGACGCCGAGATGTTCGTAGGCGGAGCGGGTTGCCAGTCGTCCGCGATTGGTGCGGTTGAGGAAACCCAACTGCATCAGGTAGGGTTCTACGACATCTTCAAGCGTGTCGCGTTCCTGACCGAGCATGGCGGCGAGTGTCTCCAGCCCGACCGGCCCGCCCTCGAACTTTTCGATGATCGCCCGCAGGAAACGGCGGTCAAGATCGTCGAGGCCCAGCGCATCAATCTCGTGCATTTTGAGGGCAGCATCGGCGACTTCGCGGGTGATGTTACCGCCTGCACGTACCTGCGCGTAGTCTCGCACACGCTTGAGCATTCGGTTGGCGATACGGGGCGTTCCCCGGCTGCGAAGCGCGATCTCCAGCGAACCTTCCGGCGCTATCGGGATGCCGAGAATTTCGGCGGAGCGGCGTACAATCGTATCGAGTTCTTCGACGCTGTAGAGTTCGAAGCCGTGCAGAATGCCGAAGCGGTCACGCAGGGGAGAGGAGAGCAGTCCCGCTCGCGTGGTCGCGCCGACCAGCGTGAACCTCGGTAGATCGAGGCGCAGCGTCCGCGCACTCGGCCCGCGCCCGATGATGATGTCGAGTTTATAGTCCTCCATCGCGGGATAGAGAATCTCTTCCACGGTGCGATTCAGACGATGGATCTCGTCAATGAAGAAGACGCTGTTCTTTTCCAGGCTGGTGAGAATGGCGGCAAGGTCGCCGGGCTTTTCGATGGCGGGGCCAGCCGTGATGCGAACGGGAACGTCCATCTCGTTCGCGATGATGTTGCTGAGGGTCGTCTTGCCCAGTCCGGGCGGCCCATAAAGCAGGACGTGATCCAGGGCCTCGTTCCGCGCCTTCGCCGCTTCGATGGCAATGCCCAGGTTCTGTTTGGCCTTCGGCTGACCGATCATCTCGCGCAGGCGCTTCGGGCGCAGCGACAGTTCGCCGCTGTCGTCAACGTTCTCTTCGGGGGAAACGAACCGCTCTTCATCCTCGATTTTTCGCATCGTTTTAGCTCTCCTGAAAAAGATAAAAGACCGCCAACCGCCCTAAAAGAAGGGCGATAACGGTCTATTATAGCACAGAGAGTGTGTATTTGTCTACTAAATACTCTGCATGAGGGTCTGCTGCGAGGGTCCTGCCTGATGCGGAGCATTTTGCAGGTGCTGCCAGATCTCAATGCGGAGTCCTTCCACCTCATTGGGGGTTGCGGGCGGATTCTGGCACAGTTTCACCCATCCGCTGACAGGAGCCACGACGACTCCCCTGGCGTCTACCGACAGGCCCAGCACCGCGCCGCGCTGCACAAACTCCCCATCTTTATAGATGGCCCCATAGACAGGGTGGACATCTAGATACATCGGTCCCATCGCGTGCCTTCTCCTCTTTCCTAGCCGTCTCTTTCAGAAGAGACGATTCAGGCCGTTACGACAAACGGAGTACATTGCCGGTCATCCGCTTTTTCGCCTGCCTGCACTGGCACGCTCTCAGTACTATGATTGACGCTCTGCACCGGAAATAGGTTCCGGCGTGGATGCATCCGGGTCTTTGGGAAGGCTTGACAGAGGCCGTCGCTGCCTCTATAATTCCCTGTGTGCAGGAATTCTGTGACATCGCATAAGGAATGCGTCCAACCGTACAATTTATTAGTAGAGGCTCCTGACGCATACGGATGAATAGGGATTGAATATATTTTTCGGGCGTCTCCGTGCCGAAGGCTGTCGCTGTCTGTCTGTCGTTCTGCTCCTCCTGATGAGCCATTCGATGGCCGGGAGCCTGCCCCTGCCCCGTCTTGTCGTGGTGCTGCTTCCCGGAATGCGGGCGGACGACCTCGGCTCTCCTGAACTCCCCACCCTCCAGCGCCTCATCGCCGAAGGCGGTTCCGGCTGGATGATCTGCCGGGCGGCGCGAACCTCCGACCGCTCTCTGCTGCGCCCCGACGGTCGGGAGACGACCGACTCTCTCCTGGTCACACTGGGAAGCGGTTCCCGTGCGGTCGCGCCTGCGAAACCGCCGTCCACTCCTGCGGAGTTCACTGCTGCACTGAAGGCCGTCAATGCGAAACTGGATCATTCGGTCCCGCTCGGCGCTCTGGGCGATCTCTGCCATCACAGGGGTATTCTCACCGCGACGATTGGTGATGCCGACAGCGCATGGCCGGATAGAAACGCCTGGCTGCTGGCGGCTGATTCGGCAGGCAGAGTAGACTTCCCGACAGTCGTCGCTCCCCTGATGCCCGATGACATGGCTCCAGGCGGCGTTCGGCCCGATGTGAACGCCATGCTGTCCCTCACCCGCCAGAGGCTGGAGAGGGCGGGGCTGGTCGTGGTGGACTGTGAAGCGCTGGCCCGTGCGGACGAATACGCCGCTCTCTGCCTCCCCCCTCTAACGGCCAGACACCGGGGCGACGCGAGAAAGTGTGTGGATGCCCTGCTGTCCGGGCTGGCCCTGCTCTGCCGTCCCGCCGGAGGCTCGCCTGCCACTGCGCTGCTGATTCTCTCCCCCGGCCCTGCCGAGTCGTCGCAGGAAGCACAGGATCGTCTTGCACCCCTTGTCTTCTATGCGGACGGTAGTGCGGGTGTTCTGGCCTCCCCTTCCACCCGACGGCCCGGCATCGTTCTCAATACCGATGTTCTCGCGACCATTGCCGACCGCTGGCAGGCTCCCCTCCCCACCGGAACGACAGGCCGAGCCTTCCACACCCTCCCAGCCCCTGCCACAGCGTTCAGACCAGCGGAGTCTCCTTCTGCCCTTGCCCTGATTCACCAGTATCATCAACTGCTGCGCGACTCCCGCCTCCAGAACAGTCCCGGAGGACTGCCCACCGTGCAACTTCTGCTCCCGCTACTTGGACCCGTTTTCTTCCTCCTTGCCTCACGCTGCAAAAATACGCGCACAGCGCTCTGCCTCTCACGCCTGATCGCCTCTCTCGCCTGCGTTACGGTCACACTGCCTGTCGGAATGCTGCTTTTGCCGTTGCTAAACCCGGTCAGCAGCGGTCAGGCTGCCGCTCTGTTGATAGTTCTCGGCAGTGTCATCGGACTGCTGGCTTTCCAGCGCCCCGGCCTGGCAGCCCCACTTTTTAATGGGCTTTGCGGACTGACAACAGCCGCTCTGCTGCTGGACTTGTTCACAGGAACCTCGCTGCTTCAGAGAGCCTGGATGAGCTACTCCGCCGTAGAAGGGGCGCGGTTCTACGGCATCGGGAACGAATATATGGGGGTGGCGATGGGAGCGGCTTTGTCTCTGTACGGCGGAGGACGAACAGAAAAGGAGACAGCGGGCAATGGGGGCAAGGCACTTCGGGACTTCCGTTCGCTGGCATTCGGCCTGCTGTTTCTTGTTCTGACCGCAGTGATGGGAGTTTTCGGAGCAAAAGTGGGGGCCATCCCCTCGGCAGGGTTGGCTTTCGGCGTCACTGGCTTGGTACAATGGCGTAGGCGACTGGAGGGCAAGGGAGCAGGGGGACTGGTGCTGCTTGCACTGAGTGGTCTGGGACTGCTCGCCCTGTTCGATGCGCGGCACGCGGCAGGCAATCAGACCCATTTTATTCGCGCTCTGACGGGGGAAGGTGGGGGAACTCTGCCTGACATTCTGCGGCGGAAACTGGCTCTGGAGGGCTGGCTGCTGCTGCATAGCTCCTGGAGCGCGACCCTGCTGGCGGCCGGCGGCGGACTGCTCTGGCTGCGCCGCTCCCATCCGGCCCTGTTTGCCGGACGAAGACAGGCGGCAGCCTATGCGGGGATTTGGGCAGGCACTGTCGCCTCTCTGCTCTGCAACGATTCGGGCCTGACGGCTGCCGCGTTACTCCTGCTCTATGGCTGGGCCTGGGCCGCTGTGCGGGCCTCTGAAACATAGCGGCACCCCCTCGCTCCCGTTGGCGTACCGGAAGAAGACCTCATCGCGAACGAGTAAGGCTCCAGAGCGTCACAAACATCGTGGAGGCGGCAGGTTTGAGTTTGCGAAGGGGCGCAAGCAGTTCCATTTCGACGTAACGGTTCGGATCGTCGCTCGTGTAGACCTCCTGAGCGCAGCCGTCATCGGGATAGTCTCCGCCCGATTCGTAGCCCCCTGACATCCGAAACCGCACCTTCCCAAACGCCGATTCGACCCAGTTTCCGCTGGCATTCCCGCCAATTTTAGCAGCATGATCCGGCAGACGCTGAATATGGAGAAGGCCCCGGTCGCGTGTGACCTGCCCATCTCGCGGCGTCATGCCGCCAACCACCGTATAGCCCTTCGGGAAACGTTCCGCCTTGCTTTCAGGCAGCGTTGTCACGTCCGGGTTGTCGGCCTGTGCGATTTCCCAGATGCCAAACGTGAGCATTTTCGCGGTGCGGTTGGTCATGGTGTTGCGGATGGTAACGGCGGTTCCCTTCTCCGCCAGTGCGATTTCGCGCTGGAACTGCACCCCGTACTTCCCCTGCGCGGGCCCGGTAACCAGCAGATGCTTGTTGGGCAGGATGTGGACAGTCTGCGGGCCGCTGTCACTTATGGGATCGGGAGGCCATCCCCAGGCGGATTGCGGCGAAGGCCAGAGCTTGTCTCCGCCGTAGTTTTGCCAGTCCGTCGGAGGAGTCACCAGATCTGTCGTCTTGCCCGCAAGCGCCGGATTCTCCCACAGGATATTGCGCTCCCCGACAAAGCCGTAGCGCAGGATACGCCCCACCTGCGGCACAAAGACGAGTTCTGCGGTTCCGTTGGAGAGACGATACGCCCCTTTCCAGCCATGATACGCCTCTTGCGTCACCGAAACCGCGCCACCCGCAGCCCGCATTCCGCTTAGCGCCAAAACCGCTATGAACAACCCTTGTATCCGCATCGCTGTCTCCTCCTTTGCCCCTCTATTTCCTGAACCAGTATGGTATTCCTGTCGGGCGTCCGCAAAGCCTGCTTACGGGAAGGAGTTCGGGGAGCGGAAGCGGAAATAGTGGGTATGTTCTATCGCCGCGCACTGCGCCCCCTGCTGTTTCAGATGGACCCGGAATCCGCGCACGAGCGGGCTATCGAGATGCTAGCCACCGCGAACGGTCTGCCGATGAGCGCCAGCCGCCGCGCCTTCACCCATGCCCGTCTCAAGACGACCATAGCGGGCCTGAACGTCCCGAATCCGGTGGGACTGGCAGCGGGGTGTGACAAGAACGGTAAAGCGGTCGCGATCTGGCCCCGGTTCGGCTTCGGGTACGTGGAGGTCGGAACCGTGACGGCCCAACCGCAGCCGGGCAATCCGCGCCCCCGCGTTTTTCGCATCCCGGAGTTCGGCGCGGTCGTGAACCGCCTTGGCTTTAACAGCGAAGGCTCGGAGATGGTGGCGAAGCGGCTGGCCCAACTGCGCCGTGCCCGCCCTCTACCCGTCCCGCTCGGCATCAATATCGGCAAGACCAAACTGGTGTCCGGGGACGACGCCATTCTCGACGACTATCAGGCGGGTTTCCGGCGGCTCTCGCGGCTCGCGGATTTCATCGTCGTGAATGTCTCCTCGCCCAACACGCCCGGACTGCGACAGTGGCAGGAGCGGGACAAGTTAAGCGTTCTACTCGGTACGCTCATGGAGGAAGGGAACAGTCTGGCGGCCAAACGCGGCACGAAAGCGGTTCCCATATTCGTCAAGATTTCGCCGGACATGGCGGACAGCGACATGGACGACGTGGCCGAAGTCGCGCTGGACTTGAACCTCGCGGGCATCATCGCCACCAATACGACCATCCGGCGCGAAGGAGCGGTGGCCGATGTCGAGCAGACCGGCGGGCTGAGCGGCAAACCCTTGCGCGAACGCGCCAATGAAGTCATTCGCTATCTCTACCGCCGCACAGAGGGCAAACTGCCGCTCATCGGGGTCGGCGGCATCTTCACGCCGGAAGACGCTTACGAGCGGATTCGTTCCGGCGCATCTCTGCTTCAGCTCTATACCAGCCTGATCTACGAAGGCCCTTATCTGCCCCGGAACCTGAACGAAGGGCTGCTCCGTCTCATGGCCCGCGACGGCGTGGAACATATCTCGCAACTCGTCGGGACGGGAGTATAGAGAGACCGCACCGTTTCGTGTAACTTGTAGCCCGCTCCGTCGTCATACGGTCATACGTTTGTGCAGCGCGGCAGCGCATTCCTCCCTGGTCCGACCTCCGTCGCAGGCTGTTCCTCCGCAGACCGGAGAGACCCACTCCCCACGGTTAACGCATGATCGACTCTTTGCTTCAACTCACCTGGTTCCAACATCTGCTCGGCGTTCCGCCGGAAGCTTCCCGCAATATCAGCCGGACCCATCTGGAGTTCGCCACCCCGTGGCCGCTCTATGTCACGCTGCTGCTGCTGATCATCGCTGCCGCCTGGACGGGCGTCAACTATTGGAAAGACGGCACCAAACCCACCTGGTGGGCCAAAGGCCCGATGACCGTCCTGCGCCTCATCGCCATCGGAGCCTTGATTCTGATTCTGTCGCAGCCGTTCCTGCGCCTGACCCACTCGGAAGATATTCGGCCCAACGTCGTGCTGCTTGTGGACACCTCCGACAGCATGACTCGTCCCGACCCGCGTCTGCCCGGTTCCCGCGCAGGGGTCGAGGCCGAGGCCACCGGAGTCTCCGGGGATGCGGTCGGCGGACTGACGCGCTTGGATCGCGTCAACCGCTTCCTGAACCGCTCCGGCGTAATGAAAGACCTGGCGAAACGCTACAACGTGCGCGTTCTCAGCTTCGCAGGCAAGACACACGCGCAGGACCTGCCGACGGACCCCGCCAAACTCGCCGCCTACCGTTTCGCCCTCGCCGCCGACCCGAAAATCTCCACGACGACCCGCATGGGTGACGCCCTGCACCGTCCCGTCGAAGACCTCGCCGGTCAGCCGCTCGCGGGTGCACTGATCCTCAGCGATGGCGGCAACAACATGGGCGACGACCCCATTCTGGCCGCAGACGCCTCGAAGCAGGCGGGGCTGCGGGTCAGCACGGTGGGCGTGGGCGACCCGACCCGCACGAAAGACATTGCTCTGCTCAGTGTTCTCGCGGACGACACCGTGCGCGTCAACAACACTGTCTCCGTCTATGTCGCTCTCTCGCAGCGCGGCTATGCGGGCAAGACCATTGCAGTGACCCTGCGGCGCGGCACGGATGTGATTGGCAAGGAGTCAGTGCGGTTCGGCCCCGACGACCAGAAACAGGAAGCCCATTTCAACTACGTTCCGACGCAAGGCGGGCGGTTCACCTATACCGTCTCCGCCGATGTCCTCCCTGGCGAACTGACCGCCGACAACAACAAAAGCTCCTACCTCCAGACGGTCATCAGCAAGCGGCTGAAAGTTCTGTACGTCGAAGCGGAGCCGCGTTACGAATATCGCTACCTGCACAACGCCATCTTGCGCGACACTAGTCTCGATTTCGCCTGTCTGCTGCTCTCCGGGGATTCCGCGACCAATGGCGGCGAAGGCAACATCTCCGTGCAGGGCTTCCCCTCCACGGAAAAGGAGCTTTTCGAGTACGACATCATCGCGCTCGGTGACGTCCCCCGCTCCTACTTCTCCGACATGCAGTTGACGATGCTGCGCCGCTTCGTGGAGGACAGAGGCGCGAGCCTGCTGGTGATCGCGGGCGAACAGCACATGCCGCACGAGTATGCCGGAACGCCGCTGGAGGCCGTCCTGCCCGTCACCGTCAGCTCTTCTCCCGACCCGCTCAACACCGACGAACCCTTTTCGTGGCAACTGACACCGGAGGGACGGCGCAGCCCGGTGATGCAGTTGGAAGACACGAGCGCGGAGAACGACCGCGTCTGGGCAAACCTGCCGGGGATGTTCTGGGCCGCTGGCGTCCAGCGTGCCAAACCCGGCGCAACGGTGCTGGCTGTCCATCCCACGCGCCGCAATGCGGAAGGGCCATACCCGCTCGTCGCGTTTCAGCCGTTCGGGGCAGGCAAGTGCTATATCGAACTGGTGGACAGCACCTGGCGCTGGCGCTGGCGCGTCGGGGATCGCCACTTCTATCGGTACTGGGGCCAGGTCTTCCGCACCCTGACGCCGAAGGAGCTTCCGGGCAACAGCCGCTTTGTGCAGTTGAATGCCGACCGGGGCAAATATCTGCTCGGCGAACGGGTGCAGTTGAACGCCCGGCTTCTGGACGACTACTACCACCCCATCAAAGCCGATAGCGCGACCGCCATCCTGAAAACGGAAAATGGCCCGGAGCAGCGTATCACGCTCCAGGCCACTCCGGGCGCTCCCGGTCTCTTCTCCGCGCAACTCCAGCCCGACCGGATTGGCAAGTACGAACTTTCCCTCACCTCCCCGGCCCGCCCGGAGGCCAAAGCCACCACCGCGTTTCTGGTCGAATCGCAGGCGCTGGAGCGCCAGAAGCCGGAACTCGACGAGACACTGCTGAAGAAGGTCGCGGCGGCAGGCGGCGGCAAATACTACCAGCCTACCCAGATCGCGGCCTGGGCCAAATCCCTGCCCAACAACAAACTCGTCGTCCGCAGCGAGCAGGAGATCGTCCTCTGGAACTCCTGGTTCTTCCTGCTGCTGTTCGTCGTGCCTCTTGCCCTCGAATGGCTCGTTCGCAAGCGCAAGGGTCTGCTCTGAACGCCGCCCGTCAGTAGGGTCCGCGTATGACCGCTGCGACGTTCTCTGTATAGAACTTCGTCAGCACGGAATGGAGATCGGGGGAGAGCGGCGGAAGGGCGCTGACGGCGGCGTTTGCCTGCGCCATTGCGGGGTCTTTTGCACCGGGAATGATGGTGGTCACGGCGGGAAAGTCGAGGCACCAGCGCAGGGCCATCTGCGCCATCGTCATTCCCTCCGGCACGAACATCTTCAAAGCGTCTGTAAAGGCGACCCCTGCCTCAAACGGCAGCCCCGCGAACGTCTCCCCGACGTTGAACGCCTGCCCGTCTCGATTGTAGGTGCGGTGATCGCCCGGCGCGAACTGTGTGTCCGTGCGGTACTTTCCGGCCAGCAGCCCGCTCGCCAGCGGCAGCCGCACGATAATCGCGACGTTCCTGCGCTCCGCCTCGGCAAACAGCGTGGTGATCGGCTTCTGACGGAAGATATTGAAGATGATCTGAAGAGACGCCAGCCCCTCCTGCCGTAGACATATCTCCGCCTCCTCCATCGACTCCACGCTCGCGCCGAACTGCCGGATTTTGCCCTCCTGCTGCAAGGCTCTCAGCCATTCAAAACAGTCGCCGCGCCGGAACTCCTCGGTTGGGATACAGTGCAGTTGCTCCAGATCGAGCGTCTCCACCCCAAGCCGCTCCAGCGACGCCTCCACGTGCTGCCGGAACGCCGACTTGGTGAAGTTGCCGGGCCAGCCGGGTTCCGGGAAGCGTCCCAATTTCGTCGCGACAAAGACCTCTGCCGTCGTCTCTTTCAGGAACTTCCCGATCAGCGTCTCGCTTCTCCCCAGCCCATACACATCCGCCGTATCGAAGAAGTTGACGCCCTTCTCGACCGAAGTCCGCAGAATTGCCAGCGCCTCCTCTTCGCTCACCTCGCCCCAGTCCGATCCGCCCAACTGCCAGCATCCCAGACCCACTTCCGACACGTTTCTGCCGGTTGATGAAAAAGCACGATAGTGCATAGTTGTTTCCTCTTTATGTGATATAGATTTGATATAGATTGTGCCCGCGCAGGCGGGTACCTGGCCGAAGGCCCCCATTGTCGTCCTTTTCTACAGAGGCAGCGCCTTCGACACCGACGCGGCACGTACCTCTTCCGCGCTTACTTCCTGCCCGCGCTGCGCCGAGAGATAGATACCTTCCGAGATGAGCATGGTATTCAGCGCGATCTCGGCGGTCGGCAGCAGGGGGACGCGCCCTTGCAGGGCAGCAATCCAGTGGTGCTGCGAACTGCCGTAGAGGCTGCCTTCGCCGTGCAGGGCATTCCAGCGGAATCGCGCCCGCTCCAGGTCCGTCGTCGCGCTCAAGTCGAGTTCCCCGACGGCACGGTGGAAACTGAACGGACGCAGTCTCAGCCCGCCTTTCGAGCCGACGATGCTCGACCCTTCCAGATCGTCCAGATGAATGGCCCAGGCTTCGATGATGTCCAGAGTGATGTCGTTGTCGAAGCGCACGAAGCCCAGCCCCAGCTCCTCCACACTGTAACCCGCGCCGTCTCGTCGCTCCGCGTTCATCGCCAGCTTTTGATAGGTCTTGCCACTGATACGCGCCACGTTCGGGTTGTTCAGCAGATAGAGAAGTTCCGAGATATGGTAAACCCCCATGTCATAGAGCGCCCCGCCCCCGGAGACGGGCTGCTGGACGAAGGAAGGCTTGCCATAGCCGTCCACGTAGGGGCGTCCGCGCCGCCGAAACCCGGTGGAACGGGCGTGATAGATGTCACCGAGTTCGCCCGCCTCTATCAGCTCTTTCGCGGCGCGGGCCTCGTCGTTGTAGAGAAAGGCGAGCTGAATATGCAGCATCTTGCCCGCCGCCTGCGCTGCCTCCCGCATCGTGAGCGCATCCCGGTATGAGCCGGCCATTGGCTTCTCGCAGTAGACGTGTCTGCCCGATTCGAGCGCCGCCAGCGTCCCGGAGACGTGCAGATTGTTGTGCAGACAGACATCAATCGCATCCAGGTCATCTCGTTTCAGCATCTCCTGCGCGGTCGCGTAGATGTTACTTATGCCGAATTTCTCCGCCGTCGTGCGGCCTGCCTCCAGGTCAATGTCCGCGCAGGCCACGACCTGCGCTTCGGTTATCTTCGCGTAGTTCGTCAGATGCTGCTGTGCGATCTGTCCGCACCCGATGATTCCGATCCGCACTGGATTACCAACACTCGCCATTTCGTCGCTTCCTCTCTGTCCGCGTATACATCCGCCTGCCGGGTATGCTATACTCTATCGCTCTCGAACAAACCTCCTGCCGGACAGGAGAAAGCACCGAGTAGCCTCCCGCGAATGCCGCCGAT
The DNA here is from genome assembly GCA_038231295.1 of Chthonomonadales bacterium. Lineage (GTDB taxonomy): Bacteria > Armatimonadota > Chthonomonadetes > Chthonomonadales > Chthonomonadaceae > JANXLO01. The sequence goes on from JBBRLP010000003.1 coordinate 37,847, forward strand.
GCCGCCCGGTCTGAACCGTTCCCATCACTTTGCCGTCGCGAGGAAGTGAAATAACCCTCCGAAGGCGTGAGGGGCGGAGAGTACGTGGAAATGTCGCAGCACGAACTGAAAATCTTTGCCGGGCCGGGCAACCCGATCCTGGCCCAATCCGTCGCCGACTGGCTGCATACTTCGCTGGGAGATATGCACTACACGCAGTTTGCCGACGGCGAAAACTATGTGCGCTTCGATGAAAGTGTGCGCGGAGCCGATGTCTACATCGTCCAGCCCACCTGTCCTCCGGTAGACACCAATCTGGTCGTTCTGCTGGAAGCGATAGACGCCCTCAGCCGCGCCTCCGCGTGGCGCATCACCCCGGTTATCCCCTACTACGGCTACGCCCGGCAGGAGAAGAAAGACCGCCCCCGCGAACCGATTACCGCCAAACTCATCGCCGACATCATCACCGCCGCCGGAGCCAATCGCGTCATGTGTCTCGACCTCCATGCCGACGCCATTCAGGGCTTCTTCAACATTCCGGTAGATCATTTGACCGCCATCAACCTCTTCACGGACTACTTCAAACAGAAGATGCTGGACGGGCTGGACAACGTCGTGGTCGTCTCGCCGGATGAGGGCCGCGTCAAAAAAGTGCGGAAAGTCGTACAGACATTGAAAGCGCCGCTCGCCGTCGGCTACAAGCATCACCCCGCCCACAATGTCACCGAGGTCACCCATCTCGCCGGGGACGTGCGTGGCAAGACCCCCGTCATTGTCGAGGATATGATTACCACCGGTGGGAGCATCATTCAGGCGGTGGAGGCGCTGCTCGAACACGGCGCGAACCCGCATATCCACATCGCCGCCACGCACGGCATCTTCGCCCGGGATGCGGTCGAGCGGCTCTGTTCCCGCCCCGAAATCGCCGAGATCGTCGTCACCGACTCTGTCCCGTTGCCGCCGGAGAAACGGCATCCCAAGATAAAAGTCCTCTCGGTCGCTTCGTTGTTCGGCGAGGCGATTCATCGCGCCAATAACGACCTCAGCATCACGTCCCTCTTCGATTAGAACAGTCCCGGCCCCTCTTCTCTGGCACAAAACACAAACGAGCGAAGGGCCGGGTTTCGGTTCTTCGCTCGTATCATTGCGTAGGCAGGGAAAATATGCCCCAATTCGGGATGCGTCCCCCGACCCCCAATTCTGGGGGAGTAGGCATTTTCATGCGATAGGGTGACCGCAGGGCATGGAAGGCTGACGGGAAATCAGGAGGCTTGACGCAGTTCACTGGCTTTCAGCAGAAGCGGCGCGGCGCGGTCCCGCACGGTCTCCGCCTCGATGATGCACCGCTTCACATCCTTCGCGGAGGGAATCTCATACATGATATCGAGAATGACCTCTTCGATGATCGTGCGTAAGGCGCGGGCGCCCATCTTGCGGTCTATCGCTTCGCGGGCGATCAGGTGCAGGGCTTCGGGCCGGAAAACGAGTTCGACGCCGTCTACCTCGAACAGATGCGCGTACTGCTTGATCAGCGCGTTTTTCGGCTCGGTCAGTATCTGTATCAGCGCCGCCTCGTCCAACGCATCCAGCGTCGCGACGACCGGCAGGCGCCCGATGAACTCCGGGATGAGGCCGTATTTGAGCAGGTCGTCGGGCAGGACGTGCTGGAAAATACTGCCCCTCTCGGCGTCGCGGTCGGCCCGCGTCGCGACATCGGCCCGCAGTCCCATCGAGCGCGTATTGCGCCGCCGGTCAATTGTCTCCGCCAGCCCCTCGAACGCGCCTCCGCAGATGAAGAGGATATTGGTCGTATCGAGCTGCACATAGTCCTGCTGGGGATGCTTGCGTCCGCCCTGCGGGGGAATGTTGGCGATAGTGCCTTCCAATATCTTCAGAAGGGCCTGCTGAACGCCCTCCCCGCTCACATCGCGGGTAATGGAAGGATTCTCGCTCTTGCGGGTGATCTTGTCTATCTCATCAATATAGATGATGCCGCGCTGGGCGTTGCGGACGGTCTGTTCCGCGCTGGTGGAGGTCGCATCGGCGGCCTGGAGGAGTTTGAGGAGAATGTTTTCGACGTCCTCGCCGACGTATCCCGCCTCGGTGAGCGAAGTTGCGTCGGCGATGGCGAAGGGAACGTTGAGGACACGGGCCAGTGTCTGGGCCAGCAGGGTCTTGCCAGAACCGGTCGGCCCGATGAGCAAAATGTTGCTCTTCTGAAGCTCGACATCCCCGGCAGGCGCGTTGATTCGTTTGTAGTGATTGTAGACCGCGACAGAGAGAATGCGCTTCGCCCGCTCCTGACCGACGACGTACTGGTTCAGGATACGGTGGATCTCTTTGGGTTTGGGAACCGCTCCGGCAGAGTAGAGGCGGTGTTTCTCCGACTCTACGCCGCCCTCGGAACGGACCAGGTCGGTACACAGTTCCACGCAGTCCAGACAGACACCGCCGTACTTGCCGACGATCATCTTTTCCACCTGTTCTCGTGTTTTGCCGCACAGAAAACAGCGGTTGTCCACCCGGTCATATCCCCTTGACAAAGTCTTCTCCCTGTCGGACCGAACCTATTTTTTGCGTTCGCCGCGCTCCGCGATCTTGTCTATGAGGCCGTATTCCAGCGCCTCCTGCGCCGACATGAAGTAGTCACGATCCATGTCGCGCCGCACCTTGTCGTGGGGCTGCTTGGTATGGTGGACAAGGATTTCGTTCAGTTTCTCGTGCATCCGCACCATCTCTTTGAGGCGGATTTCCGCGTCCTGAACCGTACCCTCATAGCCGCCGGAGACCGCATGGATCATGATGCGGGAGTTGGGCAGTGCGTAGCGTTTGCCCTCCGTTCCGCCCGCGAGCAGAACGGCGCCCATCGAAGCGGCAAGGCCGACACAGATCGTCGCGACATCGCACTTGATCATCTGCATCACATCGTACATCGCCAGACCTGCGGAGACGCTGCCGCCGGGGCTGTTGATATAGATGTCAATATCGGCATCGGGGTCTTCCTTCTCCAGGAAAAGCAGTTCGGCGATCACCAGATTGGCAAGATGGTCCGAAACCGGCTCCCCGATGAAGACGATGCGGTCTTTCAGCAGCCGCGAGTAGATGTCGTAGGCGCGTTCGCCCCGCGCACTCTGCTCCACAACCATCGGGATCACATTGGAAGGCGGACGAAAAAGGCGTTCCATGGTCTTATCTCCTCCCGGAAGTACGCGGTCGTTCCGGGTTATTCGGTCTCGGCGATCTCCTCACCCGCTTCGCCAGCCGCAGCCAGCTCTTCGGGGTCAGGAGATTTCTCCTGAATCACTTCGTTCAGTGTGTTGTTGGCGAATAAAAACTCGTGTAGCCGCTGCTGAATCAGGGCGTTGGCGATCTGGAGGCGGCGGCGCGGATCGGTGCGGTAGGCGGTGTCCTGCTCTTCCGTCAACGCCCCGGCGCCGACCATTCGGTCGAACTCCGCGTCTATATCCTCGTTGCTCGCCTGGAGGCCCTCCTGAATGGAGATGTCACGCAGGGCCAGCAGTGTGCGAATCTGAAGTTCGGACTGATTGTACAGTTCCGCCTGATGCTGCTCCATCGTCATGCCGATCTGCGCCAGATACTGCTCATAGGACATACGGCTGTTCTGCAACTGGTAACCGAGCTGATTCAGTTTGTCCCGCACTTCGTCGCGCACCAGCACTTCGGGGAAATGGACTTCGGAGTTCTCCAGAATGGCTTCCAGAATTCCCTGCTCGGCGATCTCATCCGAGAGGCGAACCGCATCGGACTCCAGGCGCTCATGCAGTATCTTCTTGAACTCTTCGACCGTTTCCGAGCCGGAAACCTGCATGGCGAACTCGTCCGTCACATCGGGCAGACGTTTCGCGCTGATGCTCTTGAGAGTCACCGTAAACGTGGCTTTTTTGCCCTTCTTGTCCTCTTCCTCGAAGTCTTCGGGATAGGTGAGTTCGAAGGTGCGCTCTTCATCGGGCATCATGCCCATAATCGCTTCGTCGTAGCCGGGAATGTTGTTGCCCAACTGCACCAACTGACGGCGAACGGGCGTTTCGTCCTCTTCGGCCCCTTCGACTTTGATCTGATTTTCAACGATAAGCATATCGCCCGCCTGCACACCCCGGTCGGTCACGCGATCCAGTTTTGCCCGCTCTTCGCGCAGGGCCAGGATGCGCTGTTCGACCATCTCATCGTTGACATGGAAGATCGGCTTCTCGACTGTTAGTCCGGTATACTCGCCGAGCGTGACCTGGGGTTCCAGTGGCACATTGGCTTTGTAGGCGTAAGGCTTCTTGTCTTCGATATCGCCCGCGTCAATTTCCGGATCGCGGAACGGGGTCAGGCTCTCCTCTTCAATCGCCTTTGGATAAGTATCGCGGACGATCTTTTCGAGGGCATGACGGCGCACCCGCTCTTTATCCACAGTCCTCTCGATGAGCGCACGCGGCGCTTTGCCGGGGCGAAAGCCGGGAATGTTGGCATAGCGTCCAAATTCACGATAGGCACTGTCGAAAGCGCGGGAGACCTGCTGCTCATCCACTTCGATATTCAGCACGACAGTGCAGGGGTCGGTCTGCTCGGCGGTAACCTGCATAACGGTAGAGATTCCTTTGTATAGTGTGGTGTGGGGTATGGTGGCGTTGTGTTTCGTTGACAATGCGGGCCAGATTCAAGAAGCTGAGGGCCGCTTTCGCCCCCTCCTGAACCGCAAGAGACAGAGACGAATTCCGACCATTTGCGGTGTAGCATACTCTATACATCCCTCCACTGTCAAGAGCCACAGCCAGTGGGAACGTTGTTGGAATTGACAGCGTAAGCAACGGGAGGGTACAATCCGCTATCCAAAACACGCGCAGGTGAACTGCACCGCGCTGCCGACGCGCCCTGCGTCCATAAAGGGGCCTTATTAGAATGTACGAGCTTTTGTCGCGTATTCACAGCCCCGCCGATCTAAAGAGTCTTAACCGAGACCAACTGAAGCAGGTTGCCAGAGAACTACGCCAGGCTATCATTGACAACCTCTCCAAGACCGGCGGGCATTTCGCGTCCGACCTGGGCGCTGCCGACCTCATCCTCGCGCTCCACACCGTCTACGACGTTCCGCAAGACAAGATTATCTGGGATACCGGACATCAGTGCTACGCGCACAAGATGCTGACGGGCCGTCTCGACCGCTTCAATACTCTGCGGCAGTACGGCGGTCTCTCTGGCTTCCTGCGCCGTGAGGAGAGCGAGTTCGACCTGTTCGGTGCGGGACACGCCGGAACCAGTATCTCCGCTGCCTACGGCTTCGCGGTCGCCCGCGACATGGCCGGACGCAAGGACGAAAGCGTTCTGGCCGTGATCGGAGATGCCTCCATGACGGCGGGTCTCGCCCTCGAAGGATTGCACAACGCGGGCCACAGCGGACGCAACTTCACCGTCATTCTCAACGACAACGAGATGAGCATCGCGGAGAGCGTTGGCGGTCTCGCCACCTATCTTGCCAAACTCCGCGTCTCGCCCTTCTATCAGAATGCTGAAGCGCAGGCGAAGTCCCTGCTCAAGCGCGTACCAGGTACGCCGGGCCGCATGGTCAACAAGGCGGCTGGCTCCCTGCTGCGGCACAATCTGACCCATCTTGTCTCCTCCGATCAGTCCGGCATTCTGTTCGAGGAACTCGGGTTCCAGTATTTCGGCCCAGTAGATGGACATGATCTCGACCTGCTCCTTGACCTGTTCACGCAGATCAAGCAGATCAACGGCCCGGTTTTCGTGCATCTTCGCACCGTCAAGGGCAAAGGCTACGAGCAGGCGGAAGGGGATGCCCGCAAGTGGCACGCCGTCACCCCACCGATGTTCGCCGATACCGCCGCCGGAACCGCCAGTGGCAGTAAATCCAGCGGACAGACCTGGACGAACTACTTCAGCAAGACGATCATCGAACTGGCCGAAAAAGACTCCAGGATCGCCGCCATCACGGCTGCCATGCCGGACGGCACCGGCCTGACCAAGTTCAAAGAGGTCTACCCTGACCGCTACTTCGACACCGCCATCGCCGAACAGCACGCGGTCTGCTTCGCGGCGGGTATGGCTGCCGAGGGCATGAAGCCCATCACCGCCATCTACAGCACCTTCCTGCAGCGGGCCTACGACATGATTCTGCACGATGTCGCGCTCCAGAATTTGCCGGTCATCTTCTGCCTCGACCGAGCCGGGCTTGTCGGAGACGACGGCCCAACGCATCATGGCGTCTTCGACATCGCCTATATGCGGCATATCCCCAACATGGCCCTGCTCGCCCCGAAAGACGGCGAGGAGCTGGTAGCGATGATGCGCTACACCGTCAATGAACACGTCGTCGGCGAGCATTCCGGGCCAATCGCCATGCGCTACCCACGTGGCAACGCGCCGAGCGTACCGTGGGGCAGCGAGTCAACTCCCATCGTCTTCGGTAAAGCGGAAACGATCCTGCACGGCAACGACATCGGTCTTCTGGCCTATGGCAACATGGTCGCGCCCGCCTTCGAGGCGGCGCGGATGCTGGAGGCGGAGGGCGTCAGCGTGGAGTTCGTCAACCTGCGCTGGGCCAAGCCGCTGGACGAGGCCACTATTCTCGAAGTCGCCCGGCGCACCCGTACACTCATCGTCATGGAGGAGGGCTGCATCACCGGTGGCGTAGGCTCGGCGGTACTGGAGCTGCTCGCAGCGAACGGTCTCTCGAACGTGAAGGTCAAACTGTTCGGCATTCCGGACCGTTTCATCGAACACGGCGCGATCCCCATCCTGCACCGTCTCTGTATGCTCACGGCCCCCGATTTCGCCGCTGCCGCTCGCGATCTGCTGGGCCGTCCGCAGCCGGAGCCGGAACCCCTCACTGAGGTCGTGCGCGAATCCCTCACCGCCTGACATATCGCACATTCATGCCAGTAACGGGAGGGCAGGCTGCACCTACGCGGCCTGCCCTCTTCTACTTCTGCTTCCGAAAAAATGCTTTAACAGGATTTCTCTTGTCCGCAGTCGAACTGAAGACGGTATCCCGGCGTTACCTGCACTCTATGCCTTTGAGGAAGAAAGTCTATTATGCGTACCCTGCTCTGTTTGCTTTTTATAGCGGCGGCATCTACTCTCGCCCTTGCCGCCCAAGCCCCGACGTTGAAAGCCGATCATCTGCCGGAAATGGAGAAGCAGGCGCTTCAGGTGGAGAAGGACTGGAACGAAGCGGTGAAGAGCCAGAACAGGGCGAAAATCGAACGCTTTTGCGCGGCGGATTTTGTCCTGACCGATGACGAGGGCAAGCTGAGCGATCTGCCGAAATACCTCGACGCGACGGTTCATCATCTCAAAATAAACTCCTATACGCTGAGTGAGTTGGCGGCGAAGCTCTACGGGGATACCGCTGTCGTAACCGGGCATTGGAAAGGCACGGTCACAGTGGATGGCGAGGATTCGGAAGGGCTATATGGCTTTACAGACACCTTCGTGCGCCGTGATGGGCGCTGGTGGGCTATTGCCTCACAGATGTCCGCCATACCTGCGAAATAAGGACGGCTGATGAAGAAGAGCCTTTACGCGGTTACGATTGTGATTCTGCTGCTCGGCGCAGGTGCGGCGGTCTATTTTCACCCCTGGAGCGCCGCCAGTCCCCTTGCTGAAGGCGACGAACTCTTCCGCACGGGCAAATTCGCGGAAGCAGCAGCGCTCTATCGGCGGGCCGCTTCGGCGCATCCTGCCAATGTGCAGGCACGCGTGAAACTCGGCAAATGCCTGATTGCGATGCACCAAAGCGCCGAAGCCGCAGCGGAGTTGAAAGAGGCGGTCCAGCAGCCTACTGCGAATGCGGAGGTGTGGCATACGCTGGGAGAAGCCTATGCGGGCGATAAGCATTTTGGGGAAGCCATAGATGCCTACCTGCACGCGCTTCAACAGGAACCGAACCGCGTCCATACCCATCTCATGCTGGGGCAGGCGTACAGCGATAGTGGCAAGAACAAGCAGGCGCGTGCCGAGTGGGAGAAGGTGATTGCGCTTGATCCCCTGAATGAGGGCCAACTTGCCCGCAAACTGCTAAAATTTCACCACTGATCCGGCTGTCGGGTAATCGCCGGGGCGTGGTCAACACAAGAAGATTGGAAAGTCTATGCAGACGTTCGGTGTGGGAATGATCGGGTATGGATTTATCGGCAAAGTACATAGTCACGCGCATCTGGCCCTGCCTCTGCTCTACGATCCCTTGCCCGCCCGCACCCGCCTCGTCGGGGTCTGCACGGCGACGGAAGCGAGCGGGAGGAAGGCGCAGGAGCAGGCAGGATTTGCGTTCGTGACGCAGGACTATCGGGCCTTGCTGGAGCGCGACGACATTCATCTCATCCATATCTGCACTCCCAACGACGCTCATTTCGCAGCGGTTCGCGATGCGCTGACGGCGGGCAAGCATATCTACTGTGATAAGCCTCTGGCCCTGAACGTGGCGGAGGCGGAAGAACTCCATGCGCTGGCGCAGTCGGTTCCGACGGTTCAGCAGATGACCTTCAACTATCGCTTCGTTCCTGCTCTGATGCGGGCGAGGCAGCTTGTCGAGGCAGGGTTTCTTGGCGAACTGTTTTCGTTCCGCGCCGCCTATCTCCACGCCGGATATATTGACCCGAAACGGCCCTACTCCTGGCGGCTGAATATGGCCCGGAGCGGTGGCGGGGCGATTGCAGACCTGGGAGCGCACGTCATTGACCTGACGCGCTATCTGGTGGGGCCGGGCACGGGTGTCGAGCGGGGCGGCGAGTTCGCGGCGGTCAGCGCGAGCCTTCAAACCGTCATCAAAGAGCGCACGGAGGCGAAGACCGGGCATATTCATCCGGTGGATGTGGACGATATCGCGCTGGCGCAGTGCCGTCTGACGGGCGGAGCGATGGGAACACTCGAAGCCTCGCGGCTTGCGACCGGTGTGCAGGACGAACTCCGCATCGAACTGCACGGCAGCCGGGGCGGACTGCGCTTCAATCTCATGGATCCAAACTGGCTCGACGCCTACGACGCCACGCAGACGGAAGCCCCCCTCGGCGGAGACAGAGGCACAACGCGCATCGAATCCGTCACGCGCTACCCGAAGCCCTACAGCCTCGGCGCGACCAAAAATACTGTCGGCTGGCTCAACTTCCATATCCACAGCGTCCACGATTTCGTCACCAATGTCGCCCGCCATACCGAGGGTCTGCCAAGGGACGTTCGTTCTCCCAACTTCGCCGACGGGCTTGCCACGCAGCGCGTGATCGCTGCCTGCCAGAGATCGGATATGGACGGCGGGGGCTGGACACCCGTCTGACCTCTCAGCAAAACGGAAGGTAGTACCTCCCATCCGTATCTCCGTTTAACGAAAGTGCGAAGTTGGCGTTTTGCTTGTAAACGCCTCGCATTAGACTTCGACACAGAGGCAGGCAAGAAGGCGGTCGGCTTTTAGAAACGCGAGCGATAGGAGCAGAACGATGCCACAGGGAAGATGCAGCAACTTCGGCAACGGTGCTAAAGCGGACAGCAGTGAGGTTCTTACGATTCCAGACGGACAGGATATGATCTGTCCGCTCTGTAAACATCAGTTGAGTCCCATTGTCGGGCGCGGAACTTCGCGTGCCCCTGTGGTTCCGCTTATGTTGGGCGCGTTACTGTTGCTTGTCGTGGGCATTCTTGGCTTTGCAGTCAAAGCGATAATGTCACATCGGGCAGAGAGCGGTGGGAATGTCGTCAACAGCAGTAATGGCGGTGACAGCAACACCGGGAACAAGAGCGGCGGAAATAATGGAAGTGCTACTCCCGTCCCCTTCAAGGGCAATATCGTGATGCGCCTGCAAGGCTCGACGACGATTGGCACCGATCTGGCGCCTGCACTTGTGGAGGCGTTCCTGAAGAAAAAGGGCGCGACCTCTGTCTCGACTGTAGCCCAGGCGCCGGGCGCAGACGGAAAGACGGACACGAAAATTGTGGAGGCGACTTTCCCTGCCGGAACGATGCCGGATGGGCCTGATGTCGGCGTAGAAATCCAGTATAGAGGTTCGGATACGGCCTTTACGGATATGAAAACCAATAAGTGCGATATTGGAATGGCCTCCCGTCCGGTCAAACCAGACGAGCAGGTCGGTCTTGGCGACCTGACCAGCCCGGCAAATGAGCACGTGCTTGCGCTTGACGGAATCGCCATCATCGTCGGAAGCAACAATCCGTTCGGGACACTATCCAAAGGGGATTTGGCGAGCATCTTCTCAGGCAAGACCACAAACTGGTCGAAGGTCAACAACGGCCACAGACCCATCAAACTCTACGCTCGTGATGAGAACTCCGGCACACACGACACGTTTCAGAATCTTGTTCTCGGCAAAACGAAGATGGCAACCGCCCAGAGGTTCGATTCCAGTGAGGCGCTGGTAGATGCGGTCGCGAAAGACCCGGACGGCATCGGCTATGTCAGCCTATCGTTCGTGAAGGACAACATGCCAATCAAGGCTGTGGCAATTGGCAATGGCGCGGCGGCGCGCCAGCCAACGGTCTTTACCGTCCAGACGGAGGACTATCTGCTCTCCCGGCGTCTCTACCTCTACACCCCCACTCCTGCGCGAAGTGCCCTGGCCTCGGAGTTTGTGCAGTACACTATCTCGGACGCGGGCCAGGATGTGGTGAAAAGTGTGGGCTTCGTCGGGCAGAGCATTCCGAAGAAAGCCGACATCCCCCTCGCTCCCGCGCTTCCACCGGATGCTCCGGGCGAATATGCCGCATTGGTGAAGGGCGCGACTCGCCTGCCCTTCAATTTCCGGTTCCGAACGGGCAGCGATCAGCTCGACAACAAAGCGCTCGCCGACCTTGGCCGTTTCCAGCGGTGGATTGTTGCCAATCGAGATCAGGTTGTCGCACCGCTGCTTATTGGTTTCGCGGACAGCACGGGGGCAGCGGACGCCAATATGCGACTGTCGAAATCCCGTGCCGCCACTGTTGCTGCCAAACTCAATCAGGCGGGCCTCTATCCCGCCGTCAATGGCTTTGGCAGCGCCTGTCCCGTCGCGGACAACAGTTCCGACGGCGGAAGGGAACAGAATCGCCGCGTGGAGGTCTGGGTAAAGACCCGTTGATTTCGCCTTGTGCAGCCTCCAACGAGGGAGCAAAGGATTTCACCCTTCACTACGCGGCTTCGCCGGATGGACATTCGGACAAAATACGTTGAATGCGAAGAGCGGCCCCGTCAGCCCGAACGTTTCCGAAGGAAACTGGGCCGAAGGTCATATAGCGGAAACTTCAAGCCGTCGCGCTCCTCTACAATCGTACTTCCTTGCCTGCATAACTCACCTTATGCAGGCTGCGAAGGAGCCTCGCAGTTGCGGTCTTAACAGCGTATCTTGACAGGCGCGGCAGACGGGTGATACAATAAGAAGGATAGTGATGTTAGTAGCCATGTTAATCCTATTAGCATCTGCTCGATGATTTGCCTCTGTGGCGCAGTGGTAGCGCAACTGTCTTGTAAACAGTAGGTCCTCGGTTCGAATCCGAGCGGAGGCCTTCCCCGGCCGCCCCTCTTTCTTCGTGTGCCTGTTGCCGAGGCCACGAAGGCGATACTATTCCCATCAACCCGATGTCCTTCTAAGGACGCATCTCAGGAGAAATCAAGACAATGCGTAAAATTTCGCTCGCGTTTGCCTGCACCGCTCTGCTGGTCAGTCAGGCCACCGGCGTTCTCGCTGGCCCGCCCAAAAAGCCCACGAAGCCTGCCGCCAAGCCCGGTAAAGAGAAAGTCGTGACGACCAAATCCGGCCTCAAGTATATTGACCTGGTTGTTGGCAAAGGCGCTTCGCCCAAGAGCGGTCATGAGGTGACAGTTCACTACGTGGGAACCTTCATGGACGGCAAAGAGTTCGACAGCGACAAAGGCAAAGGTTTCCCCTTCGCCATCGGCACCGGCGGGGTCATTCCCGGCTGGGACGAAGGCGTCATGACGATGAAGGTCGGCGGCAAGCGCAAACTCATCGTCCCGCCGAGCCTCGCCTACGGCCCAGGTGGCTACGGACCCATCCCCCCGAACGCCACCCTCCAGTTCGTCGTGGAGCTTGTCAGCGTCAAGTAACATACTGTTTCCACTTTGATTTCGGCCCTGCACAGTCTCTGTGCAGGGCCGTTTTCGTGTTTTGCTCATGCAGCGGCCTCAGAAACAATTTTTTCGATTTCGGGATTTTCAGAAACACGCGCCATTACTCTCTCCGTATATTAATGTAGGAGAGAGTTCGCTGAACTTCGCTTTCGTTTGTTCGTCACTCTGAAAGAGAGACGTGACAGACCATCTCTCTCTTTCAGCAGGTCACTTTCCTAAACTTCCATTTAAGGGTAAAAACGAAAATGAACACATCGCGTTTGCAGAAGAATGCACCGCGTGCCGTGATAATCCCGGTGGCATTCGCACTCGGAGCCGCCACGGTCTTCGGTCTACGCGGCAATGCGGGTTCGCAGCAGAAATCACCGCCGGTACAGCCTCCTGCACAGGCCCTGAGTATGCAGACGGCCTTCGAGCAGGTCGCACAGAAACTGCGTCCGTCCGTCGTATTCATCAAGAGCCGACAGGCGCTCAAACAGGCTTCCTTCGGCAATCTGGAGCAGGATGACAATCAGAGCGGCGGAACTCCGTTCCGCTTCTTCCGCCAGCAGCCCGGTGGGCAGGGTGCACCGGATGCCCGGCAGTTCCGAATGCAGCCTCCCCTGTATGCGCCTCACGCGGAGGCCAGCGGCTCGGGCGTCATCATTCGCACGGATGGCTATATCCTGACCAACGACCATGTGGTGGCCGGAGCCGACAAGGTGACCGTCAAGCTGCAGGACGGACGCGAGTTCGTCGGCAAGGTGATGCGGGATTTCCGCAGTGACCTCGCGCTCATCAAGATTGACGCCAACAATCTGCCTGCCGCCGATCTCGCCGACTCCGACAAAGTCAACGTCGGGCAGTGGGCCATCGCCTTCGGCGCTCCCTTCGGCCTGAGCGATACCATGACCGTCGGCGTGGTCTCTTCGCTGAAACGGCAGGAGGCCATCGGTTCCGGCAGTGACGAGCGCTACTACTCCAGCCTCATCCAGACGGATGCCAGCATCAACCCCGGCAACTCCGGCGGGCCGCTGGTGGATGTTTACGGGCGCGTCGTAGGTATCAACGTAGCCATCGAGTCGCCGAGTGGCACCAGTGCGGGGATCGGCTTCGCCATCCCGTCGAATACGGCCCGCTACATTGCCGACTCGCTGATGACCAAAGGGCAGGTCGTGCGCGGCTATCTCGGTCTCTCCCCGGCCCCACTTACCTACAACTCTCAGCAGCGCTACGGCGTGAAAGAGGGCGCGGTCGTGACGAGTGTCATGGACGGAACTCCCGCAGCGCGAGCCGGTTTCCAGGTCGAGGATGTCATCACCCGGTTCGATAGCAAGGCCATTACCGACGATGCCGCCTTCCGTGATCTGGTCGCCCGCACACAGCCCGGCGCGTCTGTCCCGGTCGTGGTGAAGCGAGGCGACAGCGAGCAGACCCTGCACGTCACCGTCGGAACGGCTCCCGATCAGCCCGTCGCGAAGAACACTGTCCCGGCGCCTGCCACGCCGCATGGCAAACTCGGTGTGCAGATTCTCGACGGAGCCAGTCTGGACGCGGCGACTCGCCAGCAGCTCAACCTGAAAGAGGACATCAAGAGCGGCGCGGTCATCGTCAATGTGATGCCCGGCAGCCCGGCTGCCGAAGCGGGCATCCAGCCCGGCGACGTGGTCACACGACTGAACGGCAAGACGGTCTCGAATGGAGCGCAGCTCAAAGAGATTGCAGGCAGTCTGAACTCCGGTTCCAACGTCACTGCCGTCATTCGGCGCGGGACACAGAACGTTCTGGTTCAGATCGCCGTCGAGTAGTTCCTGTGGGGAGAGGCGAAATAAGGCCGTCTCTCCCCCGACAACTGAAGAAAGAGTAATCCAATGAACGCCATAGAGTCCGGACAAACCGACGAGAAATCGCCGGGACTGCCGGAATCGGTGCAGTATCTCTCCGACGAACAGTTTGTGCAGTGGTGCCAGCAGCACAAACTGCAAGTCTGTTCGGAGGTGAGATCCTTCTCCGAGGAAGAGCGTACCGCGATTTTTCGCTACGCGCTCCGCAAGCATCTCGTCAACTGACCGCAAGTTTGAGGGTAATCGAGGCAAGGTGTCCGCAGGGATGCCTTGCCTTTTTGCGGGTATACTTCCTCATATCGCCGTACTGTCCGCACTCCCATCAGAAACCTCATTCTGTTTTGAAGCATTCGCGCTGCCTGTAGAACCATTTCCCTCAGCGAGGAGGTCTCGTATGCCCGCTTTTCGTCGTTCCCTGCTGTCCGCCTTCACCCGTCAACTGTGCGCGGTCGTCCTGACGCTATCGCTTTTCCCGGTCGTCTCCTTCGCGCAGGCGTCCAGCACAAAACCCCTCGCACTCGCGGGAACGCCGCAGGTGGTCAAGGTCGAGAATGCAGGGCTGCTCTTCACGGATAACTCCGCAGGCGTGACCGGAACGGACGCGGGCTACTCCATCCCTCTCGCGCAGGAATCGCTCTGGCTGTTCGGGGATGTCTTTTTGCAGGACCCATCGTCACCCTCAGCGGCGTCTCGTGGCGCGGTCAGCAACTGCGCCCTGCTCGCAAAGGCAGGAACGGGTGTCGCTCCCTTGCACAGCTACACTTTCCTCACCGACCCGGCGTCCGGCGTTGCCCGGCAGGTGCTGCCTCTCCTACCCGGTGAGAGCAAAGACCTGCGATTCTGGCCCTTTGGCGGCTGGTATAGTCCGGCGGAGAAGCGTGTCTATCTCTACTATGGACAGGTACGGGTGACAGGAGGCGGGCCGTTCGATTTTCGGATCGAGGGACATGGACTGGCGTCAGCCGATGCGACCGTTCCCTCCAAAATACAGTTCACGCGGCTTCCCGCGCAGACAAAGGAGCCGCTCTGGTGGAATGATGGCAAGGAATCAACGCTGTTCGGAAGCGCCGTCATCGCCAACGCCTCCGGTGACACTCTCTACATCGTCGGGGTGCAGGAGCGAGGCGGGCGCAAGTATAGCAAACTCGCCCGAGTCCCGAAAGCGCAGATTGCCGACAGCGCCGCCTACACCTATTTCGCCGGAACCCCTTCTTCCCCACGCTGGAGCAGACAGCCCTCCGAAGCCGCCGATGTCGAGGGCCTGACCGATTTCCCCAACGAACTCTCGGTCGCCTACAACGCCTATCTGGGCGGCTATCTCGCGTTCCATTCCATCGGCGTCTCCGACCGGGCGCGGCTGTGTCTGGCCCCGACTCCCTGGGGGCCCTACCGACAGATCGGCGAGATTGCCACGCCCCATCGCGCCTTTGCAAAAGCCTTCTGTTATGCGGGCAAAGAGCATCCTGAACTGGCCGAGGAACACGGGCGAATCCTGTATATTACCTACGTAGACAGCGACCGCTACTGGCTGCATCTGCTGAAAATCACTCTTCACAGGTAATCCCCTTCCACCGACAAAAGCCCCCTCTCCCGGCTTTTTCAGGAGAGAGGGCTGGAGGGCGTTTGCCCCTTGATTAGATACCGCCGTAGGTAAATGCGGAGATCGTATCGTCGGTGGTGGTGACGAGGATCTGGTCGAGGGCCTCATTGAGCGAGAAGGTGTCTACGCTCGTTCCAAGGTCAGCAGTGTAGTTCACGACGATGGCGTTGTCCGAGGTGCGGCGGACAGTCAGGCTTCCACTTGCGCTCCCGGTATTTGCCACCCGGTTGTAGCCACCAGTAATCAACTTGGTGCCATCGGCGGAGTAGCGGATGAAGTTGATATAGTCGGTCGTTGCAATGGTCACGGTCACCTTGCAGGTAGCGGCGTTGAAGAGGCGAATGGCTCCGAACGCACTGTCGTCGTTGCGATTATCGGTAGCGTAGCTGACTGCGAGCGTCTTGCTGTCCGGCGAGAACGAGACCCCGGTAGCGGCCAGTATCTGATTCGGGGCGGGAGCGCTAATATCGGAAGCGCCGAGCAGTTTCCCGTCCGAGAGCCGATAAATCTGGACGAAACCGTGATCGAAGGACTGCTGCGGGGTCACGACCTGCGTATGGCCGCAGAAGGCTACCCTGGTGCCATCCGGGGAGACGGCCATCTCGTAGTAGTATTTGACGGTGGTGTTGATCTGGCCGAGTTTGCGGAAGGTGCCAGGCTCCCACTGCTCGACAACCTGCACATGATTCCCGGTCTGCGGGTCGTCGTAGCCTCGCGTTGTTACCAGGACATTCTTCCCGGCGGCGAGCAGGATCGTGCTGTATTCGACCGTAGAAATCTGTTTGGCCGGACTGCCGTTCATGTTGTAGACGAAGAGGCCGTTCGACTGAGCGCAGACAAGCTGAGTGCAGTCTTTGGTAAAGACATAGGAGTCGACATACTGGCCGACAGGTATGGGAATCGTCTGGGTGACGGCTCCGGTGACCGCGTTCGCGATCTGTAGTTTGGCATCGCCATCCGTGTAGGCGATAGCGTTGCCGTCGCCGGAGTTCACCACCCCGTAGACCGAGTTGCCCCGCTGTGTATAGTGAACGCTCACGGCGGCGGTAGTGGTCGAAATCTGATCCACTTCGCCCAGTTCGCTCTCAAAGATCGCACTGGCCCCGTTGTTCAGCGGGACGATGGTCGTCACGGCGGAGCGATCCGTCAGTTTTTTCGACAGAATTCGCTGCCCCGTCGCTGCTTTCCAGTTCTCCATAGCCCCGTAGAACGCCTGATTCGGGGCCGGGAAGAGGCCGCCGCTCAGGATCGTCGCGCCATCCGGCGTATAGGCGAAAGAGCGCACTGCATTGCTTGCGCCATAGAGGGAGCTTTTCAGTGTCTTCCCGGTAATGTCCCAGAGTTCGATCTGAGCCTTCGACGTGGATGTTGGAGTCTGCTTGCCGGAGCCGCCGAGCGCAATCGTCGTGCCGTCCGGGGAGAGGCGAAGCGCCTGGAGATAGTCCAGTTTGGTCTTGATGCTGTTTTTGAGCGTCGCGGTTGTCGGATCCCACATCTCCGCCGTCGGGGTAACCTGTGTACCGTGCGGGATAATCGTGTTATTATTGCCCGCCGCGATAAGGGTCTTACCGTCTTTCATATAGGTCATCTCACAGACATCGCTGATAGCCGGGATAAACTTGTGCAGCGAGACGCCATCGGAGACCCGGAAGGTCTCAATCGTGGCATGATCCACATGGTCGGAAGAGGAGAACTGCGCGGTCGCCAGTGCAAACGCTTTGCTGTCGGGGGAGAAGGCAATGGCAGTTGAATTCCAATCGGTGGAGGTAACGGTCTGGATGTGATGGAAATCGCCCGCACTCCAGACATCCGCTTCCGCCTGAAACGCGCCGTAGTTCGTGAGGGCCGTCGCCCCACCCACCGCGATCATCTTCCCATCCGGGGAGAAGGTGACGCATTGAAGCGAGTTGCCGCTTCCGACGAGCGTTCGTACCAGTCTGCCGCTCGCTACATCCCAAACTTTCAGCGTATTGTCCTGGGAGGCCGTGACCAGAATTGTGCCGTCGGGGGAAGTCGCCGCACAACAGTAGTGCGAAAGGAACGCGAAGTCTCCGCCGCTGCGCCAGGTGTAGGACGGGGATGTCTGCGCCTGTGCGAGGTTCATCGAGAGCAGCATAGCTCCCAGGCCAATCAGTGTTGTTTTCGTTGTCTGCATGGTCGTATCTCCTTTGATTTTAACTCGTGGTGTGTTTGTCAGGCTAGGTCTGTACACGTTCCACTTTCGTGTCGTGTGTATGAATAGAGTGTGCCATCCTTCTGCGCTGCACACCGCGAGGCGCATCACAGAAATACGTGATGTGAATCACACGGCTGTCTGTTCGTGAATTGCGGGGTCATCAGGGACCTGGGAGCGCGATTTCCCTGCACCCGAATGCCTTCACGCAGGAAAACGGACGGCAATGTGCGAACTCTGAGGCTGTACGCTGTTCAAATCTTTCTGGGCCGCCGCAGAGGAACAATGTCCGATACAAGAAAATTGCCGGAGATGGAGACCGCCCATATCCTCTACATGGATATCGTCGGCTATTCGCTGCTGCGAATGCCGGAGCAGGTGCGGGCGCTGGAAGATCTGACGGCAATCCTGCGTGAGAGCGCGGAGTTTCGTCGGGCGGACGTGTGCGGCGAACTGATGCGGATACAGATCGGTGACGGCCTTGTCCTCGTGTTTCAGGACGACCCCGCTGCCCCCCTGCGCTGCGCTCTGGAGATCGCCCGTCGCCTCGTGAGTCACCCACATATCCGGCTGCGGATGGGCATCAACAGCGGCCCCGTCTATCGTATTCACGACATCAACACCAACAAAAACGTCTTCGGCGAGGGCATCAACAAGGCCGAACGGGTGATGGATGTGGGCGACGCCGGGCATATCCTCCTCTCCTACGACAGCGCGAAACGGCTGGAAGGGAACGGCGACTGGTCGGCCTTTGTTCAAGACCTGGGGGAGTGCGAAGTCAAGCACGGCATCCGCCTGCGGATTTTCAATCTCTTCAAAGACGGGCTGGGCAATCCCCTCTCCCCGGAGCGGCTCGCCAGTGTGCGGGTTGCCCTGCTCTATCGGCGCAACGCCCATCCCGATCAAGAACTGCTCTCCATGCTCGAATCGCAACTGCTCACCAGTGGGTATCGCGTCTTCATTGACCGGCATCTGACCATCGGGCTGGAGTGGGCAAGAGAGATCGAGCGGCAGGTACGGAACGCAGACGCCGTCATTCCCCTGCTCTCCGAGTCTTCGATGCAGAGCGAAATGCTGGCCGAAGAGATTAAGATGGCCTATAATACGGCGCAGCAGCATGGCAGGCCGCGCATCCTCCCCGTCCGCGTCGGCTATACCGGCCCCCTGAGCGACGAGATCGCCGGGATGCTGGAGCGTGTCCACTACGCGCTGTGGAAGGGGCCGGAGGACGACGAGCAACTGCTTTCGGAACTGTTTCGCGCTCTGCAAAACCTTCATGCCCCGGAGGAGCGTCTGGCCCCGCCCCCGATAGAACCTATTGGCGGCGCGGTCCCGCTGGACTCGAAATTCTGGATACTGCGGAAAACCGAAAGCGAGTTTCGGGAGGCCGTGCGCCGCTGCGACAGCATCATCCTGCTCAAGGGAGCGCGGCAGATGGGCAAGACCTCGCTGCTGGCACGCGGATTGCAGCAGGCAAAGGCGGAGGGAACCCGCTGTGTCCGCACGGATTTCCAGAAACTGAACGCGACGGACTTCGAATCCCCGGATACGCTGTTTATGGCGCTTGGGGAGATGATCGCCGATCAGCTCGATCTGGAAACCAGTCTGGAGGAGGTCTGGAAGCCGACTCGCGGCGCGAACGCAAATTTCGAGCGGTTTCTGCGCCGCGAAGTCCTTGCGAAACTCGACACGCCGCTACTCTGGGCGCTGGATGAAGTGGATCGGCTGTTCACCTGTACGTTCGCCAGTGAGATTTTCGGACTGTTTCGCTCCTGGCACAACGAACGTTCGCTCGAACCCGATGGCCCCTGGGCGAAACTCACGCTTGCTATCGCCTACGCCACCGAGGCGCACCTATTTATTACCGACCTGAATCAGTCTCCCTTCAATGTGGGGACGCGCCTCACCCTCGAAGATTTCACGCCGGAACAGGTGGGCGATCTGAATCACCGCTATGGCAGTCCACTGCGCGACGCAGATGAGCAGCAGCGGTTCTATAGACTTCTCGGCGGTCAACCCTATCTGACACAGCGCGGGCTGAGCGAAATGGCGCTGCACCGCCTCTCCTTTCCGGCATTTCAGGCGCAGGCCGAGGAGGACGAAGGGCTGTTCAGCGACCATCTGCGCCGTTTTCTGATCCTGCTAGTGCGCGATCCCGACCTCTGCGATGTGACACGCGGGCTGCTTCAGGGACTGCCCTGCCCGACCGCCGAAAGCTTCTACCGGCTTCGCAGCGCAGGGATTCTCACCGGCAGTTCGGCCTCCGATGCCAGGATACGCTGTGACCTGTATCAGACCTACTTCTCCCGGCATCTGCTGACGTAAACGAGAGAGGACAGAAAAATGCGGGCGGTGATACAGCGGGTTTTGGAGGCAGGAGTCGTCGTTGTTGGGGGCGAAAATAGGCGTGAGGTGGGAGCGATTGGTGCGGGATTTCTGGCGATGCTCGGAGTGCATACCGACGACACTACCGCCGATTCCACCGCGCTTGCAGACAAAATCGCGGGTCTGCGCGTATTTGAGGACGAGGAGGGGAAAATGAACCGTTCTCTGCTCGAAACAGGCGGCAGCGTTCTGGTCGTCTCGAATTTCACGCTCTATGGCGACTGCCGCAAAGGACGACGGCCAAGTTTCACCGAAGCCGCGTCCGGTCAGGCCGCAGAATCTCTCTATCTGGCATTCACCGCGAATCTTGCCAGCAGGGGAGTGACCGTGCAGACCGGGGTTTTCGGGGCAAAGATGGAGGTTCGCCTGATCAACGACGGCCCCATCACGCTGCTTCTGGACAGCCGCAAACTGTTTTGAGATGGGCAAGGGGTCAGCAAAGGGTTGACACCCCTCGCTACGCGGCTTCGCCGGAGCGTCCTTCGGACGAAACCCAACGCGACAAGGTTTGTTGAGCGCGATGAGTGGCCCTCACGCCATAGACGTTTCCGAAGGAAACTGGGCCGAAGGTCACCTAGCGGGGACTTCAGTCCGTCGCGCTCCTGGAATAGGCTAGATGCTTGTTCGCCTGCGTAAGGCGAGGTAATAATACAAACTTCTCCCCGCTTCGGCGGGTTCTATGAGGTAAGACGTTGAACCAAAGAGAATCACAAGACCCTCCTGCCCCATCCGATGCACCCTCTGCACCGCGCTCTACGCGCACACGCCGCGCCGCCACAGGCAGCACACAGTCTGCCGCGCTTACCCGCGCCCGCAGTTCCGGCCCGAATCCGAAGAGTGCGGCCAGTCATTTTACACGCGGCGAAACGCACCGGCGCATGGGCCGCTACCATGCCGCCATTCTGGAGTACCGCAAAGCGGTCGAACTAGCCCCCGATATCCCCTACTACCGATACAAGCTCGGAGACTGCTACGCGGCAGCAGGACTTGGCGGGAACGCAGTCAAGGAACTGCAATCTGCCCGCGACCTCGTTCCCTCGGATGGCTTCTATAACTTCTGGCTCGGCGACATCTATGCGCGGATGGGGCGTACTCAGGAGGCCATTGTCGCCATGCAGCAGGCGACGCTCTACGCCCCGGATGACGCCTATTTCAATATCCGCCTCGGCATGGTCTATGTTCAGTCCTGTGCGCTGCATGAGGCGGCGGACGCCTTTCGCCGCGCCATCGCGCTGGAACCGGAAAACGCCTCGTATCACTGTCTGCTCGGCGACACCTATGTTCAGCTTGGCTATGAGCGGGAGGCCCTGATGCACTTCCGCATGGCAGGTCGCCTCGATCCCTACGACGCCGCCTATGTCGAACGCGCCCGCCGACTGGTCGCGCTCGAGCCTGTCCGCCCCGGCGAGGAGACAGAGTAACCCCCATGTACGAAAAGCCTCTGGAAGACGACGCCCGCCTCGACCCTACACAGCGTGAACTGCTGAACCTGACCTGGAAAATGCTCAATGCCATTCACACCGGCGACCGAGCGACCTACGGTTCGCTCTGCCTGCCGGAACTCTCCTGCTACGAAGATGTCTGCGCCTACCGGATTGATGGCCTGGAGTTTCATCTCTCCCTCATCCGGCAGATGGCGGAGACCGCCGCCCTCCAGCCCGTCCGTTTCGATATGCTCACTCCGCGCATACAGGTCTATGGCGACACCGGCATCGTCACCTACACCCGCCTGATGACCTATGACGAAGCCGGGCGGCCCCGCTGGACGACTTTCAACGAGACCCGTGTCTTTGTGCGTTCGTCCGGCGACTGGAAACTCGCCCACTTCCACCGCTCTCCCACCTAAAGGCTTCGGAACCAATCCCTGTTCAGCGACGTGTTACGAAAAGGGGCTGTGAAGAAATCCGAGCAGATCAAGAACGAGTAAGGGGAACGAAAAATGACATTGGCTCAGGAAACTGAACCGACCGTCGCAGGGAGCGAAGCGGAGAGCTATCAGCGCAACTGGCAGTCCGAACACGATTGCGCGGCGACGTTCCAGATATTGGCCTCTCGCGAGCGAAACACGGAACGTAAGACGATCTTTGAAAAATTGCAGCAGGCCGAACTGCGTCACACGCAGAAATGGGAAGAGCGGATGCAGGCTCTGGGTCTGCCACTGCCGCAGAAGCAGAGTGCGGAAGACGCTCTCGCACAGCAGACAAGAGGGGCAGGGGGACTGGCTTCGTTGCTGTTGGCGGTGGAAGAGGAAGAGCGGCGGGATGTCGCGGACTATACGCGCCAACTGCGTGAAACGGACGACGAAGAGACGGCAGCGCTCCTGCGTGAGATCATCCTGGAGGAGTTCGGGCAGGCGCAGACTCTGCGCCGTCTGCGAACGCAGAGCAGCCCACGCTCTGCTCTCGATCATCTGCTTCGGCGCGAACGCCGCACGACCGGAAGCTGGATCGGGGATGCCATCTATGGGGTCAACGACGGCCTCGGGGCGATCTTCGGAATCGTCAGCGGAGTTTCCGGGGCCACCCTCGGCAACCAGAAATTTGTCCTGCTCTCCGGTATTGCGGGGATGGTTGCCAGCGCCCTTTCGATGGGAGCCGGAGCCTATCTCGCCTCCAAAAGCGAACGCGAAATCTTTGAAGCGGAGATGGAGCGGGAACGGGCGGAACTCCGTACCGACCCCGAAGGCGCGAAAGAAGAGATGGCGGTTCTCTATCAGTTGAAGGGCATCCCGGAAGACGACGCGGTGAAAATCGCGGAAGTTCTCGCCGCGAATGAAGATCAGTTCCTTCGTACACTGGCAATGGAAAAGCTGAACATCTCC
The DNA here is from genome assembly GCA_038231295.1 of Chthonomonadales bacterium. Taxonomy (GTDB): domain Bacteria; phylum Armatimonadota; class Chthonomonadetes; order Chthonomonadales; family Chthonomonadaceae; genus JANXLO01. The sequence goes on from JBBRLP010000003.1 coordinate 60,722, forward strand.
GAAGAGGCGTTAAGCGTCCCGGTACGGTCTGCAGTCACCGGATCACTCTCCACCGCTCTGGGAGCCTTCATCCCGATTATTCCGTTCTTCTTTATGAAGGGCTATCCGGCCATTATCGCCGCCGCTGTTATCTCGCTCATCGCGCACTTTGCGGTCGGGGCGGCCAAGAGTATGATTACCGTGCGCTCCTGGTGGAGCAGCGGCCTGGAGATGACGCTTGTCGGCGCGGTCGAGGGCGTGGCGACCTATCTCATCGGCATCGGGTTGGGCCATATCGGCGGAGGCGCCCTCTGAATCTCCGTAAGACTTTCCACAACGAGGAGAAAACCGTTCGCCCATGAATCCTGTCAAAACGCCCCATGTATTTGACATGGCTTTCTGGACCCGTCAGTGGGACAGATTGACCGAGAATGCGCTCTCTTCCTTCCTCCAGATCGTCGTCATTGTTCTCAGCTACCTCTTCCTGCGCTGGCTGCTCTACCGGGTATCGGATGGCATTATGGGCGGGATTCTGGCCCGTGAGCATCGGTTTGGTCTCTCCGAGGAGCGGTCCGGCCGTCTCCAGACTCTGCGCGGCCTCTCGCGCAGCATGATTGGCTATGTCCTGTTTTTCGTCTTCGGGGTGCTGCTGTTCAAAGCCATCGGCTTCGACATCATGCCGTTTATTACGACGGCAGGCGTCATCGGGCTGGCAATCGGGTTCGGGGCGCAAAAACTGGTCAAGGATGTGATCTCCGGTTTCTTCATCATCATTGACAACGTGTTCGTCGTGGGCGATACGGTCGCCATCGGAACCGTGATCGGTCAGGTCATTGAGATGGGGATGCGGGTCACCAAAATTCAGGACTCCACCGGACGGCTCTACATCCTCTCCAATGGCGACATCGGCACCGTCACAAATCTCTCCCGTAACCCGGTTGAGGACTTTATTGAGGTGGGGATTCTGCCTGCCGCCGATCTGAATCTCGCCGTCGCGACGATCAACAAAACGGGCGAAGACCTCTTTGCACGGACAGACGGCCACCACCTCAAAGCCCCTCCCCACGTTCTGGGCATCACGGCCTTCTCCGCCACCGCCGTCACCCTTCGCATCGGGGTCACTTCTGACCCGCGAGGTCTGCCTGCCGAGCAGATGCGTGTCCGCGCCGCCGTCCGCGACGCTCTGCTCGAAAAAGAGATCGGCATCGCCTGAGACTCTTGCCCGCTTTGGACACATTCCTACGCATACGCCTCCGGCTCCAGAAACTCCGGCGGAATCGCGGTGGAAATGTAGAGGCGGGCTTCGGGCTGGAAGAACTGTACGCCTGCGGCATGAGCCTGTCGCGCTTTCACTTTAAGAAGAATCGGACGGGCGCAGTGGCGTCTTCCAACAGCAAGCGCCTGCTCAGGATAGGTCGAAAGGTGAACGTACTGGCGTCCCATCGGCAGAAGTCCCTCATTCCGAATGGCGTTCCATGCGCCCGGAGAGGTGCCATGATACAGCGTCTCAGGCGGCTCTACTTCGGCGTAGGTCACCTCTTTTTCGACGGAATGCCCGTAGCGGGCGCGGATATTCTCGCCGGCGATTTCGTAACGCTGCTTGTCGCAGACCGTCACAACATAACGAATATGCTCCAGAGTGTAGTCGCGCCACTCGCGACGGCGCGTGACGGCAGTGAGCAGATCGGTCAGCGACACAAAACCCTGCTCACCCAGCGTCAGCCCGAACTTCTCCGGCTCATGGCGCAGGGCCAACGACATGAATTTGCTGAGGCGTTTGCGCTCCGGCTCCGATAACATCATTTGACTTTTCTCCCTCCGCTCGCTCAAACGGTCTGCTCTCCGCGTCCTTTACTCCTCTTCCGCAGGACGGGATTTGAGATAGGCCAGAATGAAATCGTCCAGCCCGCCGTCCAACACGCCTGCCACCTGCGTGGTCTGCGCGTCGGTGCGAAGATCACGCACAAAACGGTTGCCATCGGGCGCATAGAGGCGAATGATTTCCGGCGGGGCTTCCGTGGCAGCCCGGTCGCTCTCTCCTCTAGCCGGCTTGACGCCGTTCGCGACCGCCTCTGCCTTCAATTTCTGTTCGGCTTCCCAGTCCAGGAAGAGGCGAGCGAGGGGCGCATCGTCATCCCGCAGGGCGGTCATGGTGATGGCGGCGGTCTGGAAGGGTGCGGACGGATCGGTGTCGTCAGCGCGAATGAGCAGTTTGTGCGCCCCGGTCTCGCCACGCAGGAAGCCGGAGACGTTGACGCCCTTCAAGCCCAGAACGATCTCCGGCAGCAGCAGCGTCTCCAGCCGCTTGAGCAGGGCTGTGAAATCCCCTGCCGTAATCTCGACATAGGGCGGACGCATGGGAGGGCCGGGATCGAAGCCGCTGAGAACCGACTTGGGCGAGAGACCTTCCGCGACCAGATAGCGGTGATACGCCTCGACGGGCGCGAAGACCGCCGCCGTGTAGCCTTTGCGGCTGGCCCAGCGCAGATACATCTTCGCCAGCGTCAGCAGCCAGCCCGCCTGCGCCGCAGGCCGCGCCGTTCTGCCGAGCGGACGCAGATGCAGCAGCGCCTGATTGTTGTCCTTCTGGTCGGCGCAGAGCAGTTCGATCTCCAGATAGTCGGCATCGCGGCAGAGTTCTACATAGCCGTTTGCCAGATCGGTTTCGTAACGCCCGGAACGTTCGCGCATCGTCATCGTGGCAAACTCTTCAAGATATTCGGCCCGCTCTTTCAGCTGAGTCAGGCGTTTGGTCAGCCGCTCCAGATGATAGATGCGCTCCCAGACGCGATGCGCCTCCTCGCCATACGCAACGAAATTACGTCGTCGCGTTCGCGCCAGCAGGCTCTGATGCTCCGTCTGCAAGGCCCGTACCCTGTCGTTCTCGCTCCATTCGTGGAGGTGCAGGCGGACGGCGGCAAAACCCTCCACCAGCTCTTTGATGTCGAGGCGGCGCGTGGTATCGCCATGCTGCAACAGTCCGGGCTTCTGCTGAACGACCTGTTTGGCATCCGTCAGCGGGGACGCGACAAGTTTGACCTGCCCTTCCTCACTCCGAATCTGGACAAGCTGCGCCCCGGTGGTGCGCTGCGCGACGAGGAACCGGGCCAGCGGCACGATGATGCGCTTTTCGATCTCGCGCTTCAGCGGACGCGCCCCGTAGAGCGGGCTGAACCCCGTCTCCAGCAACAGGTCCATCATTCCCTCATCCATCTCCACGAGCAGGCCGCGCCGTGTCACGCCTTCGCGCTCCAGCAGTTTCGCCATCTCACGCTGTGCGATCTGGCGCATGGCCTCCCGATCCAGCGGGCGAAACACGACCACTTTGTCCAGACGGTTGACGAACTCTGGCCGGAAGAATTTTTCCACCTGTCCGAGGAAGTGCGTTTCCAGGGCGCGGTGTGGGTCGGGTTCGCGCAGGCCGGGTTTGCGCTGCTCACGCGGCGAGGCTCCCAGGTTCGAGGTCATCAGGATGATCGCGCTGCGGAAATCGGCGGTGCGTCCGGCGGCATCCGTCAGCCGTCCTTCGCCCAGGACTTGCAGCAAAGCGTCGAAGATACCGGCGTCGGCCTTCTCGAACTCATCCAGCAGCACGACCGAGAACGGCTGAAGGCGAATCCGCTTCGTCAGTTCGCCCTCCTGATCGCCAAGCGGCGAACCGATGAGTTTGGCGACGGTATACGGTTCCGCGTACTCGCTCATGTCGTAGCGCAAAATGCGCTCCTGACTGCCGAACAGGTAGGCGGCCAGCGTCTTCGCCATCTCCGTCTTGCCCACTCCCGTCGGCCCGACGAAGAACAACACACCGAGCGGCTTGTGCGGATCGTTCAGCCCCGCCTTGAGAACCGTAATCAGGTCTACGACGGTCTGCACGGCATCCGGCTGCCCGATCAGACGCTCTCGGAAATGCTGTTCGACGGCTTCGGGTTCCAGCGGTAGGTGGTCGGAGAGCAGAAATTCCGGCAGTCCGGTCTGCGTGGCGAAAGCGCGAACCATTACCTGTCGGGTGATAACAGGGCGTTTCTCCGCCGGGTCTTTCTCCTCGTCGTCGGTGCGCTTGCCGATTTCCTGCGCGACCTGCGCGACCAGGGCGAGGGCTTTGCCCGGAAAGGCGCGGTAGGGCAGATAGCGGCGGGTCAGTTCCAGCGCAGCCTCCTGCGCTCCCGGCTCGATGCGAACGCCGAACTCGCGCTCCAGAGTTGCACTGACGCTGCCCAGTACGCTCAAGGTCTCGTCGGCGTTAGTCTCCGGGACGACGAGCGACGTGAAGAGGCGCAGGAAACCGGGGTCGCGGTTCTCCCCTACGCGCGCCCGTTCCGGCGACGACTCCCCGATGAGCGTCACCGTCCCGTCCGCGAGATAGGGCTTCAAAAACTCCGCCATATTCCCGTCGGATTTCGCCGAACGGCCCTCCTCCATCAGGCCGATCACGTCGTCCATCAACAGGATATGACGCTTCTTGCGGCACTCCTCCACGATGTTCTTGAGTTTCTCTTCCCACTGCCCGACATACATACAGCCCGCGATAAGCTGCCCCGGCGAGGTGTACCAGACCTGACGCTGACGCAGGGCGGCAGGACACTGGTCTTCGCGAATGCGGCGGGCAATCTCATGGACGATGGCGGTCTTGCCGACGCCGGACGCGCCAGACAGCAGGATGCTGTTGTTGCGTTCGGCGGAGAGTATGCGGAGCATCTGCTCGATAAGGCGGTCACGGCGATAGGCGCGATGCAGACGGCCTTCCTTTACCCGCGCCGTCAGATTGACGCCGCTCGCTTTGAGCGCCCAGAAATGCGTGTCTTCCTGCTCCTCCTTCGACTTCTTGCGCTCGGCCTGCGGTTTGAGAGGCGTGAACGACACCTCCACCCAGTCCAGCAGTTCCTGACGCTGATAGCGATAGGCCAGGAGGTCTTCCAGCGTGTAGTCCTTGAAGTAGGCGCTCAGTTCCTGCGTCGCCGTCTGCTTCAGTTCGGTCAGGTTGTAGCAGTAGAAAGAGAGCGGTGGAGAGGTGAGTTTGGGGACATGGACAAGGGACTGGTCGTCGGTCTCTTTCGAGACGAGCAGACTGAACACCATCTGCACTTTGTTGTGGCGTTTGCGTCCGGCGCGGTCTTCGGGGCGCAGTTCGATCTCGATCTTTTCGAGTGACTGGCCCTCTTTGTAGTTGTCGTAGCGGTGCAGCGACTGCGCGTCCGCCTTCGACAGCCATTTCGCGAGCGCCTGCCGCACATCGTCTTTGACCTCATCCAGGATTAGCCCATGTGCGGAGAGACTCGGCGCGGCGGGACGCGCATCGTCGTCCCATTCCCCATCGAAAGGAACGTCCGAAATGCCCGGAACCGTTACGGTATAGGTGCCATTGTCGTGCCGCTGCACAAATAGTCGAAATCGTTGCTGCATAGTTGTTCACACAGAAAGAAGGCGGGGCAAGTGGCTGCCGAGGGGGTTATTTTCAAGATAACCCTCGGCATTCGGCCCCACCTTCCGGCACAGAATAGACGAGGCAAGGGAACTGCGGAGGGGTTAATCTAAGCGAGATGCCCCTCCGCATTCGGCCCCGTCCGATTCCCTTCTCAGGGAAAGTGATTTAGAGACTATTCGACGCGAACTGCCGCATTACCTCCGGGGCGGCGGTATCGAAGCCGACAACATCCAGTATTCCTCCGTCGTCGGGGTCGGCGATAGAGAAGTGGTTGGCGACCATTGCGACCACGATCAGCCGCGCCGGAATGCCCATCCGCTCCCGATACTCGCGCAGCGCCTGCCCCGGATGAATGTCCCCGTACCAGGTCTCGCTGTCGGTATAGATGACGAAGGTGTCCGCCTGCACCTGGTTCTTCAGCGCCCACTGCATCGGCAGAGAACAGTCCGTCCTGCCGAAGGGAAGTCGGCTTGTCGCCTCAATGACGTTGTCCAGCCGCTGATGCCGGGAGATGTCGAGCGGAGTCATCTTGTCGCAGAACGCCACCACCTCCACCTGCGGCTCGACCCGGTAGGTCACCATCGCCATCGCCGACGAAGCGTCACGCGGCGTCAGCCCCGGGATCCCGGCAACCTGCCCCATGCCCATCGAACCGGAGACATCCAGCGCCAGTACCCAGCGATTGCTTGCCGCCTCGACATTCCCGAAGGAGAGCGTGAAAGCCGCGTCCAGCGCTTCGATCACCTCCGGCACGACCTCCCACTCGCTGCCGCCTCGCGGCCCCTTCCCACCACGATAGACGGAAAGAGCAGAGAGTAGTTGGAGAGGATGAATTCGCGCCCGCTTGAGCTGCGCCGCATCGGTCAGGCGACGGGTGATCTCCTTCACCTCCTCCCGCGCTCCCTTCCGCAAAATGCCGACACGCGACAGATTGACCAGGTTGCGAATCAGGAAGGTGAGGCCGGAGTGCGGCAGAACCGCCTCCCAGACCGCCTTATCCCGCATCTCCGTCGGGACGACCTCCATCGGCAGTTCGTACTCCCGCACCAGCGCAGCCGCCTCCTGCGAGTTCGTCGCCTTCTGCACCCGCTCGAAGGCCCAGAGAATTCGCAGCGCGGCGTCGGGGTGCGACTCCGGCCCAACGCTCTCCCACCCGTCCACGACCCACTTATAGATCGCGTTGCGAGTCGGGTCGGTCGTCTTCGGGTGGGCGAGACGCAACAGGTCTCGATGCGACCAGCCGTCCCGCTGCCGATACTTCACGACCTGATTTGCCAGCGCATTCGCGGACGACTGCCCCTCATACCACCGGGCGACAGCCTCCCGCAGCCCGCGTCCCCATCCGCGCATTCCGTCCACATACTCGGCGAAGTGGAACAAGTGCGTTCCAATACGCGCTACCTTCGGCAGCGCCGCCAGCGCCGCCCAACGCGTGTTGTCGTCGCCGAACGACGCGCACATCGCCAGCGCGAACAGGGCCGGGTCGTTCTTCGGCGCCCGTCCGGCATCGGAGATCGCGACGATTTCGTTTACCGTCCTTACCCCATCGGCCAGGATGCACCGCTTGACCGCCTGCGCGTTCTCCTGAGTCAGTTTCGTCTCGGTGGCGTAATAAGAGCCGCCCTCGCTGCCCAGCACCAGGAACCGCGTCAGTCGCTTCCAGTCGTCCACCGCCCACGCATACCCGCCCGCCGAGTTCGCCGTCTGGCTCGAACCGGGTATCGGCAGATTCTGCGGGGTCTTCTTCGCATTCATCACATTCTTATAAAGCATCGTCGCACCTCCTGTATCGGCCCTACCGTCGCATTTGGTAAGGCGAATCAATCTCAATAATAGCAGTGACGAGGACTCGAACCTCGTGACATCGTCCTTAAGAGGGATAACCATCTGCCTGCGGCCCGAACCGGGCAAAGATCAGCAAACGGGTTTACGCGCTCTGCCACTGAGCTACACCGCCATAGAGGCTGTTCAGGCAAAGATTTGTCGTGGGGTCACCCCTCATCCCAGGGCAAAGCCTGTCAGAGAGGTTCAAGGTTCGAACTTGATGAGCCGATAACCCACAAACAGCGGCCCGAACAGCCGTACACCTCACACACACTGCACACAGGGGCGGCAGGAATCGAACCCGCATCTTTCAGTTTGGAGCCGAACATTCTCCCATTGAACCACACCCCCATATATTTGCCGGGCAGTTTGGCCGGGGGTTTTTAACCCCCGGCAACGCCCTCCGAACCCTGCCAGACCGGAGATTTGAACTCCGAATCACTCCCTTATAAGGGAAGCGCTCTGACCATTGAGCTAGCCTGGCACACAAAACAAAACCCACTGGCCGCAGGGGTCGCAGTGGGGAGCAAACACAGCCGACTGTAAAACCTGTTAGTCCGGCGTGACCTCTCCCTCTGTCCGTATCGTAGCAGTGCTGACGCGAAGGCGTCCGAAGCTCGTTCCCAAAACGAGCGGATTCCCGCCGCGCCAGCCTATTCGTTTGTCTTGTAAGGGGATACTCAAAGCGGTCTGCCTTTCGTTGTCTGCGGCCTGCATTTGTTCACCAGCAGGCGTTCCAATGAAGATGACAGCCCCCCTGCCGGAAGAGTTGCACCAGGCACAAGATTCTTTTTGAGGGACGGGAAGGGCAGCGAGGTCAGGCGTCGCGGCGGGGGATGTCGAACGTCCAGAAGTCGCGGGCGAGGAAGGTGTTGGGGAAGATGGCCTGGGCTTCGGCGAGGAGTTCCTGAAGGCCACTGCCCGTATCCATGTCGTAGCGCGGGCTGATGTGGGTGAGGAGCAGGGCGCGGACATTGGCTTGCTTTGCGACCTGCGCGGCGAGCGTGGAGGTCGAGTGCGCTCCGCGAGTGGCGAGTTCCGCGTCGGCCAGCAGGTAGGTCGCCTCGTGGATGAGAACGTCGGCGTCCTGCGCCAGGCTCATCGCGTTCGGCGAGGGGCCGGTGTCGCCGACATAGACGAGTTTACGCCCCGGAATCGGCGGGCCGACCAGCGTCTGACCGTCAATCGTTCGCCCGTCTTCGAGGGTGACCGTCTCGCCCCGCTTGAGCTGCCCGAAGACGGGACCGGGCGGAATGCCGAGCGCGACGGCCTGTTCGACATCGAAATGCCCCGTCTGCGTCTTCTCCTGAACCGCGAAACCGTAGCTTTCAATCCGATGCGCGGTGGGCGCACAGACGACCTCGAACTGCGAATCCTCCCAGACCTTGCCCGGACGCAGAGTCTCGACGCGAATGGGATAGCCGGGTCGTGTCTGACTGCGGTCGAAGACGACGCGCAGATACTCGTTCAGACCAGCCGGGCCGTAGATCGTCACCGGCGTCGTAGAGCCTGCGGAGAGCGATCGAGAGGCCAGCAGACCCGGCAGCCCGAACAGATGGTCGCCGTGCAGATGCGTGATAAAAATCCGCTCCAACTGACTCAGACGCAGAGGCGAACGCAGGACCTGGTGCTGCGTGCCTTCGCCGCAGTCGAACAGCCAGAGTTTGCCCTGCTGAACCAGTTGCAGCCCGATAGCGCTGACGTTACGATGACGGCTCGGTGCGCCCGAACTTGTGCCGAGAAAGGTGATCTTCATAGGTCAGGATGATTCAGGGATGCTCATTTCGGTGCAGGGTGACGGGCAAACAGAAGAGAGGCGCGGGGCGGACAGTGGAGAAGTGGGAGTTTCTGGCAGGCATTGGGTTCAGCGTGAAGTAGGCGGCGGAGGCGATCTGATTTTCTGGGTTGGCATTTGGATTCGAGGGCGCAGGCAGTGAGGAGGGCATGGAGCCGCTCTGCTGCCCCTGCTGGTAGCCTAACCGATAACTCGTCCACAGCAGACTGCCGAAGGCGAACAGGCCCGCGACACCGCTGGCGAACCGGGTCCAGCGTACCCGCGCATGAACGCGTTTGGGCGCAAAGGCTTTCGGGGCCTCCGCAGCGGCAGGCAGCGAATCCATAATCGCATCTATGGAGGATTTGAACTGAGATGAAGACGGGAGCGGCGCACAATCGCGCCACTCCCGTTCGAGGGTTTCATCCATCTCCTGCAGGGCGTCGAGCTCGGCGGCGCAGTGCGGGCAATGGGTCAGATGAGAAAGCACCAGACGCAGGGAATCGGAATCGAGTTCGCCGTCCTGATACGCCGACAGGTTGACGGAAACGAACTCACAGGCATCGTCTCCGCCATTGCCACTCCAGCCGCCGTTACCGCCGGTGGACCCCGTTGGGGGAACGTCATTTCGACTCTTTTTCGGGAAGACGAGCAGGGTGACGGCCCTCTCCATGTCCTGGGGGTCTTCCATATCCTGTATCTGTTCTCGCGTCAGCATTCTATGACCTCTTGAAGGGCCTCACGCAGCCGCGCCCGTCCCCGGTGCAGCCACGACCGCACACTGTTGACAGGAACGCCCATGAGTTCCGCAATCTCTTCATACGACAGTCCGTCCAGCAGGCGCAGGCTCAGGGCCGCACGCTGCGACGGGGGGAGTTGATTCAGTTCCAGGCGAATCCGTTCGCGCTCTACGCTCCGCAGCAAGACCTCTTCGGGATCGGAATCCAGCGAAGCGGGCAGAGTATCCGCCATCAGTTCCAACGAATGCGAACGCGCCGCCGCCTTCGCGGAGGCCGTCTGCGTCCGGTTCAGGCAGTGGTTTACCGTCAGTCGGCGCAGCCACGCCCCGAACACGCCCCGGTTCTGGAACTGCGCGAGCGCCTGGTGCACCCGCAGGAAGACCTCCTGTGTGGCGTCCTCGGCGTCTTCGGGATGGCGCAAGATGCTACGGCACAGGCGATAAACGGCTGTATAGTGCCGCTCGACCAGTACGCGGAAAGCGTTCCTATCGCCCGCTAGAGTGCGGGCGACCAGCTTTTCGTCGGTTGTCAGGAGCATCGTCGTTTCGCCTACCTTCTCCAGAGCCGCGCACCGTACCTCATTGTACCTCAGACCAGGTCGCGCCGCCTCGTATCTCCCTGACAGCCTCATTGCAGAGAAAGTTGCACCCTCTGCAAAAAATCTTTTTCGGCGCTCTGGCTGCGGAGAAGCGGAGGGAACGGATTGGACGTCTCGCCCGTCCTACGTACGATCCCCACCAAATCCTGAAAGCATGAAGTCACTCCGAGAGGAATGAGATGAATAGTCGTTTAGATCGTTCGCGATTGTCCCTTGCCCTGATAGGGCGTTCTATTGGCAGTATTGGCCTGACGCTGCTCTGTGCGTCGTGGGCAGTAGGCCAGACTCCGCCGCCGCCGCAGACACCGCCCGCCACGCCGCCGAAGGCAACTCCGCCCGCACAGACACCGCCGCCTGCCGCCACACCCGCGCAGACGCCCGCAGTGCCCCCGGCGCAGACACCCCCTGCCGCCCCGAAACCGCCTGCGGCAGTTCCTCCTGCGACCACCTCCCCGACCGCCGCGCAGCCAACGTTGCCGCCTACCGTGGATTTTCGCAAAGGCGTCCTGTATGGCCGGGTTTTGGATATAGACGGCAAACCGGTGCCGGACGCGACCGTCGCGTTACAGGAGGCCAACGGCAAAGTCCTCACCTGGACGAAGACCAACGCGCAGGGCGAATACGCGCTTGCCGCCGACCCGATGACGGCCCTGCATCTGCGGCCTTCCGCGAGGCGGGGGCTTCTGGAGGCGTGCGCCCGGGCCGTCGGCGATGTCGCGATGGCTCCGGTGAAGGTCGTTGGGGATGCGGTCGTCAATCCCGGCAAGACCATCAAGAATGTCGCCGTCTCGGTCGCCACAGGAACGCCTGCGCCGCTGGCTGCCCAGGCGATAGCACCCGTTGTCGGAAATAAGTCTGCTCCCGATCAGACGGCGAAACAGGCCCGCGACGTGGCTGTCAGGACGGCTGCTGGCGAAGGCCCCGCTCCGAGAGGAAAGAAACCGACCGTAGAGAAGGGCGAGGCGCAGCTGATTGTGAGCGCTCCCAATTTCAAGGAGGCGAAAGCAACTGCAGGCGCTTTCTGGATGGAGTGCGCCTGCTTGGAGAAAAAAGAGAAACCTCTCGGAATGCAGGCATGGCTGGAGGCCATCAAACTCGCCCCTGTCGTCGGAGACAAGAAATCGGGCGCGGCACAGGAGGCCCTGACGCTGACCGAGCCCGTCCTGGAGCCTGCTCTTGTTCCCGCAGGCGGCAGCGTGAAACTCAAAGTCAAACTGCTGTCGCCGCCCGGCCCGGAGCATAAGGTACGGATTTTTGCCCGTGAAGCGCGGAAGGATACCGTCGTGGAACTCCTGCCGCAGGAAGGCGCGGACAAGAGCATTTACACAGGGACGCTGAACGTGGATCCCGGCGTCCCGGCAGGAGAGACGGTCATCACGATTGCGGGCCTCCGTGCGGAACCGGTGGAGGTCAAACTGAACTCCAAAAAGGCCGACCCATTACAGGAGTTCGTCCGCCGCCTCGACGATATGCGGCCCGACAAGCCCTATCAGTACGACCCGCGTATCATGGCGAGCGAAAACCGTCTGGACTTGAAGGTGACCGTTCTGGATGCGAAAAAAGGTACTCCGACCGCCGATCCCACCCCCGCGAAGAAGTGAGAGGCCCTTTCTGACCTGCGTTTCACCGCGTTTGGAGTCTCGGAGCGCATTCTTCCGAGGCTCCGAACGGAACCATTCGTCCGTGACAACTTCTGCTGAAACAAACGACAAAAATAGCGGCACAAAGCGAGGAGTTCGTGCGTCCTACAGCGTCACACTATGGAAAATGTGACAGACACTATGCGACACAGATTAAGGAAGTTAAGATAATGTCCCCACTACCCCCCCTTTCTTCGCTGGCAGGGAAGACAATCGTGACCGTCGAGGACGAGGGAATTACTCAGTTACAGCTCCGTAAACTGCTGACCCGTGCGGGGCTAGTTGTTGTGGGACAGGCCATGAACGGACAAGAAGGGGTAGACATCGTCCTGCGCGAAAAGCCCGACCTCGTCACGATGGACATCACAATGCCCGTCATGGATGGCATCGAAGCCACCCCGCGCATCATGGAGACGGACGACACCTGCATTATCATCGTGACCGCGTATGCCAGTGAAGAGTACCAGACGAAGGCGAGAGAAGCAGGCGCCTGCGGCTACCTTCTCAAGCCCCTCGATTCGACCGCCCTTCTCCCCGCCCTCGAACACAGCTACGAGCAAAAGCATTCCGAGTAAGGTGGACGGCCATTCACTCCGACAAAAGCAAAAAGGTTGGAGATGTGTTCTCCAACCCTGTACGAACGCGCTATAATCGGGGTGACTGGATTTGAACCAGCGACATCTCGCCCCCCAGACGAGCACTCTACCACTGAGCTACACCCCGGCGAAACCTTGCTATTATATCTCGACAGAGGCCGATCTGTCAAGGTAAATTCCCGACTGCCTCTCCGCTGCTTCCCTTTCGTGCGTTCTTTTCAAGCCCGGACGACAGCAAACTTCCTAAAACAGATAAAACCATCGGCCCATTAAGCAGGTATTCATAGTGAGGGTGGAGTACTCACTCTTGAGAAACAGGCACGGGCGAAAAAACTCTCCACCAGAGGCCGTTTTTACGCTCGGCAGGCAGCAGTCAACACTCTCGGCAAACGACATGCAATGAGGCTATCGCCGACACGCAGACAGGGAAGGAGCAGCTTATGGCAGCATCTATGGGCGGAGGCCCGCCGTATTCGGGCTATGGGCAGCAGCCAAAAATTCGCTTCGAGATTATCGGGGAAGCCTGGCAGCTTTTCACACAGCAGATGGGAACCTGGGTGATGGGTATCCTGGTGATGTTCGCAGGCATTATTATCCCCACGATTTTCGTGACAATTGGCCTGATGGGTTCCGGGTTGCTCGCCTCGGGAACCAGAAGCGAGGCGGGTCAGGCGACCGCAGGGATAGGAATGCTGTTGGTCATGGTCTTGGGAATGCTGCTCATGGGAGCGATCGTCTTCCTGATTATGGGTGGCCTCTTCCGTATGGCGGTCAAGCAGGTACGCGGCCTGCCAATTCAGGTCAGCGATGTCTGGTCCGTCACAGACGTATTCTGGAAACTCGTTGGAGCCGGCTTCCTGATGGGATTGGCCGTCTCCGTCAGTGCGCTCTTCTGCTACCTCCCTGCGTTCATTGTCGGTGGGCTGCTCATGCTCACTATTCCGCTCATCGTAGATCAGAAGATGGGTGTTATGGACGCCATGACCCGCAGTTGGAATACGCTCAAACAGGAATGGCTTATGGCAGCCGTCCTCTATTTCGTTCTCAGTCTCATCGGAAGCGCGGGCATAATACTCGTCTACATCGGGATGCTGTTCACCTATCCGCTCTTCTTCCTGGGAACAGCCCTCGTCTACCGCGACTTCATCCTGGGCGGAGGAGGAGGCAATCTCCCGCCACAGCCCGGCTATCCCGCAGGGGTCACTCCCGGCGGCTATCCGCCGACTCTCTACGCCTCCCAGCCCCCTCCGCCCCCCAGTGAGCTGCGATAATCAACGCTCCCTCGGCGGCATGAACGGAACGCTTGCGTGGCAATCCTGACCAATGCTATACTATTGGTCAGAATTGCCGCGTTTTTGCGGGCCGGTCGGAACAGAGCAGCCGGATGGAGCGTAAACCGGAGTATGACTACCTTGCCTCGAACTGAATTGGAGAGTCTGCCGAAAGAGAGCGTGGCGGTTCCTCCCCACCCTGTCGGCCTGCTTGATCTGGTCGGGAATACGCCCCTGGTCCGCCTGAATCGCATCGTTCCGCGCAACCCGCGTGTCGAGATTTACGGCAAAGCGGAATGGGCAAACCCCGGCGGCTCTGTAAAAGACCGTCCGGCCCGCAATATGCTGCTGGAGGGCGAGCGCTCCGGGGCGCTGCGGCCCGGCAAGATCATTCTGGACGCCACCTCCGGCAATACCGGTATCGCCTATGCCATGCTCGGAGCGGCGATGGGGTATTGTGTGCATCTCTGCCTGCCGATGAACGCCAACGAGGAGCGCAAGCAGATGCTTCGGGCCTACGGAGCGCATCTCATTCTCACCGACCCCCGGCAGTCTTCGGATGGCGCGATTCGGAAAGCCAGAGAACTCTACGCCGCCGAGCCGGACAAGTATTTCTATCCCGACCAGTACAACAACCCCGCCAACTGGCAGGCGCACTACCACACGACCGCGCCGGAGATATGGACACAAACAGGCGGCAGAATCACGCATTTCGTCGCGGGCCTCGGCACGAGTGGCACGTTCATGGGAACCGGACGCCGCCTGCGTGAACTCAATCCGACCATCCGCCTTATCTCCTTTCAGCCTGACTCGCCATTTCACGGACTGGAAGGCATGAAATATATGGCGACCTCCATCGTTCCCGGCATCTACGACCCGCACCTCGCCGACGAGAACCGCGAAGTCGGGACGGAAGCGGCGCACGAGATGGTGCGGCGACTGGCGCGGGAAGAGGGTATTCTGGTCGGCATCTCCGCCGCCGCCGCGCTGGTCTGTTCGCTCACACTCGCCGAGGAACTGGACGAAGGCGTGATCGTGACGATCTTCTGCGACAGCGGCACGCGCTACCTTTCGGAACGGTTCTGGCGGGACGCGGAGGCCAATAATGATCCGTGTATCTGAGGAACACCTGGAGGCGATCCGCAGGCACGGCGCGGAGACCTTCCCCAATGAGTGCTGCGGCGTCCTGCTCGGGGATGTGGATGGCGCAGACAAGACGGTGCAGGAAGTCCGGCCACTCGCCAACGTCTTCGAGCCGAGCGCGGAGTTCGAGGCGTCGGCGCTGCCCACAGGCGCAGTTGTTGCCGATGCGCCCGCAGTCGGGCAGGAACGCCGCTACTTTGTCTCGCCGGACGAGATGTTCGCGCTGATGCGAGAGGAGCGTCGGACGAAGCGCCGTGTGCTGGGATTTTATCACTCCCATCCCAATCATCCGGCGCGTCCGAGCGCGGTTGATCGGGAGTGGGCGTCTCCCTGGTATACCTATCTCATCGTTTCGGTGCTGGAGGGCCGTCCGGCAGACCTGACCGCCTGGCAGCTCAACGCAGACCGTCAGGCTTTCTCCGCCGAAACGATACGGACAGACTAGGAGTTTTCTTCTGTTGTTCGCTCGCGTCCTGCGAGTTTCCAATTGATTTTCTGGAAGAGGTGAATGCAATGCCGATAGTGCTTATTCCGACCGCCCTGCAGCAGTTCGCAGGCGGCGTGGACGAACTGGAAGTGGCGGGAACGACGGTGCAGGCCGTCCTCGACAGCCTGGCCGCACAGTATCCTGATCTGAAGAAACATCTCTTCAGCGACAATGGCGAACTGCGCCATTTTGTCAATGTGTACAAGGGTTCAGAAGATACCCGCACCCTCCAGGGTGGCGAGACGCCCGTCGGAGAGGACGAGGAGTTGAGTATCGTTCCAAGCATCGCAGGCGGAACCGGAAGCCTCAAGACTCTACACGAACCTGTCAGTGTCATCTCCGCGCAGCGCGGCGCTGAATCCGCACTGAGCAACGAGGAGATTCTGCGCTACAGCCGCCATCTCATTCTGCCGGAAGTCAATCTGGAGGGCCAGAAGCGGCTCAAAGCGGCGAAGGTTCTCTGTATCGGGGCAGGCGGGCTGGGTTCGCCGCTCGCGCTCTATCTGGCCGCCGCCGGGGTCGGCACCATTGGCATCGTGGACTTCGATACCGTGGACATGACGAACCTCCAGCGCCAGATCATTCATGGCACGAAGGACGTGGGACGGCTTAAGATGGAGTCGGCGCGGGAGACTCTGCACGATGTCAACCCGAACGTCGAGGTCATCGGTTTCGAGGAGCAGTTCACCTCGGAAAATGCTATGCGGATCGTCAAGGATTTCGATATCGTCATAGACGGCACCGACAACTTCCCCACCCGTTATCTTACCAACGATGTCTGTGTGCTGCTCAACAAGCCCAACGTCTACGGCTCCATCTTCCGTTTCGAGGGGCAGGCGTCGGTCTTCTGGGCGGAAAAAGGCCCCTGCTATCGCTGTCTCTATCCCGAGCCGCCTCCCCCCGGTCTCGTTCCCTCCTGCGCGGAAGGCGGCGTTCTCGGTGTGCTGCCCGGCATCATCGGTTGCATTCAGGCGAACGAGGCGATCAAGCTCATTCTCGGCGTCGGGAATCCGCTCATCGGGCGGCTGATGCTGTTCAATGCCCTCAAGATGCAGTTCCGGGAACTCAAACTCCAGAAAGACCCCAACTGCCCCATCTGTGGCACCAATCGCACGATTACGGAACTGATTGATTACGAGGAGTTCTGTGGCATTCGCGGCGAAGAGGCGGCTCCGCAGGCCGTGGAGGAGAGCGAAGAGATCACGGTCAAAGAACTCAAAGCGCGGATGGATCGGGGCGAGAAACTGACCGTCATTGATGTCCGCGAACCCTACGAGTACGCCATCGCCCGCATCCCCGGCACGAATCTCATCCCGCTCGGGCAGATCGTCGAGCGCTCCGGCGAACTGGATCCCGACTCGGAGATCATCCTGCAGTGCCGTTCCGGGAAGCGCAGCGCCGACGCCCTGAACCGCCTGAAAACAAAGGGCTTTCGCAAACTCAAAAATCTCGTCGGCGGCATCACTGCCTGGAGCGAAGAGATAGACCCCTCCGTCCCGAAATACTGAGCATTGAGAGCAAAGGGTTTACACCCCTCGCTACGCGCCAGCGGCGGAGTGTCCTTCGGACAAGACACAATGCCAGAAGACGGTCGGGTCTGAAGAACGACCTCCACGCCCTTGCAACAAGGGGTTTCGTCCGAAGGACGATCCGGCGAAGCCGCGTAGCGAGGGGTGTAAACCCTTTGCTTCCCCTATGCCACTACTTTTCCAGCAGTTCGCGGGTGATTTTGTGGCGGTAGGCGAACATCTGATTCAGTTCGCGGCGCACGAAGAGGAGATCGGCGAGGCGACCGAAGGGGCCGAACGGAACCTCGTATTCGACGTGGTCCGTGAGGCGGGTGCGGTTGTCGGGCAGGGGATCGAAGCCGTGCGTGTGTTCCCAGCGGCGGAAAGGGCCTTTACCCTTCACCTGCCGGTCACGGAAGAGACGTGGCGGTTCGTAAGCGACGATTTCCGCCACCAGATGCAGGCTCAGGCCAAATCGCTTCGTGACAATATCGTAAATTGCTCCCTGCCCCATCGGTTCCGGGTCGCCCACCAGCCGTGCGTGCATTTTCGGTGGTGTCAATGTGAACAGCGCTCCGATGTCGTCGTGGAAGGCCCAGACTTTGTCTACCGGGGCGTTTAAGTCGCAGACATACTCTACGGTTGGCATGGCGCATCCTCTCCGTCCCACTCCCCGATATAGAGAACTTCCTCTTCCAGATGCAGACCAAAACGGTCGAATACCCGCGCTTTGACCGTCTCGGCAACGGCGCGAATATCGGCGGCTGTGGCATGGCCGCGATTCACGATGAAATTGGCATGACGCTCCGCCACCCCCGCGCCTCCGATACCGAATCCCTTCAGCCCGCACTCCTCCGACAAAAACGCCGTCGGGACAACGCCGACCTTCTTCATACTTGCCGAGAGGTTCGGTAGGCTCTCAGCCAGTTCCCGGTCACGAATGTTCTTGAAGAAACTGCCCGCCGACGGCTGCCAGGGTTGCTTGAGGAGGCGCTGCATCTGTATCTCTTTGGCCCGCAGGCGAATGTCAGTTTTGCTGCCGGGCGTGAGCGTCAGCGAGACGCCAAGGATTGTGGCCGGACGGGTCGCGTCGTGGCGCAGGCGGCTGTCGCGGTAGGAAAACACCATCCAGTCCGGCGTGACCCATTTGCGTTCGCCGTGTTCGACCACGTTGATACGCTCGACCAGATCGCAGATATTGCCCCGATAGGCCCCCGCATTCGAGACCAGTGCGCCCCCTACCGTTCCCGGTATCCCCACCGCCCACTCCAGCCCGGAAAGACCGGCCTGCATCGTCCGCACGAACAGCGACATGAAGTTATGTCCGGCGTCGGCATAGGTCGTCGGCCCGATTTCGCAACGACGGCAGGCGTTCTGCACCACCATCCCCCGCACGCCTCTATCGCTGACGCAGATGTTCGTCCCCTCCCCCAGCACGAAAAGCGGCAGATGATGGCGCTGCGCGACAGCGGCGACTTCCGCCAGTGCATCCGCCTCCATCGCCGCGAAGAACAGGTCGGCAGGCCCACCCACGCGCAGGTAGGTGTGCCTGCACATCGGTTCATTGCGCCGCAGCGCGGTCTGAATGGGAGGCGAGAGCGACGGAAGGAACGGCTCCCAGAGTTCGAGGGCAGTCGGTGTTTCGATTTCAGGCCTGTCCTAAGAGCGTGTTTAGCAGATACGCCAGCATACGGCACTGAAGTGCCGGTCTACGATTGCAAAGCCCGCCTTCGCGGGCTGCTCCCACACAACGAGCGGTTGGCTTCTGCGTTGGGAGTCCACGCAGGTGGACTTCGTAAACGTAGAAGGGGGGTTCAACCCCGGTTCACAAGTATCCCGATTTGCTAAACACGCTCTAAGCGCCGTCCGCGCTGTTGCGCTTGTGGGGGCGGTAGAAGCGATAAGTGACACGTTGCGCGAACTGACCAGGGCCTTGCCGGTCGCGCTCCCAGCGGGCATCGGGCGTGAGATGCGGGCTGACAAGGGCTTCGGCCTGGAGGTACCAGGGTTCTTCCTTCACGACGCAGCGCAGTTTCGGGTCGGCGGTCTGTCCCCACGATTCCAGCCGATGTTCGTACTCGTTGCGTACAAATCCCTGCTGCCAGAGGGTGCGGATACGGACGGCCCGCACCTCCCCGACCAGCACATCCCCGGAACGCACTGTTCGCTGCTCATTCAGGCGCAAATGCAGTAGCGGAATCTGCGCGGTGAATCCTTCGGGCTGCCGGGAGTAGTCGAAACTCACCTTGCCAAGCGCACGGGTCACCGGGCCGGGCCGAAACTGCACCATGATGCCCGCGTACTCATGCTCCGTGCGTTTGTTTTCATACAGGACGCCGAGGTTGAACTCGCCCAACTGCTTGCCGAGGTAGACATCCCCCCCGAACTCCCCTCCCCGCCCGAGCGGTTCGTGGCGCAGGGCAATGGCTCCGAGGCGGCTCTCGAAATGCCAGCCCTGACCGCAGTCGTGCCGATAAAAGCCATAAGCCTCCATTAAGCGGCCTTCCGTGCCATCGCCGTCCAGAAATCCGCGGGCGCGGGCGCTGGCATGAACGCCGAAGCCCGTACGATGCGCCGCTTCCCCCACCAGCACGACGCTGCGATAGTCCGTCTCCGGCCCGCCCCGCAGATCGCCGTAGCCCGGCACCTGATCGAACTCAGAGATGGCATCGGGATAGGGGAAATGCAGATAGCGCACCCGCCCGACCCGCAGGCTCGCCCCACCCTGCCAGGCCGCGCCGCGAAAGCGCTGAAAGCCCTCCAGATAGATTTCGTCGGAATAGACCTCGAAGGCTTTCTCTTCGCCCTCGCGTCGCCGGAAGTTGGCCCGTAGACGCACTCCGGGTGCGAGGTCCATCGCGCCTCCGAAGATGAAGTTGCGAAAATTGAACCGATCCGGCCAGAACTTGATTCCCACCGACGCATCGAAAATCCCGCGACCGAAGCCGAGATAGTCCGAGTGCCAGCCGAACCTGTCCGCCTCGGTCAAGCCCGTAGGGTTGACAAGCCGCTCCTGCGTGGTCGTGGCAGGCAGCGGCCCGTCCGGCGCGTTCTCCTTCTCCTGCGCTTTCGACAGATGGGGGAGAGACAGGCACAGAGCGAGAGCGAACAATCGGGTACAGGCAGTGCGCGGACGACGGGGGGTCATGCAGGAGTTCTCCTTGCTGATTCGATGGGTTGGTGTCTGTTCGGAAATAGCCGCCCCCAGACCCCCAATTCTGGGGGAGAAGGGATTTTCATGCGATAGGGTGACCGCAGGGCAGGGAAGGCTGATTTGAGAACATTAGGGACGTGGTGCGGTCTCCACGCCCGACGTTTCTATGCGCGGCAGAGGCGCTTCCCTGGTTGGGGATTCGGTCAGGCGGTCCGGGTTTGGTGAAGAGAGCGAGTTGTGCAGCAGGCGGACTTTCGTGATTCGCCGTCCGTCGGTCGCCTCGACGAAAAACTCCAGATTACGCAGGGTCACCCGTTCGCCACGTTCGGCCTGATGACCGAGCAGACCGAACACATAGCCTCCGATGGTGTCCGCTTCGTCCTCGGGCAGTTCCAGCCCCATCCGGTCATTGACCTCGCGAAGGCCCATCTTGCCGTTCAAAATCGTTGTGCAGCGGTCTATCACCTGCACCATCGGCTCCTCATGGTCGTATTCGTCCTGAATATCGCCGACAATCTCCTCCACGAGGTCTTCAATCGTGACCAGACCGGAGGTGACGCCGTACTCGTCCCGCACCATCGCCAACTGTTGTTTGCTGCGCTGAAACTCCGCCAGCAGTTCGTACCCCTTCTTGGTCTCCGGGATAAAGTAGGGCGGACGCATGACACTGCGAATAGAGGTGTTGTTCCGCATTGTGTCGAGCGGCAGCGCCAGCAGGTCTTTAGCATGGACAATGCCCACAATGCTGTCCAGGTCGTCCTCGTAGACCGGAATGCGCGAATGCCCGGAAGAGGTGATGCAGCGGATCAGTTCCGGGAGCGGCGCAGACACATCGAGCGCGGTGATGTCTATGCGCGGCGTCATCACCTTGCGGACGACCGTATCGCCGAAATCGAGGATGGAGTGAATCATCTCCGTCTCTTCGGCTTCGAGGACGCCCTGCTCCTCGCTCGCCTCCACCATCATCTTGAGTTCTTCTTCGTTGACGGCGGAGGCCATAAAACTGGCGGTTCCCCCAAAAGGCCGCACGACCAGATTAGACAGGAAGGTCAGGAGCGCGACCACCGGGGCGAGAAGTATCTTCAGGCCATGAATAGGATAGACTGCGATAAGCGCCAGCCGCTCCGAATGGCGCAGTGCAAGGCTCTTGGGAGCGATCTCCCCGATGACCAGCGAGACAACCGCGACGGGCAGCGTCACAACAATCAGCGCGAACGACCCGGCGGAATCGTGAACAAAACCCCGACTGTGCAGCTCGATCCAGCGCGAAAGCGGGCCGATAGCGCTGATCGCTGCAACGGTAGAGGAGAGCGTAGCGACCAGAGTCAGGCCCGTCTGGATGGTGGCCTGCATCCGGGTCGGCTGCGTCAGAAGCTGCTCGACAAGAATGGCGCTGCGATTGCCCTCTTCCACCAACTGGCGGATACGGGTTTTACGAACGGTGATGAGCGCGTATTCGGCGAGAGAAAAGAAGGCGTTGACGAAAATGAGCGCGAGTACCAGGCCCATCTGCCAGGCGAACTTTGCCGGTTCAAAAGGTCGTTCATGAATGTCCAAGTAGAGAAACTCCCTCGAC
Source organism: Chthonomonadales bacterium (assembly GCA_038231295.1). Classification (GTDB taxonomy): domain Bacteria; phylum Armatimonadota; class Chthonomonadetes; order Chthonomonadales; family Chthonomonadaceae; genus JANXLO01. The sequence continues at coordinate 82,434 of JBBRLP010000003.1, forward strand.
GCGCCCGGGTCCATTCCACGCGACCGAACGGTTTGGAACCGAACGGACAGCGTGTTTCTGCATCTTCACCGGCAGGCGTATCCAGTGGGTGCGAATCCACGGCATGACCCAGTAGACCAGAGAAGTCAGCAGAATAGCGAGAACCGCTCCCAGAACTACCTCTTGCAGGGAGTGAACGCCCGCTTCGACCCGACTCTGCGCGACGAGAATCGCCAATAGGATCGCGAGGAACGCGACCATGTTGTTATTCGCCGTAAAACAGATAACCATTGCCAGCAGAAAACCGATGGCGCTATGCCCGCTGATAATTCCTCCATGCCAGGGGGAACCCGTATCGCTCAACAGTTTTGACATGACCACAACCAGCGCGAGCAGCACAATCCCGACGAAGACGACTTGCAGCCCTTCCGGCCTGAACTCTTTCGCCATCGAGTTCTGGATTTTCGCCAGTTTGTCCTGACTGAAAAAGATGAGTACCCCGGCAATGACCGCGTTCATGGAGGCCAGCAGCACCGCTCCCGCCGCCACATCTTTCGCCAGTTTCGCGACCGGGTTGTAGTTTTCCGTCACCATATCTACGACATGTTCGATCGCCGTATTGAACATCTCCGAGACGATAACCAGGGTTATCGCGAAGACCAGCGCAAGCATATCCCGGGGATCGAGGCTGAGCAGCAGCCCGGAAAGCAGCACACATACCAAAATATAGAAATGGTAGCGCATATGCGGCTGCGTCCGAAAGACGTGCAGAATGCCTTCCTGTGCATACCGAAAACCGGATAACGGGTTTCTCTTACGGGGCCGTTGGGCGGACACGGACACTCCTTTACTCAGTGGGCAGGCTGGAGGCTGTTCCCCAGTATCGCACGTTCGCGCAAACGCATCTTCTCCGCACCTGCCTCGGTCTCATCCTCATAACCGAGCAGATGCAGAATGCCGTGTATTGTCAGTAGCGCGAGTTCCTCTTCCAGGGTAATGCCGACCGCAGCCGCCTGTCGCTCTGCCGTATCCAGCGAGATGATCACGTCTCCCAGCAGCACCGGCTGACCGGGCAAAGCGGGCATTGGCGGAGCCTCCGGCATCGGGTCCAGCAGCGCAAAGGAGAGAACATCGGTAGGAGTATCTATGCCCCGATACTCGCGATTCATCGCATGAACGGTCGCATCATCCGTCAGCAGGACGCTTACCTCGGCGCGGCGTGGCCCTTCTTCCCGGAGCAGACGCCGGGCCGCTGTCCGCAGTCTTCCGGTCGGGAGGCGGCGGCGTGTGTCGTTCTGTAGAGAGACGGCCATACAGTACCTCGGGTTCCAGAGGAGTGGCGTTTTCCAGTTCGCCGATCTGCCGCAGGGCGCTGGCGTCGGTGGTGACCGCTTCCGAGAGCGTCCCGGAGAGGCCCGGCAGATTGTGGTCGGGCCGGGAGGCAAAACTGTCCTCCCGCCGTTCCGCGCCGCCCTGTCCGCCGTTGTCTCCCCCGGCCAGCGCCAGTTCGTTCGCCAGCGGCTGAATCGCGACGGGGTTGAAGGGCAGGGAGAGCAGCGGAGGCTCCGGGGTCAGGTCAGGGCGGCGCACCTCCATCGGCTGGCCGGTAGCATTCTGGGGTAGCGCGGTCGGATAGGCGATCCTGCCGTGCATCATCGCGGAGAGAACGTGCAGAAAGGCGGTGGTGATGCCCTTGATGTCGCGGAATGTCAGGTCGCACTCGTCCAACTGATTGTCTTCGATTTTGCCCTGAATGATTCGGGCGACTTCCGCTTCCAGCCGTTCCTGACTGGGCTTTTCGAGGCTGCGGGTCGCGGCTTCGACTGAGTCGGCCATCATTATAATCGCCGCCTCCCTGCTCTGCGGCTTGGGACCAGGATAGCGGAACCGCTCTTCCAAACCGGGCGGCGGCTCCGCACCGCAGTCCACGAGGGCCTGATGGTAGAAATAGCTTATGAGTGTCGTGCCGTGATGCTGCGCCACGATGTCGCGAATCTCGACGGGCAGCCACTGCTCCTGCGCCATCTGGACGCCATCCCGGACATGGGCCGTGATAATGAGCGCGGAGAGCGAAGCGCTGAGCCGTCCATGCACATTGTCGCCGCGCCGCTGATTCTCGACAAAGAAGTCCGGCATCTTCATCTTGCCAATGTCGTGGTAGTAGCCTCCGACCCGGCACAGCAGCGCATCGGCTCCAATCGCCTGCGCTCCGGCTTCTGCCAGCGTCCCTACCATGATGCTGTGAGCATAGGTTCCCGGCGCGACGGTACAGAGGTCGCGCAGCAGCGGACGGTCGAACGCAGAGAGTTCGAGCAGCGCGGTATGGGTCAGAATGCCAAACGGTTTCTCCAGCACCATCAGTCCGAACCAGTAGAGGAAGGCGGCGAACACGGCGGAGCCGACCGCCCACCCGGAGCCGCTCCAGAGTTCGGGGAGCGGATCACGCAGCAGCAGGCCAAGCAGCCAGACAAGGCCGAGGTTGGTGGCCGCAAGCGCGGCAGTGGCGGCGGGCAGATTGGTCTTGCGCCGTACATTGCCGACGCTCACGATGCCGACCAGGCTGCTCAAGAGGGTCATGACCGTGAAGCGAATCTCATGGTTCATGATCAGGCCGGACTGCACCGCCAGCAGCGCGACGACCAGCACCGCCAGATGCATGTCCAGCAGTACACTGACCAGCATTCCGGCAGCGGCCACGCTCATCAGCCCCAGATAGCCCACCTGTCCGGCGGAGAAAGAGACGCTCAGCAGCGTCCCACCGACCTTGAGACCAAGAATACTCAGCAGCACGATGGCGGAGAGCAGGGCCAGACGGCGGCGATCCTGATACAGGCGCGGCAGAGTACGTTTGATTGCATAGACCGTCAGCAGCACCATTGCCGCCGAGAGCAGGCAGATCGCTGCGCCGGTCGTCGGCTCCATGTGCGGATTTATCATGCCGAGCGCGGTGAACTTGTCGAGATGCTCCTGCGTCACCCGATCCCCTACCCCGATCAGTTTCTCGCCCCGAACGATATTGCGCGAGACGGGAATGACGGCGTGTACGGCGGCTTCCTGCGCGAGCTGAGTCTTGCGGCGGTTGAGGAGGTGGTTGGGGCGCAGCGACTGGCGGGCGAGGGCATGAACGATAGCGGCATAGTCGGGGGAAGAGAGGGCGTCGCGGGCAGCATCCGTCACATCGTCGCTGACGTGCTGAAGATCATCGGCTCTGCGGTCGAGATCGGAATAGTCCCGTATCTCGCGCTCTTCTCCCTCGGCGATCAGACGGATGGCTGTGACATGGATTTTCTCGAAAACGGCAGGCGAGGCAGCCAGCAGCAGCCGAAGCTGATCGCGTGTGTAGAGAGAGCCGAACTGCGGCAGCAGGTCTTCCGCAACCTGTAACGTCGTAAACGATTTCGTGCCGGGCCTGTGGACAAGGCGCATTCGGCCCGTCTCCAGCCGGTCGAAAAACTCCTGCACGGTCTTCCCGGCGGCATACGTCGCGCCGTCCTCCAGGTCATACACGAGATGGGTGGCGCGGGAGACGGCAAGTTGCGCCTGGGTCGTGCGCTCCGTGCTGATATAGTAGGCGTTACGGGGCGCGGAGACATCCCGTTCGCTGATCTCACCCAGATGCAGTTTGATGCGATCCGGCATGAGGTGAACGGACATAAGGAGGGAGAGGAGGGCTATCGTAAAGACAAGCAGGCTCAGGCGCTGCCACTCCAGGCGCGGAGCAGGCGCAGGGTCACGGTTCGGCGTCTTGAAGCCGAATCGTCGGGACGGGCGTTGTGAACGAAATAGGGTTTTAAAAGGGTTTTTCATGAGCGTCGCGCCCACAGGCCGACAGACGAATGCATCCGGTTCTCGCGCAGGGTCTGCCCTGTCCGGGAACACTTCAGTTTAAGCGTAGTGTCACCCGGCCTCTTCTCTTCAGACGGAGTGACGATGCGAGGACGGTTCACCGCGTAATCGCCCTGTCATTATTATAGTAGACGGACAAACCTGTGTCAAGTTTCCGCGCAAATTCGCGCTGCGGCGTTCAGCCGGTATGTCCCTGCGCGGCGTGGAGGGTATTGCGAAGGAGCATCGCAATCGTCATCGGCCCGACCCCGCCCGGAACGGGCGTGATATAGGCCGCGACCTGCCGCGCCGATTCGAATGCAACATCTCCCACATCGCCGCTGCGCCCTGCAACCCGATTGTAGCCTGCGTCCATGACTGCCGCGCCCGGTTTTATCATCTCTCCGGTGATGAGTTCCGCTTTCCCGACCGCCGCAACCAGTATATCCGCCTGCCGGGTGACCTCTCCGAGATTCGGGGTGCGCGAATGGCAGATCGTCACGGTCGCGTTGCGGTTGAGCAGCATCATCGCCACAGGCTTGCCCAGGATGATACTCCGCCCCACCACGACAGCGGTCTTGCCTTCGATGGGAACGCCATAGCGGTCGAGAAGCTCCACGATACCGGCGGGCGTACACGAGGGAAACGCCGGTTCCCCGTTGATCAGCCCGCCCAGGCTCATGCGGCTGATGCCGTCTATATCCTTCTCCGCACAGACCTTGTCGAGTACGGCAGGCTCGTGCAGATGTTTCGGCAGGGGATGCTGCACCAGAATGCCGCTCACGCCGGGGTCGGCGTTCAGCCCGGCGACCAATTCCTCCGCCTGTTCCTGGGTGCAGTCCGTGCCGAGCCGATGCACCGAGGAGTCCATTCCGACCCACTTGCAGGCTTTCTGCTTCATCGCGACGTAGGTCTCAGAGGCCGGGTCTGCGCCAATCAGCACGGCGGCGAGATGCGGGGCCGGTTTTCCGGCGGCCCGCAGTGCAGCGACGCCTTCGGCGATTTCGGCCCGTATCGTCCGTGCGGTCGCGGTTCCGTCCATCAGTACCGCCGTCTGCTGTCCGTGTGCGCTCATTCCGCTTCGTTCTCCTCAAGTTCCGTGATGTCCGGCAGGTCCAGCGCGGCATCCTCCGTTTCAATCGCGCTCTGTTCGGCGATGGCGGCTGTCCCGTCGAGTTTCTCCCCGACTTTCGGGGCCAGCGCACCGAGGACGCCATTGACAAATCGTCCCGATTCGGCGGTGCTGTATTTTTTCGCCAGTTCGACGGCCTCGTTGATGGAGGCGCTGGTGGGAATGCCGGGCAGGAACAGCATCTCGAACGCGGCCATGCGGAGGATATTGCGGTCTACCGACACGAGCCTGTCCAGCCCCCAACCGGAGGCAAGTTCGGAAATGGGCCGGTCTATCTCCTGCTGCTGCGCCTGCGTTCCCTGCACGAGTTTGTGCGCAAACGCCGCCACGCGCATCCAGTCGCTGGTCTGCTTCTTGACGATTTCGGCTACCCTCTGCCAGCGAACTGCCGCCGCCGCGTTGAACTCCTGCCGCCGGTTCAGCAGCCAATCGGCCTGCTCGTAAGGAGGGAGGCCCAGAGGCATGGTGTCTTTCCACTGCTTGACGGAGGTGCGGGCGGTATTCCGCATCTGCGTCTCCATGAGTTTCTGAAATGTCGGCTGCCCTGTCTCGCCCTCTTCGTATTCGCGTTTGCCAAGCGGGAAGATGGCACGAAACCTGTCGGCGAACCGTTCCAGTCGGGCGCACTCCGCCGGTGTCAGTCGGGAGGTGGGTACTTCCGTCATCGGGTCGGGCAGAGGCAACAGCAGGCGAGGGGGGCTTAGGAGAACACCGGGCAGAATGGTCTTGAAGGCACGCTCGACGCGCAGTTCCTGCCAATAAGGCGCCTCCGCCAGCAGCCGCCCGATCAGCGCGACGACGGCCTGCTCCATCGGCAGGGTGAGCACAGGCAGGGTATCCCGCAGATCGGAGGTGACATACTCCAGGCAGGTCTGCTCGACGGAAGAGCCGCTGGCCGTGCGGGAGCCGCGCTGCACGAACTCTCCACGCAGACGCTCCAGCGCGGCCTCCCGCGCCTCATCCAGTCCCACTTTCCCCACATCCATCTGATAGAGGATTTTCAAGGCCCACTCCCGGGCCAACCGACGCGAACTAATCAAGCGAAACTCCTCTGTGAGCAGGGTGCATCATGGCAGCAAACCGCGTTCCCTAAATGTTTCAAGATAGTGTATTATACCGCAGATGGCCCGTCACGAGGAGCACGCTGGGTATAAGTGGAGGTAAAAGCGTCCAACCACACCCTCAGAAGCGGTACGATCAATGAGGCGGGGAGGGAGTAGGGCCGAGGTTTTCGTACCACTTGACGTTCGCGGTGGCGGAGCCGGTGCAGAGGAGGTCAGGGCGTCCATCGCCGTTCAGGTCGGCGGCGACGATACCTGCCCCGGCCATTCCTCCGGCATCAACGACGGAGCGTTCCCAGCGCGTCCCGTCGGCATCCAGGCAACGGTAGCAGTAGAGATTGTGTCCGCCCCCGCGATAGCTCGCCAGGATTTCGCTCTGTCCGTCGCCGTCTAGGTCGGCACAGACAAGCGCGTGTCCATCCTCCAGAGTCGCATCCAGTACCTGCCGCTTCCACAACCCTTTGCCATCGGCGGGGGGCGTATAGATCACGACCTCGTTGCCGTGCCACGGCTCAATCGTCGCCAGAAAGGGGCGTCGCTCTGTAGGGCCTGCACCGCTTTTGAGCCAGCCACGATCTACCTCACTGCTGCCCCGCTTCGGCGGCGTGTTCTGCTCCCCGGTTCCCAGCGGAATCTTCTGCCAGGTTCGCCCGGCCCCCTTACCCATCGGCTTGTAGAGGGTGACTCCCTCGAAACTCGCTACCAGCAGGTCGTCGCGCCCATCGCCATCAAAATCCAGCACCCGCATCCCGTGCGCTACCGTGAGTGAACAATCTACCACTTTCTTATGGGCTTCCCCTTTTATAAAAGCGTAACTGACGATGGAGAGCGGTGTGTTATAGGCAGGAGCGGTTGCGCCGGGGCCAAGAATCGGCACGACGACCAGTTCCTTCTTGCTATCGCCATCCCAATCGGCCCACCGCAGACGATGTGCCGTTGGCAGAGACGCGAAGTCGTGGCCTATCCATTCGGCGGTCACGTCCGGCCCCGGTTTGAACCATTGAAGGCGTCCGCCGGTCCGGGTATTGCCCAGATCGAATTCACTGGCAACGGCTATCTCCAGTTTCCCGTCTCCATCTAGGTCGTAGGCGGCGATGTCAATATTGCGGCGTGTGGAGGTGGTGAGGAGGTGCTTTTTCCAGGTCGGGTTCTCGTACCAGGCGATCTCGCTCTTATCCCCGGAGAGCGCAACGAGGTCGGGCTTCCCGTCGCCGTTTATATCCGCAACCGCACACTGATACGCGCCCGGCAGATGGTCAATCTCATGGGCGCGAAACGTCACAGGCGGTTTCGGTTCTGCCCGATGACCCGCAGACACAGCGATGCCAGCCAGACAGAGCAGCGCCGCTGAAAGAGAGAGAAAGAACCGCCTTTTGGTATTCACCCCGCAGCCTCCTGTACTGTTGCTATCTGCGTCGCCTCTGACAGCGGAGTGAACTCCTCTGCTGCATGGCCTGCGGCCAGGTTTCCTGCGGAAACGTCCAAACTGTCAGTGCCTGCTTTTGCACTCCACAAACTTGTGGCGAAAGGATAGGTCCGCAGAACGTTTGGCCGAAGGTCAGGCAGCGGAGGAGTTCACTCCGCCGAAACGGTTTACAAGGGAAGTGGTCGCCTGCGTAACGTGAGATGCTTATCAGGCAGGCGTTCGGACTATTCGTATTTCAGTTCAGGTTCCCAGTTGTTGATGCCATCAGCGAGCATCTCGAACAGCGGCCAGGGCGGGCAGTAGTCGTCGCCGGGGCCGAACCAGGTGCTGCCGGTGCGCTCGATTTTGCCGTCGGCGTCTTTGTGAAAGGCGGAGCATCCGGGGTACTGACTGCCGTCTTCGCCCGCAAAGCCCATGTCCCGCGTAAAGGGACTGTTCTGCGCGGAGATCATACGCAACTTCCAGCCCCGACTGGCGGCGAACTCCGCCTGGGTCTGCGGGTCGTTTTTGGAGACGAGGACGACCGCTGTCCGGCTTTCCAGATGCGGCAGGAGGCCGTTCAGCCCGTCCGCCCAGAGGGTACAGTAGGAACAGCCCTTGCCCATGTTATGAATGACCAGAAGGTCACTGCGGTCTCCGAACAGTTCGCTCAGAGTCACGGTCTTTTCGCCCGCTCCCAGCAGAGCATAGTCCTGGACAGCCTCACGCGGTCGCCTCTGGCGCATCTCCAACCGCTTTGCCTTCAGGCGGAAAATCTCCTGCTCGATCTCGTTCAACTCTTCGCTCATAACGCCCTCCTTTTCCTTCTCCACTGCAAACGTCGTTCCGTAGCGTCTACTCTCATACCTTCTCCCATACCGGAAATGAACAGGTGAAATTGTCCGATTACCGAACGCAGGCGGGCTATTGCGTCCGATTAGCAGGCGGATACTCCGGCCCAGGAGAGTGGCAGGAATGCAGGATTGCACACAGCCATTTGGTGAATTAGTTTTCGATTGAAGTCAAACGACAGATTTGCCATTTCCGGGTTTCGCTCTGGAAGCAGAGTGACGGAAGAAGCGCGGCCTGGCACAAGCCTCGAATCAATCCGCAGAGTCCGCACTTGCAGCCCGGGGAGACTACATGACTACTTTTCTTTCGCTGCGACCTAACTTCTTCGTGTCGGATCTCGAACGTTCTACTGCCTTCTATCGAGATGTTCTCGGCTTTACCGTAACAATGCACACGCCGCAATATGGCCTGACAACTCTGGAGAAGGATGCGGGCAGTATTGCTCTGATACAGACCTCAAAGCCGGTGAATATCCCGCAGGTACCTGGCATCGCCGAAGCCTATATCTATGTAACCGACCTTAAGACAGTTCACGCCGCCTGTGCCACAGCACAGGCCATCAGCACCCCGGTCACACAGCGCCCCTGGGGTCTGACCGATTTCGTGGTACAGGACCCGGATGGACGCCTCATCGCCATTGGCGAACAGACGGCGACCACTACCTGGACAGAAAGCACGACCTGAGTGCAGTCCTGCACAATTCACACAGGCTCCCCTTCACATGGGAGCCTATTCTTCAGATAAGGGAGGGGAAGATGAGCGGAGTACGGGTACTGGTCGGAACGCGCAAGGGCGCCTTTATATTGACGGCGGACGGGAAGCGGGAAGCGTGGACGGTGGAGGGGCCGCACTTCGGCGGCTGGGAGATGTACCACCTCAAAGGTTCGCCCGTCAATCCCAATCGGATCTACGCCTCGCAATCCAGCGGCTGGTTCGGGCAGATCATTCAGCGTTCGGACGATGGCGGCAAGACCTGGGAGCCGGTCGGGAATGCGTTCGCCTACGACGGCGTTCCCGGAACCCACCAGTGGTACGACGGTACCCAGCATCCCTGGGAGTTCAAACGGGTCTGGCATCTGGAGCCGTCGCTCACTGACGCCGAGACTGTCTATGCGGGCGTGGAGGACGCCGCCCTGTTCCGCTCGCAGGATGGCGGGCAGAACTGGCACGAACTCTCGGGACTGCGTGACCATGAGACCGGGCCGAAGTGGCAGCCCGGCGCAGGCGGGATGTGCCTGCATACCATTGTCATTGATCCGAGCAACCCGGAACGTATTTTCGTCGCCATCTCTGCGGCGGGTGCATTCCGCACAGAGGACGGCGGCAAAACCTGGAAACCGATCAACCAGGGCCTGCGCTCCGAATACATCCCGGACCCGAAAGCCGAGGTCGGGCACTGCGTCCATCGGATCGCGCTGCATCCGTCGCGCCCCAACGTGCTTTTTATGCAGAAGCACTGGGACATTATGCGGAGCGATGACGCGGGCGACTCCTGGGTCGAAGTCAGCGGCAATCTGCCCTCCGACTTCGGCTTCCCCATAGATGTTCACGCGCACGAACCCGATACGATCTATGTGGTTCCCATCAAAAGCGATTCCGAGCATTTCCCGCCCGAGGGCAAACTGCGCGTCTATCGCAGCCGAACCGGCGGCAACGAGTGGGAAGCCCTCACCAACGGCCTGCCGCAGAGCGACTGCTATGTCAACGTCCTGCGCGATGCGATGGCGGTGGACTCGCTCAACTCGTGCGGGGTCTACTTCGGCACGACGGGCGGACAGGTCTACGTCTCCGCCGACTCCGGGGACAACTGGAAACCGATCGTGCGCGACCTGCCAGCGGTTCTCTCGGTGGAGGTACAGACACTGCCATGATCCGAGTTATCCTTCCTGCCCACCTCCGCATTTTGGCCCGCGCAGAGAGCGAAGTCGAACTGTGCATCGTGGGCCATGTCACTCAGCGCACGATACTGGACGCCCTGGAGCAGCGTTTCCCGATGCTGCGCGGTGCAATCCGGGAGCATGAGACCGGGAAACGCCGTCGTCTGGTGCGGTTCTTCGCCTGCGGCGAGGACGTTTCCCATGCGCCGCCGGATACCCCCCTGCCAGAAGAGATCGCCACCGGCGCAGAACCATTTCTGGTCGTCGGCGCGATTGCGGGCGGCTAACACGGGCTGCAATCGCACTGCCCCATACACGAGCGAACGGCACTTGAAGACCGAGAGCGCAGTTACGTCAACAGCGCCAACCCTGAATGAGAGGGTTGGCGCTCTCAATTTTCTCTCGTGAACTCAAAGACCGAAGTCAGCGGAGCATGGTCTCATCCGGTTTGTTCCTATCCGCTCGAAATTATCTTCAATCCATGTGGCTTCTTTGAGCGCTCTGAGGAGGGAAGTGTAGCCGAAAAAAATAATACTGCGGGAAACGGACGACTATTTTCTTCTTCCATCAACAGACTTGAATTAGAGGAAGATGAGGAGCAAAAATGAAAATCATTCCACTTACTGCTTGTTTCCTATGTCTGGTTTTCGCCACAGTGGAAGGACAAGTTCAAAATGACCCCCGTGTACAGTTAGAGACTGCCCTCTCAACGGGAAACTTAAAACAAATAGAGCATTTTCTCAGCAATGGCTATGACGTCAATTATTCTCTTTCGCATGGCGATACCCTGCTCATGACCGCCGTATGGAGTCATAAACTCCAGGTGATTTCCTACCTAGTTCGAAAAAAGGCAGACGTCAACCGGAGTGATATGTTTGGTTTCACGGCTTTAATGGAGGCAGTGGCTGCGGAAGACAAAGCAATCGCAGCGTATTTGATTCGTAACGGTGCAGTCGTAAACGCTGTGACAGCGACGAACGATACTGCTTTAATGCAAGCAGCGGACACGGGTAATGAACAAATAGTGCAACTTCTGCTGGACAATGGCGCAAAGGTCAATCTTCCAGGCAATCGAGGCGACACAGCCCTTATCTGTGCAGTTCGCCGAGGTCATATGGCGGTTGTCAGAAAACTATTGGCACACAAAGCGAAGGTTCATATCAAAAACAGTGACAACGACACAGCCTACACACTAGCAAAGAAAAGCAACAATACCAAAATCCTATCGTTAGTCAATTCTGTACGCTGAGCAGATGCACGAGCATGAGCCTCACGGGAACGGGCAGTTGGACCTACTCCTACGATGCAGGCGACAGGCTTACTCAGGTCGTCAATCCGAGCAGCGAGACCACCAGTTTCTCCTATGACGCCGCCAACCGCCAGACCGGACAGACGAGTGGGAATGGCAGCACGGTCAAGCTGAAAGTGAGCAGGAATTCGCGCTGGCAAAACAGAATAGAGACTGTTGGGCCAGCGCGGAATGCGTCTCCGATTTTCTGGAGGAGTGGTCGGCGAAACGAGGACGTTTCGTCGGAAAGGTGTGCGAAGTATGCAGGAGTTGACGGTGCCGACTGCACCGATGGGCCTGGACGCGCCCGCAAACAGCCTCTCTCTTTTCCCTTCGGCGATGACGGGATTTGTGACCGACCCCATAGCGCAGTGGGCTACTCTGACCCCGGAGAAGACCGCGTTGCTTGCCACCGGCCTCGAACTCTCCTATTCCGAACTGGAGCGACAGACCAATCAGATCGCCCGCGCCCTGGCGACCCGCAATATCGGGCGGGGAGACAGGGTCGCCTTTGTGCTGAGTCGCGGCCCGCAGACGATTCTGCTGCTCATCGGAATTCTGAAATGTGGCGCGGCCTATGTTCCACTGGACGCGGCCTCCCCGGTGACGCGCCTCCGGGAGTGCCTGGAAGATGCCCGCCCGCAGCTTGTCGTCCTGGAGGATGGGCGGTCGCTGGCAGAGGGAGAGACCCCGTTCGCCGTTGTCTCGCTGGCGCAGATTCTCGGGGAGGCCGCAACCTGCGCCCCTTCCAGCCTCCCGGCGAATGCCGAACGGTCGGGAGAGGACCTCGCCTACATCATTTTTACCTCCGGCACGACCGGGCGGCCCAAAGGCGTCCCCATCACCCACGCCGCTCTGTCGAACTTCGTCGCGGGAGACCAGGAGACCTGTATCCGGGTCGAACCGGAGGACAGGGTCTTTCAAGGGTTCTCGCCTGCTTCCGATGGACACCATGAGGAGGTCTGGCCCACGTTTCTCGCCGGGGCGACTCTGGCCGTCGCCTCCAGCAGGGAGATCTACTCGGGCGCGGAACTGAGCGCGTTTCTCAATGCCAACCGCGTCACCGTTGTCTCCTGCGCCCCTACCCTGCTCTCGATGGTGGATGAGGACGTGCCGTCGCTGCGGCGTATTCTGTTCGGGGCCGAAAACCTCCCGATCGCGCTAGTGCAGCGATGGTGGCGACCGGGCCGCGAAATCCTCAACACCTATGGCCCGACGGAAGCCACGGTCGGTGCGACCTTCTCCGTCTGCCGCCCCAACGCACCCGTCACCATCGGCAAACCGCTTCCCAACTACTTCTGTTATGTCCTGGATGAGGCTCTCAGCCCTGTGCCTGATGGAGATGAGGGCGAACTCTGCATCGCTGGTATCGGGGTCGCGAGCGGCTACTTCGGACGGGACGACCTGAGCGCGGCGAAATTCGTCGCCAATCCCTACGCAAGCCCCGAACAGAGGAACCCCACTCTCTACCGCACCGGCGACCGGGCGCGAAGGGACCGAGACGGAAACCTCGTCTGGCTTGGGCGCATAGACAGCCAGGTCAAAATCCGAGGCCATCGCATCGAACTCTCCGACATCGAGAGCCATCTCGTGGCCTGCCCCGGTGTTCAGTCCGCCGTCGTAGTCGCACGAGAAGGCGAGGAAGAGGAGACGGTGCTTACCGCCCTGATCGTGGTGCGCGAGGGCGAGACCTTCGACGTGGCGGCGGTGCTGGATGCTCTGCGCGATACCCTGCCCGGCTACATGGTTCCGCAGATACTGGAGCAGGTGGAACAGATTCCACGCCTGCCGAGCGGCAAAGTAGATCGGCGGGCCTGCCAGCAGATGCACGGCCAGACGTTCCGTATCGAGCGGGAGATCGTTCCGCCCCGCACGGAGCAGGAAAGGCTGGTGCTGACCGCGTGGCAGACACTGTTTCCGCGCCAGGAGATTTCGACGACGGACGATTTCTTCCGCGACCTCGGCGGCTACTCTCTGATTGCCTCCCGCTTCCTCTCTCTGCTCCGCAGCGACCCGAAATATCGGCGCGTCTCCGTCCTGGACCTCTACGAAAACCCGACCGTGCGCGGCTTCGCCTCGGTACTTGAACGACAAACCCATTCGACTCGCGAAGCGCCGGAGTTTCACGCTGTGCCACCGGGCCGCTATGCCGCCGCCCGCTTCGTGCAGGCAATAGGCGTTCTGGCGCTGTTCGGCATCCGGGGCTTTTTCTGGCTGGGGCCGATTCTCGCCGCAATCTACCTCTCCGCCGAAATGGGGCATCACGATCTCATCGCGCTCGCGCTCGGCGTGGGGCTGCACGTGGTTTCGGTGCCTGTTCTCCTGCTGCTGATCGCGGGGCTGAAATGGGCTGTCGGAGGACGGTTTCAGGAGGGACGGTATCCGCTCTGGGGCGGCGTCTACCTGCGCTGGTGGTTTGTGCATCGCCTGCTCGCGCTGGCTCCTGTCACGAATATCACCGGGACGCCGCTCGCCTCCGTCTATCTGCGAATGCTGGGCGCAAAGGTCGGCAGAAATGTCATGATCGAATCCTTCGATATGGACTGCCCGGACTTGATCGAGATCGGCGACGATTGCAGTTTCGAGAACTCTTCCTGGATTCACACCTCTGAGGTCGCGCACGGCGAACTGCATCTGCGGCGAGTGCGGGTCGCCAATGGAGTCTCCATCGGCGTTCGGGCGGGGCTGGCAGGCGGGGCAGTCCTGGAAGAGGGCGCGTCTCTGCGCGACCTGACCTGCGTCACTGCCGGTACGACGGTTCCAAAAGGGGAGGAATGGACTGGGAGTGTCGCCCGCAAAGCCGACCGTCGCCTGCTGCCGGAATACGATCCGCTCCAGCAGCCCTCTGCGGGGCGATTGGCGCTGTTCGGAGGGGTGCAGGCGCTGCTTGTCGTCGTTCTGGCAGTGCTGGAATCCCTGCCCTTCGTGACCATCGCCTTTACCCTGTACAACCGGAGTGAGGGCATTCGAGAGTATCTGTGGGAGCCGGTCTACGCCATTGCCCTGGTGCTGTTCGCAGCCATACAGGTGCTGGCGGTCAAGTGGGCTGTTGTCGGCAAGGTAAAGGCAGGCACCTATGACTACCCCGGCTGGTACTGGCTGCGGAAATGGTTCGCGGACAAGCACCTCGAACTCGCAAGCGGCACCATTGTTCCGCTCTACGACTCCCTGTTCGCTCGCCCCTGGTGCATTCTGCTCGGGATGAAGTGCGGTCCGCGCTGCGAGATCGCCCTGCCGCGCCGAATGCCCTACGATCTGGTCGAGATGGGACAGGAGAGTTTTCTGGCGAGCGAGGTGAGCATCGGGCGACCGCTCCGGCGCAACGGCAAGATCGTGCTGGAGCGCACGATTGTCGGGGCGCGTTCCTTCCTGGGCAACGACTCCGTTGTTCCGCAGGGGTCACACGTTCCCGACGCGTTCCTGCTGGGCGTCCTTTCCGTCTGCCCCACCACCGAGCAGATGGGCGAGGCGGAGGGGCAGGCATGGCTGGGTTCGCCGCCATTCAAAATGCCGAGCCGACAGGTCATAGACCATTTCGACCCAAAACAGACCTACCGGCCTACCCTGAAACTCTATCTCCAGCGGCTGATTCATGAGGCGATGCGCGTCATTCTGCCCGGCCTCTGTTCGCTCCTTGTGGCCTCAATCCTCATTGAGGGCTTCGTGGACATCTGGAACTCTGCCGATCTTGCGCTGGCGCTCTGCGCGGTTCCGTTCCTCTATCTGCTGGGAGCGTTGCTCGGAGCCGCAGTGTGCCGCATCTCGAAGGGCATCCTCATCGGCGTCTACCGCCCGACGATTCAGCCGCTCTGGAGTCCGTTCGTCTGGAAAACGGAGACCCATTCCGCCATCCTGCACGACTTCGCCGTCCCCCTCTTTCTCGGCGACCTGCTGGGAACGCCGTTCCTCTCCGGCTTCCTGCGTCTGCTCGGCGCGAAGGTCGGAAAACGGGCCTATCTCAATACCACCGACTGGACGGAGACCGACCTGATTCATCTAGGCGACGATGTGGCGATCAACGCCAGCGCCGCCTTGCAGGCGCATCTCTTCGAGGATCGCGTGATGAAGGTCGGCCCCATCAAGATCGGGGAACGCTGCGCGGTCGGCAACTACGCGGTCATCCTCTGCGACTCGGAACTGAAACACGACGCCCACGTCAATCACCTCTCCCTGGTGATGAAAGGCGAGACGATTCCCTCCCACACGTTCTGGGCAGGGTCCCCTGCACAGGCAGGAGAAACGAGCGAAGCAGGCAAGTAGTCCGGGGGGGTTCACCCCCGGAAACGCACTCCGAAACCTGCCAACCAACAGGGCATTTCCGTCTGGAAGCATTCAGGGAGCAGATAGAAGCGGTACTCACTGAAAAGTCCCTTCCCTGATTCAGGGAAGGGACGAATAGTGGAATCACGGAGGCGCATAAGCAGGCAGCAGGACGGCTCAAATGACTTCGAGGCCGTCACGTTCTGGGAGGGCGGGGAAGGGCGCATGAGGCTCGGCCTGATACCAGAAGGCGGTCGAGGCGATGTCGTCCTGGAGGGGCAGGTAGCGACCGCCGGTGCGCCAGCCGAGCGCCTGCATAGTCACGCGCAGGTCTTCCTCGAACCGAATGGGATCGGGGATGTGCCAGCGGTACATCCCATGCCGCTGCTGAGAGCGATACATCCCCGCCTCCCCGGACATAATGACCTGCGGCATTCCCAGATAGGCTGTGGAGAAGACCCCGTACTGCCCCTGCGGATGCTCGAAATTCCAGGCTCCTCCGAAGTAGTCCTCGGTTCCCGTTCCGGCTATTGTGGGAAACTCACCGTCGCCATCGAGAAAGAACTTGATCTCCCCCTCGCCCCACCAGCCTGTCGAGTTCACTTGCCAGGCCAGGTAAGTCCCGACGTAATGACCGTGACCCTTCACGCCATCGAGCAGGGTATGGACTTCCGCGTAGGGCAGAGGGTTGGAGCGGCGGAACTGCGCGTGGAAATAGGCGGCATCCTCCGGCACCTCGGTCAGCGCGTAGGTGACCTGATAGTAGTAGCCTTTGCACTCCTCCTCCGTCAGATTTTCCAGCGTGATGCGGGCCGATTTGCGGAACGGCATCTCCCAGTAGGAGTTGAATCCCCCGGCAGGATTGACAGCGACGGGCAGACTGGAGATGTTGCAGCGTTCGCACCAGCCGTTGCAGAACAGATCACCGATAGGAACCTCCACGGAAGGCGTCTCTTCGCCATCCCAGTAGAAGCGGACAATCAGCCGTCGCCACCAGGTCGGATGCACGGTGTTCCAGATATGCTGAATCGCTCCTGGCCCTTCGATCTCGGCCAGCGTGACCGTCTGGCGGGGCGCGATATGGATGGAAGGCGAGACTTTCCAGCCCTGCCCGAGGTCGCGAGCGGCGTTCTTGCCCGTGCCTTCCGTCGCCATCCCCGCTTTGCCCTTTTCGCCCGTAAAGTTCTCCGCGCTGATGGAGCGCGTCTTCGCCTTTGAAAGCCGCGAGATGTTATGCAGGCCCATACCCAGGCCATTGAATTCGTTCATGCTACTCCTCGTTGAAGTCTGGTTCGACGGCCCTTAAACTACTCGCCTGTCGGGGTGACGTTCAGCGCGTCTGCGGTTCCGGTCACCACTTCGGCCCGGTGCTGGAGGTCGGTGAGGGCGGTGTGCAGGCGGACGAAGCCCTCGAACAGGCTGCCATACGCGCTGAAATACTTGTGAACATCGCCGTCGCTCATCGCCTTGTCGGAGAGATAGTAGAGGTGGTCGCTGGTCTGCATACGCCGCCAGGCTTCGAGATAGTAGGGGTTGTCGGTAGCGCGGATGAAGCCCTCTAGCCGCTTGATCTCCTCGAAGGCGAACTTCTGCATCTCATTGCCGAGCCAGGCGGAGGTGTCGCGCTCCTTGTCGGCCCAGGAGATGGTCGAATAGTCGTCCACCGAGACCACGCCTTTGCGCGACAAGCGGCGAATGGATTCGGTCGGAGTGGAGAACTCCAGTTGGGGGTGCTTCTTGATGGCATCGGGCAGGGCGCGGATGAATTCGAAAATACCGGTGTCCGCCCAGATATGCTCGCCCAGGGCTTCGTAGTCCATAGCGAGAGTCACGTTCTCGTCCGTATTCTCCGCCAGCCAGCCCGCGAACGTCTCCGCTTTGAGCGGCCAGCCCTCCCATTGACGATTGGGGAAGCGGTAGCCGATATCGTCGGAGAGTTTGTAGTTACGGAGAAGGACGGGCAGACCGCAGGGGGCGGTATAGACGAAATCCGGGGAACGCCAGTTCTCCAGCACCCAGTCTAGCCCTTCCGTGATGATGCCTTCAAAGCCCAGATTCTGCACCGTCTCTGCGATTCCGTTGTTGAACATACATTCGGTGTTGCGGAAGACGGTCGGGCGTCTGCCGAACAGTTTTTCCACCTCGTCGGCGTGCTTCAGGGCCTGTTCGGAAAACTCCCGTCGCATCGGGTCGAACATCCCGCTGACAGAGTGGTAGTAAGTTTCTCCCGTAAACTCCACACAGCCCGTCGCGGCAAGCTGCTGAAACAGATCAAGGACGCCCGGCGCGTAGCGGCGGGCCTGATCCAGAAACGTCCCCGACAGCCCGAACGAGACCCGGAACGGCTTGTCGGTATCCTTGTGCTGCTGAACGAGTTCGAGCAGCAGGCGGGTGGCCGGATAGTAGCACTTCGATGCGACCTTCTCGAACACGAGGCGATTGAGTTCGTCGTCGAAATAGTAGTCATGGAACTTTTCGGGCGCGAGCGGCCCCTCATGCCAGCGTCGTTCGTAGGGCATGAGGCGTTCGGGTTGGTGCGCGAAAAAGAAAAACGTTACGAGAGTCACCGGTGGGTACTCCTTTCAGATCGCAGCGTCCCGAAACGCAGGCTTCGTAGCCCGTCGTGCTGCGGTGCAAACAACTTCGCCTATTATAGGACCCTCACGCGCCTGTGTCAAGGCAGGAGTCGCGGGTGGTCGTGTGGAAACTTGCGGCAAGAAGGCGTTGTCTGCGCCGTATCCACTTTGAGGAGTTCTGATGGAACGTGATCGAATCCAGTCTGTCGTTGCCGAACTGGCCCCGGAGTACGCGGCGGTGCGGCATCATCTGCACCAGCACCCGGAACTGAGCGGACAGGAGCGGGAGACCGCCACATTCGTTGCGGAGAGGCTGCGGGCGCTTGGGATGGATGCGGTGAAGACAGACGTGGGAGGGCATGGGATTGTTGCGACCCTGCACGGCCAGCAGGCCGGGCCGACCTTCGCGCTGCGCGGAGATATGGATGCGCTTCCCATTCAGGAAGAGAGCGAACTGTCCTATCGCTCCTGCAAGGCAGGCGTGATGCACGCCTGCGGCCACGACGGGCATACGGCGACCCTGCTCGGAACGGCAGCCGCGCTGACGCAACTACGCGACCGGATTCACGGCTCCATCCGATTCCTGTTTCAGCCCGCAGAAGAGACGGTGAACGGCGCGGAGGGAATGTGCGCGGAGGGCGCGATGGACGATGTGAGCGCGATTGTCGCGCTGCACGGCTGGCCCGGAATGGCAGTCGGGAAGATCGCCGTGCGCCCCGGCCCCATGATGGCCTCTTCCGACACCTTTGACCTGACGATACGCGGGCGCGGCGCACACGCCGCCATGCCGCACATCAGCGTGGACCCCATCCTTACCGGAGCGCAAATCGTGCTGGCTCTTCAGATGCTCGTCAGCCGGGAGACTTCGCCCACCGATTCCGTTGTCGTGACGGTCGCGCAGTTCCACGCGGGAACGGCACACAATATCATTCCCGGCACAGCGGAGATTCGCGGAACGGTACGGTGTCTCTCGAAAGAGATTCGGGAGGAGATGCCGAAGCGACTGGAGCGCGTCATTGCGGGCATCTGCGCCGCCACACGTGCCGAGTACACCTTCTCCTATCGCAACGGAACTCCCGTGACCGTGAACGATGTGGCGGTCAACGACCTCATCGCAACGGTCGGGGCGGAGACGCTCGGAGCCTCCAACGTCGTTGTGCTGGAAAACCCCTCAATGGGCGCGGAAGACTTCGCCGTCTATCTGCGTTATGCGCCCGGCGCCATGTTCCGCATCGGCGTCGGCGAAAACGTCACCCCTCTCCACACCCCCACCTACAACTTCTCCGACGCCGCCCTCGCGCATGGCATGGAACTCTTCACCCGCGTCGCCCTCCGCTATCTCGATACCCACGCCTGAAAACCCTGTGCCGTTCCGACAATGGCTGGAGGCTGAGAACCTCCAGTCAGCCTCCCATACCGAATGTCATGGATAGGCAGGTTTCGGGAGATGCTGTGGGGCATCATGCCAAATTCGTGTGAGTTTAGATTTTTATGAACGCACAGGCGAATTGGTGCAGTAGATTCAGCGGGAAATGGCGTATATGAAGGTGTGTTACGATTATCCACTTCGTGACACGGTACTGTTCGCGCTTACGATAACGGAGAAAACGATGTCTTCTTACCGCCTCTCGCCGCGTTTCCGGGTACGGGCCGTCTCGCCCACCGCTTTTACCCTGATCGAACTGCTCGTCGTCATCGCGATTATTGCGATCCTCGCCGCTATTCTCTTCCCGGTTTTCGCGCAGGCCCGTGAGAAGGCACGACAGACCGCCTGTCTCTCCAATATGCGCCAACTCGCTACGGCCGCTCGAATGTACATGGAGGACTTTGACGGGGCTTTGTATCACCATCACGAGGAGTACGTTCTCGACGACGGCACACAGACGCCTACGCTTCCCGCAACGGCAGGCGGCTGCTCCGGCGGGGGGCATGGCAACAGCAACGCGGAAAAGCCCTGGGCCATCTTCTTTCAGCCCTACATGAAAAATCGTCAAATGCTCTTCTGTCCCTCCGATGCAGCCCCGAAATCGCAGCGTCTCGCCTCGAACATCCAGGACTACAACGGCAATATCACCAATCTCGGAGACGAGTGCAGCGCAGCGCCTAACGGGGAACAATGCCTTGCCGAAAACGGTCATCTCGCGATGTGGAATTACCTGCTCAACTCCATTTTTACGCATCAATCCTGCCGGTATATCAAAGAGGGAGTGCTGCCCGGTTTCGCTACCGATGCCGTTCTCAGCAGTCTGCCCGATCCAAATGTCATTATGTTCTCCGAGCGCAACTCCGTCGCTCTCGATGATCCCAACAACACCGACTTCGGCTATATCCCCCAGGACGATTACGACACATGGCCCGGAGAGGCTGCTCTAGTGCAGTGGGGCAGCGGTCCCTACGCCAATGAAGGCTGGATCAAATACAATCGGCACAGCGGCGGTGCGAACTATATCTACTTCGACGGACATGTGAAATGGCTGCGCTGGGGCCGCGCCCGGCTCGACCAGTATCCCGACCACATTGTCCGCTTTCCTCTCTCTAACCCTCCACAGTAGAGGTTTGCCGGGAGTTGCCCCCCCGGCTGGAAAAAGCGGACGTCTTGCAGCCGTAATGCGCGAGGCTTCGTGTTGATGTACAGCCTGTGAAGGTTGCGCCGCAGTAAACTGCTGCGCTGGAAAAAGCAAGTGGCTGCTTCGCAGGCACCGGATACTGGAAGGTGGAGGGTTGGCTAGAAACGCCCTTTGTGCGGTAGGGTTGCGACGGACGGAAATCCCCGCTATATGACCTTCGGCCCAGTTTCCTTCGGAAACATTCAGGCTAACAGGGCCACTCTTTAGCACTCGACGCATGTTTCCCGAAGGAGACTACGGCGAAGCCGCGTAGCGAGGGGGAGCCAGGCCAGCGAACGTGCTGTGGAACGGGAATGGGAAGAGAGTAGTAGCCCCTTCTCCCAGGGAGCTTGTGAGCGCCTGGGAGAAGGGCCATACCAGGACAGCGGCCTAGACTTTCGGGGTGTCCGTTGCGACGCCGTAGGTGCCATCGGGGAGGGCTGTGATGCGGTAGTCGCCGAACAGGAGGGGGTCTACGGCGTGGAGGCAGAGGTAGGCGCGGAACGCAAGGGCGCGTATCTCGGTCTCGGCGTGGGGATTGGCCCGCATTTCGAGGATATGCCGCCAGGCGCGGGCGTTGGCGGTGACGACGAGCGGGGCTTCCGTCTCGTTGGGCAGGACGCTGCGGGCGGCCTGCTGCACCTTCTTGCGGAGGTCGGTGCGGGCGTCGGCGGAGAGAATTTCGGAGCCGGACTTCTGCATCTCCAGCAGGCGCTCGGCAATCCGGTTGTACTCGGCGGCAGCGGAATTGATGCGGCGTTCAAAGGCGGCGTGGAGTTCGGGATCGTCCTGATACTCGGGCCGCTCGACGAAACGCAAGACGCGCCCGGAGACGTACCGCTGCGAAATCTGCGAGACCCCCACCCCGGCCCGATGCCGCACCAGTTCGTGCGTGACGCTCCGGCTGACGCCATAGAACAGAAACGTGAAGTTCGCGTGTTCGAGAACGCTGCCGTGACCATGTTCGCGAATGTTTGCGAAATAGCGCTCAGCGTCGGCGTTCAGAGTGCGTTTCGGGGCGAACGAGGCGTAGCAGAGCTGACCGGCGGCCTTGCAGAGGTCGGCTCCGGGCGGCAGGGGCGTCGGGTCATCGAGGTACTGCATGAAGTTCAGTTCCGGCGCGAAGCCGCCCAGAAATCCCGCGATGTTCCCAACGTTCACCTGCGGCTTCGCGAGCAGCGACACACCGGGAGCCTGAAGGTAGGGCGTTCCCTCCGCCGTCGCCAGCGCGGGAGAAAACACGGAAGGATAGCCCGTCTCCCGCCCAGTAACCCACTCCCGCAGTTCCGCAAAATCCTCGTTCGTGCCGCTCTGTGCCTCATTCCCCATGCGTCATGCCTCCTTCGACAGACCCCCATTGTACCCGATTTCCCGTGAGGGAGAGAGGCGGACAATGGGGGCAATCATTTTCGTATGACGAGGGAATGAGGTGGAGACCTATGCTTTCATGGAGCGTTACTGGATTCCTTTGGGCCGGAAGATAAACGACAGCGGGGCGAGCATGATGCCCAGAACGACCAGCCCCGACATCCCGGACATAGTTCCGAACAGGGTAAGAAATATCCCGACGATGGTCACCATGACGAGGTACCCGATGGCGGCGCGAGACATGGGCGGCGGCGGGGGATTTCCAGCCCTTTTTCGCAGCCAACTCGGCAGGAAGGCCGCCACTATCAACGCTCCTGCCCCCACGCAGAAGAAGGTCCACCCGGAAGACGGCATCCCAGGATGGCCGGAAGGCGTCAAGAGCAGATAGGCCAGGATAATACCGGGCAAAATCGCCAGGGCGAGCAGAATGTGAATCACTTTGTACTGTGTCAGTTTCATGAGGTTCTTTCTCTGCGGAGCAGAAGGCCCCGAGGTCGGGCCTGATAGGAGGACGTGCATAACGTAATTTAGTTTCGTTATCTAAAAAATCGCGTAACTGCTCAGCCCTCCCTCCTGTGATACTTCCTGCTCCATCGGGAATCTTTGAAGCGGACACTTCGTACAAACAAGTATGCTTACACACGAAGAAATCCTGGCTCTCTACGAGAAGGGACCCGATGCGGTCGCGGAG
>JBBRLP010000004.1:0-89193 GCA_038231295.1 Chthonomonadales bacterium
CTGCCCTGGTCTGAACCTATCCAGGCGAAGTTTCGCATCCCCGCAAAGTTCAGCCGCTAACTCGAACATCCGCCAACTTCACCCCGTGTTATAGCACCTTCCTTCACCCTGACGGAAGGTGTGCGCTATTTTCCGCTTACATATAACTGATGTTTTTTGCAGATGGTCGGATATACCGAAAAGTTGAACAGTATGCAGGAAAGTTGTACACCTACATTCGACAATTTCTGTCTGGTTAACACGGGATTCGCAGCAAGCAATCACATATTCCGGATCATTTTTTTACGTGCGCAAGAAGTAAACCAGATAGAGAACGTTGGCTCAAAGCAGTATACTGAAGGGTGTACTTTATGCAGGGAAACCATATGTTTTCATTTGCGGATAATTAGGCCACTCACCTTACGCAGGCGGACATACAATTAGGCGGAGTCGGCGGAATGAGCTCCTCCGCTGAATGACCTGCGGCCAAGTTTCCTGCGGAAACGTCAAACCTGTTAGGGCCACGCATCGCATTCTACGCCTTTCGTCCGAAGGACGATCCGGCGAAGCCGCGTAGCGAGGGGTGTCAACCCCATGCCCGATGTAGCCGCGTAGCGAGGGGTGTCAACCCTTTGCCTGCTCGTCTGCGTAAGGTGAGTTAGGTCATTATAAAACTTCCGCAGAACGACAGCAGTTTCACGGAGCCATCTATGAATATTGGGCTTGGCGCGTACCTGACGGAATTGCGGCAGGCGCGAGCAATGGCAGCGGCAGAGGCTGCCCGCAGTGCGGACATATCGCGTTCATCACTGCATAACTGGGAATCGGGCAAACATGCGCTGCGCATTGAGGAACTGGAAGCGCTGCTGAGGGCACTCTCGGCCTCCGAGACCGAGGTTAAGACGGCGCTCTCACTGCTGGAGAGACCGCGTGCCCAGCGCCGTCTGGCGGAGATCGAACCGGAAACGGCCTTGCTGCCACATGGCGGCTCTCTGCTGCGGGCAATGCGATTGCGGCGCGGATGGACACAGGAACAGGCTGCTGCGGTCTATGCCGTCCAGCAGTCAACGGTCGCACGGTGGGAACACGCCGAGTCGTGGCCGTCTGCGGAAAAACTGCATGGTATTTGCTTCGCGCTGCGGGCACATGGTCTCGAGGTCGCGGCTCTGACACGCGGGCCGTTCTCGCTTGGAGGACAATGGGGATGCGGACAGGAGCCAAAGTTGCTCGAGGAGATGGAGCAGGCGCTGCAGGATATTCATGATCGCCTTAACGATTCCCGCTGCTATCCACTCGGAGACCTGCTCTATCTGAGCCTGGAGGTCCACTTTACGCCATTGGCTCGGCGCAGCAAAGCAGGTCGCCGCCTTCTCTCCCAGTTGCTGATTAAGCACGCGCTCTATCTGGGGGAGCGGTGTCAACCCGCTGAGGCAGGCGCAACGGCGATGCGGGCGCTGACCCTGTTGTCGGAAGCAGGAGAGAAGTCGCTTTCGCAGCGCCTTACCATCGAGATGCTCTGGGCTGTCTGGAAATTTCCGATTGAAGAACACGCCTCGATTCTATCTCACTGGCTGCATCAGAAACTGGAACCAGCCTCGCTCAACTGGGTGAGGGCGCAGATATCGGCGTCTCTGATGGAACAGGGACTGCATGAGGAAGGACTGGCCCTGCTGCGAAAGACGCTCGGGGAAGTAGGAGCGGACACACATCTTTCCCAGCATTACCGCAACGCCTATGCGGAGGCGCTGCTGATCGTCGGGAGGGCGCCCGAGGCGGTAGAAATGATACAGGTTGTTGACACGCAGGCGCCTTCGGTGCGCCTCCGCACCAAACTGGCGCTCGCCGAGGGGCATCTGGCAGTCGGCAATCGTTCGCAGGCACACGACTGGCTTCAATCGGGCTACTCGGACAACACTATGCTCTCTATCTCCTATTATATGCCTCAAATGGAAGCCCTGACAGCGCGGCTTTGAGAGGCGGTATAAGAGTGCAGAAGCCTTACACTCCCCTACAGGATGGGATAGGCGTGGAAGGCAATGCTTGTCGCGTGGCGCACGCTATCCGCGTAGTAAGGCCTCTGCATTCTGACCCGCGTCACGATGACATTCGCCTGACACCGCACGGCGGCTGCCAGCACATGGTTATCCCCTGTGTCAGGCAGATCGAGCGTCCCAATGAGGTCTTCGTAATCCGTAACGAGACTGTCAAAAATGTGTTCGTTCATCAAGTTGAGTATCTCATTCAACATGTCTTAAAATCGAAAAATTCGCAACACTCGCATTATTCGGTCGGCATACCCGTGCATTGAAATGGCTGTTTAACGGGGAGTGAGGTAGAGGAGCGCCCAGCGCCCGCATTCCTCGAAGCCCAGCCGACGGTAGACGCGGCCTGCGATGGGGTTCTCGAAGAAGAGGACGGGGAGTTTGTTGTCGCGCTGGAGATCGAGGGAGAGCGCGGAGGTGCAGGCGGCGGCGTAGCCTTTGCCTCGCGCGGCGGGGTGGGTGAAGACGCCGCCGATCAGCCCGGCATCCTGGCCCTCGACGTTCAGGAGCGCCGAGGAGACGATGCGCCGGGAATGCGTCGCGTCTGCCGGTTCTTCCACGACAAAGACCCGGTTCGTCTGGAGGCGGGAGGCGACATTGGAGCGGCTGCGGAACATACTGCCCGCGCCGCCGTAGTGGTCGGCAAGCAGAGGGAGGTCTTCCGGGACAGCTCGCCGGACACGCTCCAGCAGGTCCGGCGCACACTCCGGTGGCTTTGGGAGACGCATACAGGTACTGATCTCCCAGTTCGTGGAGGTGTAGCGCTTCAGATGGGCCTGGACGCCTGCGACCGTCTCGACCGTGCCGCGTACTCCGGCAGCGCTGGCCTCCGAGTCAATGAGGGCCGCGAACGCTCCCGCACAGGAGCCGTCCGTATCTGCCAGAATGAAGGTGTTGTTCAGCCGAAAGAGAATGCCGTCGAGTCGCTCTTGCTCCGGCGCGAATGCCCCCCAGACGAGCAGGGAATCACTGTGATAGCCGTAGGCTTCGAGGTGCATCCGCAGCGGCAGCATCCGCAGAGGAAGACGTGCGTAGAGGTCGGCGAATGCGGGCGCATCCGCTTCGGAGAGGCGGCGAATTCCCGAGGGCGGTAACGGTACAAGGCTGGCAGGTGGTCTGTTCATCTCTGGAGGACTATTTCGGCAGGACCGTTCAGAATTCCTACCGCCTCGACAGCAGGGCAATTTGACAAATCAGGCCGGATATGCTTTACTTTCGAGCGGAGTATGCGCTGGACGAGGAGAGACGATGCCTGCCGAAACCCGACTCGAAACGCGCCCGGATCGTATCGAACTGTTTGTGCGCGGGGAGCGCGTGGCTGCCTATCTGCCGGGCGGAAGTGCGCCGGGACTGTTGCCGCTTCTGGTCTCCGAAGGCCGTCCCGTCACGCAGTCTGCCTTCCCGGAAGGCGTCTCCGTCTGGGTCGGGCATCCGAATGTGAGCGGCTTCGCATTCGGAGATGGGGGAGCGCAGACGGACGCTGCCACACAGGGCCGAATCCGCACACAGGACTTTCAGGCGCGGCGCGGTTCGCAGTCGGTAGGGCTGGAGCATACCTGCGACTGGTTCGCCCCGGACGGTACGCGGCTTCTCACGGATGTACGCACCCTGCGGCTTCAGCCCGGCCCGGCGGCAGGCAGCATCCTTGATATTCGACTGGAACTCCGCGCCCCCGACGACCGTTCCGCGCATCTGGTTCGCTGCGGGGAGGGACTTCTGCGCCTCTCACTGGCCTCCGCGTTTCTCGCCGCCAGCGGACAGATTCGCAACAGCGCGAGCGATTACGGGCGTGACCTTCATGAGCGCAGCGCGGAATGGTGCGCCTGTGTGGGCGTGGTGCAGGCGGAGACGGTCGGACTGGTGATCTTGGACCATCCCACGAATCCGTTGCATCCACCCGTCTGGTATCTGTCCGCTCCGAGCACGCTGGGAATCAATCCCGGTTACTGGCAGGACACCGTACTCGCGCCCGGTCAGTCCCTCGCCTATCGCTACCGCCTGCACACCCACAGCGGGTATGTGGAGGCAGGCTGGGCGGCGGCGCGACTGCGCGAGTTCGCTGCCTACACCTATTGAAAACGGCCGTCCACCGAAAGGACAGGGGGAGTAGAGTTTGGCTGAACCGCTGCTGCGCGTCGAGAATCTACAGACAGAGTTCCATACGCCCGGCGGCGTCGTGCAGGCCGTGCGCGGCGTCTCATTCCATGTGGCTCGCGGGGAGACCGTCGGGATTGTTGGGGAGTCCGGCTCCGGGAAGAGCGTCACCGCCCTGTCGCTGATGGGGCTGATTCCCTCACCTCCGGGCCGGATTGTGGGTGGCTCGATCCAACTGGACGGCGAAGAACTGCTCGGCAAATCCCCAAAAGAGTGGCAGAAGATTCGGGGCGAGAAACTGGCAATGGTTTTCCAGGACCCGTTCTCCTCTCTCAATCCCACCATGACGCTCGGCGAGCAGGTGGCGGAACCCATCCGTCTGCACACCGGAGCCAGCCGCTCTGAGGCTCGCGCCCAGGTCATCCGGCTGTTCCAGGCTGTCCGCATCCCTTCCCCCGAAATCCGCTATCGGCAGTACCCCCACGAGATTTCCGGCGGGCAGCGGCAGCGCGTCATGATCGCTATCGCCTTCGCCTGCAATCCGGCGCTGCTCGTCGCGGACGAACCGACGACTGCGCTCGATGTCACCGTTCAGGCACAGGTGCTGATGCTGATGGCGGATATGCAGAAAAAGACCGGGGCGGGCGTGGTGCTGATTACGCACGATTTAGGCGTCGTTGCCGAAGTGTGTGACCGGGTGCTGGTGATGTATGCGGGGCGCATCGTGGAGAGCGCGACTGTCGAGCAGCTTTTTCGTTCACCCAAACATCCCTATACGCAGGGACTGCTTGCGGCCCTGCCAAAGATTTCCGCAGAACATCGGCACAAACTGGTGAGTATCCCCGGTCAGCCGCCGGACCTGGCGCATCTCCCGAAAGGCTGCGCGTTCTACGACCGCTGCTCTCAGCGGATGCCGGACCTCTGCCCGGTGCGCGAACCGGAACCCACCGAGCCGGAGCCGCATCAGCACACCCGCTGCTTTCACTACGGCGGCTGATAGGCCGAGGAGACGTGCTGCCCATGCGAACGGTCGAGGAGGCGCTGGCGGAGATACTGGCGCAAGTTCAAACACTTCCCCCGGAGTCGGTTCCCCTGCTGGAGGCGACAGGCCGAACGCTCGCCATAGATGTCTTCGCGGACAGTGACTCTCCGCCCTTCGACAACTCTGCGGTAGACGGGTATGCGGTACGCGCTGTGGATACCCTCGGAGCCTGCCCGGAACGGCCCTGCCGCCTGCGGACGCTGCGGGAAGTGCCTGCCGGAGCATTGGCGACGGAGACAGTCGCAGAGGGAACGGCGATTCGTGTGATGACCGGAGGGCCGCTGCCATCCGGCGCGGACGCGATGGTAATGATAGAGGATACCCGACACCCTGATACGGGGTGGGTGGAGATAAGTGCGGAGGCGAGGGCAGAGCAGCATATCCGCAGGGCCGGAGAGGACATTCGGCGCTGGGACAGGGTCCTGACCGCAGGCACACGCATCCGGCCTGCGGAGGCGGGGATGCTGGCGACGGTCGGATGCGCGACGGTTTCGGTGACGCGCCGCCCGCGTGTGGCCGTCGTCACGACAGGCGACGAGGTGGTTGACATCGTGTCGGGCAAACTGCCGCCACCGGGACACATCCGCAACAGCAATCGCTACGCCTTGGCTGCGATGGTGCACGAAGCCGGGGCGCTGCTGCACTCCCTCACGCATCTGCCCGACGACCTGGAGGCAACAGTAGCGGCATTCCTCACCTGCTCCGAGTCCGATACGGGCGCGGACGTGATTCTGTCTGCCGGTGGCGTCTCCGTTGGGGATCGTGACTATGTGAAACCCGCACTGGAGCGATTAGGGAAACTGGAATTCTGGCGAGTCGCGATGAAACCCGGTAAGCCCCTCGCCTTCGGAAGCATCGGAAAAACGCGCTTCTTCGGACTGCCCGGTAACCCGGTCTCCGCGCTTGTGACGTTTGAGCTGTTCGTGCGGCCCGCACTCGCGAAGATGGAGGGCCGACGGGAGTGGGAGCGTCCGGTCGTCACCGCCGAACTGACGCACCCGGTTGAACATCTGTCGGGCCGTCGAGAGTACGTGCGAGCCGTCACCCGGACAGAAGAGGGGCGTTTCCTCGCCACTCCCACCGGAGCGCAAGGCTCTGGAATGCTGCACTCCCTGACCGCCGCCAACTCTCTGCTGATTGTGCCGACCGAATCCGACGGGCTGTCCGCAGGAGCCAGCGTCCAGGTCATTCTCCTGTAAAACAACTCTCGGCTGCGCTCCAAACAAAGACCGGGTGGAGGGGAAACCCTCCACCCGGTCTGTCTTCTCAGGCACGTGCCGTATGTTGTTTGTTTTCTATTTGCCACGCTGCGTTCACGCGCAGGTAACAGGCGACTTTGCCATCAAGGCTCGCCGGTAGAACTTCTTCTCTGTCTACTCGGATCTCTCGGTCTCCGCCGATCTGCCGGTAGATACCCGGACTGACTCTCTCTCCCGCCAGAAACAAGTCTGCTTCCGTTGTCGCATGAACGATCTTTTGACGCATTAGGGGTACTCCTCTTCGCAGCGCGTCTGAGCATCACGGCCAGAACGCAAGGCAACCATGAGTGAATACGGGCGAAATGCCCGCTTTCCACAGGCCAAACCTGCGGAGTCAATGGGATTGCGTCATTGCTTACCATCACGAATATTGACGGAGCAAATCCTGAAAAAGTTGCATGAAACACAGTGCCGAAAAGGGATTTAGCGCTCGGAAAGCAGGTGCAGAACTTCGACCAGCAGATGTCTGCCAGCGGTATGGCGCAGCAGTCCGTCCGGCTGATCGCCCAGACCTCCGTGTAGTCGAAGTGTCGTCAACAGTAGTTTGCCTCCCGTGGGGAAGAGGACTTCGGCGAGGTAGTCGGATACGCCACACGTCCGGGCATCCACCCGCCGCAGCAGTGGACGATACACCGCCTGCGGAAAGAGGGAGGCAAGGGCGTCGGGCAGCAGAGCGCAGTCCGGGCCGAGGCCGAAGAAGTTGATGTCGGTGAAGCCTTCGTGTGGGAACTGCTCCCAGAGGGGATGCGGATCGAACAGTTTCATCGTCTCCCGCCAGAACGGGCAGGCTTCGGTCGGCAACCCGCCGCCGCTGTCCACGAAAACGAATGCCCGGCCTCCCCGCTCCGCGAACGCGCCAATCTCCTCTGTCCAGCGTGAGGCGACCAGCAGGTCTTCCGTGCCGAGCGTGTCAATGGTCTGCGCCTGGCACCTTTTCCACTCCGCACCGTATCGTTCCAGACCGGTCAATCGCGAATCGGGATCGAAGGCGGCGAAGGGCGGAAGTGTTTTCCAGTCCGTTTTGGGAACGGCCCAGAGGGGCCATTCGTTCTGCACCGTTTCGGTATCATCCAGGCGCAGTGTCGCCCGAAGGGTAAGTCGTGTCATGCAAGTCACTTCCGGGAGGACGAGTTCCACGACGGTAAGCTGCTCTACAGTCCCGGATTTGAGACTGTGCGGCAGGTTCTGAAGCGCAGTCTCAGAGAGGCATTCCCCTCCGGTATCCATAACTGTGATCTGCCCGGAGAGAGGACTGCACGTCGGGCCGTAGTGGGAGATGCCGAGGCGCGGCAGGATTGTTTCGCCGCTCGTGTGCGTCCAGTGGTCAATGTAGGAGGGCCTATCTCCTCCCGCGATCCAGTTGCGCCGTCGGTGCCAGCCAAGAAACAGGACGGTGTCGGCGTTGAAGCACGTAAACTCCTCCGGCGAGTAGCGGAAATCCCCGAAGTCGTCGAACATTCCTGCGGTGGAGATGGGGGTATCGCGCAGTCCGGTGATGACATAGCCCGACATCTCCCGGTACGTCCGCACCAGTTCGACCGTGTATTTTCGGTGCAGAAGTGTCTGCCGCCGCTGTCCCTCTTTTAGCTCCTCGCGTCGTTCCAGCAGACCATGCTTCTCCAGATTCGCCCACTCCCCGACGATGTTCATATCCCAGCGTACGCCCTGCGGATTGCGCTTGGGATCGTCTACGGCCCACCAGGGCAGTTCGCCGCCGTGCGCCGCTTTGAGGGCAGGCAGGTCACGAAACGCATCTGCATCGCAGAACTCGCCGAAGAGCCAGGGCTGATCGGGCCTCCAGCGGGGCAAGAAGTAGTCGAAGGTGTTTCGCAGGAAGGGCAGGTCGCAGTAGAAATGATAGTCGTAGTAGTCGGCATATTCGACAAGCTGACCGCCATAGCATTCGCCCCCACCGCTGTTGTCTCGCAGAAGGGTTCCCTCGGTCAGGCTGCGGATACGGTGATACAGGGTTTTGAGGAACTCTGCCGGACAGGTGGCAGAAAGCTCACAGCCCAGCGACCAGACCACGATGCAGGGATGATGCCGTAACTGTAAAACAATGGCTTCGTACTCACGCCGAACCTGCTCCAGTTGCGCGGCGTCCATCTCCGGCAGCCAGAGCGGGAGTTCCAGCCAGACCAGTATCCCCATCGCATCGCACAGGTCGAGATAGGCGGGTGGGGGAACCCAGAGACAGCACTTGACGCCGTTGTAGCCTAGGGCGCGAAGGTTTTCCAGTTCCGCCTGCATCACCGCGACGGGAGGATTGCAGTGCAGCGTTCCGGGATACCATCCCCACGATAGCGCCATGCGCGGGTAGAAAGGCTTGCCGTTCAGCGTGAGCGGAGCGCCGCTTCGTCCCACCTCACGTTTCCTCGTTTGCCGCGCCAACCCCTCACCATCTACGCTCTCGCTGCCCGTCAACTCCAGGCGGACTTCCTGCCAGATACCACCGAACAGATAGCCCCAGACATAGGGCAGAAAGCCCGCTGTAGTCTGCTTCGTGGGGTAGGAAAGTCCGCCGGGCTTTACGACGCGCACCAGGATTTCCGCCCGCATACTTTCGCCAACGGCCTCTGTGATCTCGAACGTGAAGGCGTCCCAGGCTCCGATATGTTCCCCGACCGCGCTGCCATTGACCGTCACCTGACAGGCATAGGAGACCGCCCCGAACCGCAGCCAGAGTCGCGTGTCGCGGCTTTCCGTCCAGTCTGCCGGGATTGCGATGACCTTGCGATACCAGCCCGGTCCTTCCCGATCGTGCGGGACTCCGATCTGCTCCCAGCAGCCGGGAACCGTCACGGGCAGCCATTCCGCCTGGGAATCGATACGAAACTCCCATTCGCCCGACAGGACGACAGAATCCAGCGCCATACGCTCCCCACCTTCCTATTCTCTGCCGTCGTGAGGACGTCTCCAAACGGCTTGTCACGCTATTATAACCGACTTGACGAGGGAAAGAAAGGCGAACGGGACGCAAAAGCAGGGCTTTGGCGGCACGATGTCGAATAAGTGGCACAGACATACAGACTGTCGGAAAGAGCAGGATTAACCGATGAAGGAACAACTCGCCGCACTCTACGCGCTCCAGAAACTGGACAGCGGTATAGATGCCCTCATACGGCAGTTCGCCGCGCTTGATAAAGGCGCGACCGAAAAAGCCGAGTACGATGCAGCCAACGCTGCCTACAAAGAACTGGATCACGCGCTCCACGGCACCAGCGGAATGCTGAAAGATACTGAGTTGGAGCAAAAAGCGGTCGAAGAGAAACGCGCCGAGGTCGAGAAAAAACTCTATAGCGGCACGGTTCGCAACCCGAAAGAGCTTCAGGCGATGCAGGAAGAGGTCGAGATGCTGGCCCGTCAGCGGGGCCGCCTTGACGAGAAGATTATCCTCCTTCTGGACGAGATCGAAGGGGCGAAACACAATCATGCTGTCGCGAAGAAGGCCCTGAGTGTCGCGAAAGCCTCTCTGAAAGCCAAACTCTCCGCCGCTCAGGCTGCGAGAGACGATATGTCTGCCCAGGCGCAGCGCCTAGACGCGCATCGCCAACACGCTCTCAAAGGCGTGAGTGAAGAACTGAAGGAGCGATACGATAAATTGCGTAAAGCCAATCAGGGCATTGGTATCGCTCCGGTGCAGGATGGGAATACCTGCGGCGGCTGCCGCATGGGACTTCCCTCGCAGGTTGTCTCGCGTGTTCGGCTTGGCAAAGACTTCGAGACCTGCCCGAACTGTGGACGGATGCTGTGTGAGGGAGACCCAAAGGTATGAGCGTCGGCATCTGGCGAGCGCATGTGGACGGCGCGGCGCGTGGCAACCCCGGCCCGGCGGGCGTCGGCGTTATCATTGAGGATGCGGAGGGCAACGTTCTCAAAGAGGTTGCGGAACCTCTGGGACGCACCACCAACAACGTCGCCGAATACACCGCCATGATCCGCGCTCTGGAAGAGGCCCGTGCGCTCGGATGCAGCCGCCTGGCAGTCTTCACCGACAGTGAACTGATGGCGCACCAACTGAACGGCCGATACGCGGTCAAAGCCCCCCACCTGCTGCCGCTCTACCAGCGAGCGCGAGTCTTGCTGAATCAATTTGACGCCGCGACTGTGACCCATGTCCGGCGGGAACTCAACAAACGCGCCGACGCCCTCTCCAATATCGGCGCCGATCAGGTGAAGTGAGGAGATGCGACGATGCACGAGGCCGTTCTGACGGACAAACAACGGGCTGCCTTCGAGAGCGACGGCTTTCTGGTCGTGCCGAACGCCCTGCCGCCGGAGATGGTGGCGAAGCTTACGGACGCGGTAGATCGTTTGTATGCAGCGGGAGTCGAGGCGCAGGGCCTCTCGAAAACCAATCACTGGCAGACGCGCAACTGCATCACGCTCGACGACACCTTCCTCGAACTCCTCGATTGGCCCGCGACGGTTCCTCTCGTGGTAGACCTGTTGAACTGGAATATTCAGCTCATTACGTCCCACCTCATTGTCCGTGCGCCCAGCCCACCGGACGCTGATGCGGGCTGGAAGGCGGAAGGCTGGCATCGCGACGGAGGCACCTCCCCGCAGGAGATGCAGGAACCGCATCCGCGCCTGTTCATCAAAATCGCCTACTGGCTGACCGATGTGAGCGAACCGGGACGTGGCAATATTCGGTTCATCCCCGGCAGCAACCGCCTTATCGGACGGCCCGCGCAGGCAGAAGACGCGCCCGATCCTTACGGAGCCATCGAAATCTGCGCGAAACCGGGCGATGCGGTCCTCTTCGAGAACCGCACCTGGCACGCGGTCGGCCCCAACCTCTCCAATATCACGCGCAAAAGCCTCTTCTTCGGGTATGGCTATCGCTGGCTGCGCCCGATGGACTATGTGGCGATGCCGCAGGAACTTCTTGAACGCTGTTCGCCGATAGACCGCCAACTGCTCGGAGAAGCCAAAACCCCCATCGGTCACGTTCTGCCGCAGGACGAAGATGTACCGCTTAAAGCCTGGTGGCTTGCACGTCAGGCTGCCCTCGCCTCAACGTAGAGAGGAGTACGCACGAAATGTATGGTTACCGTTCAGATCGTAAGCGAGAAGTGAGAGGCAAAGGGTTACACCCTTCGCTACGCGCCCTGGTGGGCAAAGGGTTGACACCCCTCGCTATGCGGCTTCGCCGGATCGTCCTTCGGACGAAACCCAACGCGACAGGGTTGTTGAGCGCAACGAGTGGCCCTCACAACATAGCCGTTTCCGAAGGAAACTCGGCCGCAGGCCATTCAGCGGAGGAGTTCACTCCACCGTGTCTCCGAAAAAGCCATAACCGAGGCTGGCTGTTGTCTCAATGCGGAACGATTTGCGCTCTGACACTGAGCGCTGTCTTCGCGAAGGCGGCCGATACGCCCCCTCTGCTCACGATTCGTTCTCCTCACCATCCTTCCCTGAATGCTATCGTCACGCTGCCAGTTCCGGCAGCCTTTGCCCAGAAAGCGATTACCCAGACCGGACAGTGGGAACTGGTATATGCCGGCCCGGTCAAACGCATCGCGCCGCCGATTCCCTGTCAACTGTTGAGGGCGAACGGACAGACGACCCTCACTTTCCTGTTGCCTCGTATTGGTCAGGGAGAGACGCTGCCATACCAACTGCGATACCGTGATGGCATTCGGAGCCGCTCCACAGCGTCCGAAGTTTACGTGACACACACCGGCGACAACCTGGAAATGCAGGTTATGGGCAGTCTCTTCACCCGCTATACGACGAAGAGTGGACCGAACAAGCCGTTTTTCTATCCTATCCTGACTGCGGACGGCCTGAACCTGACGCGACGCTGGCCTGTCGAACCCAACGCCGACCCCGCCGAAAGCCACGATCACCCACACCATCGGGGCCTCTGGTTCACCCATAGCAGCGTCAACGGTGTGGACTTCTGGTCAGAGGTCGAGACCGATAAAGTCAAACTCGGTAAGACGGTCAACACCGGGTTTTCGGGGATCGTCTCCGGCCCGGTCTTCGGCGGTTTTCAGGCGACGACGGACTGGATTAAACCCGACGGCAAGCGCATCGCCACCGATACCCGGACCGTGCGCGTCTATCCGCTGCCGACTGGCGAACGCCTGCTCGATTTCTCCATCACAATCAGGCCCGACGGCGGGCCGCTCACCTTCGGCGACAACAAGGATGGCGTGTTCGGTCTGCGCGTTCCCGATTCTCTCGCCGTCAATCCCTCACTCAAACCTGCCGCGCCCGGAACCGGTCACTACACGAACGCGAAGGGCGATAAGGACGGCGCGGCGTGGGGCAAAGCGGCGGAGTGGGTGGACTACTGGGGGCCAATCGGTGGGCAGACCTGGGGCGTGGCGATGTTCGACAGTCCGCAGAACTTCCGCCATCCGCAGACCTGGC
The DNA here is from genome assembly GCA_038231295.1 of Chthonomonadales bacterium. Classification (GTDB taxonomy): domain Bacteria; phylum Armatimonadota; class Chthonomonadetes; order Chthonomonadales; family Chthonomonadaceae; genus JANXLO01. Next base: position 12,801 of record JBBRLP010000004.1, read on the forward strand.
ACGCCCGCGACTACGGCCTCTTCACTGTGAACCCGTTCGCACTCCACGACTTCAAACTTGGTGACAAGGGCGCGGGCGACTTCACGGTTCCCACAAACGGCAGCCTGACGCTGCACTATCGCGTCCTCTTCCACAAAGGCGACAACACCGCCGCGCACATCTCTGACCAGTACGCCACCTACGCCGCCCCGCCCGAAGTGGAGGCCCATTGGTAGAGCCGACCCTGCGCTATATCGTGGTGGATTTGGAAGCGACGTGCTGGGAAACTCGCGACAGTTCCCGGCACATGGAGATCATCGAGATCGGCGCGGTCTGTCTTGCCTCCAGCAGCGGCCCGATAGGCCGCGAGTTTGCGGCCTTCGTCAAACCCGTCGCCTCTCCCGTCCTGAGCGAGTTCTGTACGCAGTTGACAACCATCCGACAGGAGGACGTAGACGGCGCGGAACTCTTTCCGGCAGTGCTGGCCCGGTTCGTGGCGTGGATAGGGGAGGAACCGTACCGCCTCGTCTCCTGGGGGGCGTACGACCTCAACCAGTTTCGCAAAGACTGCCTGCGCCACGGCATCCCGCTTCCCCCCGCCTTCGAGAACCACATCAACCTCAAGCAGGAGTTCTCGAAGGTCAAGAACGTCAGACCTCTGGGTATGAAAGCCGCTCTCGCCCTTCTCAATATCTCCCTCACCGGAACCCACCATCGCGGCATTGACGACGCCCGCAATACCGCCCTCATCGCCCAGATCATCCTGCCTCAACTCACAACCTGATCCGCCGCGCCATCAATCAGGTTGTCACGGTTTGTCTTTACCTGGAACCATTGGCAGCCATTGGAATAACGGCTTGCCCTTTGTATCGGTCACTTTGGCATGGCTATCGGCGTAGGCGAACACCAGCAGACCATTATGCCGCAGCGGTTTTGGAAAGAGTTCTTCCGCGCCTGTCGCGTTTTCGCGGGGGAGCGAATCAAACAGCAGTATCGTCTTGTCGGGAGCGGCGAGACTGGCTTTTTCTCCCCAGGCAAGAAAACGGTTCATCGCATAGGATGGGAGCGTGTGATTCTCTTCGTCCGGGCAGCGATAGACCGCACGGTACTTGATATAGGGAAGCGTGACCGTTGTCCAAGTGTTGGATGGCGGATACCGGTCGTCATAGTCCTGCACATACATCTGCATTCCCAACCCCAACTGTTTCAGGTCGCTGATGCAGGAAGTCAGGCGAGCAGGTGGGTGACGGAGGGTCTGCATGCCGGGCAGTAGCAGCGGAATGAAAATCAGTGAGGCCAGTCCGAGGATGAAGCCCGCGCCACCGCTGGCAGCAGCGGACGGATGCGTGACGCGCACACTTCCCCGCGCCACCATGCCGAGGCCGAGCAGCATCCCGCACAGCGGCGCAAACAGCATGATCTGCGCCAGCGCCTTCCAGAATCGGTCGGGCAGGCTGAGGGAGGTGTAGCGGTTGGCTGTCAGTAAGACAACTGCGAACAGGATCGGACCGAGGGCCGACAGCCAGAGAGAGACGTTCGCCAGCCTCAGCCAGCCTCGCCTACTGGAGACGCCCAGCATCGCCTCCGAGACATTCCGATCAATTTCTCCTGAATTCATAGAGCCTCCTTCGCCTCCATAATGGAAACTGTTTTCTTGCGCGTGAAACCTGTGGGCCATGTTCCCCAGCAGAACCCTGCGATAATCGCTCCGATACTGTAAGCGACGACATCCCAGGGATCGGTTGAGGTCCAGGCGAACGGCCCTTTGATCACCGACGGCCCAAGCCATTTGAAAAACAACGACCAGATAATGAGATGTGAAAGCATTTCGAAGCGCGTGGGATAACTGTATGGTCTTCGCATTTTGAGCAGGCGATAGACGAACAGCACAGGTGGCAGACAAAACGGGATACAGAGAACATCGTTGCCATAATAGGCGAACAGGGTCGTGTGCCCCTGCGACCAGGGCTTGAACAGCCACCGATTGAGCAGATAGAGAACAAAGGCTGTCAGAAAAACCGGATCAAAGCAGTAGCGATATTTGCGGGGCATGGTTTGCCTCCCTTCCAGACGCCCGGTCAGTGACCTGCTGGAGTGTGGGCGAGAAGGATGAAGACGGCAGAGCCAAACGCCCCCAATATAATCATACAGCCGATACAATTGAGTCGGTTGACCGACGGTTCGCTATTGTTGTCTTCGGGAGGTTGTGTCATCGGAGGCTCCTCTTCGGCAACAGTGGCCGTATCTCAGAACTTCAGGTCACGGTTTCTTCGCTCCGATAACCGCGAGGGGATCCCAGAGAATAGGCGCGGACGAAGGTGTGATTGATTTTGCATGACCGTCTACAAACCCGACCGTTTGAGTGTTTTGATGTCGGGAAGGGTTCGGGAAGAGACCGCTACTGCCGCTGCGGTTCGCGCCGGGAACCGAGTCAAAAATCAGAACGACATCGGGAGTGACCTTCGACAAAACCACGTTTTGAAGCCAACGGTTTAGCGCATAGGAAGGCACTTTGCGGTCGCTCTCATATGGGCAGCGATAGACCTCTGCGTTCTTGATGTAGGGATAGGTTCCTTCGTTCCACTGGTTCATAGGCGGTAATTTCTCGTCATAATCCTGTGCATACATCAGTAACCCCATACTGAGCTGTTTGGCGTTGGATAGGCATGAGATGCTTGAGCGTGCAGATCCCTGCAAAAAAATTGGCATTCCGAAAAACAGGAGGAAGATGACGACTACGCCCAACAGCATTCCAGATATTCCGTAATTCGAGGTTCGCAGGAAGCCAAGACCTCTCTTTGTGAACAAGTACGGCAACCCACCCAGAACGATAGCCACGAATGGGCAGCAGCAGTAGGATAGATACAGGGCATCCCACGTTTGCAGCGAACGGTCATACAACGGCTTCGGTTGGGAGAGCGCAGCGTTCACGAACGCGAGCGGACTAATGCAGGCAAAATAGTAGGAAAGTTTGCCAAGCAGATTCGCCGTAGTCGCCCGCCTGTTTTTGGCGAGAGGTGCGTTTTCAGAGGAGGAACGCAGCGGGTTTGAACCTTCCATTATAGTCGCCTCCGGAAGTGAAAGAATGCAAGAACGTGCGCGACGTTGGATCGAACGGACTGCATCTTCTTTCGTTGTTGACGGGCGAATGCTGGAAAGGAGTTCGCCCCTCCTTATCAGGCCGTTGGCGACTGTGCTGCCGCAACGCCGCTGCGGGCGACGGGGATTTTGTCAGGCAGGACTTCTCCCGTTTTGGCGTTCCGCAGTCCGGCATGGGAGTATTGAATCACGTAGGCTTTGCGCGTACCCTGAGTGCGGTTGACGCCGCTCTTGTGGAAGGTCAGTGACGTGAAGACGGCCATCGAACCCGCCTTGACGGGAACCTTGATGCCCTGATCCGGGTCGTCGAGCGGGTGACAGATCAGGCCTATGGGACTCGGCAGGTGCGGGACAAGCCCGCGCTTATGCGAGCCGGGAATGACGGAGATACAGCCATTTTCCGGGATCGCGTCGTTGAGGGCAAGCCAGAGCGTGAGATAGGGCGAGGGTTCAACAGGGGTGTAGCCGTCGTCCTGATGCCAGGGAAACTCCTTCGCGCCGTCCGGCCCCTTGAAGACCGACTGGTTCCAGTAGAGGTCGGTGTCCGGCCCCAGCAGTTGCGTCGTGATGGCGACGAACTCCGGGCGCAGACAGAACTCCCGCACCGCCGGGTCCTGCTCCGCCAGAAACGCCGTGAAGGAGATCTCCCCGGCCCGCGAAATGCCCTCCGTCCCGCCCTTTGCGATCAGCGCCTCCTCATGCCGCTTCTGAAACGCCTCGATATGTCCCGCCAGCGCGTTCATTTCCTCCGGCGTGAACACGTTGTCCAGCACGAAAAAACCGTTCTCCGCAAACTCACTGCGCTGTGTATCTGTAATTGTGGGAATCATGCTCCTGTTACTCCTTCTTGCATGTGCAGGCTTGATCGAAATCTGTTATAATGATATTGGAGGCTCGGTATGCCGAACTGTCATGACAGTCTTGCATTCATTGCCTCCTTGTTTGTCTGATTGCGTGGCTTATGCAGGTCAGGCGCAGCCACGACGATTTCGAGGTGAAAAGAGAGAACGCATGGCGACTTTAATGGTACACGTAGAAGATGCTCTCATGGAACGTATTAGCGATCTGGCTCGCGAAAGCGGCAAAAATAGTGAACAGGTCGTCATCGAAGCCCTGGAAGAGGCATTCAATTCACCCGCGATGGAACCAATTCCCTCTCTGCACGATGATATGCTAAAAGTGCTTAATCCCTTCTGGTCAGCCCAGGATCAAGAGGATGTATCAAATACTCAGCCTACGCCTGGGTCTTATGGCGATAAGTACGAAGAGTATCTTGCAAAGCACTGGGCCGACGATATTCGCAAAGGGAGTATGAATCGCTGATGACCCTGACGGATACCGGGCCGCTTGTCGCGATGTTGGATCGTAGAGATGCCAATTGTGCGCGGTGCTGGAAGGCGAGCCGGTCCCTCGTGAAACCACTCGTGACAACCTGGCCCTGCCTCTCAGAAACAACGTATCATCTTGACAAGATAGGTCAATGGCATCTTGTTAGTGCACTCTGGGCGCTTGTCGAGCAAGGTATTCTAACGGTTCATATTCCTGATGAGAACGAACTGCGTCGAGTTCAGGAACTGATGAAGAAATACCGAGACTTGCCCTGTGATCTGGCCGACGCCTCCTTAATTGCGGCTGCAGAAACGCTTGAACTTCGCCGTATATTTACACTTGACAGCCACTTTTATGCCTATCGCCTCTCTGACGGCACAGCCTTCGTAGTCATTCCTGAATGACAAATTCCCTGTCTTTGCCCCCTATTCCTACTGGTTCCAGCCGAGCCTGCCGTTGATGGAGATGCTGTAGGTGGCGGTGTGGGTGACCATAGCGTAGGTAGCCCAGATCGCTTCGGCGCAGAACTCGGCGAGAATAATGCCGAGCGCGACCTGATGCAGTTTGTTGTGGCCCTTGAGGCCGTAGTAGCGTTCGACGAACAGCTTTATCAGCCAGACGATAATGAGGCCCGCCCAGAAGTAGTCCAGGCCAAAGTTCATGGCGAGCGCGTAACCGGCGGGGTGCAGCGCGAAGCCGGGAATGCGGAACCGCAAAAAGTCCAGTCCGAGGACGATAAGGAAGCCGAGCAGGACAAAGGCGATGGCGATGCTGTTCGGCGGCTGATGTTTGTTGACGATGGTGTCTATGACGCCCGCTGTCTCGCCACCGGGGTTTTTGGCCGCATCGTGGTAGCCTGTGTAGATATAGACCATGTGGCCAAGAATGCTGCCGATCACGGTGGCGAGCAGAATCGCGACGAAAAGCGTCTTTTGATTCATCTTCGCGGTGTCGCCGAGTTTCATTGCCTCCAGTTGATGCGGCATGGGATGGGTGCGGTGGATGCGGTTGAAGATATGGAAGGTCGTCACCATCCGGCTAATGCCCGCCTGCGAAAGCGCCCCCGTTCCCGCGAAATCTACCAGCATCTGGTTCGGCCCCATGAACGCCATCTCGTGCGAGGGAGCGCCTATCTGCGCCCGCATCCGGGTCAGCGCCACGCTGAACGCCAGGAAGAGGATCGTCTCGAAGCCGACCATCCAGAGCGGTATTCCGATGAAGAGACCTATCCCCCCGATGCCCGCCACACTCATCAGTAGCCCCGCGAACGCGAGCCGATGCGGTACGCCCGTGCCGTCGCTGCCCCCGTGCAGAATCTGCTGCCAGACTCCTCCCAGATAGTTTCGTGCGACCCAGGCCGAAGTGCAGAAGAGCGCGAGAAACGCGCCCCACGACTGCTCGCTGAAATAGGGCGGACTCGGCACCAGCCCGCCTCCCCCGAACACCCCTGCGCTCTCCGTATAGCCGATGGCGTAGGTGAAGACCTGCATTCCCTTGCGGAAGAAGAAAAAAAAGATACAGGAGAACAATAGATCGGTCGGCATGAAGAAGCCGATGACCGCCATATAGGGGAAGAGTCCGATGGGCGTCCAGCCGATGGCATTGAAGGGCGGCCCCTGGAAGAACTGCGAAAGATCGCCAATGAAGCGCACATTGATGAGCGGCAGAGAAGGATAGATGAAGTGGAATCCGTTCAACATATCAATCGCGAACATCACCACGAACGGGATCACGAACAGCTTGCTCTGCCACAGTTTTGAGCGCCCAGCCCCCATCTGAACCACCGCCATCGGCATCTGAATAATGGGGAAGGCCAGTTTCTCACGGTTTGACCACTCGTCGCGCATGAGGCTGTTGATGCAGAGCATGGCGGAACAGATCAGTGTCACCAGCACCGTCCAGGAGAAGATGTAGCGCCACCAGAGCGGCAGTTTGGTGAGGAAATACCGGAATCCATAGCCGCCGTTCCGATAGTCGGTGTACTTGTCCGCGTCGTCGGGGGAGATGAAAAACCAGCCGTTCGTGTAGGGGTTAATATACTTGTCGTAGCGCGAATCGTTACTGTGGAAGAGCGCGTAGGTGTGGATATAGGGATTGATGACCGTCATCCACTCCGCGCAGATCGCCCCCATGACGGTGTGCATGGCGTAGAAGATGATGAGTTCGCCCTCTGTCAGCGCCCACTTCGGAGCGATCCGCCGCACCGCCAGATTCGCCATTGCGACGATCAGCGTCAGGATGACGGGCGGAATCATCAGCGAGAAGATCACGTCCACAAGCTGCGCCGACGACCAGTAGGCGGTCACGGGCGCGAGCAGGAGGGCGAGCAGCATGACCCGTGCGCTCATCCAGCGTCGAACGGGTTTGATTTCGGGCTGCGCGGCAGTCACGGTGGATTCGATGAAATCCGGCTGCGGTGAAGGCGAGGGCTGTGCCAAGTGTTACTCCAGAAAGGGATAAGGTTACGGGCCGAACAGCATCCAGTCGAGGACGCGGCATTTCATACTTGTGTACTGTTTGAACTCGTCGCTGACCATGAACCGCCATTTGCCGTCGAGATGCCAGCCGTCGTTGAGGCGCGTGATGAGCAGACGGACGTGCTGCGTACGAACCGGCGCGAACGGGAGAGAGCCTGACCAGCCGACCCAGTCTTTGATCTCAGCAACCGTGCGCCAGTGGATTCCGTCGTCAGAAACCTGTACGGCGTAGTCTCGTGGAACTCCTCCGTCCACCGCCGGAACCGGGCAGAGCATCAGGGAGCGGTCAATCGTTCGAGGCTGCGGGAAATCCACCCGGAGCCATTGCGGAGCCTCTGCCGATGCGCCGACCGTGTTCGCCTCCCACCAGGTGCGCTCATCCAGTCCTGGCGTCGCGTCGCGCATCGCCCAGCGTCCGTCTATCGCATGGGTGGCAGGATGGTCTTTCGTTTCGGACGCGGCGTGAATCGTCGCGCCAAGTGCGGCAGAGGCGTAGTTTTTGCCGAAGGAGCGCGGCGCTTGTAGTGCGAGTTTCTCGCCCTTCGGGACGCGCAGATAGAGCGCATAACCATCGGTGGGAACGAGCGTTCCGCTTTTCTGCGACCGCAGGGCCAGCGGAGCGCCGTCTATTCGTGTCGCCTGAAGAATGGTGTTTTTGAGCGTGAGCGTGAGGTGGAAATCAAGCGTCCAGAGCGCGATGACGTCGTCTTTCGGGCCGGAGAAGCGCAGCGCATAGACTCCGAATAGCGGCTGTTCGAGCGACCCGACCATGCGGCCGTCGGTCTGAATGGTCAGCGTTCGCATCGCGACCCCTGCCGGTTCCAGCGTACCGTTATCGCCGTCACTGTTGCCGCTCGCCTCTGCCAGATACCAGGGTTCAAAGCCGTTGTGCACGGTGTAGAAATAGTACTGCCGCTCGTTCGGAATACCGGCGGCGGAGCCGTTCAGATACTGCCGGACGACGTAACGCGCCTGCTCGTCCCGGCTGGTGTGGTTCCAGGTGTAGCCCTGCTCCGTCTGCCAGAGGGGGAGACTGCCTCCTAGACTTTGCAGTTTCGCCAGGTATTGCGGGTTGCCAAACAGTTCCCAGGGTTCGCCCGGCCCCATATAGGTATGTGTCGAAATGCCGGACGCAAAGGGCAGGGCGTCTTGCTTCCGCAGCTCCTCCACAAACCGGATCGAATTGGGAACGGAGACGCAGGCAGGGCCGATGACCGAACAGTTCGGGTCGGCGCGTTTCGCGCCGCGGATAAAAGGCATAAACGACTTCTGGACATAGTCGGCGGGCGACATACGGAAGTTCGGCTCATTCTCGACTTCCCAGACCTTGCACCGATCCTTGCAGTGGCTCACCATCTCAAACACAATCTGCTCGTAGTCGGCGGGACTGCACCATTTCGGAACCTCGTTCGCCTGAAAAAACCAGGAGACACCCCACCGTTTCGACTCCTTTGCCGCATTGTCCATCACCTCATCCAACTGTTTCCATTTGGGTTTGTCACGCTCCGGGAAGAAGTCACTCATCCGGTGGCTCTCGCGCATCCCTTTCAAGCCCATCAGAGCCGCATAGCCATAGACCGAGACACGTTCGTCCCGGGCCGCAGGCACATCAGGAACCGCAGGCGACCTGTCCACGACCGCAAACCGGGTACGGTATTCCGAGGGAGCAATGGCAGGCGAGACGCTTCCGACCGGCGACAGGGCGAACAGCACGCTATACCAGCCCTGCGTCTTCGGGGGAAGAACGATTTCGGCAGACTTTGCGGTCAGCGCGGCGGCAGAGGCGAAATCCGACTGCCCCTGCCCGGCAGGGCGATTGAAAAAGTCACGCACCGTCCATTGGACGCGCCAGTGCGGAGCGGCTTTCAGCCGTGACACGGTAGCGTCCGAAAATTTGATCTGGAAGCGGATCGGACTGCCGGTCAAGGAGAGATTGGCGAAGGCTGCGCCATAGGGAACGAAGGCCGGGGCGGGTTGGAGGGGCTTCGCTGCAGGAGTGTCGAGCGCGAATGTCAGCCGCATCGGTTTGTCGTTTTCCAGCAGGCTGCGTCGGTAGGTGTAGCCGTCGAACTTCCCGGCTTCGTCCACGTTGAAGGGCGCTCCCCAGCCGTCGTGCCAGAAGAGAACCTTCGCGCCGCTGTTGAGATGGAGACGTACCCGCTGCGTCCGCGCCAGAGAGATAATTGGACTAGCTCGGATGTCGCCGCGTTCGACATAGCGAATCGTCTCCGCGCTGTCCACATTCGTGTCCTGGAGGTTCTCCACCCCAACGACATTCTCGGTCAGCCCGATCTGCCAGCCCTGAAAACCGCCGAGCCGATGCCGCATAGTCAGCACGATCTGCCGCTCCTCGAACCGATAGTCCAGTTCGCCCGTACCCCGATCGCTCTTCAGCAGGACACGCAGGTCGTTCGGGGAAGGCGTTTCCGTGCGGTCTACAGTCCATTTCACGCCCGGACAGAACTCCAGCGGCCTGGAAATCAACTCCACGCCACCCATTTTCACCGACGTGAGAACGCCGTTCGCATCTATAGCGGCAGTATAGCCGGAATGTGTTTGAACGGTCTGGGCTAAACTGAGAGAGGGAAGGAGACAGAACAGAAGGCCAAAGAGCAGCAAACGGCGGCGTGACATCGAATTCACCTCATTGTGGAGACAGGGAATTGCCAGCAAAGATAGCCTCCTGTTCGACAGGGCGGCGGCCGATTCCTTGTTCATGCGCCGTCTCCACGGCGCGAAAAATCCGACTTGACACGAACCCCCTCCATTGGATATACTGTATTATCCTTTTTTCGCAACGGAGACGGTTTCGCTGCGAAGTCCATGCAACTTTGGAAGGGTGGAGTGCTGTCAAATGCAGTGGAGTTCAGAGCAACGCCCATACGCAGCCAGAAGACATTCCCCGCAGAGGCGCGATCATGCGCCCTCAAGGGAGGTATCACGGTGCGTGTGTCCGAGACTGACGATGCTGCCCGACAGCCTGAGTCATCTCCACTACCTGCACCATGTCTTCCATCACGCCCCCGGCGCGACTATGACCCGCTCTGTGCTTACGCAGAGGCGGGTCTTGTGTTTTGTCGGGGTGCAAAATGGGGAAGAGATGTCAACCAAATGAAAGGGGAACGCGGAACCATGAACCGGGAAGTACTGGTACTCAATAGTGACTGGACGCCGCTCAACGTTTGCAATTTACGTCGCGCCGTCGTTTTGCTGTATCTGGGGAAAGCCGACGTTCTTCACATTGATGAAGAGGCCGGGGCGCTGGGCAGCGGCGGGGAGTTCCCGACTCCGACCGTTGTCAAACTGCGCGGTCACGTCAAGCGACCCTTACCGGAGTTGAAACTCTCCCGCCGAACGATTTTCGCACGCGACAACTATACCTGTCAGTACTGTGGCTCCAGCAGCAGGGACCTGACCATTGACCACGTTATCCCCCGCCGGGCCGGAGGGGGCGCGGCCTGGGAAAACCTTGTCTGCTGCTGCCGCAAGTGCAACATGAAAAAGAGCGACAAACTGGCGCACCAGGTAGGGATGCGTCTTGCCCGTCCGCCTCGTCGTCCGCACTATGTGCCGTATATCAGTTTAACCAAGTACATTGTCGGACGTAAAAACGAGATATGGCGGGACTACCTTCCTACGTTTGCGGACCTGCCGGATTGACCGGCAGGAAGGCAGTTTCCTCTGAATCGCGACACTTCTATGCAGACAGTCCGTATTATCAGGGACTGTCTGCAGTTTTTTACGCAGGGATTGGGGCCAGCGGCGGCAGCTCGCAGCCGTTCCCGGCGACAAAGCAGTGGTTTTGCGGGTATTATCTGGCATGGATTGTGCATCATAAACGGTGGCAGTGGCTAAAAACTATGCCCAACGGATTGCTGCGTCAGGATGGAACATCAAGTTGTCGTCAGAAACAGTCAACTCACAATCAGAAGAGACCGCAGAGACGGATGCGACGGATCTTCCCGTGCCACTGCCGAAGCGTAAGCCCGCAGTCACAGGAGCGAAGAAGAAAGTCAAAAAACGCGCTCCTGAACTGCCTGCTGTCGAGTCTCCACTGCGAGGGCCGGGCCGGGTCTCGTCCGTATGGCAGTTCGCCTACTATCGGCTGAACGCTCTGCGGCGTAGCCGCGCTGCCCGCCGTGAACTCCTGTTCATTGGCGTCCTGCTCATGCTGCTTTTTGCAGCCCCTGCTGTGGGTTGGATACACCGCTGGACGCTGCCGGGATCCCTGCAAGGTTACGGGCTGGTTGTTATGCCACTGACTGCTGCCTGGGTCTGGCTCAATCGCTTCCGACTTATGTTGCCTGAACTGGACACGCTCATGAAGCGGCATCAAGCAGGGCGCATGGACCGCCGGACTGCGGCAGAGAAGTGGGCGCGAGAAGAGCGCGAATACAATGCCGTCATATCGCTGCTAAAAGAAAAGCCTCTGCCGCCGAAGCGACTTGTCCTGCCCATGATGCTGGCAAGCGTTTTCACTGTCACCGCGATCTGGATCAACGACCCGACGATCACGGCGCTGGCATTCGTCTTGCTCATTATGGGGCTGGTCGGGTATCGGCACGGCACTCAGGCACTGCGTGTTGCGGTGTTTCCGTTGTTCTTTCTCTTCCTGATGGTGCCACTGCCGGGCGTCCTGCTCGAAGAGATGCGGACATGGCTGGCCGGACGGCTGATGAGTCTTGTGCTCCATATTCTGCTGAACATCGGCATACAGGCCGAACTCGCCCGCGAATACAACCCGCTAAAGATGCTGGCAACGACCCCCTACGAGATGTGGGCATCTCAGGTCGGGCTGGGATTCGCGGCGGCAGGGATTTTCCTGGTGGGAACGATCTGGTATCTGTCCCTGCTGAGGGCGATGTTCCGCTCGAAGCTGTTCGCGTTCTCCTGCGGCGTGGTCTGGATTGGCATCCTGATGGCTTCCAGGCTGACGCTGCTGGCCTGGATCGGGGTCAACGATAAAGACATGGTGACCTACGTAGCCCCGATAACGCTCGTACTCCTGCCGGTGTTTGGCGGACTGGGCGAACTGTTCGTTCTGCGAGGGATGAAATGTCTAAAATACCAAAAGTGGGTCTCCATATAATCGCACTGCTGCTGCTGACGGTGGTCGGCAGCTTCGGAGCGCGGCTCACCAACTACTGGCGTGTCTCCAAACAGGAAACGATTGCCATTCCCTCCCATATCGAGGTGGATGATGTTCGCTGGCTGGGTTCGGACGTACCGGCTCCGGCAGGGGATGCCGAACGCGACCATCCTCCCGCTCTCAATCGCGTCTATCAGATGGGGATGCACTCGCCTGTCTTCGTGAGCATTGCCCGGGCGAATACCCTGAACGCCTTTCGCACTCCGGCAAGTTATCTTATGGACGCGGATGGACGCCTGATGGAAGGCGAAAAACAGCTTATCAAGCCCGTTGGCGAGAAGCATACCCACTATATTATGGAGATAGGGCAGGGACACGACAGCACGATTTTGCTGATTCACTGGGTACAGGCGCCGAACCAGCCTGCCTATGCGGACCCGAACACAATCCCGACAGGGGTCGCTAAGGCGCTCCTGCTGCACTCTACCTTTTACGTCTGCGATGTGTGGGTTCCGCTCCGCGCTGATTCCAATGGAGCCTTCATACGTAAGACTCTGATTCGATTTGCCAACGATATCGAAGCGCAGATACGCACCGGACACCTGGCAGTAGAGACAGTTCCTGTTATTCCCAGCGCTGCCGACCTGAATCGTCTGCCCGGTACGACTTCGCCAACGCTGACCGCGCCTGGGCTGTCGAATACGAACCCGGATACCTCTCTGCCCGGTCTGCCCACTCCCGGAACGAACTCCGGTTTCCCGGGAGGCGGCGTCATTACCCCGCCGACAGACCCCGGAATTCCCGTACCCGGCGGTGGCCTGTAGACCTGGTGGTCGAACGAAAATCCCCCTTGCTCCTGTCGCCGCAAGGGGGATTTTCGTTTGTCTTACGCCGTCTGCTCTCTGTCAGGCTCCGCGTCTCGCCACGAGTGTTGAGGCTGCCAGCCCAGAACCTGCTTTGCCGCCGAGCAGTCTATGAGGGCACGATTTGGCCGGGAGGCGAAATAGTTGTCAGGGTTCTGCTGCCAGGGAATCTGTGGATAGTAGGTCTCTTTCAGTTCCCGGCTCGGCGTGGTGAGCGTCGTGTCGTCTGCCGAGAGCAGGAAAGCGTCGTGCGTCACGTTCTTCACGGTCAGGCAGCGCAGCCCGGCATCTACGACATCCCGCACGTCCACGTAGGCCCAGAACTCTTTCCGGCCCCACTCGGCGGCCTCCTTCACATCGTGCTGCCACCAGCGAGGATAGTGATGCGAACTCGAGACGAACGTCGGGCGCAGGGCAAGAGTGACCAGACCGTATTTGCGCGTGTATGAGAGACACGCCTCTTCGCCCAGATGCTTCGAGAGCTGATAGGGTGACATGGGATGGCGTGGATAGGCGTCGTCGAGCGGCAGGAAGACCGGTTCGCGGTGACCCCCGACGGCTCCGAGCGCGTTGATGCTGGAGTAGAAGACAACACGGGGAACTCCGGCTTCTACGCAGGCCAGAAGAACATTCCACGTTCCCTGCACGTTGACGCTCAGCACATCATCCGCCCGGCCCTGCTGATCGGTGGGAATGGCTCCCAGATGAATGACAGCCTCCATCCCCTGAACGGCCCTCCGAACGGTGGCGATGTCGCGTAAGTCCCCGATATGATGCTCACCGGAGTCTTCGCCCGGCTGTGCAAAACGGTCGAGTGTCCGAATCGTATGACCGGCCTCCCGCACGACGCGCACCTGCTCACGCCCGATCAATCCCGCACTCCCCGTTATCAATACGCGCAAAATCGTTTCCCTTCCTGGCTGTCCAGCCTGTCTAATGCCTGCGGTCTGGCCCGATCTCTCCCGCTTCGAGCAGGGCGAGAAGCGCAGAATCTTCGGGCTGAAGAGGCAGGTCTACCCGCCCGCGCCGACGACTGGATTCGTAGGTGGCGTAGATGACTTCGGTATGCTGAATAGCGTTGTCAGCGGAGAGCAGAGGCTTGTAACCGGGCGTATCGAGCGCGTGGAGGAGGTCGGCGCAGGCGCGATTGATGGCGAGATTGCCATGAATGCCTTCCGCCGTTTCGATGTCGCGCCAGTCCGTATTCCCTTTGGCCCGAATGCGAAGCGAGGGAGTTCCCCAGCCTATCTCAAGAACGCCCTCCGTTCCGATCAGCCGAATCGCGGTGCCGAGGTCGGCCTCATAGCCGGTAATCAGCAGACCGCGCACTCCATTCCTGCATTTGAAGTGGCAGATGGCCTGATTCTCCTGGAAGGCTCCGAAAACCCGGCTTTCGGTCCGGCTGTCTATCTGCCCGATGACCCACTCGGCAGGTGTCTCGTTGTTGAAGAAAAACAGCATGTCGAGCCAGTGCGTTCCCCAGTCGAACATATCCCCGCACTGCGCTTCCATCCGTTTGAGTTCTCCAATAGCCCCGACGTCCAGAAGCTGCTTCGCCCGCTGAAAGGGTTCGAGGAATCGCCGCTGATGATTGAACGTGAGGACGACACCGTTCGCGTCTGCCGCGGCCTTCATCCGTTTCGCATCGCCCCAGGTAGTTGCCATCGGCTTTTCACAGTGAATGCCCTTGACGCCCGCTTCGGCAGCGGCAATCGTCAGTTCCGAATGCAGGTGCGGCCAGGTTGTGATACTGACGATGTCGGGCTTCTGCTCGGCCAGCATCGTGCGGAAGTCGTTGTAGACGGCGGCAGAGGCGTTCTGGTCCGCGAGAAAGCGATGTGCGGCCTCTTCGCGAATATCCGCGACCGCGACCAGTTCCACGCGCCCGGTCGCCTGAAATCCTTCGTAGTGGGGGTGGGCCATGCCAAACCCGGTCGCGCCTTCCGATTTCCAGGGGCGACCGGTTCCAATGATAGCGTACCGATAACGTTCTGAACTCATGCAGATTCCTTTGAAGCCGGTGAGGGCGAGATAACGAACGCGATTCATTTCGGAATAAGCAGGAGAGATTCCTGCACCGGAACGGCAGCGAACTGCTTCAAACGGCGGCAGGCTTTTCGCAGAGCAGAACGATGATCTTCTGCTGGTAGCGCATCAGAATGAGGACACAAGGCGGGAGAGTAAGGTCTTTGCTCAGCAGCGCTTTGCGAACCAGTTCCGGCTCCAGAGGAACATTCCGTTTCTTCACGACTTCCACCCGTCTCCCCAACTGACGCAGACGAGCACGAACGGCTTTCTCCTGATAGGGCAGCCAGTCGAGGACACGATAGGCCGTGGCGAAGGGCGTAGAGTGGAGATCATTCGCGGTGAGGTAGGCCACATCGGGGGTTATCTGACAGGCTCGCAGCAGGGAGGCGATTTGAGGGACGAGGTGCGCCCGGATCACGGCAGGGTCGGGTTCATACAGCCAGGCGAGGGGAGCGGAAAGAGCCGGGAAGTCGCACAAAAATGGCTCCAGCGTGATCGGGTCTGAATCGGGGCGCAGCAGGGTCGCCCTGTAGTTCTCGCCACTTCGGTTCACGGAGGATGCAGCGCAGAGAGAATCTTGCAGCGGGCCAAACCAGAGCGCTGCCTCTTTGCACTCTCCCCGGTCGGAGAGGAATTCCACCTGCGCGTCGTACTGCTGGAGCGTCTCGTCGTCAATTCCGGGAGAGACTTTGACGCAGAGAGCGGGAAAGTGGGAGCGCAACGTCTGGAGAAAATCCAGAGGCGGTGTGTAGTCGGAGGCATCGCGCACCCGACGGCGGCTTCCATCGGCGCGGTCAGCGCGGCGCGAAGGGTCGAAGAGTGCGGCCCCGATTCCGCGCTCTGCAAGGTGGGCGAAGTCGAGCGCGGTCACATCGGCACACAGAGTATGAACGGGATAAGGGGAGGCGCAGACTTCGGCATTTTTCCGGGTGCAGAGCAGAGCCGCTTGCTGCCTGTCTACGGCGAGGACAGAGGCCCGCTGCGCCAGTGCGCCTGCATCCCCGCCGATGCCGCAGCAGGCATCGAGGATGGGAATGCCTGCGGGAAATCGGGACGCCCGGTAACGGGCGACAGAGGCAGCAGTGGCCTGTTCCAGTCCTTCCGCAGTGAAGAACATGGCGTCTGCCTCTGGGAAGCGCGACCGGGCGCGGCGGCGCAACTCCAGTAGTTC
This sequence comes from Chthonomonadales bacterium, assembly GCA_038231295.1. Classification (GTDB taxonomy): domain Bacteria; phylum Armatimonadota; class Chthonomonadetes; order Chthonomonadales; family Chthonomonadaceae; genus JANXLO01. Next base: position 28,836 of record JBBRLP010000004.1, read on the forward strand.
GACAGCAGCGGCGGCATATTCCGGCGATGTAAGACGGCGCAGGTGCGTCAGGCGTGTGAGGGGGTCGTCCGGCAGGCGGGCAGCGTCCGCGAGCCGGATAGTTCCCTCCTGCGACATCAGCCAGGAGAGGGTTAGTGGCGACATTGGTGTGCCTCACGTTGAAAAGAGAGGGAAGGAAGCCGCCTCATCGCCACAATGCTCCTGCCAGCGCTCCCAGTAAGATAATGAGCGGCAGGGGAATCCGTTTGGTCGCTCCGAGGACGAGAGCCGCAAGGGCAATGGTCATGCTGCGAAGGTTAAGCCCGGAATGGTGCAGCAGGCCCAGCAGGATAACGGCGAATATTCCCGCGAGACTGAGCGCCAGACCGCGCATGAACCCTTCGACTGCCGGGTGATGCTGCACGGCGCGGTAGGCGCGTTCGACCAGCAGCACCATCATCGGCGGAAGCGTGACGGCCACGACAGAGAGCAGCAGCCCGCGCAGTCCATCGGTCAGATAGCCCAGGCTGACGACCCAGAGGCCATTCGGCCCCGGCGAAATCTGGCCCACCATCAGCGAGGCCGCAAAATCCTGTTCGGTCGCCCAGCGATGCGCCAGCAGGTCCCGATGCAGGCTAGGCAGGTTGCCGAAACCTCCGGTCGAAAAGAGGGACGCCTTGAGGAACAGCCAGAAATAGAGCAGGGGATTCATGCGGAGGGTTTCCCTCCTGCCCGCCACTGACCCCATACCTTCTCTGAGGCTCCCAGGACGCCTGCCGCGAACAGCGCCGGGAGGACAGCCGCGCCAAAATATCCCACCGCGATCCCGCTGCCCAGCAGCGCTCCGAGGCCAATGACCAGAGACATCTTACCCTCTTTGTGCGCGGCCACCAGATTCGTCCGCGCCATCTGGTACGCGGTCAGAATTCCCAGCCCGACCGTCGCGGGCAGAAATCCACGGAGAGTGGCCTGCGCGAGAGCCGTATGCTGAATACGCGCATAGCCCGCCGTAATCAGAGCGGTCAGGAAGACACTGGGCAGCAGGAGACCGAACAGCGAGAGCAGCACACCGCGCCAGCCGAGAATGCGCTTGCCGATTAGAATGGCGAGAGCAAGCAGGTTGATACCAGGCGCGATCTGGACGAGGGCAAAAAAGCGGTCGAACTCCACTGCCGGAACCCAGCATGTGCGCTCAACGAAGGTCTGGCGCATCAGGATGAACGTCATACTGCCGCCCCCAAACGACTGCCCGCCGATAAGCAGCCACTCTCGCAGCAGTCTGCCCGCAGAGCAGGGGAGGGGTTCGCGATTCGGCAGCGAGGACTCTGACATGTCATTCATGGCTTTATTCTACATCTTTTGGAGATGAAATAGAAACGAGCGTCGGGAAGAAAGGGCCTTCTCGCCGCTCGTCCTGCGTGCGGGGAAGCCTCAGAGGGTCTTCATGAAATTGACGATGTCTCTCTGACTGTTGACTCCGTCGGTAGGCAGAGCGCGGTAGCGCTCCACCGAGTTGTGCGCTTCGCTGTCAACGTCGGCGCCGTTGTTGTCGTGGGCGTCAATGCTCAGGTCAAGGGCGCTGTCAATGCCGTTCTCCTTGATGACACGTCCATCGTGGAAGAACGGCGGGCCGATGAGGCCGATGCCCATGAGTGGCGTGGTGCGCCACATACGTCCATTGGCACGGCCCTGGTTGGGCAGTGCGTTGTCTGCGTCCGCCTGTCCCATGTCGTGAATGAGCAGGTCCGACCAAAGGAAGACCTTCTTATTGCTGAGATGGCTCGCGCCGATCTCCGCCGGGGACTGCCCGGTAAGGAGGAACGGCACATGGCAGCTTACGCAGTTGGCCTTGCGGTCGAGGGCGATGCCGTTCGGCTGGTCGAAATCCACGCCGAACAGGATGCGTCCACGATCCTCCGAGGAGCCGGGAATGATGACGGCTCGTGCCGGTGGCGCGATAAGTCGGATCATAGTACGGAGATCACGCACATCCTGCGCCGAGAGACCGGGGCCGGGACTGAAACCGGGCTTACTAGACGGTACAGCGGAGCCGAGTGCGAACGGACTTGTCAGGCCAACTTCCACGTTGCTGCCGGCTACGATAAACTGCATCAGGGTTGCTCCCGCAGCCCTCAGCCCGAATTTGCTCAGACGTACGACAGGACTGCCACCGACAAATGCCGTCTGTTCGCTGTTACGGTTTTCAAAGCCTGGAATGAGATTACCGGCAGCATCCTGCAAGCCAGAAATGGCTGGGTCTTTGAGGGCAATAATCTCGTCGTCCGGGATAGCCTCCATCAATCCGCGCCCAATATAAGGTGGCGCTGCTCGCATCCCGGTAACCCGAATCGCCGGGAGACCGGGCAGGGGCGGCTGAACCTGATTGGGGAAGCCGGGCTGGTGCATGGTATGCAGCACCGGGCCACCGGTTTCAGGCCTGCCATTGAACACTCCGGTAGCGGGGTTGTAATCGCCGAAGAGCAGGAAATTTCGGTCGTTTGTTGCTCGCGAAGCGGGTGTAGGAACTAGTCCGGACTCCTGGGTATTGTGGCAGCCCAGACAGGTCGTTTCTGTGAAATAGGGCCCCTGTCCGGCGGCGGCCGTGAGCGCCGGATCGGAGAAGAGTGCCAGACCCCGTGCGAAGTGTGCGCGTTCGTCTGCGGTCGCGCTAGGAAAGATGAGCGCGTCTACGGACAGCGACGTGCCATACTTCTCACGCGGCACCGCTTCCGCTTCCTGGAGCGCGGCGATATTGACCGGGCCAGCCACACTTGTCGTATCGGAAGCGAGCAGAGTATCTTTCGTATTCGAGACCCCGCCGCCGCTGCCGCATCCGAAAGCGAACAGTCCTGCCGTCAGCGCTAGGGCACCCGATACTCCCCATTGCCAGTTCTTACAGGTTTTCAATCCTTCGTCCTTTCTGCACACGAGGCCATTCTCAATTATGAGTGATAGCCTGACACACCGAGAGATTAGTTGGCTCTGCAGGCAAAGCAGTTGAGTCCTCCAGGACTGATCCGGAAAATAGAGAGACATAGCTGGCTTACTCGCTTCAAAGGCTCTGAAAGAGGCTTGTACTGGCCTGTGTGTTCGAGACGCCAACAGCCATATCCTTCAATATACTAGCAGGGGAACATTAATTCTCAGGAAGGAGAAGCTGCCTGCCGCGCCTAACGTTCGTTCCATGACAACACGGGTTTTTTCGCTGGTAGGGCTGGTGCTTTTGGTTCTGTGTCTCTCGGCAGACAGCAGGGCGCAGGGAACAGGCGTGGCGCTTCCCGGCGTCACGGGGCGGTGGGCGGTACGCCCGATTCGCAGCGGCGTGGCGCTGGATTTTGACCGCATCCCGCTGATTCGCGGCGGTCTGGTGCAGGTCTTTTCGCGTGGCTATGCAAAAGGCTATTACGGCTCTGGCTCCAACCCGCCTGCTTCGGCGGTTGAGAAGCTATCGGACGGCGGCTTCGCCTCTGTCACCCACTACTCCTATGCGGCGGATATGCAGAAGTTTGAGGCGACGCAGCGTATCGAAGTCCATCCCAATGACAGTGTGACCTGGACTCTGCGTTACCGCTGGGACGGGCGCGAACCCGCTCTGCTGGAATGGAATGCCGCTCGGCTCTGGGCCTATCCGCTCATTGGGGCGACCTACCGCGCCGACCACACCGGCGGAACAGCGGCGACGCAGGGAACCGTCGGCCCGCTCCAGCGCTCCGCCAAATATCCTGCGAACAGCCTCGCCCCGCTCTGGCAGTCCCTCACTTTTCAGAACACGGCCTTTGGAGAAATGAGTTTGAGTGTGGGGGCCGGTGAACCGGGAGAAGGGGTTCTGTTCGACGGACGCGAAGACCCATATCTGCGGGACGAAAAGCTGTTCTGGCTGGGACTGCTCGGCGCGGAGATAACGCCCGGACAGGAGGCGACTCGCAGTTTTACGCTGACTCTGCGGCCCCAGGCGGCTCCTCCACCCGCTTCCGCCCCGGCTTCCAGACCGGAAGCGTTACGCGCCAGAACGGTACGCATTCCCGATGCGGGTCGTCCGCTTCCGTCACTCCAGGACGAGGCAGGGCATCCCGTACTCATCCCGGAGCCGAAGATCGTGCGATTTCCCGGCCTGTCCGAGGATTTTGTCCTGCAAGACAGATTAACGCTCCTAGATGCGCTGCCTTCTGGAGTGGAGTTCGATCCGGTGCGGCAGGAGTTGTTGCGTCTCGCGGCGGACGTGAACCGCGAGACCGGGGTGAGTGCGAAAATTCAGGCGGGCCCTACAGGCGGGCGCACATTACGGGTCTCCATAGAGGCTTCGGAACTGGCTGGAGCGCGTCGCCCGGAAGGTTATCAACTCCTGGTCTCCCCGCAGGCGGTGCAGATTATCGGGCAGGACGCAGCGGGTGCGTTCTATGGCCTCCAGACGTTGCGGCAACTGCTTCATCACCGGGAAGACAGGCGCTGGGTATTCACAGCCGCTGTGATTTCGGACTGGCCCTCTCTGCCTTTTCGCGGTGTCCATATCTTCGTCGGGAAAGACGCGTTGCCGTTTCATAAGAGACTCATCGAGCAGGTGATGGCTCGGTACAAGTTGAATCGCCTCGTGCTGGAGTGCGAATATACGCGCTGGAGTTCGCACCCCGAAATCGCCGTCAGTTACGGAATGAGTACGGACGACCTTCGCGCCGATGTGGCTTTCGCCCGCGCTCATCTGATGGAGCCGATACCCCTGGTTAACACGCTGGGTCACAGCGAGTGGATTTTCGCCAACGGCCAGCATCGTGATCTGGTTGAGGATGTCAACTCCCCTCACGCCTACGATGCGAGCAATCCCGACGCGTATAAGTTCGTGTTCGATGTCTATACGGAGGCGATCGATATCTTCCATCCGCGCCTGTTCCATATAGGTCATGACGAGGTCAAGGTGCCGAGCCAGGACAGGGCGTTCGGCAAGTATCCTGCCCGTCCCGGCAATATCGCGAAGGGCGCGACCGCGCTGTTTGTCGAAGACACGAATCGTATCGCCGACTGGCTGCGGGCGCGAAGCGTTCGGACGATCCTCTGGAGCGATATGCTGTTGCACGAGTCCGAGGGCTTGCCTTTCCCGGATGTGCCGATCATGACCGCCGCCAATGCGCCAAGTCTGGCGGAGGCGATGCATCGGCGGGAGGCGATGCCCAGAGATGCGGTCATCGCGGACTGGCGATATACGCCCGGCGACGAACAGCGCAATGGCCTCGACCTCTTTCGGCCGCGCGGGCAGGAGACGCTGGCCTGCCCCTGGTTTCAGCCGGAGAACATTCGGGGGTGGGCGGCGCAGGCCATCGCGCATAACTCCCTCGGACTGCTCTCCACGACCTGGGCAGGCTACGACAGCAACGAAAGCCTGTTGGAGTGGTGGCCGGAATATCGGCAGTTCACCGCTTATGTGCTGGCCGCAGAGTATGCCTGGAGCGGCAGCGAACGCCGCCCGTACGATGTATTCGGCAAGCCGTTCTATCGCGGCTATGAAGCCCCGAAACCGGCGACAGCCCCCGATCCTCTCCTGCCTATCACACCGCGTCCGCCATCCGATGCGTTGCCCTACGACGCCATGACGGTCTTCAATCGCGCCTATCGCGAAAGGGAGCCTTCGGCTCGGCTGCAGCCCGGCTGGTATCTCAGCCTGCACGACGCGGCGAACATCCGTCTCAGCGATACCTGGCCGCTCACCCTCCCGGTAAGCGCGTATCTTCCGACACAGAACGAACACAGTGCGGACGCGCGCGACTGGCCTATCACAGAACGAGAAGCCTCACAGATCGCCGATGTCGGGATTCGCACCGCCGGTGTGCGTCCTGCCGGTATCATGCTTCAAGGTCGATTGAATCGGGAGCGCCCGCAGTCGGAGCGGACAGAGGAGCCGCCAATTCACTATCCCACAGCCGTCACGCTTTCCGTCCACGCCCGCGCCGCCTGGCTCTATTTTCTTCATGCCACCGCCTTTGCCGCCGAGGATAAGGCCACTGTCGGCGTCTATATACTGCACTACGCAAATGGGCAGACGGTCGAAATTCCGCTGCGGTATGGCAAGGAGATACGTGCGCTGGACGACGACACCTCCGCCGCGACCCTTTCCACGGACCCGGTACACGTCGGAAGTTCTGCCGCGCCGCTGAATCTGCGCCTTCTGCGCTGGAAGAACCCGCATCCCGGCGTGGAGATCGTCTCTCTGGAGTTTCGTAGCGACCATCCCTACGCGGCGCCGATCCTCTTCGGCGTGACAGGACGATAGCCCTATGCCTACGCTCGAATCCGTGTATGGTCAGGAGGCGGCAGTCCGTGCGCTCCGTAAAGCGCTCGAAGCCGAAACGCTGCCCGGCGCCTATCTCTTTCTCGGCTCTCCGGGGGTGGGGAAGGGAATGCTGGCGAGGGCGTTCGCGCAGGCCATCGCCTGTCTGAATCCCCGACACGACCCGTTCGATTCCTGCGGCGAGTGCGACTCGTGTCGCCGTATGGAGGCCGGAACGCAGCCGGAGATCATGACCGTGCAGCCTGCGGGCGATCAGATGCAGATATGGCAGTTCTGGGATCGGGACAATCGCCCGACTCGTGGCGTACTCTCGCATACCCTGAACTATGCGCCCTCCATCGGGGCGAAACGAGTCTACATCATCGAGCGAGCCGACACGCTGAATGAGTCGGCGGCCAACAGCCTGCTGAAAGTGCTGGAAGAACCGCCTTCTTACGTGATCTTCGTTCTGCTTGCTCCCCATGCCGCCCGCGTTCTGCCGACCATCACCTCCCGCAGTCAGATGATTCGGGTCAATCCACTGACGCGGGAAGAGCTGACGGCCTATCTTCAGCAGAAGGCAGCCCTCGAACCCGAACGCGCCGCGATGCTTGCCGCCTATGCGGAAGGGCGTATCGGACAGGCGATGCAGTTGGCCTCCTCTCCGAATGCAGTGGAGGAAATAGGGAAGGTGCTGGACTTCGCAGAGGGTCTGGCGCAGGCGCCCCGCGTCCGCGCTCTGCGGCTGGCTGAACAGATGCGGAAGCTGTCCGGGCAGGTGAAGGCCCTGCTCGGCGAAGAGGTTCCTGCCGCGGAGACCGCCACCGGAGGCGACGAGGAGGAGTCCACGCCGACGGGCAAAGAGAAGACCGGACGGCGGCAGCTTGCCACGATCTTCGATCTCCTGGTCGTCTTCTATCGCGACCTGCTGACGCTGCGGGTAGGCGGCAGCCCGGAAACCGTCATCAATGTAGATCGGATTCGCCGCCTGACCCATCTCGCGCAGGCGGGAGAGGCCGACCGGTGGATGCGTTGTCTGGATGCGCTGCTACTGGCCCGCCGCCGCCTTGATGCCAACGCCAACATCGCGCTGGTGACCGAGGTACTGGCGATGAAACTGGTTCAATGAGGTATAATACTTGTCAGCAGTTGACGATAGAGAGAGGAGAGCATATGGCGACAGCATATAAAGAGGGGGAGCGAGTCCAGATCGTAGACCGGGAGGCCAATGCGGAGGATGTGAAGTCCGGGCTGTTCTACAATCATTTTCGCGGCCTGACCGGGACTATCCAGAAAGTCTACTCTACCCAGGAGATTGTCGTAGAGGTGGAGCAGGAGAGCCTGACAGATGCCATCGCCGCTCGCCATAATGACGTGCAAGAGGCTATGAAAGCGAAGTGGCTCGACGGTCTTTCCGAAGAGGCGAAGGGCCGTCTTACGGAGAAGGAAAGAGATTTCCGGCTGCGCTACTCGCTGCTCGTTCATGCCAGCGATCTGAAAGCGCCTGTCGCGGCGGCGATACCACCCGGAACTCGCGCCACATCGGCTGACCTCGAAGCGGCGGAACAGGCGTATCTCGACTCACGTAAGACCTCCGGTTAGCGCGTCGCTCCGGTAAGAGAGGAGGCAGGCGAATGATTGAACGCAATAACGTACCGCTCTCCCATGAGGGCGAAGCGGCTGCTGCTGCTCCGACAGACAAGCCGCTTACGGAGCCTGCGCTCAGCCCGGCGCTGAATGACGTGCTGGACGGGTTTTTACAGTATCTGAAACTGGCGCGTAATGCCTCCGCGCACACCGTTCGCGCCTATCGCGCCGATGTCACGCAGTTCCTCGGCTATGTCGAATCGCTGCCGGAACTCGGTACGGGCGGGCTGTATCGGGTGGAGCGTACGCATCTCCGCGCTCTACTGACAGAGATGCAGAAGGGCGACTACAAACGCTCGTCGCTTGCCCGCAAACTCGCCTCCTTTCGGGCATTCTGCCGCTGGGCGAAGAAGCAGGGCTATATCGAAAACGACCCGACTGTCGGCATCCTGACCATCAAGCAGGAGGAGCGTCTGCCGGAGTTTCTGCGCCTCATCGAAGTCGAACATCTGCTGGACGCCCCCGATACCAACACCCCGGACGGCCTGCGCGATAAGGCGCTGATGGAACTGCTGTATGCCTCTGGCTTGCGCGCAGGGGAGGCCCAGGCGCTAGACCTGCCCGACCTCCACCTCGAGGAGGAGGAACTGCGCGTTCGGCACGGTAAGGGCGACAAGGAGCGGATCGCTATGCTGGGCCGCACCGCCATCGCAGCCCTGCGCGACTATTTGCGGCACGGACGGCCCCGGCTGGAAGCCAACAACACCTCCGGCAAACCCGACCCGGCGGTCTTCCTCAACAAGTTCGGCAGGCGTCTCTCCGACCGGGGTATCCGTCGCACATTCGACAAGTATTTTAAAGAGGCGTCCGAACGCCTTAAAACGACTCCCCACACCCTTCGGCACTCCTTCGCCACGCATCTCCTCAACAACGGAGCCGACCTCCGTGCTGTGCAGGAACTTCTCGGTCACGCCCATCTCGTCACTACGCAGATCTACACCCATGTCACGACCGACCACATGAAGGCAGTCTACGAGAAAGCCCATCCCCGTGCGATCGAAGAGTAAGCCAGGCCGCTGTAGTGAGCGCCTATCGTCCTCAGTCCTCCCATTCGGATAGTTCACCCTCAGATTTGGGGCCGGGGGGCGGTCCGCACTGCCCGTTCCCTTCGCAAAAGGTATTTAGTAAAGAGCCTTGACAAAATCGAACGCGCTTGGTATACTGCCTTTATGAGTCTTACTTCCTTCGTCCAGCCCGCTCTCCTCAGCAAAATCAACGAGCGTCAGGTGCTGCGAACCATCCGCGCACGTGGCCCGCAGTCGCGTGCGGAGGTGGCACGGCATTCCGGTATCAGTGCGCCGACCGCGTCCAAAGCGGTCGAGTCGCTGCTGAGAGCCGGACTGCTGGAGGAGGGCGAAGCGGACGGGGAACTGCGGGGTCGCCCTGCCCGCAAACTGCGTCTTGCCAGCGAGACGGTACAGGTACTGGGCCTGGTGATTGACGCTTCGCAGTGTCGGGTTGTGGCGGCAGGTTTGGATGGACAGCTCCACGAGCAACGCGAGACGCAGTTCCTCACGCCGGACACCTACGACGCGCTGATGGAGACCGCCTGTGACTACGCGAAACGTCTCATGCACCGGACGCATATCTCCACGCTCGGCATGGCGATCAGTATGCCGGGACTGATAGACTGTCGGCAGGAGCGCGGCATTCTCTCACCCAATGTCCCTCTCACCAATCAGCGCTCCCCGGGCCATGACCTGACCGAGCGACTTGGCATCCCCGTTATTCTTGTTCAGGAGTCCCATGCACTCTGCCTCGCGGAACGGCACTACGGTGCGGCAAAAAATATGAACGACTTTGCCATGCTGGATGTCAGCACCGGCATCGGCCTGGGCGTGATGAGCGGCGGACGACTGCTGACCGGCCACGTCGGGCTGGCCGGAGAGGTAGGGCATATCACGGTGGAACTGGACGGCAGGCCGTGCGGCTGTGGCAATCACGGCTGCCTGGAGACCGTCGCAAGCGATGCCGCGTTAGCCGCGATGCTCTCCCGGCGTCTGGGGCGCAAACTGAGCGTTACGGAAGTGCTCGCGATGCTGGAGACAGGAGAACTGACGGCGGACGAAGAACTGCGGCAGATTAGCCGTTATCTCGCCATCGGGCTGGCGGCGGTCATCAATCTCTTCAACCCCTCGACGCTATTCATCCATAGCCGACTCTTTTCTGCCGATAGAACCTTGCTGCATCGCCTTATCGAAGAGACCGGTAAACGTGCGCTGCCGCCCTCCTTTGCCCACTGTCGGATCGTGCAGGCGCGGGGCAGCAAGCGGCAGGGGGCTATCGCCGCCATTATTGACCATCTGACCGAATCCGTTGTTCCTGTCGTCATGACCGACGCACTTTCCGGGCATTCTACCGCCCGCTTACTCTCACGTTGCCCATGAAATTGACCGGCGGTTGAAACTCCGGTAGGTTATCCGGGGGTTTTCAACCCATATGCGCTAACTTACGCACTTTGAACGATATTTCCGGCTGCCAATTCGTATCCTGTTTGAACGTGGACTGATGCCGATAGCAGGAAGCAATACCCGCGCCAGAAGCCGTAAGTTAGCGCCTATGGGTTTTCAACCCCAGGCTCCCAATCAATGAGAGAACCAAGAATTTCCGCAGCTTGCGTCCGGAGGACGCCCGCTATTTCCAGCCGGGTACGTTTTTGTACCTGGCAGACGCAGAGCAATCGTGTAAGAAAGGTGCTGTAGTAGATGAAGAGACTCCTGGGGTGGACGTGCGGTGGTGCGATGGCAATGACTGGGCTTGCGGGGCTGACGGTCGCGTTCGCGCAGACGGACAAACCTGTCGCGAAAATCATGCCGAAGCCCGGACAGGCTGCCTTCACTGCGGAGCAGATCAAATTCTTCGAGACGCAGGTCAAGCCCGTGCTGACGGCGAACTGCTTTGCCTGTCATGGCGCGGGGGCGAACCTGAGCGGCGGGCTGCAACTGAACAACAGGGCGGCGCTGCTGAAAGGCGGCACCTCCGGTCCTGCCGTGTCGCTGACGAAGCCCGAAGAGAGTCTGATCGTCCAGGCGATCAACTATAAGGGACGGCAGATGCCTCCCACCGGCAAACTGTCACCGGACAAGATAGACATTCTGACGAAGTGGGTGAAGATGGGTCTGCCCTGGACACCGGGGCAGGAGGCCGCGCCCAAAGCGTCCGGTGGCATCGTTCCGCCGCAGGTCACTGCGGAGACCAAAAAGTTCTGGGCGTTTCAGCCTGTCAGGCGTCCCGCTGTCCCGACCGTCAAGAACTCCGCCTGGGTTCGCAGCCCGATAGACGCTTTCATCCTCGCGAAACTGGAGTCGAAGGGGCTGCGGCCAGCGCCCTCTGCTAGTCGCGCCGTCCTCATTCGCCGCGCCTACTACGACCTCACCGGACTGCCGCCTACACCGGAAGAGGTGCGCGAGTTTCTTGCTGACAAGTCTCCGAATGCCTGGGAGAAGGTGGTAGACCGTCTTCTGGCCTCGCCGCACTATGGCGAACGCTGGGGACGACACTGGCTGGACCTCGTGCGCTATGCCGAAACCAACTCCTTTGAGCGCGACGGGGCGAAGCCTTTCGTCTGGCGGTATCGTGACTATGTGCTCCGTGCGCTCAACGCCGACAAGCCCTACGACCAGTTTATCCGGGAACAGTTGGCGGGGGATGAACTGCCTAACGCAACGACAGAGACACTCATTGCCACCGGCTACTACCGCCTCGGACAGTGGGACGACGAGCCTGCCGACCCAGAACAGGCGCGTTACGACGAACTCGACGATATTGTGGCGACGACCGGGCAGACGTTTCTGGGCCTGACCGTCAACTGCGCCCGCTGCCACGACCACAAACTCGACCCCATCCCGCAAAAGGACTACTATAGCCTCATCTCTTTCTTCCAGGGAACGACGCGCTATGGGCAGCCCGTTCCCGAAAACTCCCTGCGTCCCATCGCGCCGGAAGCGGAGCGGCGCAAACACGATGTCGAAGACCGTGCCTATCGTGCCAAACTGGACGGTGTGCAGGCGCAGATGGACGCCATCGTCAGGACAGTCGTCGCCGATTTTGCGCCTGTAGAGAAGGAAGAGTTTCGCAACGAGACCCGGCGGCCTGCCATTCTGAGAAAGCGCGTTCCGGCGAAGTTGAGTCAGGCGCAGTTCGACAGCTATATGGCGCTTGCCAGACAGCACAGCGAGCTGGTGAAGTCGCCTCCTGCATCCCTGGAACAGGCCCTCGTCATCACGGAGACCGGGCGCGAAGCGCCGCCGACACATATCCTGCTGCGTGGTAATCCGCACGTTCCCGGCGACGAAGTGCAGCCCGCGTTCCTCCAGATACTCTCGCCGCCGCCGCCGAGTATCACACCGCCTGCCACCACCACTTCGAGCGGTCGCCGTCTGGCCCTCGCCAACTGGATCGCCAGTACCGACAATCCGTTGACGGCGCGGGTGATTGTGAATCGCCTCTGGCAATATCATTTCGGACGGGGTATCGTGCGTTCGAGCAGCAACTTCGGCAAGCTCGGAGATCGGCCCACACACCCGGAACTTCTCGACTGGCTGGCCTCGGAATTCGTCAAAGAAGGCTGGTCGCTGAAGAAAATGCACAAGATGCTGCTGCTCTCCAATACCTGGAAAATGTCGTCGCAGTCGGAGGCGAAAGCGCTGGCGCAGGACCCGGAGAACAATCTGTTCTGGCGGTTCGATATGCGCCGCCTCGAAGCCGAAGAGGTGCGAGACTCCATTCTGGCGGTGAACGGAACCTTGAACTCGAAGATGTTTGGCCCCAGCATCTACCCGACGATGCCGAAAGAGGTGCTGGCGGGGCAGTCCGTGCCGGGAGCGGGATGGCTGAAATCCACGCCCGAAGAGCAGGCTCGCCGCAGCGTCTATATCCATATCAAGCGCTCGCTTGCCCTGCCCATTCTCGCCAGCTTCGATGCGGCGGACACGGACACGACCTGCCCGGTGCGTTTCGCCACCACGCAGCCGACGCAGGCACTCGGAATGATAAACAGCACGTTTACCAATGAGCAGGCGCGGCTCTTCGCTGATCTCGTGCAGCAGACGGCTGGGACGGACCCGACCGCTGAGGTGAAGTTTGCCCTGTGGCGAGTGATGCAGCGCGAACCGACCGCAAAAGAGATTGCGAGAGGCGTGAAGTTTATGCAGCGGGCCGTGACCGATCAGCATCTTAGCCAGCCCGAAGCCCTGCGCTACTTCTGCGTTGTCGCCCTGAACCTGAACGAGTTCCTGTACCTGGACTGAGGAGAATGACCGTTATGCAAAATCCATTCCGACGCTCTGATTCGGTCGCCAGTGGCGGCTTTTGCGGGCGCACCCGCCGCGAGTTTCTGTGGGAGGCCGGGGGAGGCTTTACGTCCGTCGCGCTCGCCTCGATGCTGGCCGGAGAGGGGTTTCTGGACACGCAGACGGTACGTGCCGATGGCGTGACGCCCTTCAAAAACCCGCTCGCCCCCAAAAAGCCGATGATTCCGCAGAAGGCCAAGTCCGTCATTTTCCTCTATATGTATGGCGGCCCAAGTCAGATAGATACGTTCGACTACAAGCCGACGATGTACGGTATGGACGGCAAGACGATCAACGTGACCACCTTCGGGCGCGGCGGACACAAGAATCAGGGCCGTATCGTCGAGCCGCGCTGGAAATTCAAGCAGTACGGGCAATGCGGCAAGTACGTCTCCGACCTGTTCCCGCACCTCGCGACCTGTGTGGACGACATCGCCTTCCTGCACTCCATGACCGCTGATTCGCCCATTCACGGTTCCGCGATGCTCCAGATGAACAGCGGCAAAATCCTCAGCGGCAGCCCCTGTATCGGCTCGTGGGTCAACTACGGACTCGGTACAGTCAACCAGAACCTGCCCGGTTTTGTCGTCATGCTCGATCCGCGAGGCGGCCCCATCAGCGGCCCGAAGAACTGGAGCAGCGGTTATATGCCTGCCACCTATCAGGCAACGGTCATCAATGCGGGAGAGACGCCCATCCTCGATCTGAAACGTCCTGAAGAGGAGAGCGATGCACTCCAACGGGAGATGCTTGATACCCTCAAGGAGTACAACTCTGAGCATGAGGCGATGCGGAGCGACAACTCAAACCTCTCAGCGCGTATTGCCAGTTACGAACTCGCCTACCGGATGCAGTCCAGCGCTCCCGAAGCCACCGACCTGAGCAGCGAACCACAACACATCAAAGACCTGTACGGTCTCGAAGACAAGCGCACGGCCGTCTTCGGAAGGCAGTGCCTGATGGCCCGCCGACTGGTGGAGCGTGGAGTGCGGTTCATTCAACTCTACAGCGGCGGCAACCACATCGACTCGACCTGGGACGCGCACAACGACCTTGTAGACAACCACACGCTCCATGCCGGGGAGACGGACAAGCCGATAGCAGGACTGCTCAAAGACCTGAAACAGCGCGGTCTGCTCGACAGCACCCTGATCGTCTGGGGCGGAGAGTTCGGCCGTCAGCCCACAGCAGAGTATGCAGTCGGCACCGGGCGCGACCACAACTCTTACGGCTTCACGATGTGGATGGCGGGCGGCGGCATCAAGGGCGGTGTCAGCGTCGGGCAGACCGACGAACTTGGCAGCAAGGCCGTGGAGAATCCGTTCAAGGTCAAGCATCTCCATGCCACCATGCTCCAACAGATGGGCCTCGACCCCAACCGCCTCACCTACTTCTACGGCGGTCTGAATCAGAAACTTGTCGGCGTCGAAGGCGCCGACCCCATCAAAGAAATCATCGCGTAAAGGACATGTACCCTATGAATCGTATCGTGATCGCCTCTCTATTATCTCTGGTCGGATTCTGGAGCCTCTCTACCGCGCATGCCGACAAACCCGTTGCGCCGCTTGGTGCGGAGGTATCGCATCGTCTGGTAGCCCAGGATCGCGGCCGTGTACTTATCCTGGATGCGGATGGCAAAATCGAATGGGAAACTCCCTGCGGCTACACCTCCCACGACATCTCTGCGCTCCCGAGTGGCAATCTGCTGCTCAACACTGGCCCGCATACCGTTGTCGAGATGACCCCGAAAAAGGAGATTGTCTGGCAGTGGGACGGCAAGCCGAAGGCTCCGTATGCCGGAAATGTCGAGATTCACGGTTTCCAGCGATTGAAGAACGGCAACACGATGATCGCCGAAACGGGCAACCTGCGAATCATCGAAGTGGATAAGAGTGGCAGTATTGTCAAGGAGGTTCCCCTGACGGTGGACCACGAAAGCCCCCACCGCGACACGCGCCTCGTCCGCAAACTGGACAACGGTCACTATCTGGTCGCGCATGAGGGCGATGGCAAACTCCGTGAGTACGACGAAAAGGGTACGGTTGTCTGGACCTACAAGATTGACCTGAACGGTCAGCCGGAGACGCCAAACCACGACGGTCACGGTATCAACGTTTTCGGTGCGGTTCGCCTCAAAAACGGTAACACGCTGATCGCGGGCGGCAACAACAACCGCGTTTTCGAGGTCACGCCAGAGGGCAAGACCGTCTGGAGCATCGAGCGCGACGAACTGCCCGGTATCCATCTCTGCTGGATCACGACTCTGCAAGTCCTGCCCAACGGCGACATCGTCTTCGGCAACACCCACGCTGGCCCCAACAACCCGCAGCTTGTCGAAGTGACACGGGACAAAAAAGTTGTATGGACCTTCAAGAACTTCGACCTGCTCGGCAACGACCTCTGCGCTTCGCAACTGCTGGATGTCAAGGGCAAGGTCATTCGCTAAACTCAACACCCGGTGCATTCAGGCGGGTACAATAAGGGGACAGGTCGCACAGACCTGTCCCGATTTTCTGTTTGTGGAGTAAGGATAAGACATGGCAGCACGTTGGACAGGTGTTTTCCCCGCAGTGACGACTCAGTTCAAGCAAGACCAGAGCCTTGACCTGGAGGCGACGGCACGGCATCTGGAGGTTTTAATCGCGTCCGGTGTGTCGGGTATTATCATGCTTGGTTCGCTCGGCGAGAATGTCGCACTGGAACCTGACGAGAAGCGGCTGGTGGTGAAGACGGCGATTGAGGTCAGCAAGGGGCGTGTGCCTGTCCTGAGCAGTATCTCGGAGTGCAGTACCGCTGCCGCCTGCCGCTATGCACGGGACATGGAAAAACTCGGCGCGGACGGGCTGATGGTGCTGCCCGCGATGGTCTATAAGTCAGATTCCCGCGAGACGATGACGCATTTTCGCGCTGTCGCGCAGTCGAGCGGCCTGCCGATTATTGTTTACAACAACCCGCTGGCCTACGGAGTGGACATCACCCCGGAGATGTTTGCCGAACTTGCGGATGAGAAGACTCTGGTCGCCATCAAGGAGTCTTCGGGGAACGTGCGCCGCATCACCGACATACTGAACCTTATCGGGAACCGCTACACGATCTTTACCGGGGTGGATGATCTCGCACTGGAGAGCATTTTCCTCGGCGCGGAGGGCTGGATCGCCGGGGTGGGGCTGGCCTTCCCCGAAGAGAATCAGTATCTCTGGGAACTCGCCGCAAGCGGGCAGTGGGAGAAGGCGCGGGAACTCTATCGCTGGTATATGCCCCTGCTGCATCTCGATATTCCCCTCAAATTTGTCCAGTATATCAAACTGTGCGTTCAGGAGTGCGGGCTGGGAGCGGAGTGGGTACGCGCCCCGCGCCTTCCTATCGTCGGCAAAGAGCGCGACGAGGTGCTGGCAATCATTCACAAGGGCATCGCCTCTCGCCCGCAGATTCCCACTCGTCAAGGGGGCTAGGCGATGCGAATGAGCGACGTTCAGCGCGTTCAGGTCGTAGACTCGCACACCGGGGGCGAACCGACCCGTGTCGTTATTAACGGTGGGCCAGACCTGGGAAGCGGTACGGCTGCCGAAAAACGAAAGTTGTTTCAGGAGCGGTTCGATGCGTTCCGCTCGGCTGTCGTCAACGAACCACGCGGGTCGGACGTGCTGGTAGGCGCTCTGCTATTGGAACCCACCGAAAAGGACTCGACAGCGGGAGTGATCTTTTTCAACAACGCCGGAACACTCGGAATGTGCGGGCATGGAACGATTGGCTTGATGGTGACGCTGGCGCATCTCGAACGTATCGGCCCCGGCGACCACCGCATCGAAACGCCTGTCGGCACAGTCACTGCCTGTCTGTATGACGATGGTACTGTCGCGGTTCAGAACGTGCCCGCGTATCGGTATGCAAAAGCCGTCACGGTCGAGGTAGATGGATACGGCGTTGTTAGCGGCGACATCGCGTGGGGGGGTAACTGGTTTTTTCTCATCAGCGAACATGGTGAGGAACTTACACTCGCAAACGTCGAAGCGTTGACCGATTTTACCTGGCGCATTCGGCAGGGACTGGAGAGTGCGGGAATCACCGGACAGGATGGCGCAGCGATAGACCATATCGAACTGTTCTCGCCTTCCCCGAATCGCGATGCGGACAGCCGCAACTTTGTCCTCTGTCCCGGCAAAGCCTACGACCGTTCCCCCTGTGGCACCGGCACAAGCGCGAAACTCGCCTGCCTCTACGCAGACGGCAAACTCCAGCCCGGTGACACCTGGAGGCAGGAGAGCATCGTCGGCACGATTTTCGAGGGTTTTGTTACCATCGTCAATGGCACCATCCTGCCGACCATTCGCGGTACTGCCTTCGTGAATGCGGAGGCGACCCTGCTTCTTGATTCCGCCGACCCGTTCTGTATGGGCATACCATAAGGCTCTCCATTCCATGCCAAAGTCTAAATCTATTCTAATCGTTGGCGGTGGGGTGATTGGTCTCTGCACGGCCTACTACGCCATGCAGAAGGGCCATTCCGTGACGATTATTGAGCGCGGAGAGCCAACGCACGACAGTTGTTCGCTCGGAAACGCCGGGATGATTGTCCCAAGCCATTTTGTGCCACTGGCTGCGCCGGGAATGGTTGCGTATGGACTGCGGGTGATGTGGAACCCGGAAAGCCCGTTCTATGTCCGTCCGCGGCTCAGTCTGGATCTGATGCGGTGGGGATGGCAGTTCTGGCGGGCGGCGAACGCCGCCCATGTCGCACGTTCCGGGCCGCTGCTGCGCGACCTGAGCCTCGAGAGCCGACGGTGCTATGAGGAGCTTGCGGCGCAGATGGACAACCGCTTCGGACTGGTGCAGAAGGGCCTGCTGCTGCTCTGCAAAACGGAAAAGACCCTGCACCAAGAGGCGGAACTGGTTGAGAAAGCCCATGCGCTCGGGCTGAAAGCGGAGGCGCTGGATGCGAAACAGACGGCCCTGCGTGATCCCGGCGTCCGGATGGATGTCGCAGGCTCAATCTATTTCGAGCAGGATTGTCACCTCGCTCCGCAGAAATTCGTCGCGGAACTGACGCGGGCGCTGGAAGCGGGTGGGGCAGCATTCCGTTGGTCTACGGAAGTCACCGGTTGGCGGACGAACAGTGGCAGAATCGAGGCGGTGCAGACAACGCAGGGCGAACAGACCGCCGACGAATATGTGCTGGCAGGTGGCTCCTGGTCGCCGCAGATTGTGAATGGCCTGCGTCTGAACCTCCCCATGCAGGCGGGCAAAGGCTACAGCGTCACCCTGACCGAACCGCGTCAGCAGCCGCAGCTCTGTTCGATTTTTACGGAGGCGCGGGTCGCTGTCACTCCAATGGGCAATACCCTGCGCTTCGGCGGCACGATGGAGATCACCGGTCTTGACGAGAGCATCAATCCGGCCCGTGTCAACGGCATCTTGAAATCCATACCGAACTACTTCCCGGCGTTTCAGCCGGAGGATTTGCGTGGACTGCCGGTCTGGCGTGGCCTGCGGCCCTGTTCACCGGACGGACTGCCGTATGTGGGGCGCTTTGGCCGTTACCGGAACCTTTCCGCTGCCACCGGTCACGCCATGATGGGACTCAGCCTCGGCCCCGTTACGGGTAAACTGATGGGGGAACTTCTCTCCGACGAGACGCCCTCCCTGCCTCTGGACGCGCTCAGTCCCGACCGCTACGCATGAACGTGATTATTTGAAGGAGCCAGGCATGAAACTGTATCGCATCCAGGAGGGGCCGGTCGTCGAAGTCGAAGACCGCACCTATCTGCTGACCGGCACGACGTGGGACGAACTGATTGCCAGCCCCGATCTGACGGAGACCCTGAAACAGAGAATTTCCGGGCTGTCCGCGCATACGACGCCAATCGCTCCCCACGAACTTCTCGCTCCTATCGGAAATCAGGAGGTTTGGGCGGCAGGCGTGACCTATTACCGTAGCCGCAATGCCCGCATGGAGGAGTCGAAGCAGGCGGGCGGAGACGATTTCTACGCGAAAGTCTATGAGGCGGAGCGGCCCGAACTGTTTTTCAAATCTCTGGGGCATCGGGCCGTCGGGCCGGGAACAGGCGTTCGGATTCGGCAGGACTCGAAATGGAACGTGCCAGAGCCAGAACTGACGCTCGTCATTAATCCTGATGGGCGCATCGTCGGTTTCACCATCGGCAACGACATGAGTTCCCGCGACATTGAGGGCGAGAATCCGCTCTATCTGCCGCAGGCGAAGGTCTACGATAAGTCCTGCGCTCTTGGCCCCGTCGTGCTGGTGAGCAATGCACTCCTCCCGAAAGAGACGCCCATTCAACTGCGGATCGAACGAGAAGGCAAGACAGTCTTCTCCGGGGAGACCGACCTCACGCAGTTGAAGCGAGAACCGCAGGAACTGGTCGGCTATCTGTATCGGGAGACAAGTTACCCGCAGGGCTGCTACCTGATGACCGGGACCGGCATCATCCCCGGCAACGATTTTAGCCTGCTCTCAGGCGATAGCGTCCACATCACCATTCCGCCCATCGGCACCCTGACCAACTACGTCGAGTAAGGAACATCCATTTGGAACTGCATGGCCTGAATATCATTGGCAATAACACCTCATCGGAGGGAACAGAGACGTTTACCGCCGTCAATCCGTCCGTCGGCGCGGCGCTGGAAACCGTATTTCACGTTGCGACCGAGTCGGAAGTAGACCGGGCTACGGAGCTGGCGGCGAATGCGTTCCCGATCTACCGGGGCCTGACGAACGAGGCACGAGCAGCGTTTCTCGACCGCATCGCCGAGGAGATCGTCGAACTTGGCGAACCGCTGCTGGAACTCGCCAACCGCGAGACTGCTCTGCCGCTTGCCCGCCTGACCGGGGAGCGCGGGCGCACCGTCGGGCAGCTCAAGATGTTTGCCGCCCTGCTGCGGGAAGGCTCCTGGGTGGATGCTCGCATTGACCGCGCGCTGCCCGACCGTCAGCCACTCCCGCGCCCTGACTTGAGACGGATGCTGCTGCCGCTTGGCCCGGTCGCGGTCTTTGGGGCCAGCAACTTCCCGTTCGCCTTTTCGGTGGCGGGCGGGGATACGGCGTCTGCGCTGGCAGCAGGATGCCCGGTCGTTGTCAAGGCGCATCCGGCGCATCCCGGCACTTCGGAAGTGGTGGCACGGGCAGTGGAGCGGGCCGCTCTGGTGACGGGCATGCCGGAGGGCGTCTTCTCCATGCTGCACGGGATGAAAGAGACCGGATTGGCACTGGTGCGGCATCCGAAGATCGAGGCGGTCGGGTTTACGGGGTCGCTCGGCGGGGGGCGTGCGCTCTTTGATGCCGCCGCCGCACGCCCGAAGCCGATTCCGGTCTACGCGGAGATGGGCAGCGTCAACCCGGTCTTTATTCTGCCCGGCGCCCTCGCGGAGCGCGGTGAGAAGATCGCGGAAGGGCTGGCAGTCTCCGCGACGATGGGGGTGGGGCAGTTCTGCACGAATCCCGGCGTGATCGTGGGACTTAAAAGCGTCGGGCTGTCCGCCTTCCTCCGCATCGTCGCGGAGCGCGTGAGCGCCTCCGCGCCTGGAACTATGCTCTACCCGAATATTCAGTACGCCTATCAGACAGGAACCGCACGGCTGCAAACGACGGAAGGCGTGGTGATGGAGACCACGCCCCAGACTCTCGCGGATTCGGCGCGGACGCAGGTCAATGCGGCCCTCTTCTCGACGGACGCCGTGCATTTCCTGAACTCGCATACACTGGCCGAAGAGGTCTTCGGCCCCTCATCCCTCGTTGTCGCCTGTGGGACGCCGGAAGAACTCGAAGCGATTGCCAACAGCCTCGAAGGGCAGTTAACCGCCACCGTCCATGCCACTCCCGAAGACCTGAAACAGTATCGCGGCCTCGTTTCCATTCTGGAGACGAAAGTCGGCAGACTGGTTTTCAATGGCTTCCCGACCGGTGTAGAGGTCACAAACGCCATGCAGCACGGTGGCCCCTATCCCGCTACCACCGACAGTCGCACGACCTCTGTCGGGCCAGCCGCTATCCTGCGCTTCGTCCGCCCGATCTCTTATCAGGACTGCCCGCCGGAACTTCTCCCCGCCGAACTACAGGACGGCAACCCGCGCAACCTCTGGAGACTGGTAGACAACAGTCTCACGAAAGAGACGCTATAGGGGCTGGAAACAGCGGTAGTGCCGGAGGTTTCCCGGCGGTTGAAAACCCTGTGAGTTTGGTCGGGGGTTGAAAACCCCCGTCATTAAAGTGCAAACGTCTTGCAGACGGAAATGCCTTGTTGATTGGCAGGTTTCGGAGGGCGTTACCCGGCACAAGAACGTGTCCAATCTCACCGGAACAGGCGCTCCGACGTGAATGGGCTTCTGAAGATTGCGTCCGCAGGACGCCCGCACTTTCTTGCCGAGTACGTTTTTGTACCCGGCCCACCTGCCAGGTTTCGGAGGGCGTTGCCGGGAAGTGGTTCCTAAACCGATCCGGCCATTTTCACCCGACCCACCTGCCAGGGATTGGAGTGCGTGGCCTGGCACAGGAACGTGCCGGGCTGGAAAAAGCGGTCGTCCTACGGACGAAGCGGTCGGAGGCGGATTATTGTCAGGTTGCCTAGAGGGGCAGAGCGATAATGAAGGGCGTGGGGCATTTCCGTCTGCAAGACGTTTGCTGTTTAATGACGGGGGTTTTCAACCCCCGGAACACCTACCAGGGTTGCCCCACCGGCCAAACTCACAGGGTTTTCAACCCCCGACCCAACTGCCCAGGTTATGATCGCAGGATAAAGAGGAGCCTTCTATGGACACGATAGCGTTACAGGCGCTTGCGGATAAGTTCCCGACGATTGGCAGAGCGCGAGCGGAGATCGCCGCGCTCCGTGCCAGTCTGCTCCTGCCGCGCCCGGTGGTGCAGGTGCTGAGTGATGTGCATGGGGAGTATCGGAAACTGCGCCATGTCGTGAACAATGTCTCCGGGCGTCTGCGTCCGCTAGTGGAGCGGCTTTTTGGGGAGCGGCTGACGGAGGCGGAGATCAACGACCTGCTCTCACTGCTCTACTATCCACAGGAGGCCATGCAGTATTTTGGTGTCTCGCAGTTCTCTCCGGAGCAGCGGGGCGAGTGGGCGTTGACGACCCTGCGGCGGCAGTTCGAGATAGTCCGTGCGCTGGCCGCGCCCTACCGTCGCCGCGAAGTGCTGCGGACGTTTCCCACTGAGCAGGATGAGCTATTTCAGGAGTTGCTGGAGGAGCCGATCAGTGGCCGTCCCGCCGACTATCTGCCGACGCTGGTCGCCTCGCTCGCGGAACACGAAACGGCACGACAGACGATTCGGGCGGCCTCTCATGTCGTGCGGAATCTGGCGGTTTCGGAGATCATCGTCGCGGGGGATATGGGAGATCGTGGGCCGCGCATTGACGGCGTACTCGACTATCTCATGCGTCAGCCCGATGTCGCGTTCACCTGGGGTAATCACGACGCCTCCTGGATGGGCGCGTGTCTGGGTTCGGAAGCCTGCATCGCGACGGTACTGCGCTTCTCTATCCGCTATGCCCGCCTGGAGCAGCTAGAAGAGGGATATGGCATTCCGCTTGCGCCACTGGAACGGCTGGCCCGCGAAGTCTACGCCGACGACCCAGTGGAGCATTTCGCCATCAAGGGAACCGGGCTGCGCGACGCCCTGCAGTTGGCCCGTATGCAGAAGGCGGCGGCAATTCTGGAGTTCAAGTGCATCGGGCAGGCGATCCAACGCCACCCGGAATGGAATCTCGAACATCGCAATCTGCTGCACCGGATAGACCTCCCCGCAGGCACCGTTACCATTGAGGGCGTGTCCTATCCGCTCGACGATACGCGCATTCCTACTCTCGATTCGGCCAATCCCTATGCGCTCTCCCCGCAGGAACAGGAGTGCATGACGCAGATTCGCGAGTCGTTCGTCCGCAGCCCGCGCCTCTGGGAGCAGATGACTTTCCTTGTCCGTCACGGAACGATGTATCTGCGCCGCGACGACTGCCTGATCTTCCACGCCTGTGTCCCGACGGACGCAGAGGGGGCCTATCTCACGCTGCCCATTGACGGCGTCGAGCAGAGTGGGCGTGCGCTCTTCGACGCCATTTCCACCCTTATTCGCCGCGCTTTCCGGCAGGGGGCCGATCATGTCGGTCTGGATGCCGACTGGTTCTGGTATCTCTGGTCAGGCCCGCGCTCGCCACTCTTCGGCAAAGACCGCATTGCGACCTTCGAGTCTTATTTCGTCGCCGACAAGCAGACGCAGGTCGAGACCAAAAACCCTTATTTCGAGCAGATTCATGACGCCGAGTTCTGTCGTCGTATCTTGCGGGAGTTCGAAGCCGACGAGAACGGGATGATTGTCAACGGCCACGTCCCCGTGAAGATCGCGCAGGGCGAACATCCGGTCAAGCGCGGCGGCAACGCCGTGACGATTGACGGCGCCTTCTCGGAAGCCTACGGCGACCGGGGCTACACGCTCCTGCTAACGCCCGAAGGTCTCACCCTCGCTGAACACGCCCACTTCGACTCCATCGAACAGGTCCTCGTTTCCGGGGCCGATATGCTCCCCAAAACGGAGACGCTTCGCACCTACCCCAGAGCCAGACTCCTCGCCGATACGGAAGACGGCGCGGAGATTCAGGAGAAAATCGCCCTTCTCGAATCCCTGATCCTCGCCTATCAAGAAGGCGAACTGCGGGAGTTCACCGCCCTGTGATTTCATCAACTGAGCATACTGACGATAAATTTATCCTGACGTAACCGGCGCTCTGTCAATCTAATCAGGAGAGACCATGCGAAGACAAATTACCCGTATATACCAGCTTAAAATCGCGCTGCGACAGATTCGTCCCCAGATATGGCGGCGTGTACTGGTTCCCGCAGATATAGAACTGGACGCGCTGCACGCCGTCATTCAGTTGACGATGGGATGGACGGATTCGCACCTCCACTCCTTCGATTTCGGGGATCGTCAGTTCACGACGCCGTATGACGACAATGCGCTGGAGGAACTTCAGATGGAAGATGAAAACTCAGTCCATCTGTCGGAACTGATAGACGAGCCTAAGTCGGTTTTCGAATATACTTACGACTTCGGAGATGACTGGGTCCATGCCGTCACATTGGAGAAGATACTTCCCCCGTCTGCCGATACGGAATATCCGGTCTGTCTGGCAGGCAAGCGGGCGTGTCCGCCGGACGACTGCGGCGGCGCATGGGGCTACGTCAATCTTCTGGAGGCTCTGCGCGACCCCGCGCACCCCGAACATAAAGAACTGAAATCCTGGGTAGGACGGAAGTTCGATTCGGAACTTTTCGATCTGGAGAAAGTCAACAAAGCGCTCAAGCGAATTCGCCGATGGGTCTGACACCTCATTCCGGCGCTACCGGGGTTTGAGGTATTTGTTGAACCAGTCGAGGTTCGTCTGCATTACTTTGAGCAGCATCTTCGGCTCGGTGGGGCCGTGCGGCTGGCGCGGCAGGACGACCATGCGAGTCTCCACGCCCTGACGGCGCAGCGCGTTGTAGAACTCGTAGCCCTGCGAGATGGGAACGCGCACATCAGAGTCACCGTGCTGTATTAGGGTGGGTGTCTTGACGCCTTTGACCTGGAACATCGCGCAGTGGTCGCGGTAGATGTCCAGGTCTTCCCATGACTCCGCGCCGAAGTAGTCGGGAATGAAACTCGGAATGTCCGCCGTGCCGTTGAAACTCATCAGGTTCGTCACGCCTGCCCCGACCGAAGCCGCCTGGAAGCGGTGCGTCTGCGTGATGACCCAGGAGGTCATAAAGCCGCCGTAGCTCCAGCCCATAACCCCCATGCGCTCCGGGTCCGCCACGCCGAGCGCGATCACATGGTCTACCCCCGCCATCAGGTCGCGATAGTCGCCACCGCCCCAGTCCTTCTGGTTCGCGTAGCGGAACTCTTTGCCGTAGCCGGACGAACCACGCGGATTGCACCGCAGTACGGCGTAGCCCTGCGCCGCGAATGAGGCCACCGGGTAGATATTGGGATTGCCGGTGAATGCCTGCGAATAGACCCCTGCCGGGCCGCCGTGAATGACCAGCAGGAACGGAACCCGCTGTCCGGCCTCGTAGCCGACCGGGTAGGTGAGCAGACCTTCGATCTCGTGGCCTTCCGTGCTTTGCCAGCGTACGAGTTCTGTGCGGCCCAGGTTCGGAAAAGGCACGTCCGGCTTCACGGTGGGACTGCCGCTGACACTGCCCGCAGCAAATGCCTCCACGGAGGAGACACACGCTTTTGGAGGCTCGTTGGAGTTCTGATAGACGAAACCTAAATGGCGGTGCGAACGGTTCAGATGCAGCTCGGTGAAGAGGCCATTTCCGGCAGTCAGGGGCG
The DNA here is from genome assembly GCA_038231295.1 of Chthonomonadales bacterium. Classification (GTDB taxonomy): domain Bacteria; phylum Armatimonadota; class Chthonomonadetes; order Chthonomonadales; family Chthonomonadaceae; genus JANXLO01. The sequence goes on from JBBRLP010000004.1 coordinate 54,346, forward strand.
AAATCTCGCCCGATTGCACGTTCATTGCATAGCCATGAAACTGCGTGCCTGTCGCCTCCGCGAAGTAGAGAACCCCGCTGTCCGCCGACCATCCGATCAGCAGCGGGGAGGCATTGGGAGTGGTGGGGAGTGCGCGTGGCGAGCCGCCTGCTGTCGGGAGTAGATGCAGGACGCTGCTGCCTGCCCAGCGCGGCGGATCGTCGCTGAGGGTGAAGACGATAGTTTTGCCGTCGGGCGAATAGAGCGGTTGTGAGGCGGTGGCGGTCGCTTCGTAGAGAGATTTGATGTCACCGGAGGCCGCGTCTACCGCTGCCAGGTTGGCGCTTGTCCAGTCGTCGGCCTTCGCCGTGAGCGTATGCGAAATCACCAACGTCTGGCTGTCCGGGGACCAGTCGAAACTCACAACATTACGGGCGAACTCCGTCAGCAGTTTCGGTTCGCGCTTGCCGTGCGCGTCCTTCTCGACCGGGACGACATAGAGACGGCTGTATTTCAAATCTTCGTTCACCCAGAAGGCATCGTCTTTGCCCTTATCGCGCTTCTCTTCCTCCTCCGTCTTCACATCGCTCATTAAAAACCCGATTTGAGTGCCGTCCGGGGACCAGAGATAGGCGCCGACTTCTCCCTTGCCATCCGTCAATCGCTCCGCTTCACCGCCGGTGGCCCGCATCCGGTAGAGTTGGTTCTTCTCGCTGCGTTTCGAGGTGAAAGCCAGCCACTTGCCATCCGGCGACCACTGCGCGTCTCCCGAACTCTTTTCTGCGAAGGTCGCCTGATAGGAGCCGGTGCCGTCCGCATTTGCCAGCCATATCTGAGTCAGGTTCTCGCTCTTCTCCTCGGTCATCACCGGCTCGGTCAGGGTATAGGCGACTCGCAGCCCATCCGGCGCGACCCGCACCTGACTGACCCCCCGATACTGCAAGGAGAGTTCCGGCGTCCAGTGGGCCGTCTGCGCGTGAGGTTCCGTCTCGCTTGTTTCCGATGCTGTCATCTCTGCATATTTCCTTCCGCAAATCTCGTGTCTGTCTCATCAGAAAGCCTATACGGGAAACAGTCTTGTGATTCCTGCCGGGGCATCCCAGACAACAGTTGGCCCGATGGTGACGAGTGAAGCGTCATCATCGGGCCAGCGGCGTCCGTTGCTGCGTCTTAAACCGCTGTCAGCGCGGGATAGTCGGTATACCCTTTTTCGCCGCCCATATACATCGTGTTACGGTCGGGGGTATTCAGTGGAGCGTTCTTTGCCAGACGTGCGGGCAGGTCGGGATTGGCGAGGAAGGGAACTCCGAACGCCACGAGATCGGCCAGACTGGAGGCTATCGCCGCGTCGCCCGTTTCGCGGGTATAGCCGCCGTTGACGATGAGCGGACGGCGGAAGACCTTCCGAATGGCGGGTGCGAGAGCGGGACCTTCCCCCTCTATTGGCTCGAAGAGGTGCAGGTAGGCCAGGCCGTATTCGTTCAGTCCCTGTGCGGCCTGCGTGAAGGTCGTCATCGGATCGGAGTCGGACATATCGTTGAAGGGGCTGACCGGAGAGAACCGGACGCCCACTTTACCGCCGCCCCAGACCGACGTGACGGCGCAGGTGATCTCGTTCAGGAAGCGAGCGCGATTCTCCACCGAACCGCCATACTCATCGGTGCGGTGATTGGAGCCGTCGCGCAGAAACTGATCTATGAGGTAGCCGTTCGCGGCGTGTACCTCCACTCCGTCAAAGCCTGCCTCTTTCGCAAGGGAGGCGCCATGCGCGTACTCCGCGACGACACCAGCGATCTCTTCGGTCTCCAGCGCTCGGGGAACGACAAACGGCTCCATGCCTTTGCCCGTAAACGTCTCGCCCTTCGCGGCTATGGCGGAGGGGGCGATTGGCTGTTTGCCCTCCATCAGCGTGGGGTGTGCGACGCGCCCGACGTGCCACAACTGAAGGAAGATGCGCCCGCCTGCCGCATGGACAGAATCCGTAACTCTGCGCCACCCCACGACCTGTTCTGGCGTGTGGATACCCGGCGTCCCCGGATAGGCGAGACTCAGCGGGGAGACCTGTGTCGCCTCCGAGATAATCAGCCCTGCGGAAGCCCGCTGCGCGTAGTAGGTAGCAGTCAGCTCGGTGGGAACACGGCCCTCTCCGGCGCGGTTGCGCGTCATGGGGGCCATCACGATGCGGTTGGGCAGTTCATGGCCTGCCAGGTTAATGGGGGTAAACAGATTGGATGCGCTCATTACTTTCTCTCTTTCGTAGGTCTTTCCTGCCAGCCTTCCATGCGCTCAGGACACCCGTTCGCATGAAAATGCCTGCTCCCCTGAATTGGGGGTGGGGGCGGCTATTTTCCCATTGGCAGGGGACAGGAAGACGTTTCTAATCGCCGATGTGCAGTACGGCTTTGCCGGGATAAGTGCGTTCCATCAACTGCTGGGCGACCTCTGCGATCCTCTCCCAGGACTCTTCGATGGCGATACGCGGCTTGAGTTTGCCCTGCGCGATCAGATCAGCGAGGCGGCGCAGGCCGAGTGGTGCGGGTTCGACGGTTCGCAGTTCGTCGAAGAGAATCATGCCGTAAAGGGAGACCAGGCCCGTGTTGTAAAACTTCTGCGCGTCGAAGGTGACCGTGTTCCCCGCCGACGTGCCGAAGGAGACCACGACGCTGTTCTCATCCAGCATCGAAAGCGCGTCCGCCAGTACCTGCCCGCCGACCGACTCGATGACGAGCGCGAACGGCCCGTACTGCTTCGCATCGGAGAGGTCTTCCCCGACCGCTACGAAGTCTGCGCCGGACTCCTGTGCGAGCGCGATCTGCTCAGGTCGCCGCACACTCGCCACGACCTTCGCGCCGACCAGTCGCGCCAACTGAAGGGCATAGTCGCCGACGCCGCCCGTCGCTCCCGTCACCAGCACTTTGCGCTCCAGCAGAAAGCCGCCTTTCCAGAGGGCGTGCATGGCGGTCAATCCCGCGACAGGTATCGTGGCAGCCTGTGCGAAGGAGATTCCTTCCGGCAGTTCCGCCACCTGATTCGTCGGGAGTGCGATCTGTTCGGCCCAACCCCCGGAACGCATCAGCCCGACGACCCGCGCTCCCGCTTTTGGCCCGGAGCCATCTGCCGCTGCCGTAAGCACCGTGCCTGCCACATCCCAGCCCGGACGCGGTACCTGGTCATTCGCCATCGCCCGGCGCACCTCGCCCCGATTCAGAGAGATGGCGGCCACGCGGACGAGCGCCTCGTTTGCCGCCGGTCGCGGCGCGTCTAGGGATTGGATCGCCAGTCGTCCCGGAACATTCGGGGACAAAACCACAGCGCGAATAGACTCCATGTGGATTCTCCTTATGAGTCGGGAAGAGCGCACCAGCACACGAAGGGCGCTCTTCCCTGTAATGATGGCGGAATCGTCTCTACCAGCCGAGCGGCTGACCGAGGTGGAAGAAGCCGCCCGTCGGCCCGTCGGAGGCGAGAGTGGCGAGTTCAACGGAGGTTTTTGCGCCGTCTTCGAGTTCCATCGGTGCGCCTTCGCCGCCCATCTCGGTCTTGACCCAGCCGGGATGCGCGGCATTTACTTTGACAGGCGTCTCACGCAGTTCCTTCGCCAGATGTACGGTAAAGGCGTTCAGCGCGGTCTTAGAGGAGTTATACGCGAGCGGCATCACATTGTAGACGAACGACTCCGGATTGCTATGCTCGGTCAGGGAACCCAGAATACTCGACAGGTTAACGATGCGGCCCGCTTCGCTTTTCAATACCAGCGGCAGGAACGCCTGCGTCAGTTCGATGACGCCGAAGAAGTTAGCATCGTAGGTGGAGCGAAGCACCTCCTGAGAAGTCTTGCTTGGCTGACTGGAGAAGTCTTCCAGATTGATCCCGGCATTGTTGACGAGGATGTCCAGTTTGCCGTACTCCGCTTCTACCTTCTGCGCTGCGGTATGGATGCTCACGGTATCCGTCACATCGAGTTGAATTGGCGTGACATCCAACCCCTCGGCTTTGAGGATGGCGGCAGCGGCTTCGCCCTTCGCCAGATCGCGTGCGCCAAGCAGAACTTTAATGCCCTGCGTTGCCAACTGCCGAGCCGTTTCCAACCCAATGCCCTTGTTTGCACCTGTAATCAGAGCAATCTTGCCGTTCGTCTGTGTCATTATTCCTGTCTCCCATCACTATTGGCGGACGATTCGCCCGCCTGTTGATTTGTAACACTCATGGTTACGATTGAAAGCCGCAAAACAGTTGCATCGCGGCAAAGAATTATTGAATGTTGTCGACTTGGTAGTGTTGTGTCCGCTCGTCTCCGTCATCGTGATAGCGATCCAGAAACTCCTCACGAGACAGCATGCTTTCGCGCATCAGGGAATAGACTTCCATGCGGTTGGACAACTCTCTCATCCCTGTGTGATAGGCGCTTATAAATCCTGCATAGCGAATAGAAGAATCACTAATGCTTTCGTATTCGCGTGCCTCGTCTTCACCCTGCACAATAGCATCCTCAAGTCCTGTAGCGCGAAGAATGACGACACGCTCTTCGTAGACAGTCCCGTCCGGCTTGTTCGCCAGACCATCGTGATCGAAAATGCACTTCACAGAGTACTATTCGAGCCCTTCCCTTATGGTCTGTTCGTCAGGCAATGGCGTGAACCTCCTCTGCCAGTGTTCCTTGCCCCAGAGCGCCTCTGACTCTGCGATGTACTTCTCGCTCAGAGACCGTACAAGAGATGCGGGCGTGTTGATGAAAAAGAACCAGGGCAGACCGGCTTCTTCCAGATCGGGTTCGTCTGGCTCGTACCAGTCACGGTCCCCCTGTGCAGGGTTCAGGCGAGTGCAGACACCAAAATCACAAAGGCATTCGCCTTCCGTCGCATAAAGTCGCTCCGCCTGATTTCTGCCTTGCGTGTGCCAATTTACTGGCCTCCAGAAAAAGCAAAACTGACGCGGACACACTGCCGGATCGGGTTTTTGCGTACTATCGAAGTGCATTGTCACCTCTCAAATTGTGTCCCGCTGTAAAGTTAGGAGGCTAATTCTCTCTAGCGGTGATGCCCCGCCAGTGCAACGACGATCTCAAAGCGTATCCATCGGCCAGGTCGCTTCGTTTTCCGCGATGCAACGAGACACAATCAACAATTTTTCTGCCACCTGTGCCTGTCCGTCCGCATAGCGTTCTCCCTGTAGCCCCATACTTTCTTTTTCTATTCTGCCCAGATGAGCAACGAGCGCTTCGCGTGTCGTCCCGATCAGGAGCATCTTTTCGATCTCCCCAACATAGCTGTCATACTCATCCATCGCTCCGGGATATCCAAATATTCCTATTGGATCCCAGTCAACCAGCAGTATCAGCCGCACGAAGCCATAAAGTGTAGAGAAGGGCTTCCAATCCGGTTTTACCGTCCTCATTTATCAACTTTCTTGTACGGCATCTCACCCGTGACGCCATTGACTATCTGCTCAAGCGTCGTCTGCGCCAATCTCTCTTCCAGCGCGGACTCCGCCTCGTCAAACAGGCCACGCAACGCCTTTGTCATACTCCTGCCGATGGCGCAATGGGGGTTCGGAGGCTGTGTGGGCAGAGAGAATAGAGGGTCTTCCTGAACGGCTTTGTAGCAGTCCAGCAGGGTGATCTGGTGAGGCAGTTTGCGGAGACGCCAGCCACCGCCATTCCCCGAGCGTGACTCAACCAGACCCGCCCGACGCAGATCGCCGAGCAGCCGGCGAATCACGACGGGGTTCGTAATGACGCTGCACGAGATGAACTCAGAGGTGAGAGCCTCCGGGTAGCGACAGGCGAGCATCGTCATGGTATGGATGGCAACAGCGAACTGGCTGTTCGTATTCATAGGTTCTGCACGGCGGCATTCTGGGCGGAGAGGCTCCGCCCAATCGTAACCGGGATAGTTACATAACGCTTCGTTTGTGAAGAAGGTTCCTGAGTAGGGAGACTACTCGACGGGAACCCAGCGGCGTTCGGCGCTGGCTTTAAGAACAGCATCTATGACCTGCTGCGATTTCCAGCCATCCTCCATATCAGGCGAGAGGGTCGTCTGTCCGGTGTAAATGGCTTCCAGCCAGCGGTAGGTCGTGCCGGTTCCGTTCTGACGTCCGGGGCGGAAGTAGTCCTCGTCCTCATGGGAGTCCTCGGGCAGTGTCACGCCTTCCACCGGGATCGTCGCCCAGTGTTTGTTGCCGTTTTTCTGCCCGCGCAGGCGTGTGCCTCCGTGACTGGCGACGAAGTGCAGCCGTCCCAGCGTTCCGTAAACCTCGACCTCCTGGTGCTGCGCGTAGGCTCCCTGATAGGCGATCCAGCTTGTGTGGAATATTCCCTGAGCGCCGGACGCGAACTCCGCGAGAAAGGCGCAGGAGTCGTCGTTGCGCGGCCCGGTGCGCGGGTCTTCCGTGCGGACGAGTTCGATGCCATCCGGCGCGTTCTCGATATCGTGCAGCACGGTCAGGGTATGGGCGCAGACGGAGGCGAACTCGTCTCGGGTAATGTAGCGGGCGAGATCAATCAGATGCGAGCCGAGATCGCCGAGGATGCCGGAACCGCTGCTCTCCGTCAGGCCGCGCCAGCCCGGCGCACGGTTCAGCCCGAAGCCGCCATGATACTGCCCGGAGACATGGAGAATGCGCCCGACGTAGCCCTCCGCGACGAGGCGGCGGAACGTCTGTACGTTCGGGTTGTCCCGGTAGGGGAAGTTCGCCATGCCGAGCAGACCCTTGGCCTTCGCTGTGTCCGCCATCTCCCGCGCCTGCGTCGCATCCATCGCGACGGGCTTTTCGCAGATCACGTGGAGGCCGCGCTGAAACGCCGCCATCGTCGCCGGATGATGCAGCACGTTAGGCGTACAGACAACGACCGCGTCCATCGGAACGGTGTCCAGCATCGTCTCCAACTCCGTGAACGCCTGCACCCCCGCGCCGTATTTCGCCTGCGTCTCGCCTTCGTCGCGGGCTTTCGTGCCGCAGACCGCGACAATCTCCGCATGAGGATGGTTCTGCAAAGCGGGCAGATGCCAGTAGTTGACCCACCAGCTCGGCCCAATAATTCCAACGCGCACTTTCGCTTTCTGACTCACGTTCGCTCCCTTCCGTTCTCTGTACAGTACACAAACTCTATTCCACTGAGATTCGCACCCGCCCCTCTTCGATATGCAGGCGACCGGCGGCGAAGAGACGCACCGCCCGCACGTAAGCGCGATGTTCCGCACCCAGTACTCGCACCGCAAGCGTCGCTGGCGTGTCCTCCTCATCCACCTCCACCGGAATCTGCACGATAATCGGCCCGGTATCGTACTGCTCGTCTACAAAGTGAACCGTGCATCCGGAAATCTTCATGCCGCTCGCCAGCACGGCCTCATGCACCTTCGCGCCATACATCCCCTGTCCGCCGAACAGCGGCAACAGCGCGGGATGGATGTTCATGATACGGGCTGAATAGGCGGCGACGACAGCGGGGGGCAGATGGCGCATATAGCCTGCCAGGCAGATCAGGTCTGCCTCATGGCGGCGCAGGAGGCGCAGCAGCGCCCCGGCATACCCCGGTTCATCCCCCTCGTACTTGCGCGGCGAGACGACCGAGACCGCCACGCCTGCCGCCTTTGCCCGCTCCAGCGCCGGCGCATCAGCGCGGGTTCCGATCACAACGGCGAACTCCCCGGCAATCTCACCCGATTCGCAGCCTGCCAGCAGAGCGCCCAGATTCGACCCGCGTCCCTGCCCGGAGACCAGCGCAGCGATTTTGATGGGGGGCTTTTCGGTCATAGTGGGGCGAGGCTCCTGTGGTTTTGTCCTATTGTACCCCAGACCCAACAGACAGCGAACAGGATTCCGCCTGCCGAAAGTGGAACTGAGAGGCAGTCCCATGCGGGAAATCCTTATCGAGAGGACGGTTCCGGTGAAACGACGGTCTGTTCGTATCTTATCGGCCTTTGCCCTGCTTGTCAGCGCGATGGCGGTCTGTGGCTGTACGCGGACGGTCAATCGGACGGCGGAGCGTAAAATCCGCGACGCGCTGCCCGATCTTCTCGGCCCAGCCCGTCAGTATCGCGCCCATGTCGAAAGTGCGCCGGGCAAAACGCTCGCCGGTCAGCTCGCCGCCGTGACGATTGATGGCGACGATGTGCAGCTTGAGAACGGCCTGCTCCTCGACCAACTTCATCTCGATCTGAAAGGCGTGGAGGTGGACACGAAGGCAGGGCGAGTGCGCGGGGTGCAGCAGGTGCGGTTTACGGCGACGGTCAGCGAAAACAGCCTGAACGAGTATCTGGCCGGAGAGGCCCCCGAAGGCGAGACGATACAGAAACTGCACCTGACGCTGAACGCAGGCAGGGTGACCCTCTCGGCGGAGCGTGTCGTTCTCGGCCTCGGCGTTCCATTCAGCTTCACCGGGCCACTGCGCGTTCTGCCGCCGCGTCGCATCGAACTCGACCCGGCCCGGTTTGTGGTCGTTGGTCTCCCGTTCACCGGTGCGCCGCTCCAGTTTCTGAAACGCCGTTTCGAGAGTTCGGTAGACCTCTCCGCATTGCCGTTTCCCGTAACGATCTCCTCTGTCACGACCGCACGAGGTAAATTGACTCTTTCCGGCACGGCGGATGTCGCGGCCTTTTTGCAGCGCACACAGGAGAAGCGATGAGGCGTTACCGGGAGGAACTGCGGCAGTGAATGACGCCGATGCGCCCTATGCCGCCTGGGAACCGACGGTGGCAGCAGTCCTGGAGTCGGACGGGCCGGTCCTGCTGATCGGCGGCATGGATGTGGGCAAGACGACCTTCACGCGCCTGCTGGTCAATCGCCTGACGGCGAGCGGCAGGACCGTCGCCCTGCTGGACGGCGACCCCGGCCAGTCGGAGATCGGGCCGCCGGGCTGTGTGGGTCTGGCGCGAGTGGAGGCTCCCACGGCGGCGCTCTCCGACCTCGCGCCGCAGGCGCTCGCGTTCGTCGGTAACACTTCGCCCGCCGCGCATCTGCTCGAACACGCCGCCGGAGTCAGCCGACTGGCCGCTCTCGCGGGCGACGGTCGCCTGATCGTGGATACCTGCGGCTACATTCAGGGTGGCGCGGCGCGGAGAATGCACCAGACCGAATTCGATCTGCTGAATCCGGCCCATGTGATTGCCTTGCAGCGCAAGAGCGAACTGGAACCGATCCTCGCGCCAATGCGCCGACGCTCCGGCTGCCGTATTCATGCCCCGCCGGTTCCCGCCGCCATTGCCCGCAAGACGCCTGCCTTTCGGTCGCAGCGCCGCGCCATGCGCTTCGCCTCCTACTTCGAGGCGACGACGCTGCATACCTACCGCTTCGACGACGTGGCGCTCGTCGGGACATGGCTCGGCGGCGGCGAACCATTGCCGCCGCATCTGCTGAAGTTCGTCAATCAGGCCGTCTGGCCTCCGGTACGGGTCTTCCATGCGGAGATGAGTGACCGAGTCCTGGGCCTGATGGTCAGTCTGCCGCTGGAGCGTGATGTGCCGGGGTTTGGAGTCGTTCAGGAGCAGTTGAAGGCGGAAACGATAGCGGTGACGGTCGCGCCACGCCTGCGGCATCTGCTGCTTGGCCTGGAGGGGGCGAACGGGAAACTGCTTGGCCTCGGCTTGCTGGAAGCGCTGGATTTTCGCCGCCGCACCCTCGGCGTTCGAACGCCGATTCGTGCGCCTGACGCCGCCTGCATCGTGCGTTTTGGCACCCTGCGCCTCACGTCGGACGGCAAAGAGATTGGCTCCTTACGCCCCGGCGAACTGTAAGAGAGACTGTAGAACGTTACTATCCAAAGAGGAGAAGGAAGATGAACCGACGAGAGTTTGTGGGAGGCACGGCAGCGGTGGCGCTGACAGCGGGCCTCCTGACGCAGAGAGCAGGGGCGGAGAGGCAGACGAAGGCGGCTGCGGAACGCCCGAAAAAGTCCGTGATGTTCTCGATGCTGCCGGGCGCACTGCCGCTGGAGGCGAGGTTCCAGTTGGCGAAAGACGTTGGCTTCGAGGGAGTCGAAATCGGGCCGGTTGGCGAAGAAGAGGCGAAAGCCCTGCGGTCGGCGGCGGAAAATGCGGGCCTTCCCATCCACTCGATCATCTACGGCGGCTGGGATGCGCCCCTCTCCGACCCCGACCCCGCGACGATTCAGCGCGGCCTGACCAATACGCGGCAGGCGTTACAATGTGCGAAGTGGGTGGGGGCGGATAATATTCTGCTCGTTCCCGCTGTCGTCACACCGAAAGTGCGCTACAAGGACGCCTACGAGCGGTCTCAGAAGCACATACGGGAACTCATCCCGACGGCGGAGAAGCTGGGCGTGATGATCTGTATCGAGGAGGTCTGGAACAAGTTCCTGCAAAGCCCGCTGGAGTTCGCCCACTACATTGACGAGTTCCATCATCCCCTCGTGCAGGCATACTTCGATGTCGGCAATGTGGTCATCAACGGCTACCCGGAGGACTGGATACGGACACTCGGCAAGCGCATCAAGAAAGTCCACATCAAGGATTTCAAGCGGGCGGGATCACAGTGGGTGAATCTCTGGGACGGGGATGTGAACTGGCCCGAAGTACGTCGCGCCTTCGCCGAAGTCGGCTTTCACAGTTTCATGAATACGGAACTCTCCGGCGGCGATGAAGCCTACCTGCGTGACCTGAGCCAGCGCGTAGATCGAATCATCAATGCGGTGTAAGAAGAACGGAGCCGGGTACATTTCTGTACCCGGCTCCGTTCTTCTACTGGTCCAGTTTATGGAAGGTGTATTTTGTACCCTGGAGCGTTTTCCACTGGTCTTTCTGCGCCGGGGTCAGCATTTCAAGAAGTTTCGCCTCAGTTTCGGTCTTCGCTTTTTCGATCTCTTTTGTGTGGAGGGCGACGGCCATCTTCTTCTGCATCTGCACCATCGGATTGACGGGCGGCTGCGAAGGCGTATCTTTGGGCGTCGGGGTCGGGATCATCGCCTGCATGAGGGCTTTTTGCTCTATGTCGGTGAAGTCACGGAGAGAGCTGGTGGCTTTGGCTCTCTGCTCCGGAGTCAGCGTCAGAATGTCGGCAATCTTCGGGTCGCTGAAGGCGAGAGGGCCGCGCCATTGCAGGTCCAGTTCGTGCAGGCGCGTGATCTGTTTCGCCCGCAGAATCGCCTCCGTGCGCTTGTCGAGGTCCCCGTTGAACGTCTGCATGGAAGTCGCGAACTGCGCGAGAGTCTCCTGTAACTGAGACTGAATCTGATCCGGCGCCAGGTTCTGGAAGTTCTTGGATGTATCCTGAATAGACGTCGTCATCTTGTCGCGGAATTCCTGCTGCGATTTCGCCTGAAGATTTTTGATCGCGCTGATCTGATTCAGGTCTATACCGACTTCGTTCTGCACGTCGCTGCGCTGAAGCAGAGTCATCGCCGCGCTGTGTGTCGGGTCCACGATGCCGCTCATCGGCCCCAGGAAACCGAAAAAGAGCGACGGCGGAATCGTCAGGTTCGCCAGCGGATTGGCAGGCGGCGCGGCAGCCTGCTGTGCGGAGGACGGGAGGGAAGTTCCGCACAGCGCGAGGGCGAGACCGAACGTCGTGAGTAGGGTGGGAACGGATTTACGGAACATGGGAGCCTCTCTTTCGGTGAGAAAGCGGTGGTGCGGAAGAATATAGGGCAGACATGGCTGCGCCGGAGGATTTTTGGCCTCTCGGTGAGGTCAGAAACCCTGCGGCCTGAAACGAAATTACTGGCTGAGATCGCGGAACCGGAACCGTTCGCCAATCGCGTCTGTCCACATCTTCTGCTTGTCGGAGGGCAGACCGGTCATCAGCTTGTCGCCAAGCGCGATTCGGGTCTTCTCGAAATTTTTCATGGCCTTCTGCTGCGCGGCTTTCTGCTCTTCCGGGGTTGCGGGGGTCGCAGGGGTTGCCGTCGCCGCCGGAGGCTGGGCGGCGTAGGGATCAGCGGCTCCATTCGCTCCTGCCGCCGTGAACTGCTGGAAGCGGGCGCGGATGTTGGCGGGCATCATGGACATGACGAGCGCCTGGCGGGCATCGGTGAAGGCTTTGTAAGCGTCCGTCACTCGTTTCTTCTCGTCCGTGCTGAGGGTATAGGGATCGGCGACCTTCGGATCTACCAGCGCCAACTGTCCGCGCCAGCGCAGATCGAGTTCGTTCAGGCGTTTGCGCTGTTTGGGCTTGAGAATGTCATTAATTCGTTTGTCCAGGTCGTCCTGATTGGTCTGCACCATCCCCTGGACTTTGCCCTGAATCTCCTGCATCTTTGCCTGTCGCTCTTCCGGGGTCATGCTCTGCGCCTGCTGTCCGAGGCTCTGAAACGTGGTACGCATCTCCTGCATCATCTTCTGCTGGTTCTGCGCCTGCGTTCCTTTCAGATCGTCAAGGCCAGCTTTCTGATTCAGGTCAATATTCAGTTCTGTCTGGACATCCTCGCGGTAGATGAGCATCATCTTCGCGGAGCGAGCGGGTTCGACCATATTCCCGCCCATCATGCCCATTGGCCCGCCGAAAGCCATTGCCATACCGGGGCCACCGGCTCCTGCCGCTCCAGGGCCACCCTGGGTGGCCGTTGCGGCGGCGTTCTGGGTACCGTTGGCTGTGCCGTTGGCCGTGTTGTTATTATTGTTGCCGCGTCCTCCGCGTCTGCCACGCTGGGCGTCCGCAGTGGTCAGAGAGAGTGTGAGTAGCAGGGCGGCGCACAGGCCGGCCATCGCAAGGGGTGATTGTCGTTTCATCCGTAGAGTTCTCCTGGTGTCTTGCGAGAGTGCCGTCCGTAGTCTGAAGGACGGTCGAAAAATTAGGGCGAATGTGGGGAAATAGTTCCGGGCCGCCGGATTGCTCTCGCACTGCATTCCGTTTTCGCTGCAACTACCTATTATAGACGATACACAGCAAAAAAGGTTAGCATTGCCCGCATGGATTCTTCTATGCCATTGGCTGGTGATGCAGTGCCGCGTAGCGACCGGTAACGTGATGTTCCAACTGTCGCTCGATATCGGCGAGCAGACTGCTGGCTCCGAACCGGAAAAGAGACGGGCGCAGCCAATCGTTGCCGAGTTCCTCTTTCATCAAGATCAGCCAGTCCAGCGAATGTTTCGCGGTGCGTATCCCGCCCGCCGGCTTGAACCCGACCTGAAATCCTGTGCGCTCATGATAGTCGCGGATACAGCGGGCCATAATCAGGCTGACAGGCAGCGTGGCGTTCATGCTCTCTTTACCGGTCGAGGTCTTGATAAAGTCCGCTCCTGCCATCATACAGACCTGACTTGCCCGCGCTACATTCCGCAGGGTGCCGAGTTCGCCGGTCGCCAGAATGGTCTTCATGTGGGCCTCGCCGCAGGCCGCACGGAACGCCGCGACCTCCTCGTAGAGCGCATTCCAGTCTCCCCGCAGGACATGGCGGCGCGAGATCACAATATCAATCTCCTCCGCGCCTGCCTGCACCGACTCGCGTATCTCCTGTACGCGCAGCGCAAACGGAGTCAGCCCCGCCGGAAAGCCTGTCGAAACCGCTGCGACCGGTATTCCCGAACCGCGCAGCGCGTCCACCGCCGTCTCCACCATGTCGTGGTAGACGCAGACCGCCCCGACCGTCAGGTTCAGTTCCGTCGCGCCGAGCGCTTCCAGAATATCGGCCCGCACGGGGTTTCGGGCCTTCGCGCAAAGCCGCCGCACGTTGCCGGGCGTGTCGTCTCCCGCCAGAGTCGTCAGGTCAATACAGGAGATGGCCCGCAGCAGCCATGCTGCCTGCCACTCTTTCTTGACTGTGCGCCGTGCCGGAAGCGTCGCCGCCCGCCGCTCCACCGCGCTCCGATTCACCTGCACCGTCCGTACGCGCTCCATCTCCAGTGCCATCCCCGGATTACGCACCGGAGCCAGCGAAAGCTCTCTTAGCATTCGATCATCCTGTTCCTCTCGTAGCAAACCTCGCTGGAGTAAACTCCTGCGCTGGAAACAGTAAGTGGCCGCTTCGCAGGCACAGGTCGTCCTTTGTCTGAACCCGGTCAATCCTCTCATCCGACAAATCCGGGTTCAGACAAAAAGCGTTCACAGACGAACAGCCTCACGTGGCAACGCACTCCGGTCAACCTATCCGATTCAGACTTCGCTCTATTATACCGCCAAGCGCGAGGAAAGAGGGAGGCGGTGTACACAAAGCGATTTTAAGCAAATTTTAAGGTTGATCCGGTATACTGCGCCCGCAAGTCAGACCGTTCCCGGCCCGCCTTTTGTGCGAACGGCCCCCTCGTGAAAGGCTTCGACACCCTCATGACGATCCGTATTCCATCGCCTGTGCGTTTTCCACTTATCTCTGTATTGCTGCTCCTCGGTGCGGCGTTGATTCTAGGGGCCGGGGGATGCAGTTGTGGCAAAACGCAGACCGGTACGGGAAGCGTCGTAGAAGGCTTCCATCCGCCTGCGCCTCCCTCTCCCGGTACACCGGAGTATGTGCAGGCGATTTCCTTTTTCTATCCCGGCATTATCGCTGCGAATGTCAGTGCGAACGATGTCGCAGTGGAGAACCTCAAAAAAGCGGCGAAAGTTGCGCCCGGTGAGCCGATGGTCTGGGCTGCGATGGGGCTGGCGTATCTGCATCAGAGCGATCTCAACGGTGCAGCGGAGGCTCTCGGCAAAGCCCGCGCCCTCAAAGCCGACAACAGTAATATCGTGATGCTGGCTGCTGCGCTGGAGGGGAAGCAGGGCCATCTCCCGGAAGCGATGACTCTGCTGCGGCAGGCGATCACCCTCGACCCGAAAAACGTGCAGGCTCTCTATATGCTTGCGAAACTGGTCGAAGCCCAGCCGAATGGCAAGCCCGAACTGGTGGAAATTCATAAAAAACTGTTCGCCGCGCAGCCGGAGAACATTGCCTGCCTGCTCGGTGTGATGCAGGACGCCGCCGATGCGGGCGATACGGCGACCATAGGGACGCTGGTAAACAAAGTCAAACTGCACCTGGAGATTGTTCCTGGCCCGGCGCTGGTGTATTTGACGGCGCTTGAGAAGGCACTGCAAGGGCCGGGCGTAGCGGCAATCGTTGTCCCGGCCACTCGGTTCCGCTATTTGATGCTGCCAAGTCCGGCGTTCAAGCAGGCGGCTGAACTGTCTTCGGCGGTGGATAAGAGTATTGCACGGCTGCCGGAAATCCCTCTCGTCATGCAGGCTCCCTCGCCTCTGCCCGCCGCGCCCGACTCGACTCTGGCCTTCACCACACAACCGCTTCCCGGCACAGGCAAAAACCGCTGGACGCAGGCGCGGACGTTTACCCTCACGCCGGAAATCTCCCCGAAAATCGTCGAGAATTACAAAACTAGTCCGCATAAAGTCGTTGGTGTGGAAGAGAGCGCTCCTGTCACTTTGCTGGCGAACGGCACGACCGTCCAGATAGCGGACGCCGCAGGCAAGCCGCTCCAGACTCTGCCGTTCCCCGGTGGCGGGGCTGCGATACCGCCGACCGTCAACAGCATTCTCATTGAGGATTTTACCTACGACTTTCTGCCTGACATCGCGCTGGCCGGGGTCGGGGGCTTCCGGCTCTATCAGCAGACGCCACAGCACACCTTTGCCGACGTCACCGCGAAGACCAAACTGCCTGATGCCGTGACGAAAGGCGTCTATACCGGAGCCTGGGCGGTGGACATCGAGGCGGACGGCGATCTGGACATCGTCCTGGGGACGGAGTTCGGAACGCCGACCGTCCTGCAAAATAATAGCGACGGCACCTGGGAACCCATCCATCCGTTCCAGGGCATCGAGGGCATCCGCGCCTTTGCCTGGGGCGACCTGGACAACGACGGCGATGGAGATGCGGTCCTCGTGGACGGCAAAGGCAATCTGGCCGTCTTCGAGAACCTGCGCGGCGGCAAGTTCCGGCAGTGGAAGAACCTGCCACCCGACCTCGGCAAAGTGACCGCCGTCAGCGTTGCCGACCCGACCCGACGCGGTGCGATGGATATTGTCGCCCTGCTGGAGACAGGCTCGATTGTTCGGCTAACCCTGCGTGCTGATGGAGGCGGTTGGGAGCAGCAGGAGATCGCGCTCCGCACTGAAGCCGCGCAAGACACTTCGGTGCGTCTCCTCTGGGCCGATCTCGACAACAACGGCGCGGTGGACCTGATCGTCTCCGGCGAGACAGGTACGAAGATTTTCCTCGGCGATACAGGCGGCAAACTTGTGCCTCTCGTCACCCTCATTGAAGAGCGTATCTGGGGTGTGGAGGACGCGACGAAGAACGGTCTGCTTGATCTCATCGGACTGGACGCAATGGGGCATCCCGTTCGTCTGGTGAACGGCTGCAAGAAAAACTATCGCTATGTGGATTTGCGGCCTCGCGCCGCGTTTCTGGCGACGAATGAACAAGGCCATGCCGAGGGCGACAACCGCATTAATCCGTTCGGGGTAGGCGGGGAGGCGGCGGTTCGGGCGGGACTGCTCTATCAGAAAGTGATGCTTACCGGGCCGACCCTTCATATCGGACTCGGCGAAAACGCGCAGGCCGATGCCGTGCGTCTGCTCTGGCCGAACGGCGCGTCCCAGGCCGAGTTCCAGCCTGATCTCAAAACGAACGCCTCCTATCTGGTTTCTCAGCGGCCCCTTCTCGCTTCCTGCCCCTGGCTGTTTGCCTGGGACGGCAAGCAGATGAGCCTCGTCACCGACTGTATCTGGCGTTCCCCACTTGGCCTGCGAATCAACGCGCAGGGAACGGCGGGCATCGGGCAGACACAGGACTGGGTCAAACTGCGCGGCGACCAGTTGGTTCCCCACGACGGCTACTACGATCTCCGCATCACGGCGGAACTGTGGGAGACGCACTTCTTCGACTATCTCGCCCTGACCACCATGGACCATCCAGCAGACACCGACATCTGGGTGGACGAACGGTTTTCCATGCCAAAGCAGCCGCCCCTCAAAATCTACACGACTACGAAAGCGCGACCGATTGCCCGCGCTACGGATGACACCGGCAAAGACGTAACCGACCAGGTGGCAACGCGGGACGGACGCTATCTCGCGACCTTTGGCTATGGGCAGTATCAGGGTGTCACCCGCGACCACTTTGTCCAGGTGGACCTGCCCGCCGACGCCCCGACCGACAAACCTCTCGCCCTCATCGCGACAGGCTGGCTGCACCCGACCGACAGCAGCGTCAACATCGCGCTGAGTCAGGGCCATCACGATCCTCCGCACGGTCTGAGCCTGGAGATACCGGACGGCAAAGGCGGCTGGCGCATCGCGAAGCCCGGCCTCGGCTTCCCGGAGGGTAAGATCAAAACGGTATTTCTCGATCTCTCCGGTCTGTTCGCGCCCGGCATCCCGCATCAGGTGCGCCTGCGAACCAATCTGGAAATCTATTGGGACGCCATCGTGTGGGTCACCATCCTGCCCGACTCCACGCCGCGCAAAGAGACCCGCCTCACGCCTACGCTCGCCGACCTGCACTTCCGGGGCTGGTCCGCGATAAAGCCCTCCGACGCCACTCAGCCCGACATACCCGACTATACGAAGGTCGCCGGAACCACGCCGCGCTGGCTCGATCTCGAAGGCTACTGTACGCGGTTAGGCGATGTCCTCCCGCTGCTGAACGCCATTGACGACCGTTACGTGATTATGAACTCCGGTGATGAACTTTCCCTGCGGTTTCCGGAGCAGTCCGCTCCCGCTGCGGGAATGGTGCGCGACTATGTGCTGATAGGCGACGGCTGGGTAAAGGACGGCAACTTCAACACGGCGTTCCCCACCACCGTTATCCCTCTCCCCGATCACCGGATGCACGACTACGTAACGCCGCCGACGACCCTCGAAGCCGATCCCGTCTATCACCGCCATGCCGACGACTGGAAGACCTACCATACGCGCTATGTCTCGCCTGAAACGTTCCTGAACGGGATGAAACCATAAGAGGAGCCGATGGACTATCCTTTTGTAATATGGGGAGAGGAACGGGCGACGTTTCTGGCAGCAGGAAGCGCCCTGCCGCCAGACGTTCCTGTCCTCGCCGCGCTGGTCTTCGCGATGTCGCAGGGCCGTTTTATGCTGGCGGATATTGCCGGGCGCGGATGGTGCATTCCCGGTGGCCGCTTAGAGGCCGGAGAGACAGCGGAGGAAGCTGCTCACCGCGAGGTCTATGAAGAGATCGGTGCAGTCGTCGGGCCACTCCATCTGCTGGGGAACTATCTGCTGACCCATGCACAGACAGGGGCGAGGCAACTCATTCCCACCTACGTCGCCCGCGTCGAATCGCGGAATGACCTGCCCGTCGGAACGGAATCACAGGGCGTTCGCGAGGCCACGTTGGAGGAACTGCCCTCCTGCTACTTCACCTGGGATCCCCTCATGGCGGCAGTATTTGCTGCGGCACATGCTGTTTTGCCTTCTGAATGAAAATCCTTTCGCCAAAAAAGACCGTTCACGAATCCAGAGATTGCGTGAACGGTCTTTTCTGTGTTGTCAGCCGCTGCGGCTATGTCGCGTTACGATTTACGGGCGCACCAGAGAACGGCGTTGTGCAGAATACGCTGGACGTTCGGGTCAGAGTAGGTCGGATATGTCTCGTGACCGGGTCGGAAATAGAAGACCCGCCCTGCGCCTTCTCCTTCTCCGACGCCTTTGCCGGGGCCGGAAGTGAAGCCCTCCGTTTTGCCTTTCCCCACAGTCCAGCAGGCTCCGGCAGGGAAATATTCGCCCCCCATGGGGAAGTAGGACTGGAAGACGAGGCAGAGCGGTGGGGGAACATCGAAGGGATTGCCGTACATCTCTTCACGCGGCAGGACGAAATCGGTGATGCCCTGTGCGATGGGATGCTTCGGGGCGCAGACGGTGATCTCCTCGGTATCCGCCGGTGTTGCCTCCCGCCAGCCACCTTTGAGATGCCCGGTACAGGCCAGCACCCACTGCAGCGTCTTGGAGTAGTGGGCGGAGTGCAGCGCGATAAATCCCATGCCGCGCTCATGAACATGGCGGAAAACCCGTGCTGCTGTCTCTTCGCTCACCTGCCCGTGCCGCGCATGGCCCCACCATAGCAGCACATCCGTCTCAGCCAGCGCCTCCTCGGAGCAGCCCTGCTCCAGGTCGTCGAGGTTTGCGGTCTTCGCGACAATTGTGCCTGCTCCTGCCGTATTCAGACCGTTTGCAATCGCACCATTGATGCTGTCGGGGTAGACCTCTTTCGGCGCATGGGGCGGGTTCTCATCCCACACCAGCACCCGCACACTTCCGCTTTCCGTCATTGTCTCCGGTTCTCCTTCCACCATACTGCGCCTGCTCCGCTGGAACAGGTTGCGAATCATAGGTTCGACAGGAGTGCAGGGTTTCCTGCGTTGCAGGGGAGTTGACGCGAAACGGAGTGCGAAATCGTATCAGAAACAGCAGAAATCGCAAAGGAGGCCGAAAGTGCGATTGTACGAAATGCAGGCGGCAACAGGGCCGGATGGCTGGAAATTGACAGAGAGAGCGGAACCCACACCGGGGCCGGGGCAGGCGCTGGTGAAGGTCAAAGCGGTCTCGCTGAACTATCGCGACCTCGCGCTGTCCAAAAACCCACGCCAGAAGTTCCCAACTGTTCCCCTCTCGGATGGGGCGGGCGAGGTGGTGGCGGTGGGGGAGGGAGTGACGCGGATAGCTGTCGGAGATCGGGTCGCGGCGAACTTTTTCCTGAACTGGCATTCCGGCGAGATGCAGGGCGAATACCATGCCTCCGCGCTGGGCGGCGCAGTGGATGGAATGCTCGCAGAGTACGTCGCGCTCCCCGAGCAGTGTCTAGTCCGCCTGCCCGACTATCTCCGTTATGAAGAGGCCGCGACACTGCCCTGCGCCGCTGTTACCGTGTGGAATGCGCTGTTCGAGCAGTCCAATTTGCAACCTGGTGATACCGTACTGCTGCTCGGAACGGGCGGCGTCTCTATTTTTGGCCTTCAGTTCGCGAAGATGGTGGGGGCGAGAGTGATTCTCACCTCCTCGAGCGAGGCCAAGCGCGAACGTGCGGCGGCGCTCGGAGCCGATGCGACGCTGAACTACCGAACGACACCGGACTGGGAGAAGGCGGTCTGGGACATGACCGGCAAGCGCGGGGTAGACCATGTTCTGGAGGTCGGCGGAGGAGGGACAATGGAGAAATCCCTGCGCGCTGCGCGGTTCGGAGGCACGGTGAGCGCGGTCGGAGTCCTCACCGGGTTCGAGGGGCGCATTGATCCCTTTCTCATGGTGGGGCGCAGCCTGCGTGTCAACGGAATCTATGTCGGCTCTGTGGAGATGTTCACGCGGATGCTGCGGGCCATGACGCAAAATCGCCTTCAGCCAATAATTGACCGTGTGTTCGCATTTGAAGAGGCGCCGCAGGCGCTTGCCTATCTTGAGAGCGGGGCGCACTTCGGCAAGATCGTGATTCGGGGAGCAGAGTGAGGATGCCGGAACACGCCTGCTCTTTTGCAGGCGTGTTCCGAAAGACGGGGTTAGGGGAAGTGACCGAACTGCGTGGGAACCGTGATATTGTTGCCGCCCAGAATCGAAGCGGAGATGCCGTCGGCGCTGTTGGTATCGCCTCCACTGACGGAACTGAACTGATTGTTGGCATGGTTGTTCACGCCGCCGCTTACGGTCGAATAGAGGCCACTGGAGATGTTGGCACATCCGCCGACGACAGAGGAGTAGAAGCCGTTGGCGATATTGTTGATGCCTCCTGTGATGGAGGCCAGGTCTACGGTCGCGTGGTTGTTGTAGCCTCCGCTGACGGAGGAACGGTCTCCGCTGGCGATCCCTTTCTGACCGCCGCTGACGACTGCAAACCGGCCGGAGATGGAGTTGTCCTGTCCGGCCACGAAGCCGCCATAGGAAGAGTAGCTGTTGTTCTGGCCGAGAATCAGGTTATGGCTGCCTGTGCGGAAATCGCCGTTGATGTTGCCTGTCTCGTTGTAGCCGACAATCAGGTTGCCGAGGCCCGTCAGGTCGCCGAAGTCGTCTGTCGCGCCCGACCCGCTCTGCACGAAGAGATTGGCTCCGGTGATAAACATGGACTTACTGGTGGCGTCCACCGTGATATACTGTGTCTTCGCCAGAAGAGACGTCAGCGACGCGCTCATCGCCGTCAACTGTGTCTGGAGGTTCGTGTCCGCCGCAGTACGATCGCTGACTTCCTGCGCGAGACTGGCTGTCAGGGCGGCCATCTGGTTCTGGAGCGCGGTATCTCCGGCCTGTCGGGCAGCGGTCTCCTGCGCGAGATCGGAATTCAGACTGGCAAACTGGCTCGCATAGGAGGCCAGAGTCGTCTGGAAGTTGGTAATCTGAGTGCCGAAGGAAGTCACGTTTGTCTGGACATTGGCAATCTGACCGGAGAAACCGGCAACCGTTGTCGCGAGCGTCTGAAAGGGCATTAGGCTGGTGCTGCCGAGGGCGACGCTGTTGCCGCCGCCGCTGACAGCAGAGGCGTCTCCATAGGTCGTGTTGTTGCTGCCGCCGCTGATCGAGGAGGAGATGCCGCTCGCAGCATTATTGAAGCCGCCTGTCACCGTGGCGTAGGGCTTGCCGATGCTATTGGAATAGCCCGCGACCAGACCACCGTAACCGGAGAAGTTCTGTCGGTCGCCAAGGACGATGTTATGGCTTCCGGTACGCAGGTCGCTGCCGAATCCGCGTGTGCCGTTGTACCCGACGATTAGATTGCCCAGGCTGGAACTGCTTGCGGTCGTGCCGGTGCCGTCTACGATGTGGACGTTGGCTCCGCTGATCGTCACGTCCCGGTCGGTGCTGGTGATATGGGCGGTCTTCGACTCCATGATGTTTAGCCGGCGCAGAATATCCGGGAGCAGGCTGGGGGTAATATCGGCATGGGCGCGGGGCAGGCTATTGCAGAAGATAAAGGCAGCGGCGGACGTCACTGCCAGGGTTCCCAGCAGTTGGAGACGACGCTGGGCGCGATGAGCGCGTTGTTCGGCGGCTTCCAATCGCTGTAGAAGGAGGGTGTATTCGGCTTGCATCGTGAGTCCTTTCCAAAACAGGGTCAGTGCAGTTTAACCGACAGCCGCGTCACAAGTCAAATTAAATTCCATTTATGCCGGAAAAACGCTCGCTGCTATGGCTGACATTCCTGCCGAAAACGTCTGCCACTCGTTCGTATCAAACCCTGGTCGCCTGCCGCCCAGATCAGGCCGCCGCCATCTTCGCAGACATATCATCCCTTCCAGAGAGGCTATCATCCATGAACCGACGCGAACTGCTGACCACTGCCGCAGGTATCGGAGGTGTTTTTGCCCTGCAAAATCTCCTCGACCTGCCCGCCTTTGCCGCCGACTTCGACACCCACGACCCGCAGGCTGCGGAACCGCTCACGACGGTGAAACTGACCGACCACCTGACCGTTATAATGGGGGCGGGCGGGAACATCGCGGCGCTGACGGGCGACGAAGGGGCTGTGCAGGTGGACAGTGGCTACCCGAACCGCACCGCAGACGTGGCGAAAGCCATCGCCGACCTGACCCCGCAGTCCGTCACGATGCTCGTCAACACGCACTGGCATTTCGACCATACCGGCGGCAATGAGGCTGTCGGCAAGGCGGGAGCGCGTATCATCGCGCACAAGGGAACGCGGCTTCGTCTCTCAACCCCACAGAATGTAGAATTCCTCAAGATGAAATCGGAGCCGTCGCCCGCGATTGCCCTGCCTGTCGTCGGCTTCGCAGAGACCCTCAGCCTCTACTCCAACGGGGAGGAGATTACGCTGACCCATGTGCCGCCTGCCCATACCGACACGGACATCTTTCTCCATTTCCACAAGGCGAATGTGATCCATGCGGGCGATCTGCTCTTCAACGGCTTCTATCCCTTTATTGACTATTCGAGCAAAGGCTGGATCGGGGGCATGGTCACCGCCGCCGATACGATGCTGAAAGTCTCCAGCGGCGACACAAAGATCATTCCCGGTCATGGCCCGATGGCGACCCGCGCCGATCTCCAGGTATTTCGGGAGATGCTTCACGCGATTCAGATGCGTATCGAACCGATGGTCAAAAGCGGCAAGAGCGTGGAGCAGGCAGTCGCCGCGAAACCGACGAAGGAATTCGATGCAAAGTGGGGCAAGGGTTTCCTCACCCCCGATCAGTTCACCACCCTCGTCTACACGGGCATCAAGCGTCACCTCGGCTGAAAGCGGTGTCAGAATCAAGCGACGTTTACGTGGAGTCGCGACACGCGAGGAACTCGAAGAAAAGTTTACGATCTTCATGGAAGAGGATGAACTCACGCGCAGTGCGGAACTGGAAACGAGCCGCCAGGAGAAGACGGGTGGAGGGAATGCCCCAGTTCTGTTACGTCAGCCTCGTCAGGAGAAACAGGAAATGGCTTATCAATTCGATCATGTCGCCCAGCAGGTCCCGGACATCGCAGAGGCCGTCGCCTGGTACGAGCGCACACTGCCCGGCGTTCGCGTCCTCTATCAGGACGAGAGCTGGGCGTTTGTCGAGGCGGGTGGCGTCAAACTCGCGTTCGTCCGGCAGGATCAGCACCCCGGTCATCTGGCATGGCGCGTGGAGACGACGGAACTGGAACGTCTCGCCGCCGAACTCGGCAAAGAGATCAAGACTCACCGTGACAAAACCCGCAGTTTCTACCTGGAAGCACCCGGAGGTCAGTGGCTGGAGATTATCACGTTCGAAGGCTCAACCTGGGAAGTGGTAGGGGAAGACGAACAGAGTTCCAGCGAATAGCCGTCGCCTTCCGGCCAGATGGCCTTGATGAGCGTGGAGAGGACACCCTGCTTCTCTGGTGGGGTGATCTCTTCGGCGCTGAGGACTTCATTCACACGACGCAGTACTTCGGCGATCCGTTCGCCCTGTGTCGTGTAGTCGTTTGCAGGTCGTGCAGGGAACGACTGTGCGGAGGCAAGGCGCGTCTGGAGGGTTTTGCGCTTCTCTTCAATCTCGGTGAGTAGGCGCTCATAGACCTCTGGATTCCGTCCATGGCTCAGGGCTTCGACTTGCGCCCTTGAATAGAGTTTGGCAGACCGGGCACGTATGCTCTACAAGCGGAATTTTCCAGGTGAAAGAGACCGCAACTGCCTTGACTTGTTCACTCATCGCCCCTCCTAAATCGTGTTTTGCGGTACATATTACACCAGATCCTGCAACAGACTGTCAATCATCTCGAATAGCGGGAAACCTGTCATTGCTGCAGTCAACCGCAAAGTAGCGGGAGCAAAGGCGTTCCCACTTGCATCATTCTGACAGGTCGTACTCTTGTCGGAGAAGGGACTTTCTCCGATGTTTTAAGGATTGGCGGCCAGTCGATTCTGCGCTTCCTGTACGGAGGAAAAGGTCTTGGTGGGAAAGTTCGCGGCCTTTTGCCACGCGGCGCGTGCCTCCTGGATTTTGTTCTGCTTGTGCAGGATGTCGCCCTTCATGAGATAGAGAGCGGGTTCCTGAAAGTCCGGCTGTCCCAGAAACTTTTCCACATCGAAGCCAATATCTGTCATCCTCAGCGCTTCGACGTAGTCTCCTTTCTCGAGGTAGTAGTTCCCTAGCAGGATATAGAGTGGAGCGGAGCGATGTTCCGACTTCAGCGCCCCCTGGATCGCGGCCTGAATGGCCTCGTCCGGTCGATCCGCCGCCTTGAGCGCCTGGTAGGCGTAGAAAGCGTACATGTCTTCCTTCCCGACCCGCGCAGCGGCCAGAAGCTCCGCCATCTGTTCTACTTTCAAGTTCAGTTGGCCAAGGAACATACTGAACTCATAGTGATAGATGGCGTTCTGCGGATTCAGCCGGATCGCCTCCTTCATCTCGAATATCTGGGCGGGGACGTTCTTGACCCTGACATACTCTCGAGTTTTGAGCCAGTGACGGCGTGCCGCGCTCGGGGCGTCCTGCAGCAGGGCAGCTACGGCCCCGGCGTCGTTGTTTGTCTGCGATCCTGCCAGATGCGCCTGCGCCAGCTTCGTCCAGTTGTCGGCCTGCAAGGGCAGGTCAATCACCTTCTGCCACAGCGCCCGCGCCTCTTTCGGCCTCTCCAGCAGCATCAGAATATCGCCTTTGAGAGTATAGGCTGCGGTAACGTCGAACGGAAAAGCGTTGACATTCTTCTCGACAGCGGTGATCGCCATCTCTGCCAGTGGCATCCCCTCTTTGAGCCGGTCCTCCTGGCGGAGAAACTGCAGGGCCGCGATATAGAGACCCGCAACCTTGCGCTCTTTGTGGGATTTTTTGATCGCTTCGACCGCCTCGGGTATGCGGTTTCCATTACGTAAGATGTTGTACAGTTCCAAAAGCGAGTAGTCGGTCGGATCGCTTTTTACGGCAGCTCGCATCGCATTGAGCGCCTCTTCGATCCTCCCTGTCCTGGCGAGGCACTGTGCATACAGCCCCTGGTAGAGATAGCCCCCCTTCGGGTTGAGCCGCATCGCCGTCTCGATCTGCACGAGAGCGCTTTTGGGATCGGTCCACATGAGATTCTGTGCGCTACCGAAGAGGGAGTCAGCGTGGCTTTTGTCCTGGGGAAAGACGCCCTCGTTGGGATGCGTTCGGTGTCCGTTCTGCAGACAGAGCGCCCCGACAGAGATCGCCGCGCCTCCGCGCCGATCTGCTGCCCTATAAGTCCCGCCAGTACAAGGAGCGAAAGAGACAAACGCGGCAATGTGTGCTTAAACATCGTGACCTCCCAGAGCACTATTCTAACGGATCAGACAGAGAAACGAAGGCAATGTCACAGGTTGCTGTGGTGCGCCTTCATTTTTTCGGCGGCGGGGAGACGGTCAGCATGAAGGGGCGGAGAAGCGTTCGAGTTGGACGGTGGGGATGTTGTTGGCGAGGGCGAGCAGAGCGATTCGATGGATAGCATTCCACTACCTGCGTATTGCTCCCGGAAAGTTCGTCTCATGGTTGGGACATAGAACGACTGGATACAGCGCTCAAAACAGAGCAGAGCGTAAAGGGGTTTCGGAACCCCTCCACGCGAGGATAGAGAGAAGCGTATCGTATAGGCGAGAGCGATAACACTTCGCCCTTTGCCTGCTCGGAGACTGTCGCCTCGATTTGCGGAATTCCAGTGCTCCTACGTGGACAGAGTTGCCCGCTCCTTATTGAGCGCCAGCACGTTTGATACCACATTGTTATTCTCCAGATGAGGAGGCCATCCGTAGGCCGCGAAAACCTCTGCGTCCAGCCGCTTATGGGTCTGTACCAGCCCCGCAGACATCTGGTTGTGGTGTGTGGTGAGTGTCCGCTGAGCCAAATTCTGGGCGCACTTCGCATTCGGAGGTACGAGACGAGGGAAGCGAACGGTTCCGATCCCGCGTACATTCGGTTCTGTAACGTGGCACGAACTGGGGCCGTCTATAAAGGTCAAGACCTCTTCCTGCGTCCACTCTGCCGGGTACAGTCAGGCCAGGAAGGTTTTGGCCCTGTGTTTAGACAATAACCCAGAGAGTATCGTCACAAAGGAAAAGAAACGGATGGACAAAATTTCTACTCCCTATGGATCCGCATATGCTCTGGAGCTACTGGAAAGTCTGAAGCGTAAATCGAACGATCTCCATGATAAAGCCTATCAGTTTGCTCGAATTATCATTGGACTGTTTCCTGACTGGTTTGACTTTCATCCAGATCGTTTTACCATCCATCCCGAAGATCGTGGATTAAGGCTTATAGTGCAGGGTAAAGAGGGTACCGCCCAAATACGCCTGTCTGACTCACGTAATATCTGGTGCATAACGGTATATGCGACGACGCCCAATCAACAAGAACGTGGATTGATGTCCATGCACTATATCCCTTCCTCAGAGCAATTAGAGCAGGCACAAAAATCACTCTTCACCGCCCTCCGTAATCTGTTTCCAGATGACGCTCGTTTAGTAACGTAACTCACTTTACGCAGGCGAATATCGCGACGGACTGAAGTCCCCGCTATGTGACCTTCGGCCCAGTTTCCTTCGGAAACATCTACGCGGTGAGGGCCACTCATCGCGCTCAATAACCTTGCAGCAAGGAGTTTCGTCCGAAGGACGATCCGCCGCAGGCGCGTAGCGATGGGTGTCAACCCTTTGCTCCCTCGGTTGGAGCAATTTGTTTGTCCGCCTGCGTAAGGTGAGTAACGTAACATAGAAGCTGCACAATCAGGCAAGGTGGTTGACTTCTCGAAACCCGTCTTAATACGGCATTGGAGGCTGACAGACGCCTTACTGCGGCCTGGCGGGGATAGCTGGCTTCCACCATTAAGCTGTCGTCAAAGTTTGGAGAGGCACACTGGTAGGATTGTGGCTTGGTCGGTATTCTCATTCGTTATCCTTATTCGTCAGAGAGGCTCGCAGCAGTTCCTTGGGAAGCGTCTCCGCTCCCTGACCCGCAGGCCGGAGCAACTCGGAATGCTGCAGAGAGGGCGGAAGGTCGGAGGCGCGGACGAGACACTCTCCGGAAGGAGCAAGGTGGTGATTACGAGGCGTGATGAGGCGAACCGCTTCGACTTCCGATGCTGCTTTGAAACATTTGTATGAGAAGCCAAAAACCTGACCCAAATCTGCCAGCAAAGCCACTATTCCTATAATCACCCCTATTATTATCAAAGCCCACCCGAATATGCCTGGATGAAACGGGGTGTTTTCGACTACTGGTGGCGTCGGGGTTGTAGGAGAATAGTTAATCAAACAGTTGAAAGCGACATAGAAAAATACCCCGAAGATACCTAAAGCACAATAGAAGACTCTTTTTTTCACCAGCCCACGATATTCGCCCTTGTGTACCCATCTCTTCGCTGGCTTCTCTCTCATGGTTTGCTTCTCCAATGGCGGTTGTCGCTCTGCCCCTCTATGCCTATACTACGTGGGCAATTGGGGAAGGGTGTCAAAGGAACGCAGCAAAGAGAGTGATGATGCGCACATGTGTCTGCATCCGTTCTCTCCCTGGGGCGGTCCCACCAGCAAGATCGGCCCCTCGTAGCCCCCGGATACCTGGACGTGGTCGCAGGCCACCTCCACCAACTCGGTGACGAAAACGTACTCGGTCTGCCCGAAGTCATCCGCGCCGCTGGTCGCCAGGATCGGCGCTCCAAGCTGCTCCTCGGAGAGCGTCTTGAGCCAGCGCGGCAGGTCGCGATGGGTGGGTACCTTCGAGGCCGCCATCAGTCGTCCGGGCTTATACTAGTACCTATTCAAGGTAGAAAGTATATGTTCTTTCTGAGAGTGCGATGTCAATTTTTGAACTCACCAGCAACATAAATGTACTACCTTGACTGGGTACTAGCGGCGCATGAGAAACTGATGATTACGCGCCCGGAATCAACGGCACGACATCGTGATCTTGTCGTGCCGTTAGTATAAGTCAGACCAGTAGCTCGTGGACGACGGAGCCTTCGACGTCGGTGAGGCGGAAGTCGCGGCCTGCATACCGATAAGTCAGCTTGGTGTGATCGAAGCCAAGAGTGTGCAGGATGGTGGCTTGCAGATCATGGACATGGACAGGTTTGTCAACCGCTTTGAATCCGAAATCGTCCGTGGCTCCATGCACATAGCCTCCCTTGACCGCACCGCCAGCCAACCAGGTGGTGTAGCCCCAGTGGTTGTGGTCGCGGCCGTTGGCTTTGGCCTGCAGTTCCACCACCGGTGTTCGCCCGAACTCTCCGCCCCAGATCACCAGCGTATCTTCCCACATACCGCGCTCTTTGAGATCGGTGAGCAGCGCGCCGATGGCCTGGTCGCTCTGCTTGGCCAGCATGCGATGGTTGACTTCGAGGTCGTCGTGGTTATCCCAGGGCTGACCCGCGCCGTGCCATACCTGAATATAGCGCACGCCTCTTTCGGCGAGACGACGTGCGATCAGCATCTGGCGCGCCTGAGTTCCCGGCCCATACCGCTCCCGCACCGACTCCGGCTCCTTGCTGATATCAAAGGCGTCGGTCGCCTCCATCTGCATGCGATACGCCAACTCCATTGATTGGATGCGTGCCTCCAGTTGAGCGTCTTGCTGATGCGCCTGTTCGTGGCGGCGATTCATCTCTTGCACGAGATCCAACTGCCGGCGCTGCTGCTTTGAATCCAGATCCGAGTTCTTGATGTTTTCGATCAACTGGTCAATGCGGGAGTTGGCGGTGTTGATATAGGTGCCTTGATAGATGCCGGGCAGGAAGGCGGAGCGCCAGTTGTTGCCTTCCTTGATGGGATACCCGCCCGGACACATGACGATGAATCCCGGCAGATTCTGGTTGACGGTTCCCAGGCCGTAGAGCACCCACGATCCCATGCTGGGCCGCTCCTTCTGCGAGTCACCGCAGTTTAGCAGCATCAGCGATGGCTCATGGTTCGGCACGTCGGCATGCATTGAGCGGATGATGCAGAGGTCATCAACATGCTTTGCTACATTGGGGAAGATCTCGCTAACCTCGATGCCGCTCTTACCGTACTTCTGGAACGCAAAGGGCGACTTGTAAGCCGCACCGGTCTTACGCTCCGTGGAGAGGGAGGCAGGCAGCGGCTTGCCGTGATATTGGGTCAGCATCGGCTTGGGATCGAACGTATCGACCTGGGAGGGGCCGCCGTTCATAAAGAGATGGATGACACGTTTGACCCTGCCGGGGAAGTGCGGCGCACGCGGCGCAAGAGGATGGAGCGAGTTGGGCAACGACTGCGCTTCCGCCGCGGAGCCAAGCAGTCCCTCCTCACCGAGCATGGCGCTCAGGCTCAGCATGCCCAGGCCAGTGCCGCAACGTTTAAGCAGTTCGCGGCGATTCAAAAACAGGTCTTCCATATCGGGGTTGTGGTGACTCATTACGGTTTGCCTCAGTCGATAAACAGGAATTCGTTGGTCAGGAGCAGGGCCTGGGTGTAGACCTCCCAGGCGGTCATCGGTTCACGGGGCGCGGCAGAGACGGGGCCAGCGAAGTCCGCCGCCGCATCCCAGACCGTCTGTACACCCTTCAGCAGCGCCGTTCGAGCGGCGTCTTCCTTATGCGTCTTTGCGACATCCTGAACAGGCGGCCCGGCGACCGCTTGGAGCGTGGGCGCCCAGGAGAAACTGTCGGAGTTGGTGTTTTCACGGCTGGTGACGACGAAGTCCAGCGTCTCGCCGCGCATGACCTGAATACCCTTCACGTTGGTGTCCGTGGCCGAATGATGCGCTACCCAGCCTCCGACTTCGCCTGTTCGACTGGAGACTATCAGCGCCTCCACACCGTCGCCCACCTCCGCAGAATGGTTCAGATGGCCCTGGATCGTGACCGTCATGGGATACGGCGCGGTCCACCTGCGGATGGCGGAGTGCTGACTGTCGCCGGGATGGCCGCCGTCGGCGCGTAGGATCACCCAGCCGAGCTTCGGATCGGGCAACTGCGGGCCGCCCTGCCAGGCCGTGCCGGTAAAGTGCGGCAGGCGTGTGAAGGACTTGATGCGGTGCGTGATCGGATCCACCTCGCCGTATCCGTTTTGCCAGGCCGCGGTCAGAGTTGGATCCTCCGTGCGTTGGGACTGCCAACCGCTCACGAAAGTCAAACTGCGGAGAAGCTCCGGCGCACTCGGCGAACGCCCATAGACCTGACGGAACAGAGCGCGCACACGATCAGTAGGCGCGGATTTCGACGCGATCTCTGGGCGAGCGAGCAGGCTGTGCACCTGCTGAAGCACGAACGGGCTGTTCATGAGGAATAGGGATTGCTGAGGCACGGTGGTTACGTTGCGTTGGGGTGAATGCGCGCCGGGGTCCGCAAAGTCGAATGTCCGCAGCAGGCCGGGCAAATCCTGTCGATCCACAAAGGCGTAGAGGGTGCGGCGCTTATTGTCGCCGAGTAGCGCCTGCACCGGGCGGCCGCCCACTGTGGTGTCTAGGCTCCCGGACAGTTCAAGGAGCGTGTCGCGCAGAGGCTCGAAGTCCATGCGTTGCCGATTCATGTGGCCGAGCAGGCGATTTTCCGGGTCGCGCTTGGCGGTCGCAGGGTACGGATCGCTAGACTGCTGATAGACGCTGGAGAGCAGGATCAACTTGTGTAGATGCTTGATTGACCAGCCGTTTTCCATTAAGGAGGCGGCCAGATAGTCCAGCAATTGCGGCTGTACCGGCGGCTCACCGCGTGTGCCGAAGTCGCTGGGCGTATTGACCAGCGGTTTGCCGAAATGGTACATCCAGACCCGATTCACCAGTACACGTGCCGTGAGTGGGTTGTCGGGTGAGGCGATGGCATCTGCCAACTCCAGCCTGCCGCTGCCTTTGGTGAAGGGCTGTCGCGTGTCGCCCAGAACTGCCTGCAAATACTGCCGCTTCACCGACGCGCCGGGCGTGCCGGGATTGCCGCGCAGCAGGATATGCGGCTCGTCCGGGGTGGGGTTGTCTTGCACAATCATCGCCCGTGGGGGTGCGCCAGGGTCGTTCAGAACGAGCAGTTTTATCTGATCTCCTATCTTGTTCGCTTCCTCGTTCTTCTTGTCTTTCAGCAGTTCGGCGCGTTTCTGCTCCATCGGGTTGAATTTCGTCAGAAATGTCTCGTATGCCTTATGGTCGGCAGGCTCACCGATCTGGGGCAGTTCCGATGGCTCATGGATGCTGTTGAAGACGCCGTAAAGCGAATAGTAGTCGGCGGCGGGAATAGGGTCGAACTTATGATCGTGGCAGCGGGCGCAGCCTACCGTCATGGCCTGCAATCCTCGCGTCACCACGTCAATGCGATCGTCTATGATCTCCTGATTGTTGCCCAGGTAACGGTTGCCGACAGTGAGGAAGCCGAGCGCGGCCTGATCGCGCGGGTCCTGCACGGGAATCATGTCGGCTGCCAACTGCTCCCGAATAAACCGGTTGTAGGGTTTGTCTGTATTGAAGGCGCGGACGACGTAATCCCGATACGTGTAGGCGTAGGGATATATCCGTCCAGGGTCGCCTACGTTTCCGACGAGGTAGCCCAGGGTATCCGAATAGCGTGCGACATCAAGCCAGTGCCTGCCCCAGCGCTCGCCGTAGAGCGGGGAGGCCAGCAGCCGATCAACGACCTTCTCGAACGCGCCGGGAGACTTATCGGAGTCGAAGGCGTCGAACTCCGCGGGCGTCGGCGACAGCCCGAGGAGGTCGTAGGTGGCGCGGCGGAGAAGGAGGCGGCGAGAGGCGGGTGGGGCGGGCTGGAGGCCCTTTGCCTCAAGCTTCGCAAGCACCAGCCGATCCAGCGGTGAACGCGCCCAGAGGGTGTTTTTCACCTTCGGAAGGGCGGGTTTGTGTACAGGCTGCAGCGACCAGAGATGGCTGCGGGCTTCGGTCACCCGCTCCGCCATGCTCTTTGAATGCGGCCCGGAGCCGGCGGGCCAGGGCGCCCCTGCCTTAATCCAGGTGGCAAAGTTCGCAATCACCTGTGCGGGAAGCTTCCCCGATGGCGGCATCTTCACCGATCCTGTGTACAGCAGTGCCTCCAACAGCCGGCTCTTGTCCGGACTGGTCAGGTCCACGACCGCGCCCTTATCGCCGCCTTTCAGCAGAGCGGCGCGGGAGTCCAGGCGCAGTCCAGCAGACTGGCTCTTGTCCCCATGACAGGAGAGACACTTCTCCGCCAGCGCCGGGCGAATGTTCTTCTCAAAAAAAGCAAGCGCTTCCGGTGTCGCGGCAGGCGTAACAGTTCCCGGCATCTGAGCGGTTCCCACCGTCAGAACCCCCATCATCAGCCCCAATATCCCCGTCAAGCGGAGGAGTTTCCTGTACAACCGCATCTCAGTTATGCTCCTTGCTCCCTCATACGCTGCTAATTCGCTATGGGCAGCGCCCAAACTTTGCGACGTTGACTCTCTCCTCTTCTGTCGAACTCGGGAAGCGTAAGTTACGAGGAACTCCATATTTTCAGTATTACCGGCTCACTTTACGCACACAGGCTAAGATGCCGGATATGGGCGTCGGCGGACTAAAGTCCTCCGCTGCATGCCCTTCGGCTAAACGTCCTGCGGACGTCACTCTCCGCCACAAATTGTTTAAAGTGAGTAGGCGTCCCAGGCACTGCATCAGGCCAGATTTTCGTGTCGGAGAATGTGCATCTACGGTTCTAATCCGCTCAACGCACATCTTTGTTTACATTTTTCCAGTCTGATTACTCACAATCGACACATTGCTGGGGCATTCGCCTTTGACGGGTATACTCTCTCCATGTCTATCACTACGTTCCCCGTGACACCATGAGTCTTGTCCGTATCAGCCGCGTCACCAAGCGCTACGACGAGCGTCTGGTCTTGCGCGATGTCTCCTTCCGCCTGCGTGCAGGCGAGCGTGTCGGACTGCTTGGCAGAAACGGGGCGGGCAAGACGACCCTCCTCCGCCTAATCCTGGGGCAGGAAGATCCGGACGAAGGCGAGGTGGATGTAACCCAGGGCGTCCGGCTGGGGTACTTTTCCCAGTTCTCCGACCTGAAAGGCTCCGCCTCGATCCAGCAGGTATTGGAAGCGTTGTTCGCGGATATGCGGGCGGTGGAGGACGAGTTGGACCAGATAGGCCGGACGCTACAGACAGTCTCCGACATGGACGAAATGACCGTTCTCATTGACCGGCAGGCGCACCTGCTGGAAGAGATGGAGCGCCGTGGCGGGTGGGACTATCCGCGCCAGATAGACACCGTACTGACCAGGCTCGGGTTCAACGCGACACGCCGCAATCAACCGATCGATGAACTTTCGGGTGGGTGGCGTATTCGTGCGTCGCTGTCGCGTATCCTGCTCGAAAAGCCCGATGTGCTACTTCTGGATGAGCCGACCAATTTTCTGGACGTCGCCGGCCTGGCTTGGCTGGAAGACTGGCTGCGCGATTACCGGGGCGGTCTACTCCTGGTCTCCCACGACCGCCAGTTCCTGGATAAAGTCGTGACGCGTGTCGTAGAGGTGGAAAACTATCACCTCCACGACTATCCCGGCAACTACACCCAGTACGTGCGTACCAAGCCCTTTCGCCTCAAGACCCTGGAACGGCAGTTTGAACATGAGGAAGAGCTGCTGACGCTGGAGGGCGAAGCCGCTTCCGACCGCGAGGAGCTGGCCCGCAACCCCACCGACAACCTGCACCGTAAGCTCGCCGACATCCGAAAGCGCCGCACGCCGCGTCCCGTGGACACGATCATCACCAGCATCTACCAGGGCCTGCGCATTCCCGACCGCCTGTGTCGGGTGGAAGAGATCGCCCATACCTACGGGGAACAGCGGCTCTTTGAGGCCGTGACGTTGGAGGTGGCGAAGGGAGAGCGGTGGGGCGTGATCGGTGCCAATGGGAGCGGGAAATCCACCCTGCTGCGCCTCTTGACGGGCCAGGAGACTCCCGATACCGGCAAGGTCGTTTGGGAACGCGGCGTCACCTTCGCTGATTTCAACGCGGCGGAGCGAGATCTCGACCTGAAAGACACCGTCTCGCATGCCGTCAACACAACCGGCGGACAGTTCAGCATGGCGGGACAGGCACAGCGTAAGCATGTCCATCGCTTTCTCGCCCTTCTGCAGTTCTCCGAAATGGATCTACAGCAACGGATCGGGACGCTCTCCGGCGGGCAGAAAGCGCGGGTCGCTCTGGCTCAGTGCCTGCTCTCCGGCGCGCAGGTATTGATTCTGGACGAGCCGACGAATCACCTGGATCTGGCAAGCACTCAGGTGATGGAGCAGGCCCTGATCCACTTTCCGGGCGCGGTGATAGTCGTCAGCCACGACCGGTTCTTTCTGGACAAAGTCGCCACGCAGCTTCTCTTGTTCGAGCCGAATGGCCCCCCCCGTCAGTTTAACGGCAACTGGACGATGTGGCAGGCACAAACCGCCGCCGCTCCGGATCTATAAAGGGTCTGCTAACGGCCATATTGAGGCCGCTAGTGGGTCACTTGCCACGAAATATAACATTCGTTAGACGCCATTTTCGCCGTAAACGATCTCAGAACGTTCGTAAGGTTGCGTGACAAGTGACCCACTAGTGGGTCACTTGTCACGCAACTTACCGAACTCGGTTTGCCCGTCTGCTCGTTATCCTGAAG
>JBBRLP010000005.1:0-84585 GCA_038231295.1 Chthonomonadales bacterium
CTCTTCGCCTTCAACGGTATTTTGTCCGAAGGACACTCCGCCGCAGGCGCGTAGCGAGGGGTGTCAACCCTTTGCTGCCTCGTTTGGGGCAAAGGGTATGTCCGCCTGCGTAAGGTGAGCTCTTAATCTAACTCACCTTAACGCAGACGAGAGCAGGCAAAGTTGACACCCCTCGCTACGCGCCTGCGGCGGAGTGTCCTTCGGACGAAACCCAACGCGACAAGGTTCGTTGACTGCTGAGAGTAGCCCTAACACCATGGACGTTTCCGAAGGAAACTGGGCCGAAGGTCACATAGCGGGGACTTCAGTCCGTCGCCCCCTCGCCCGTCGCATCCTGCCTGCGTAAGGTGAGCCGATAAGATAATCCGGGCGCGTCAGGGGCGAAGGATGGAGTTCACTTTGCGCGGGAGCAGACAGACGGGAAGGACCCGTGCGCGTTCTCCCTGCTTATAGATAACACTTCCCTCGGCAGTGTGCTCGCGACTCGCATAAATATCCAGGTAGCGCTGAACAGGCTGTGGCAGAGAGACCTTCACCGGTCGCTCCATGCCACGAAATTCTAACAGAACCGGTATCTCCATCTCGTAATGTTTCATGAACACGACTCCTCGTATGTGGTTTCCGTAATTAACGATGTAGTCGCGTGCCTTGTTATGCAGCCAATACAGAATGCCTTTGTGTTGCTTGATGATGACACCGGAAGGGTATTGCAACTTCTTACACACCATTAGACGCCAACCCTTAAGGTAGGTTTCAAAAAAGATTTGCTTCCGGCAGGAGGCGTTCCTTCCTTTCGCGAACTACTCCCTATCGCTCTCTCGATACTCGAAAGGAACTCACTCTATGCACGTCAATGCCGACAATCTGGCGCTTCTCCATACCGACTATGCCGACTATCTGGAAGGTGAGGCAGTCAACGCCTTCTTCCGCACCTATGGCATCAACTTCTCCGCCGGACACTGGTGCGCGGGCGGCTTCAGCGACCGTTTCTGCCGTACCTATCAGGAGGAACCGCTGGATGAGTCTGCTGTCGGGCAGATTGAACGGGTCGCTCAGGCAGGTATCGTCGGGGTCGAACTGAATAACGAGATGTTTCTCGACGAGCACCAGCAGATTGACGAGACTAAAATCCGGGAAGTTCAGGACGCACTGGAGCGATTTCACCTCACCCCGACCAATATGAACACCAACATCTGGACCCGCGCCTATTACCGGATGGGCGGCATCACCAATCCGGACCCCGGTCGGCGGCGCGAAGGGCTAGACTACTGCCTCCAGACGGTCGAACTGGCGAAACGCCTCAACTGCCCCAGCGTCCAGCTCTGGCCCGGTTCCGACGGCTGGGACTACCATTTCGAGGTGAACTACGGCAAGCAGCTCGACTGGTTTCTGGACGGATGCATCGCCATTGCCAAGAAGTCGCACGGCTACGGTCTGAAGTTCGGCACGGAGGCGAAGCAAAAAGAGCCGCGTGAAGGCAACATGATCCTCAACACGACGGCGAAAGCGGCGCTGGTCGCGAAGACGGTGAATGAGGCAGTGGGCGAAACGGTCATGGGCGTGGTCATTGACTACGGACATGAGCAGATGGTCGGCAATCAGCCCGCCGACAGCCTCTATCTGCTCAAGCGCATGGGCGTTCCGATAGCCAATTTCCACATCAACGCGGCCAAGTACAACTCTAACGACGAAGACCGCGTCACCGGCACCGACGACATCTGGCGGCTCGCCGAGTTCTGCTACGCCGCCATTGATACCGACTATCAGGGCTGGTTCGGCGAAGATCAGTTCACTTACCGCATGGAACCCGTCAAGGCGATGCTGCTCTCCAAAGAGCTTTTCGCCAACGCCATGAAGAAGGCGCTCCGCATCTATGCCGTCCAGGACAAACTGGAGATCGCGCAGAAAACGGGTGATGCCGGAAATGTCATTGATGTGGTCAAGCGCATCCTGACAGGCAACTAAACTTCAAGGACAAAAAATCAGGGCCTATGTGAAGCGAAATCTCTTCACATAGGCCCTGATTTTTTTGCAGCGATTACGAGCGATCTGTCTGCTATAACAGCTTCCGAATATCAGGCCAGCCATACGCCATCTCTGGAATTTCGACTCCGTCTACAATGAAGGAGCCATCGTACAGGAACTTCGCTCCCAGGTGCTCGTAAAATCCTCGTGCCGGATTCGCCGTCAATACCCACAGTTTCATATTGGACATTCCACGCTCAAAGAGAGCCTGCGCGACTGCTTTTACCAGGCGAGAGCCTACCCCTATCCCATGAATCTCGCGGAGCGAATAGAGCGCATACAGCTCTCCCAGATAGACGCCATCTTCCGAACGATTATGCCCACCCGTTGCAAACCCGACAATCCTGTTCTCTCTGAGAGCGACAAAAGCAGCCATGAGAGGGTCGGGATTCAGCATCTGCGTACGCATCTTCTCCGCCCTCTCCTCCAGACTCATTCGGTCGAGGAAACTGTCCGGGACGATACCACGATAGGACTCATTCCAACTCGCGATACTCACGGCGGCGATTGCCTCGGCATCGTCTAGACACGCCTCTCGAATAACCACGTCTTGTACAGTCGGCATAATGGCCTCCCACATTCAGCCTGTCCAAATAATCTGCCTGTTCCCTACACATTTCTTCTGGGCAGAGAAGCATCTGGTATGGTATAATAGCCTTGTGCAAAAGAGAGACGCGCCCAACAGACGGGCGCGGACATCGTATCATAAGGAGTGCATCCTGCTCTTCTTCGCGATGGCCTCTCGCCACCCTCCGAAACTTCCCTTCCCCATCTTCCGAAGAAGCAGGCTAAGACTCCTTGTCAAAGGAGACCCATGCTTACCGAAACAGTTTACCTCGACGGTCACATTATCGACTCGCTGACGCTTTCAAAAGTCCTCGATCTGATTCTGCGCGATGGCGGGCAGTACACAATCTCGAAGTTCCATATCGGAGCCACTCGCGACGACCAGAGCCATGCCGAAATCCTCGTCTCCGCGCCCGACAAGGCGGCGCTGGAACATCTGCTCCATGTCATCGGGCAGCACGGGGCCATGCGCTGCACGGGAGAACTGCATACACTTCCTGCTCCTATGGACGGTGTGTTCCCCGAAGGCTTCTACGCGACGACGAATCTGGAGACCTCCGTCCGTCTGCACAATGATTGGCAGGCAGTCGAGAACATCGAAATGGACTGCGGCATCGTGATGGAGGGCGAAAAGGCGGCTGCCCGCTGCGTTCCCATGCACCGGGTACGAGCAGGGGAGCAGGTGGTCGTGGGAGATACCGGAGTGCGCGTCCGCCCTCTCGACCGTCCCGAAGCCACCGATGCGTTCTCTTTCATGGGCAGTGAGGTCTCTACAGAACGCCCCAAAGAGCTGGTGATCGCGGCGATAGCGCAGGCAATGCGGGTCGCCCGGACGCAGGGTAAGAAAATCCTGCTTGTCGGCGGGCCTGCGATTCTGCATACAGGCGCGGGCCGTCACCTGGAAGCGATTATCGCGTCAGGCTGGATAGATACTCTCTTTGCCGGAAACGCGCTCGCCACCCACGACATCGAACGTGCCCTCTACGGCACCTCCCTCGGTATCGAGTTGGCGACCGGGGCTGCTGTCGCGCACGGGCATGAGCATCATCTCCGCGCCATCAACACCATTCGACAGGCGGGCGGCATTCGTCAGGCAGTCGAGACTGGCATTCTGACTTCCGGCATCATGCACGCCTGTGTGGTGAACGGCGTGGACTATGTGCTGGCAGGCAGTATCCGCGACGACGGCCCCCTGCCCGATGTCATCACCGACAGCGTTCGGGCGCAGGATGCCATGCGCGAGGGAGTGCGCGGTGTCGGGGTCGCCCTGATGGTCGCGACGACCCTGCATTCGGTTGCGACGGGTAATCTGCTCTCCGCCTCTGTTCGCACCATCTGCGTGGATTCCGATGCCGACACTGTCATCAAACTCATGGACAGGGGAACGCATCAGGCGTTCGGCCTGGTCACGGATTGCGAGTTTTTCCTGAAAGAGCTTGCGGCTCAACTGAAAGGCAACTAACCATGACTACCACTACCCTATCCGAGACAGCCAGAGAGAAAAACCACCGTCCCGACAGCGGACTGCAATCACGGTCGGAACTCGCTTCTGCCTCGCCGCCACTGCTCATGTGTCCCCCGACACACTACGGGCTGAAATATGAGATCAATCCCTGGATGTCACTGTCGCATCTGCCGGATACGGCGCTGGCCGCGCAACAGTGGCAGGAACTCTATCGTGTCCTCACCGAGGATGCTGGCGCGAGTGTGAAATTGCTGTCGCAGGCAGAGAATGCGCCTGATATGGTCTTTACCGCCAATGCGGGACTGACGCGGAATGGCAGATGCATTCTTGCCCGCTTTCGCCACCCGGAACGTCAGGTAGAAGAGCCGTACTTCGCCGCCTGGTTCGCAGAGCATGGCTATCGTATCGAGATGCTGCCGCAGGAGATCTCGTTTGAGGGCGAGGGCGATGCGCTCTTCGCGGGAGAGATATTGCTGGCAGGCTACCTGAAACGCAGCGACATCCATGCCCACTCGCTGATCGCCGAAAAACTGGACGCGGAGGTTCTCTCATTGGAACTGGTGGACGACCGCTGGTATCACCTGGACACCTGCCTGTTTCCGCTTGACGAACAGACCGTCGTCTACTATCCGGGCGCGTTTGACAGTTACGCGCAGACCGTCCTCCGCGACAGGTTCATGACCATTGAGGTGGATACGGCAGAGGCGCTCCGCTTCGCCTGCAACGCCGTCCGTGTCAACCGGCACATTGTGTTGCCTTCCGGCTGCCCGGAACTCTCACGCAGGCTGGAAGCGCGTGGTTACACCGTCCATCGCGTCGGGCTCTCGGAGTTTCTGAAAGCAGGCGGGGCCGCGAAATGCCTGACCCTCTACCTACGCTAGGCGCTCTACGGTAAGGCCCGGCTGAGGGCGAGGCGTGAGAAGACGTTCGGCGCCAGCGGCGAGCAGGGCCTTTCCAACGCGTTCAGGCTCATCGGTGAGTACCAGGATGGTGCCCCCACCGCCCGCGCCGGCGAGTTTCGCGCCCCAGGCTCCCTCGGCGCGGGCGGTCTCAATGAGATGGTCGTTGGCAGGGCCGGAGCCGCCAAGTTCGGCAACGAGATGGTGATTCTCGTTCATCAGGATACCGAGGCGATTCCAGTCGCCATTCAGCAGACGGCGTTTGCCTTCGATTGCCAGTTCCGCGATTCGGGCATAGTTCTGCCGCACGAGGGGTTCCCCGGCTAGCCAGCGTTCGCGAGGAGATTTGTGGACGGTGCCGGAATGGTGCTGTATCCCGGTATGCGCGAGAAGTAAGGGAGGGTCGGAAACCAGAGCGGCGAGTGGCTCGATGGTCGCCAGAGGTTCGTCATCCCGCTGTTCGAGCTGCTCTTTGCCCGCGAAGTTCATAAAGTTCAGTCCGCCGAAGACGGCCATGTGCTGATCCTGGAGTCCGCAGAATACTTCCATGACTCGCGCCTCCACCTTGCGTGTTGTTTCGGCCAGCAGATAGGGGGTTGGCGAGAGACCCATGTGCGCGTAGAGTGCGCCGACGATTGTGGCGAGCAGGGCTGTCGAACCGGCCAGCCCCGCCCGCATGGGAATATCGGTGCTGATTTCGAGGGAGAACCGGGCAGCGGCGGGGTCTATCTCGAAGAAAGTCAGGGCAGCGCGGGCGATGTCCAACGTATCACCGCGCAGGGTCATGTCGTCGCGTGTTCGCAGTACGGCCGTCTCGTCGCCATTTCGCAGGAAGAGCGGCGCATCGGTATCCGTCAGGCGGCACTGCGCTCTTTCCTGGACCGTACACGACAGAACGCTGCCGCCATACATGTCCGACGGATTGCCAACAATGCCGCACCGTCCCGGCGCACTCGCTTGAATAACCCCCATTTTTGCTCCCCTGGTAAGTTCGTTGACTACCGGCAAAGTTGCACAGTGAAGGGCTGGAATCCTGCTCTGTACGTCTGTCTTTCGTGGGCTGTTGCTGTTGTGATATAATAGAAGCAGGCGTTTATGAGGGGTCGGCAGGCTGAACCCTGCCGCTCGGTGGCCTTCGGCCAGGTAACCGCCTGCGCGGGCACAGGTTGTTCAATGCGAAAATTTATGGAATGTCTACTGGATTGCCCTTCGGAATGAATTCCGGGGCTCTAGGACTGCGGCCGAGTGACCGCTTCGCGGGCACATTATCTATTCAACGTCTGGCTTGCTCAAACGTCTTTTTGTCCGAACTCGGATGTAAGGGATGGACTATGATAGAGAAACTGAATTGGCTGTGCATCACCCGAAAGCGCCACAGACGAGAATATCGGCAGGGAAGAAGCAGGCTTGCGGACTACATCATAGTCCATCCGCTTCATCCGTTACATCCGAGTTCAAACAAAAAGACTTGTAGGCAGACCGAAAATACGGCAGATTACGTGTCCGCTTGCGGACACTTGGCCGAAGGCCCACAGCCCCGGAATTCATTCCGAAGGGCATAGTATCCCAGGGCTTTTTCGTGCTGACAATGTATTCCTTGTCACACCAAAACGGCAAGTACAGTACCGATGTCCACTCGCGTTGAGGAGAGTTTTATGCGCTACTGTTCCCCACTCATCCTGCTGCTTCTGGCTCTGTCCGGCGCGGCTCCTGCGGAGCCGCCTGTCCCGTTGCTGGTCGGCAACAATCCTCTGGTTCTGGCGGATTTCGAGAACGGTTCGTACGATGGCTGGACGCTGGAGGGGAACTGCTGGGGCAAGGAACCGGCCTCGGATGCGCTCTTTCCCGGCAAGATCACCGGTTTTCAGGGCAAACGGTTTCTCTGTTCCCTGGACGCGAAAACAGGCAACGCCGCGACGGGCCGGGCGGTCTCACGGGAATTTACGGTGGCGAATCCGTTCCTGTCGTTTCGGGTGGGGGGCGGGAATTTTCCGAGTGAGACCTATGTGGCGCTGCTCGTCGAGGGGAAAGAGGCGGTTTCCGTGACGGGAGACGACAGCCCGGAACTGAACCTGACCGTGTGGGACCTCCGCAAATATGCCGGGAAGAAGGCGCAGATCGAGGTCGTGGACAGGTCGGTGTCTCCAAAACGGGGTTACATCATGGCGGACAATTTCCACTTCTGGAACGATCGCCCCTATCGCCTTGCTCGCAAAAAAACCACTCAATGGCGAGTCTCACAGCAGACAAGTCACGGGGCGTTCGAGGGAAGCATCCTCTACCCTGTCCCGCCGGACGATCCGGGGCAGCGTATCCTTTCCAGCCGCGTCGTTCTCACAGATGACCGGGGAACACGCACGGCTCCGATCGTGCAGGAC
This sequence comes from Chthonomonadales bacterium, assembly GCA_038231295.1. Classification (GTDB taxonomy): domain Bacteria; phylum Armatimonadota; class Chthonomonadetes; order Chthonomonadales; family Chthonomonadaceae; genus JANXLO01. Next base: position 7,335 of record JBBRLP010000005.1, read on the forward strand.
ACGAAGCCGCTACAGCAGCCGGTCTATGCGCTCGAAGTAAAGGAGAGCGGCAGTTTCTCCGTTCGCGCCGAGGTGGATGTCACCTTCTACGACTGTTCGCTGGTGGCGGATGATGAGGCTCCCGCGCCGGAACCTCTGGACCCTGCCATGAAGACGCTCGCCCTGAACGACGAATTCGCGACGAGTCAGGAGCGGGAGTGGTATCGCGGCTGGATGCAGAGCGAGAGCCTGCTGCGCCGGGCAGGCGAAACCGACAGCGAGCTGGCCTATCGGGCGCTGGTCTATATGCACCGCAATTTCGTCTATAAAATCCCGGACGACCTGCCGGAATACAAAGAGGCTGTCCGGGCAGAGGGAGATTTCGGAAGCTGGAAATACCGCATCGCGACGAAGAGCGGTGAGTGCTGGCGGCTCTCCGACATCTACGCCCGTATCCTCCGCATGAACGGCATTCCGGTGCGCGTCCTCAGCGGCAATCACGTCGGTAAGAACAGCGGGCATCACGTTCGGCCGCTGGTCTGGCTGGCGAACGTCGGCTGGGTTCCGATGGAGCCGACCATCGTCGTGAACGGCAAAAATATGCCGCCTGATCCCTGGTTCGGCAACTGGGGCGGGACGATGTTGAGCGGCAACAAGAATCTCTGGTTCAGTGTTCCGCTCGCCGCCGGAAACTTCACCATCGGCACATTCGACACCCTCTGGCTGGTGCCGCGTCGTGGCAGACCGGAGAGCGTCTCCGCGTTCAGTTCCGAGCCGCTGCGTTAGAACAGGAAGCCGTGATGCCGAAGCCGAAACGACCCGCACCGCCCGATCAGATCATCCGCGAGATTCCGCTTATCGCCCGCTACGCCCGCCATAATGAGAACGCGGACTACTCGTTCCGCGCCTATATGAAGGGCGAACTGCCTCTCTCCAATGAGGAATTGGACGCCAGCGTCAAGGAGATAACCGACGAAGTATGGGCGCAGATAGACTGCACAACCTGCGGCAACTGTTGTCGGTCACTTCAAGTCGAGGTGAACGAGACCGATATAAAGCGGCTTGCTGCCCGTTTCGAGATCACACCACAGGAGTTTCGGACGCGCTATGTGAAGCAGGCGAAAGAAGGCTATCTCCATTTTGCCTCTCCACCTTGCCCCTTCCTCTCGGACAACAATCTCTGCACCGTCTACGAGGATCGGCCCGATACCTGCCGTGACTATCCCTTCCTGCATCAGCCCAACTTCCGCTCACGTTCCCTCTTAATGATCGAAACGACGGCCATCTGTCCCATCGTCTTCAACGTCTGGCAGCGCGTCAAACACCGCTTCTCCCGCCGCCGTTAACGTTCCCTTCTCCTCCAAAGTAGTATAATAGAGGGAAGGAGACAAATGTACAATGACTGAACCCCGCCCTGAGCCTGTCCCTGTAACTTCTAACAGAGATAGCGATGTGATTGAGGAAGCCCCAACGCATCCATTGTTGCGCGCCCTGAATCCGGTGCAGCGGGAGGCGGTGCTGCATGGGGAGGGGCCGCTACTGCTTTTTGCGGGGGCGGGCAGCGGGAAGACCCGCGTTCTGACGCACCGGGTCGCCTATCTGATCGCCGAGCGCAACGTCTCTCCTTACAACATCCTTGCGGTCACCTTTACGAATAAGGCCGCGAAGGAGATGAAGGAGCGCATCGGCAAGATTTTGAACGACGAGGGGAAGTCGCGGCACCTGTGGGTGGGAACCTTCCATGCGACCTGCGCCCGTCTCCTGCGGGAACACGGCGAGAAGATCGGCCTCAAGCGCGATTTCCTGGTCTTCGACGACAGCGACCAACTGACCGTCATGCGCGACTGCCTGCGGCAGCTCAGCATAGACGAAAAGCAGTTCACCCCCCGCTCCATCCTCTCCCGCATCAGCAACGCGAAAGAGAAATTAATTATGCCGGAAGACTGGCATACGCACTTTCGCGGTTTTCTCGAAGACATCTGTGGCAAGGTCTACCCGCTCTATCAGCAGAAACTGGATCAGAACAACGCCCTCGATTTTGACGACCTGCTCGTGGAGACCGTGCGGCTCTTCGCGGAGAGTCCGAACACGCTCGAACGTCTACAGGATCGGTTTCGGTACGTTCTCGTGGACGAGTATCAGGATGTCAACTATGTCCAGTATATGTTTTTGAAGCAGCTTGCCCTGAAACGGCGAAATCTGTGTGTTGTGGGAGATGACGATCAGTCGGTCTATGCGTTCCGAGGGGCGAATGTCGAACTGATTTTGCAGTTTGAGCACGACTACCCGGAGGCCAAAGTCCTCAAACTGGAACAGAACTATCGCTCCACGAAGACAATTCTGGACGCCGCCTACGGGGTGGTAAAGCACAACCGGGGCCGCAAGGACAAGAAACTCTGGACGCACAACGACGACGGAATTCCCCTCACCCGTATTGACGCCGCGAACGAGCAGGAAGAGGCCGTGAAGATCGTCGAGCGGATACGCGACGACATCAAACTACAAAAACGAGGCTACGCGGACTACGGCGTTCTCTATCGCACGAACGCGCAGTCCCGTGTGCTGGAAGAGGTGTTCAAGAACTGGCGCATACCCGCCCGCATCGTCGGTGGGGTGCGCTACTTCGACCGCAAAGAGGTCAAGGACGCCCTCGCCTATCTGCGTGTCGTGCAGTCTCCCGCCGACAGTGTCAGTCTGCGGCGCATCCTCAATGTCCCGGCGCGAGGCATCGGCGCAACGACTGTGAAGGCCATCGAAGAGGAGATGAACCTGTCGGGGCGGTCGTTCTGGGAAGTCCTCTCCCGCGCCGAAGACCTGAGCATGCTTCAGAGACCCACGCGCAAAAGGCTCTCCGATTTCGTCGCGCTGATTGTTGGGCTGCGGGCAGAGCGGGAGAGCCTGAGCGTGACCGATCTCGCGCAGACGATGCTTGACCGCACGGGTCTGCTGCGCGAACTGGAGACCCAGAACGACATTGACCGCGTGGAGAACGTCAAAGAGCTGCTATCCACGACCCGGCAGTACGAATCCGAGGCGTTGCAGCAGGGCGAGTCGCCCGCGCTCGGAGGCTTTTTGGAGAACGTCTCCCTGGTCGCGGACATTGATAATCTCGACCCCGACGCAGAGGCCGTCACGATGATGACGCTTCACGCCTCGAAGGGGCTGGAGTTTCCGGTCGTATTTCTGGTCGGGATGGAGGAGAATCTGTTCCCGCACCTGCGCTCCCGCGATTCCGACGCGGAAATGGAAGAGGAGCGCCGCCTCTGTTATGTCGGCATCACTCGCGCTCAGGAGGAGCTGGTCGTCAGTCGGGCGGACAGGCGGACGCTGTTCGGGGGTATCTCGTTCAATCCGCCGTCACGGTTCTTGCGCGAAATCCCCGCCGAACTGTTCTATTCTCAGAGCGCGAAAATCGGGCGCGGCCCGACTGTCAGCAGTTTCGACCCGGACGCGGAGTTCGCTCCTGTGCAGCGCCCTGCCGCGCCTCGCAAACTCTGGGACAGCGGTTCCCTCTCCCCCACCGAACAGAAACGCACGGCGGTCACCGACGAATATCGGGTCGGGCAGAAAGTCCGGCACGAGACATTCGGCGTCGGCGTGATACTGAACGTCTCCGGGGAGGGCGCGAACCGTCAGGTGGAAGTCGTTTTCCCCAAAGTCGGGCCGAAACGTCTGGCCCTCGCCTACGCAAATCTGGTTCCCGTCAAATGAACGAGGAAGCAGAACCTGCCGCACCCATTCCGCTTTACGATGCGGTCGCAGAGTGGTACGACGACAGCATCAAGCGCGGCTCTCCCATCCACGCACTGGCGATTCCCGCCCTGCTAGAACTGTGCGGGGATGTGTCAGGAAGGCAGGTGTGCGACCTGGCCTGCGGGCAGGGAATTCTGACACGGGAACTCGCTAAGCGTGGGGCTGAGGTCACTGGGATAGACCTGTCGAGGCGTCTGCTCGCGCTGGCGCGGGAGAGGGAAGCATCGGAGCCGTCTGGAATCGTATATCGGGAAGGCGATGCACAGTCGCTGTCGGAGATAACGAACGCGACCTTCGACGGCGTAACCTGCTGTCTGGCGCTCATGGATATTCCCGACCTGCCCGCCTGTCTGCGGACGGTAGCGCGTGTGTTGAAGCCGGGAGGCTGGTTCGTGTTCGCGGTGACGCATCCCTGTTTTCAGGTTCCCGAAGGCCGGTGGACGGGGCAGAGAGGCGGCACGGTGCGGCGCGAGGTCCGGGGTTATTTCCGGGAAATCTACTGGCGCTCCGACAATCCGCATGGAGTGCGCGGCCAGGTCGGGGCGTATCATCGCACCCTGACGACCCTGCTGAACGCCTGTCTCGGCGCGGGACTGGCCCTGGAGCATTTTGCCGAGCCGCAGGCACAGGACGAGATTTCGCGGCGTGTGCCGGGCTATGAAGAGGTTCCGGCAGCGCTGGTGGTGCGGTGTGCGAAGCGTGGTGTGCAGGAAGAGAAAAGCGTATGATGCGAGAACAGAAAGTAATTGCTGCCCTCCGATCGGCGTGGGAGCGCGAAATCGAAGCGGCGCAGATGTATCGGCTCCTCGGCGAGCAGCAGGGAGACGAGCGGCGTCAGCGGCTGTTTCTGCGGCTTGCCGAGGCGGAGGAAGGTCATGCGCGTGAGTTCGCCGGACGCATTGCCGCGCTTGGCGGGATGCCGCCCGAAGCGACGACGGTTCCGACCCAGGCGCAGCGACGCATGATGAAGACCTTCGGGCCGGACGCCATGCTGCGCCGCCTCGAAGCCGAGGAGGAGAGGAATATCACGCAGTTCGAGAAGCAGGCGCATGATCTGGAGGAAGATGCGGAGTCTTTCGCGCTCTTCCAGCGGATAGAAGAGGAGGAGAAGCAGCACGCCTCCACTCTGCACTCACTGAAAATGCCCGATGAACCGAAAACTCGTCTGGAAGCCATGCTGAAAGGCGAAAAGTGGCACGTCTCGACGGGAAGCTGGATAGGAGATGCGATCTACGGCGTCAACGACGGCCTCGGTTCTGTCTTCGGCGTCGTGAGCGGAATGGCCGGGTTCGCCGGGACCCAGCACGAGGCGTTTAAGTACGTGGTAGCGTCAGGTCTGGTGGCGACTCTCGCCTCGGCGCTTTCGATGGGTTCTAGCGCGTTCATGGCGACGAAGGCCGAACGGGAGGTCTATGAGGCGGAGATAGGCCGTGAACGCCAGGAGATCGAACAGTCCCCGGAGCATGAAAAAGAGGAGTTGGCCCTGCTCTACCAGTTGAAAGGGTTCTCGGAGACCGAAGCGGAAATGATGGCGACACGGGTTTCCGCGCAGCCGGAACTGTTCCTCAAAACGATGGCGCAGGAGGAATTGGGCCTGAGCGAACGCCACTTCCCCAACCCCCTGATCGGGGCGACCTCTGCCGCGCTCTCTACAGCCATTGGCGGCATTCTGCCCGTCCTGCCGTTCTTCTTCCTGCGCGGCCTTCCCGCCGTATTTGCCGCCGCGCTCGTCGGGATGGCGGCGCACTTCGCGGTCGGCGCGGCCAAGAGCATGATTACCTCCCGCTCCTGGTGGGCGAGTGGCTTCGAAATGACCCTTATCGGCTTCCTCACCGGCGGCGTCACCTTCGGAATCGGCAAACTCTTCCACATCGGTTAGAAGTGTCTATTTCGTGCGGGCGCCTTTGCGGGAGACGATGGCGCGTTTGCCTTTTTCCAGGTCGCTGGAGACGGGAGTGCCGGAGGCTTTGTTGGGGCCGGCGCGGTGGATGTTGAGAATGTCGGGGAGGGCGTGGACTTTACCGATGATGGTTTTGAGGTGTTCGGTATCGCGCACTTCTATGGCGACTTCAAGGGTAGCGGTCTTGTCGCGGTGGGATTGTGTCTTGACGGCGGTGATGAACGTCTTGTTCTCGCCGAAGATGTTGCTGACATCCGCGAGCAGGCCAGTACGGTCTACGGTCTCAATGATGAGATAGACCTGAAAGACCTGGCCCTCGTTGCCGATGTAGGCGACGGGCATACAGCGGTCGGCCTCGTGCTGGAGGGCCTGCTGGGCGTTGGGACATTCGCGGCGATGCAGCGCCATGCCGCGCCCGCGTGTCACATAGCCGATCACCTCGTCGCCGGGAATGGGCAGGCAGCAGCGGGATCGTCGGAACTCCACATTCTCCGCATCCATCGCCCCGGCCCGAATCTGGAGTTTGCGGTCATCGGCGCGGGTTTCCGAGGTGCGGAGTTCATCGGCAGGGACGGCGGCGGGTTTGAGACGGTTCAGGACGGTGAGCGGCGCGATGGTCCCCTGCCCTATCTGCGCGAGCAGGTCTTTCTCCCGATGCTCCTCTTCGGTCAGAATGTTGAAGGAGGTGGCAATCGCCCGCAGTTGTTCGTCCTTGATGAGCGAGTGGGGGGCGTCGCCCCAGGCTTTCGCGTCCCGGTCTATCTGATGCTGAAGCTCCTTTTCGAGCATCTCCCGGCCTTTGAGGATATTCTCGTCCCGGTTCTGGCGGCGGAAGTAGGAGCGGATACGGGTGCGGGCGTGGGAGGTCTTAACGAAGCCCAGCCAGTCACGGCTTGGAGCGGCGTTCGGGCGAGTGATGATGTCCACCGACATCCCGTTTTTGAATTCCGGGTTAGTGAACTCGAAGCGGAAGGAGAGCGGGACCATCCGGCCGTTCACCTTCGCCCCCACGCAGTGCTGCCCCACATTCGAGTGAATGCGATAGGCGAAATCTACCGGGGTGCTGCCGACGGGCAGATCGAACACATCGCCTTTCGGGGTGCTGACGAAGACCTGATCGGTGAAGAGGTCGTCAGCGATATTCTGCATGAACTCGCGGGAGTTTTTGCTGTCGTTCTGCCAGTCGAACATCTGCTGCCGCAGAAACGCCAGCCGCCGCTCGAACTGATCGCTGACCTTGCCGCCCTCTTTGTACTGCCAGTGCGCTGCGACTCCGAACTCCGCCGTGCGGTGCATCTCCCAGGTGCGAATCTGCACTTCGACTGGGCTGCCGGTCGGCCCGGTGACCTTGATATGGAGCGACTGGTAGAGGTTGGTCTTGCTCTGAGCAATGTAGTCGGTGTACATCCCCGGAATGGGCGTCCAGAGCGCACTGACGACTCCAAGCGCATGGTAACACTCGGAGCGAGTGTGAACGATGATGCGGAGGGCAGTGAGGTCGAAAAGGTCGGCGAACTCCAGACGCTGCTGCTGCATCTTATTATATATACTGTAGAGGTGCTTGGGACGGCCCTTGACCTGTGCGGCGATTCCCTCCTCTTTCAGTTTGTCGGTGAGCGCCTGGATCGCCTCGTCCACCTCAGCCTGTCGGTCGGCGCGGTTTCGGGCCACCATCTGGGAGACGTCGCGGTAGGCTTCCGGGTTGACGTATTTGAAGGAGAGGTCTTCCAACTGCCACTTAAGCTGCCAGATGCCGAGACGGTGCGCGAGGGGAGCGAAAATCTGGAGTGTTTCGGAGGCCATTCGGAACTGACGGGCGGGGGAAAGACCCGCCAGTGTCCGCATATTGTGCATCCGGTCGGCGAGTTTGATGACGATGACGCGCAGGTCTTTCGCCATCGCGACAAAGATTTTGCGGATATTAGCGGCGTTCTTGGCGAGTTCGGCCTGCTTTTTGCGGCGTTCGAGGGTCGCCTCGCTCAGATCCTCTTCGTCTTCGGGGGTCGCATCGCGCTTCTTGCCCTCGTCAACCCCCACAATCTGCAGTTTGGTCACGCCATCCACGAGATGCGCGACTTCCGGGCCGAACTCCGCGATCAGAATCTCCCCGGTCACGTCGCAGTCTTCCACGACATCGTGCAGCAGTCCCGCGGCGAGTGTGGCCTCGTCCATTTCGAGTTCGGCCAGAATCTCGGTGACTTCGACCGGGTGTGTGATGTAGGGTTCGCCACTGTTGCGTGTCTGCCCTTCATGCTTCTCGAAGGCGAAACGGAACGCCCGACGCACGAGGTCTGCATCCGCCTGCGGACGGTATTCAGCGAGGCGGACCAGAATGCGCTCCAGTTGCGCGGTCAGGTCCCTGTCCTGTTCGCCAGCCTGTGGTTCTGCGGGCGTCCATTCCGTGTCGGGTTTCGGGGAGGGGTAGGTCATCGTCTGCGTGGCTGCCTCTCTCGCCGTAGCGTTTCGTCTGCCTCTATGGTGCGGAGCGTCCCCTTTCGTCATCGCCACGACGAAAAGGAACGCTCCACGAATCCGGGTCAAAAAACCGTTATGCACAGGCTTTTTCACCCCGCGCCCTGTCCTCACGCTCATTCATGGGGATAAACAGTATACCCTCTTTTCGATGCTTTATGGTTCAGCGGGAGCAGGCGCGGCGGAGACGTTTTTCACTGAGGACGACGAGCGTGCGGCCGTCGAGGCGGACGGCCTGGGTGTCGCGGAGGCCGGTCAGGGCGCGGCTTACGCTCTCGCGGGTCGCACCAATTTGTTCGGCAAGCTGCTGCTGCGTGATTTTGTGCGTGATGCGTTTGCCACCGGCGGGGTCGTCTTCCCCGTAGGCGGCGAGGAGGTCAAGAAGGGCTTCGGCGACGCGCCCGGTCACATCGAGTTCGCGGTGGCTTTCGAGGTGGTCAGCGGCCTGACGGATGCGGTCCGCCAGGTTCGCCATGATAGAGAGGGCAAATTTCGAGGACTGCTCCACACAGCGCACGAAATCGGCGTGGTCGAGCATCAGCAGGTCACAGGGTTCCGTCGTGACGACATCCGCCATGCGCGGCTTGCCATCGAACAGCGAGAGTTCACCGAAATGCTCCCCGGAGCCGCGCTGCGCGATCTGCACCACCTCCCCGGACGCCCCGACCGTCTGGACTTTCACGCGCCCGGAGATGATGATATAGAGTGTATAGCCGGGATCGCCCTCATGGAACAGCGTCTCGCCGACCGGGAATTTGCGGCGGCGGCTGCGCTGTGCCAGTGCAAGCAGAGAGGATTGGTCCAGACTGGCGAACAGCGGCACTTTCCGCAGGACAGAGGTCAGAGTCGTTTCCAAAAAGGCGTCTCCCCGGTTCAGGCTTGTGCGACTGTCTCGCCCGACAGCCGCTGCAATTCGGCGATGGCGCGGGGAACCGCGACCTTTGGCTCTTCTGCCGCCTCATACTCCAGCAGCAGGTAGCCGCGATAGTTCACGCCGCGCAGAATGTTGAGAATACGGGCGAAATCGGTGGCTTCGCGCTTGCCGCCGGGGAAAATCTCCGTCTTCATGTGCGTCGTGACCGCGTACTTCGCAACGCGGGCGAGATCGCCGTAGGGGTCGGCGGTGTGGTAGTTGGCCGTGTCCCATTTCAGGCCGAACCAGTCGGAGTGAATGGCTTCCAGAATCTCCAGCGTTCCCGCCGAGTCCGCGACCACCCCGCCGTGATTCTCCATCGCGAGAATTACGCCCTTCTCTTCCGCTTTCGGCAGGCACTCCTGCACACACTCCACCACCCACTTGCGGCCGGTGGCGTTGTCGGTGCCTTTCGGGGGGCCACCCGCGAAGACGCGCAGGGTACGCGCTCCCATATCCGCCGCATAGTCAATCCACTGCCGCACCTTGACCAGGTTCTTGTCCCGCTCCTCACCCGGCGGCAGGCAAAAGGTGTTGCCCACAGACGCCCCCGCGACATCCAGGCCGAGCAGGAACGCCCGCCGCGCCAGACGGTGGATATCCGCCAGTTTCAGCGGCTCCGGGAAGTAGTAGGCGGTCATCTCAACCCCGTCCATATCCATCGCCGCGCAGGCTTCCAGAAACGCCTCGTAGCTCATGGGGTCGGTTTTGGCCTGGAGGTACTGACGGTAGGAGTAGGCGCAGGAACCGACACGGAATCGCGGTCGGCTGCCCCGTTTCGGCGGCTCGGCCCCCGCCACTCCGCTCGCCGCGCTGCCAATTCCGGCGGTCACTGCCGCCGACAGAACATCTCTGCGTGTCATCATGCCTGCTTCTCCTCTGAAGTTCCAAATCGCTGTGTGTCGTGAACAGCCCGTCTCACGGAGATCGGGACTATTCGAGACGGCTGAAACGGTCGGTGAGGCTTTCGGTCGTGGCGTCCTGCGCGAACTTCTGGGCAAAGTTGAGGTAGCGCTTCGCCTCGGTGTGGGCCGGGTCGCGGGCCAAGACTTTTTTGAACTGAAAGACCGCTTCCCCATACCGTTTTTCATTGTAGGCGGTCATTCCGGCGGCGAACTCCATCGCGGTGTGGGCGCGAACGATCTTCCGGGCGCGTTCCGGATTCGACGCCACCGACTGCGCTCGTTCGAGCGCAGCAAGGCCAGACGGGAGATTGCCCTGCGCCAGCAGACGGTCGGCCTCCGCGTCGGCATCGGCGGCATGACGGGCAATGAGCGATGCCAGTTCGACACGGGCGGGAGTCTGGCCGGAGGGAGCGACGGCGATGGCCTCCCGCAGCGTCATCTCCGCCCGGTATACGTCACCTGCGCCACTCTGCGTGCGGGCCGTTTGGATCAGCTCTTCACTTCGTTTTTGACGGGTTTCCCGCAATGCCTGCGCGGTCTCAATGTGGAGCGGCTCTTCGTGCAGCAGGATTCCCAATGTGCCGATTGCCGCCGAGAACTGACCCTGAGCAAGTTGAGTCTGCCCCTGCGCGAACGCCTCATGGAAGTACCGGTCGCGAGCCGCCAGCAGTCGGTCACAGCCTTCGCAGTCGGCGGGATTGACATCGAGCGCTTCCCGCAGGGTCTGGAGAGCCTGTGCCAGATTTCCTGCCCGGTACTGCGTCTCTGCGATTTTCAGCGGGTCTTCCAGCGCGGCTCCGGTGCGAACCGCCGTCCCCTCGCCCGGCACGACCTCATACAGAGTCGTCGTACCGTCTCTGGCTCCGGTCGCCAGGGTTTTGCCGTCCGAGGAGACCGCCAGGCCGAGCAGACGCTTCTCCGAGTCGAAGTCCCACCCAACCGTCCCCGTCGCATCCAGACAGAAGATGTGGACAGCGGCCGGGTTCTCTGGGTGGCGACAGAGCGCAGCGCACAGATCGGCGCTCGCAGAGAGCGCTATCGCAAAAATCTCACCGGGCAGACGTGTCTCCCAGAGGCGAGCGCCCTCGTCGTCAATCAGGCCGACTTTGCCATCCGAGGTGCCATAGGCGACGTGCTGACCGTTCGAGGAACAGCACAGCGCACGTACCGGGCTGTCCTGAGCGAACTCCCACACTTCTCGCCGTCCGGCATCTAACAGCCAGAGCGTACCAGCCTCCGCTCCGAGCGCAACCCGTGAGCCGTCCCGCGCTATCGCAATGGTGGAGGCCGGACTATCTATCTCCCGCAGCCAGGTGACATAGCCGCCGATCTCGCCGAACGCCATCGCATAGCTTGCCCCCGCAATATCGGAGAAGACCGTTGCCAGCATTCGTCCGTCGCCACTCAGCGCGGCATCGAGGAAGTTGATGCGCCGTTCGGGCATAAAGCGACTCTTGCTCGCGCCCTGAAAGAGATATACGTCGTCCGCCGTCATTCCGATCAGATTATCGGACTGCACGGACGCTTCCAGCTTGATAAGTGTCTCCACCGCAAACCCTGCCCGAACCTCCACACTGCCATCGCGCTTGTACTGCGTCAGGTCGAAGGTGCGGGCTTCCAGAGGGCGCGGCACGGCCAGCGCCAGCGTTCCCTCGTCATCCAGGGCAAAGCGCGAAAGCGGATAGGCTCCCCGAAACTTTCGTTCCCAGAGCAGATTGACCGTGCGGATAGTTGCCATAATACCCTTATAGAGAGACGAGGCGGCTTCGGCGCTACTCCCAGGCGAGGCGCAGGACGCGGTGATTGAGCGTATCGGCCAGATATATCTCCCCGTTCGGGCCGAGGGCGACACCGGACGGGCCGTTGAGGGGGCCGAGTCGTGTGCTGGGGCGGTCGAAAGTGATGAGAGAGTTGCCGTGCATATCCAAAACGTGCAGCCGATCCGCGCCCGCTTCCGCGAGATAACAGCGCCCCAGCGCGTCAATCGCCATCTGTCCGGGCGCATTCAGGCGGCGATTGTCGGCAAAGGCGAACTGTTTTACGCCGCCGTAGTTGAACCGGATGACATCATTGGTTGTGCCTTCGGTGATGAACAGATTGTGCATCCGGTCGCAGCCGATAGCGGTCGGGCGATGCACCCCGTGCGACCTGTCGAGTGTGCTGAGGCACTGCCCGGTGCGCGTATCTACTCGCAGCGCTTTGGACGCGCCCGTATCCGCGATCCAGAGCATCCCTGCCGCATCGAAGGCCACCCCGCTCGGACTGCGAAAACCGCTGTACATCACATAGTGCTGCCCGTTGAAGCGAAAACACTGCACCCTATTGTTGCCCTGTTCCGCGACGAAAAAGAACTGCCCGGTCGGGTCTACCGCAATAGCCTGCGGCCCCCAGAGCTGCCCTATTCCGCTCCCCGGCTTGCCGTAGAGATAGACATCGCCCCCGGAGGTGATGCGCTGCACCCGGTGATTGCCACTGTCCGCGACGTAGAGGGAACCCCAGGGGTCTACCGCTAATCCGGTCGGCGTATCGAACTGCCCGGCGTGGGTGCCCTTCTCGCCGATGACCTCGACGGCCCGCAGGCGCAGCGGCTTCCAGCCCAGACCCAGCCCGGACTCTTCGGCGGAATCTGCGGAGGGAGGAGGCAGGACAGGACGCTCATTTCCCAGTTCCAGAAAATCGAATCTATCGCTCATAAGTGTTTCTTGTCGTCAGCCTTCCATGCCACGCAGACACCCGCTCGTATCGGAATACCTACTCCCCAGAATTGGGGCCGGGGGCGTATCTTGCAATCAGATCCCCGGTGTCGTGTAGGGAGACGGGGAGGGCATGACCGACTTGACATCTATCGCCGTCGGGTCAATTACATCGGTGAACGGGTCGGTCGCCTTCGCGACCATCAGCATCTGCGCGATGGTGTTCATGTCTTCCGACTGTGCGCTCGACGCCACCCGGGCGCGGGTGTTCGCCCACTCTCGCAGGTCTTCGATGCGCTCCCGCATGGTCATGGAGAGCGGGACGGTGTGATGGGCGGCGGAGACAAGTGCCTCTGTCGTCAGCAGTTTCTCCTCGTCGAAAGCATCGTACAGCGCTTCGACGACACACGCCTCGATCTCCGCGCCGGAAAAGCCTGGAGTGGCATGGGCGAGCTTCTCCAGATCAAACTCGTCGGGGTTACGCTTACGCTTCTGAAGATGAATCCTGAAAATCTGCTTGCGCTCTTCGGTGGCGGGCAGGTCTATGAAGAAAATCTCGTCGAAGCGGCCTTTACGTAACAGTTCGGGCGGCAGGCTGGTCACATCGTTGGAAGTCGCGACGACGAAGGCCGGCGCCTTCTTGTCCTGCATCCAGGTCAGGAAGGTGCCGAAGACGCGGCTGGTCGTGCCGCCGTCGGACATTCCCGAACTCTGGGTGCCGGAGAAGCCTTTTTCCAGTTCGTCCAGCCAGAGGATACAGGGCGCGACCGACTCGGCGACGCGAATGGCCTTCCGCATATTCTCTTCCGATGACCCGACAATGCCCGCGAAGATTCGCCCCACATCGAGGCGCAGCAGCGGCAGACGCCAGAGCGAACCGATGGCTTTGGCGGAGAGGCTCTTACCGCATCCCTGCACCCCAAGCAGCAGCACCCCACGTGGCGACGGCAGCCCGAAGTCGCGGGCCTTCTCCGTAAAGGCCACGGTGCGCTTCTCCATCCAGTCTTTCAGAAGGTCCAGCCCGCCGACATCGCCGATACTCTCGCTGAACGGATAGTATTCGAGAATGCCCGACTTGCGGATGATCTGTTCCTTCTCGCTGAGGATGACATCCACGTCGAATTTATGCTTTTCGACCAGGGACTTCGCGAAGACATTTTCCGCTTCGTTCGCCGTCAGTCCCTGTGCGGCTTTCAGAATCTGGTCGCGTTCTATCTCGCTGAGGACGGTATCTACCTGCGGATTGTCCTTCACCGACTGCACGATGCCTTCGAGCAGTTGGTCGAGGTCTTCGTGGTCGGGCAGGCCGTAGTCCACCACCGTCACGTCCTTTTCCAGTTCGTTCGGCAGTTTAAGGTTGGGCGCGAGAATAATGAGTGTCTTGTAGCTGGTTTTCAGCGCGGCGGTCAGGTCACGCAGACGCCGGGTCACGGTCACGTCGCTGATAAAGGCGTGATAGTCTTTCAGGACGAAAAGCGCCTGCTCCCGCGAATCCATGACGGCATCAAGGGCCGCTATCGGGTCGCGGGTCGCGTTGTCGCGGTGGTTGGGATTCTGCACCATGCCCTGCGTGATCGTCCAGAAAAAGATTTTCTTGCCCCGGTCGCGGGCAATCGTGCGAAGGGCGTCTTCGACTCGCTTTTCTTCCCAGGAGACGATGTAGATGATCGGGTAGCGGGCGCGAATCAGGGTTTCAAGTTCAATGTCCACTGCGGAAGAGGCCAAGTGCAGGTACCTCCGGCGAAAATGTTCGATATGGAAAAGGTGTCGGGTATGAGGAGGCGGCTGCACTGCGCGTCGTTGCGAGAACAAATCCGGTACGTACCCTCGGCAGGCGATACTCTATTATAGTGGATAAGCCCTGCTGTCGTCAATGAAGTCTTGACGCCCATACGGATTTTATGAAACGGGAACAGGACTCTCGCACGTCCTACGAGTAGAATGACGTTGCATACAGGCTATTGCTACCATCTGGAGGAAAAAATTGCGACTTGGCGGGCCACTGTTTGGAGATGTCTCAACACCGGAACTGTGGGTGGCTGCCGTGCAGAAACACGGTTATCGCGCCGCCTACTGCCCGGTAGACGCAAAAGCCGACGCGGCGACGGTTCGTGCCTACGCGAAGGCTGCCAAGGATGCCGACATCGTGATTGCGGAGGTCGGTGCCTGGAGCAATCCCCTGAGCGCAGACAAGACGACCCGCCGGGAGGCGCTCGCTCTCTGTCAGCGGCAACTTGACCTCGCCGAACGCATCGGGGCGAGATGCTGTGTCAATATCGCGGGGTCACGCGGGGAACAATGGGATGGCCCCCACCCGGACAATCTTACCACCGAGACCTTCGATATGATTGTGCAAACGGTGCGGGAGATCATAGACGCCGTCAAGCCTACCCGCTCCTTCTACACGCTCGAAACCATGCCCTGGGTCTTCCCGGACGGACTGGACAGTTACCTCGCGCTTCTCAAAGCAATAGATCGCCCTGCCTTCGCCGTCCATTTCGATCCCGTCAATCTCATCTCCAGCCCGCAGCGCTTTTTCAACAACGGCGCGTTCCTGCATGACTGTTTCGCGAAACTCGGCCCCTGGATCAAATCCTGCCATGCCAAAGACATCGCGCTCGCCCCACGCCTGACCCTCCATCTGGACGAAGTTCGCCCCGGCCTCGGCAGCCTCGACTACCCAACCTTCCTGCACGAACTGGACCGTCTCGACCCGGACATTCCCCTCCTGCTCGAACACCTGCCCACCGAAACCGACTACGCGTTGGCCGCCGACTACATTCGCTCTGTCGCTGGTACCTGCTGAAACTCCCGATACTTTATCCATTCTCCGTTGGCTTCCTGCCGGACAACGCTAAGAACGACTCAATGCACCACGGTACACTGATCTTGAGGCGGTCAATCAACTGCCCGTATGCAATCCGTTTGATCACAAGCTGGGTCGTCTGTTCCTAACGCCGATTAAGGCAAATTTAATGCTGCTGCTGTATACTGGCTTCATCCTGAGAGAGGGAAGTGAATATATGGCCTGGATTAAAACGGTTAAGCCGGAAGAGGCGGACGAAAAACTGATCAACTCGCTGCAAAGTCAGCGGCATCTCTACCCGCCGGAGTATGCTGTGCGTGTGGATGCGGCGACCTCGCAGAGTTCGGAGCAGGATGAGAGCATCGTTCGGTCGCACAGCCTGCTACCGGACACACTTTACCATGCATTCGCGACTTACGGGACGTTGCTCTCGCCCGACTTGCCTCTGAGCCGCGCCCAGCATGAGATGATTGCCGCGACCGTCTCTGTGTGCAACTCCTGCTTCTATTGAACGGAATCTCACGCAGAGTTTCTGCGTCGTGTCTCTCTCGATGAGGAACTGGTAAACGCCATTCGGACGGACTATCGGGCGGCCGCTCTGGCCCCGCCCGATATCGCCATGCTCGACTACGTGACGAAACTGACGAAGACGCCCTGGAAAATGACACGCGGCGATGTCGAGACCCTGCGCGAACACGGCTTCGACGATAAAGGCATTCTCCAGATCAATCTGATCGCCTCCTGGTTCAACTACATCAATCGCGTGGCGGATGGACTTGGCATCGGCAGGCCGTAGAGCGTTTGTTCCACAGGGAGAACAGGGGGCTGCTTTACCGCTTTCCGTCGTGTTCAGGCAGGGCAGAGGAAGAAGAAGGGGCAGAGGGCGCATTTGCGCTCCTCCGGTTCCGGTGGAAAATGCCCTGCCCGAATACCGTGCAGGGCCGCATTGTATTTTTCGACCCGGGCAGGCTCGTAGCGCAGGCTCGGCTTGACCTCTTTTGTCTCGCGGGTTGCCAGCGAGACGAGTTCGAGTCGGACAGGCCGGGTCGGATCGGACTGCTCGGCGGCGTGGCGAATGAGGGCCAGACGCTCGTCCGTGTGATCGGTCTTCTTGATACGGCGGCGCAGATGCCGCACGACGCGCAGACCGCCATCGGACAGCGTTTCCGCCGCATCTACCGCGACTTCGACCTCGCCATGCTCCAGTCGTGCGACCAGACGCAGGTTCGGCGTCTCGTTCGCGGCCCCGCTCAGATCGTGGAAAGCGTTTGCCAGCATCGTCTCGGCGTGAGCGTGCAGCAGACGACTCTGCGCCGACTCCTCGCCTCCGAACTGCTGCGCCCACACACTTCGCAATTGACTCTCCGCGTCGTCCTGACTTGGAGTTCGGCCAGAGGCTCTCTCGGCGCGTACCCACTGCATCGTCTCCTTTAGACTGCTGTGAAAATGGAGATAGGCCGACGTTTCCTCCGGTCGGGGCAGTTTCGCCACCTGCTGATAGAAGTAGCGGCGCGGGCAGTCGCGATAGGTGTCCACTTCCCAGAGACTCAACTGTGGGGAAGTGGCGAGTTCTGGCACAGGCGCGGCAGACGGTGCGTCTGGGAGAAGACGCGGCCACTCGATGCGGGCTGCATCGCAGGCGGTCAGAGCGGGATTGAGGCGTTCCAGCAGCGAAGAAGGCGCTGTCGCGCTGTCGCCGCGTCGCAACGGGCGCGACAGGACAAGATGGTTCCGTGCACGGGAGAGAGCGACGAAAAACAGGCAGTCGGCTCCGTCGGCTTTCGCCTCGTCCGCGTCGTCGCCGAGCAGTTCCGGGGGCGGTGAGACCATTCCGCTGGAACCCCGTGCAGGAAACTGGCCCTTGTTCAGATTGGGCAGATAGACGACGGGAAACTCCAGCCCTTTCGACTGATGCACCGTCATCAACCGCACCGCAGGCAGTCCCTCCACCCCACCCGGAGTACGGGCTGACCGCTCCTCACCACACAGGATCAACTGGCGCAGATGGCGCAGAAAGAGCTGCGGTTGGGTTTCGTCTTCACGCGGCTGAAGACGTTCTGTGAGGCCCTGTGCGAACGTCAGGAGTTGCGAAAGCGCCAGCATACGCTGGACTGCCTCAACCGTACCCGCAGCCAGTAGAGGGCGCAGGTAGCCGCTCGTTTCAAACAGGTAGCGAGCCAGCAACGTCCAGACATCCCGTTTCCGCACTATCGGCTTGAGATGCGCCCAGAGGCGTCTCATCCCCGCCCGGCCCTCTGCGGCCAGACCGGGCAGGCTCTCGGCAAGACTCAGGGCTTGCGGGAACGGATGGCGGCGCTCTTTCGCCTCCTCCAGAAGCAGAGTCACGTCTTCCGGTGGAATGGCGTATTCGGGGAACTGCGCCACGCGCCGCAGCGTTGCGCCATGCGGTTCGCAGGTCAGCGCTGTCAGCGCCAGCATATCCTTCACTTCACTACGCTCGAACAGGCTCCCGAGATGCTGGGTGGCGATCCCACGCCGCTCCAGTCCCTCCGCGAGGTCGGCCGCCTGGGCGTTCGTGCAGACGAGAATCGCCTGCTCCTCCAGCGCAATTCCTGTTTCCTGAAAATGCCGTATCTGCGCCGCCATGCCGTCTGCCTGGGCGTCTTCATCGTCGGCGTCCGCTCTCATCAGCGGTGTCAGTGCCGCCTCTCCCCGCTGCGGTTTCCACAGAGTCAACCGTTCGGCAGGCGCATTCGCTTCCGCCATCTCCTGTGACATGGCGACGGCGAAACCGCTGAACAGGGAGACAATCGCCACGTCGGAGCGGTAATTCGTGCCGAGTCGGAGGCGTTTGCCGCCCGGAAAATCCCGGTCGAACTCCCGGACGTTGGCAGGCGAGGCCCCGCGAAAGCGATAGATCGCCTGACGCAGATCGCCTACCGCCCAGAAGCCCTCGCCTGCCCCAACCAGTCTCTGCAACAGAAACGCACAGGCACGGTTCACATCCTGGTACTCGTCGGCAAGGACGTGGGCGAACTGCTGCTGCCAGCGCAGGCGCACCTCCGGGCAGGTATCCAGCAGTTCCACAGACCGCATGAGCAGGTCGCCGTAGTCCAGGAGGCCACGTTCGCGTTGCAGCGCTTCGTAGACCGCATAGACCTGCGCCACTTCCCGCGACCGAACTGCCTTTATCCGCGCCTCCTCATCGGCGGCGTTATTCCATTGCCGTTCTGCCAGTTCCCGATAGCCCTCCGGTGTGACGCACTCGTCTTTCGCCCGCGAAATACAGCGCAGAATATCAGGGAAGGGTAGAGTCGGGTCGTGCAGATACTCCAGTTCGTGTAGATGCAGACGGTCGAGATGCGTATTCAGCAGTTCGACGGCATCGGAGGTTTGCAGCAGTTGGGGCTGATTCGGGAGGCCGATACGCTGTCCGTCTTTCCGCAGCAGTTCGAAGCCGAATGCATGGAACGTCCCGATCCAGACCTGTTCCGCCCGTTTGCCGACCTGCTCTCTCAAGCGAGTTCGCATCTCTTCGGCGGCCTTGTTGGAGAAGGTCAGGGCGAGCAGGCGTTCCGGGGGCAGATTCCTCTCCGTCAGCAGATGGCAGGCGCGGGCGACCAGGGTACGCGTCTTGCCCGTTCCGGGGCCAGCATCTATCAGCGCCGGGCCGCTTTCCAGTAGCGCCGCCTCCGTCTGATCGGCATCCAGACCCTCTGCGGCGGAAACGGGCTTCCGAACCAGCGCGGTGTTTCCGTCAATCGTGACAGGAGGTTCGTGTGCGGCAGGCAGCAGCAACGCCTGTGCGAGTTGAGACAGCACACAGGATTCGGTGACACCGACAAGTTCTGCGATCTGGAGCGCATTCAAATTCTGTTCAAGGAAAGCATAGCGCAGGAGCGGAGCGGGCAGCAGGAACTCGGCGGCGAAGGTGTTGGCCTCGGTTTCCCGCCGTTCCGCCGGGCTGTAGCCCTCGGCCACCTGCATCGCCTGTGTTAGGGAGGGGATAAGGAGCAGGACAAGCTGGTCTTCGTCGGTAGTGAACTCGTCCCGCTGGGAATCGTGAAGCCAGTGATGGGCAAACTCATGCGCCTGCGAGAATCGCTGGAGTCGGGCCATGCGGTCGGAATCCGGCGCGGCGTAGTAGATGCTGTCGTGATCGCGAATCAGCACTGCCCGTGCGCCCATCAGCAGCGCGTCGTCCGGTGAGAGCGGATAGCAGCCCAGCCCGGTATCTTCCGACGCCAGCGCCAGCAGATGCTCGGCAGGGAGCAGACGCATCTGGGCAGGAGCCGTTCCGCCTCTCAATCGGAAATGCTCCTGCCGCGCTCGCTGTCGGATGGGCGCAAGATTTGCCATACGAGACTAGCCTTCCGGTGCGTTCAGCCAGAGGGTCTTTTGCGCCTCACTCATCCCCGGACAGCCGCGAATAGCGTCTTCAAAACTCTCCTGCGCCAATACCTGCGGGGCGGCATCGCCCGTATACCGATAGGCGGCGCTGCTCGCCAGGGTCGGAGGCTGACGCAGATAGTCCTGCACAGTGTTCAGGCTGACTTCCAGCGTCTCCGCCAGTTTCTGGAGGAGGGCATCGGGCAGCGTGGCGAATTGAAGCAGCCGCTGGTCTAGTTTCGAAACTATCGGCATTCCGACGCCGAGCCGTTTCGCCACTTCGGGCAGCCGCAATCCGCGCCGTTTCGCGCCCTCTGCCAGACTATTGAGAGGTGTCCGCGCCATGCCGTATTTCGCCCGCATCTCCGCAACGACAGCGCGGCCCACCCTGCCAAGGCGGGCCACTTCGGCGGCTTCGCCGGGCAGCGAATAGGCGGATTCCAGCAGCGGCAGTTCGGAAGCCCATTGCCCGAGATCGTCTGCGAACGTCGGGTAGTCGGCAATCCAGTCGCGGAGCGGGCGAGGAGCGGCCTCCTCACGGTCCTTGCGCCAGAGAACGTAGAGTGTCTGTCGCTCAATAGGCAGGTTATTGTGATTTGCAGTTACCATTTCTATCCTCGATCACCTTCTCGAAGCGGCTCATCGGCTCGCCAGCTTTTCAGTCGTTTCTCCGCACTCTCCAGACGGTTTCGCACCGTCCTGTCGGTCACATTCAGATATTTCGCGATCTCGTCCTGCGTCCACTGCTCGTAGTGAAACAGGACAAATACTTTGCGCTGATCTACGGACAGCAGACGCAGCGCCTCGGCTATCAGCGCCCGCTCCTCGGAGGTAGTACGGGTCGGGGCGGCAATATTGCCCATATAGTCAAGCGGCCTGCCGTCTTCACTCTCCCCGCTGTCCGGGACAAATTCGTTCTGCGCGACATGGTGATATTTCTGTGCGAAGTTGGAGATTTTGCAGTCCAGGCAGTACCAGAACCGCACTTCCCAGAACTCGTCTCCTGTCTCTCCGCTCAGCAGGGCCGTGAACATATGGCTCAGAATATCGTGATAGCAGTCGTCGCGCTGCGTCTCCGAGAGATACGACCAGCGGCGCAGTTTCCGGGCAACGCTCTTGCGGCAGCGTTCCTCCAGAATCTCCATGAGGTCGCCTGCCTCACTGCCCGCGCCGCTGCGGTGGTATTCGCGGATAAAATAGACCAGAGCCTCTTCGCTGACAAAGCCCTCCTGCGTATACTCCGCAATCTGCACACGTCGCCAGAACTCGCCACGCCCGCAGCAGAGCAGGCTTTCCACCTGCTGAATGACCTTCGGTTCGCGATACCATTTGCCGGACGCCAACGCCTGAACCATAGGCGCACTCGTCTGGTCCGAACCGATGGGGGGTCTCTGCTGCATCGCCTCGCATTCCTTCCTGCTCACGTTCGTGCGGCCTTTCTGCTTCCCTACTCAGGCCGTGCCTGCGGAAACCGGAAACACAGGTCAACAATTTTTTTCGCGCCTTCCTCCGCGCTTCCGGTTTGGGATTGGTTGCCGGAGTGAGAAAGAGAAGGCAGAGGAAAGAAGGCAGCCTTCGATAGATGGGAGTGAAGTGATGCAGACCGAATTCACCTTGAGTGACATCTATGAAGAGATAGCGGAACAGTTGGCGACCGCCCGCACCAAAGCCCTGATGGGTGAACACTGCGAAGCGCTCGGCGTCCTTCAGGCCGCTTCTCTCGAATATACCCGATTTCGTGACGTGCTGTCGGCGTATCCCGGATTCCATGCCCTGGAACATTCCCTGAATGCCACCCTGAGCGCATTACATACGGACTACGAGCGGGAAGCAGGCAGCCATGAGCAGGCGGGAGAGCAAAATGCCCGCAACCGGAAGCGAACTCGCAAAGCGGCTTAGATTCCGGGGAGGAGACCGTGTTTTCCTCCCCAAAATTCCCCCTAACCCGACAAATATACAGCGTTATTCATCAAGGCGACAAAAATGCGTGTCTTTTCGCCGTCTCCCTCTTGACAGCGGGTAAAAACGTGGTGTATAGTAGACGGGAGTGCGTGAACTATTATACGTACAGGGGAGGATTCGGAGAGATGACAAGAGGACTGACCGACAAACAAGAAAAAATTCTGACGTTCGTGCTGGACTATGTGAACGACAAAGGCTACCCGCCGAGCATCCGCGAAATCGGCAACCACTTCGAGATTTCCAGCCTGCGCGGCGTCACCGTGCATCTCGATGCGCTGGAGCGTAAGGGATATATCAAACGCGCCAACACGGCCCGTGCCATCACCGTTATCGGCAAGACCGGCTCGACCGCACCGGGCCGTAACGTCATGCTCGTTCCGCTGATCGGCACCATCGCCGCCGGTGTTCCCATCATGGCGACCCAGAACATCGAAGGCCACATTCCCGTTCCGCAGGAGATGGTCGGCAATATGAACAACGTGTTCGCCCTCCAGGTCAAAGGCGACTCGATGATCGGCGCTCACATCATGCCGCGTGATCTCGTTATCATCAAAGAGCAGCGCACCGCCGACAATGGCGACCTGGTAGCCTTCCTGATCGGCGACGAAGCGACCGTGAAGCACATTCAGTTCACCGGCGAAGGCGTTCGTCTGCTGGCTTCCAATCCCGCCTACGAGCCAATCGAAGTCCGGCGCGAGGATAGTCACATCATCGGCAAGGTCATCGGCCTGATCCGCAACTACGACGGTCCTCTAAACTTCTGACCTAACGAAGTTCCGCACTCCCCTGTCTTCGGGCGAAGACGTGCAAAAGCGCAGGTAACGACACTGTTACCTGCGCTTTTCGTCGCTCCGGTGCAGCGGGAAACCCCACTGCACCGGACAACATCGTGGCCCCGGAACTAACCGGCGGGCTTGATGTCCGCTTTCGCGCCTTCGCCTTCGAGTTTCTCTTTGAGCGCCTTGGCGTCGTCGGCATTGAGGCCCTCTTTGATCTTGGAGGGAACGCCTTCGACCAGGTCTTTGGCTTCCTTGAGGCCGAGGCCGGTGATTTCGCGGACAACCTTGATGACGTTGATCTTCTTCTCACCGAAGGAGGTCATCACGACATCGAAGCTGGTGGGCGCTTCGTCCGCGACCGGGGCTGCAGCGCCACCGCCAGCGGCGGGAGCGGCGGCTACGGCAACTGCAGCGGACGGGGTGACGCCGAACACTTCCTGAAGTTCTTTGGACAGTTCGGACAGTTCCAGGACGGACATGGATTTGATCGCTTCAACGATCTCGTCTTTGCTAAGAGGCGGCATGGATTGATTTCTCCTTCATGCGAATCGGGCTAGGCAGTTGAGTGAATAGGAACGAAACTAGGCAGCAGCGGCTTCGGAGCCGCCGCCCTTCTGTTCGGCAATCGCGTCAATCGTCAGGACAAAGTCGCTGATGATGCTGTTGAGCGTCCCGATAAAGTTGCTGGCGGGGCCGTTCAGGGTGCTGACGAACTGCGAAATGATGACCTCGCGGGAGGGCAGTTTGGACAGCGCCGTGACCTGGGCAAGGTCGTACACTTTGCCGTCAATGTAGCCGCCCTTGACCTTGACATCCGGCTTGTTCTTCGTGGTTGCCACGAAATCCAGCACCGACTTGGCAGGGGCGACGACATCGTTCATCGCGAACACAATCGCGGTCGGCCCGGTGAGAAGTTTATCCAGATCAGGATTGATTTCTCCGCCCATCGCGACTTTGAGCAGGGTGTTCTTGACGATATGGTACTCGGCGTTGTCTTCGCGAAGTTTGCGGCGGAGTTTGCTGATCTCCGCAACCGTCAGGCCGCGATAGTCCGTCAGGATCGCTCCCTTGCTCTCCGCGAGGATTTCGCGCAGATCGGAGACGACCAGTTCTTTTCGTGGGCTTGGCTTTGCTATGGGCATAGGGTCTCTCTCGTTTCCCTGAGTTCACCGCGAAAGTTCACGGTGGGAAGTAGTGCAGGCGCTAAAAAACCGGGCCTTCACCCCTTCGCGCTGAAAGCGCAGACGGCGGCGAATCCCGGCGGCAGGGCAAACCCTGACACACTAAAACTGTTGGATTCGACTCGACCTCGGCAGGCTCCCTGCGGGAATTAAGTCCGCCCCTGAGGTGCGGACACCGGCTGTCTGCGGTGAGCGAAGCATTCGCTATGGATTTAACACAAATTAGTATGCCACGATCCGCACCCACTGTCAAGTCAATACACGACAAAAAATCCCAGTAAGGGCGCTGCTTGCTGCACTTTCGATTGGCATAGGTGCAGCAAGCCGCGCCGACAAACCGTTATCTGGGCGCAGCGAGCGCCGCCTCTGCGGTTAGACTTTGATCTTTTTCCACTTCCCGGAGCGGAAAAGCCCGTAGGTCATAAAGCCGCCAATAATCGTCGTGAGGCAGATAGAAAGCCAGGCACCGTGCGTGTTCTGGTGGAGGGTAAACATGAGAAAATAGGCCAGCGGCAGACGCAGAAACCACATGGTGAAAAGGGTGATATAGGTCGGTCGGATGGTGTCGCCTGCACCCTGCAAGGCTCCAATCAGCACCATCGAGATTCCCAGAAACGGTTCACTGAAGGCGTTGAGGCGGAGGTAGTCGGCACCAAGGCGCAATACGGTCGGGTCGTGGGTGAAGAGGCGCGTCAGCGGCGCCGCAAACGTGAAGAAGACAATTGCCATGAAGGTCATCACGGCGACTGATTGCTGCGAAGCAGCCCAGGCGTAGCGTTCCGCCCGCTCCGTATCCTTTGCTCCGAGGCTCTGCCCGACGAGCGCGGAGGCCGCGACGCTGTAGCCAAAACCGGGCATGAAGGCAATGCCCTCCGCCCTCAGCCCTATCTGCATTGCCGCCACGCCTGCCGATCCTTCCAGCGTTCGCGCCAGCAGTCCCGTGAAGGACATCATGCCCAGATTGCGTATCAGGGCTTGGAGCGCGGCGGGGATGCCTATTTTCAGAATACGCCAGGCCCATTCCGTGGTCAGCACGAGATGCTCCCGGTGCAGCCTGCTTCGCAGAGGGGAGTGGCGCAGCATCGTATACAGATAGAACAGACAGCCTACCCAGACCGAGGAGGAGAGGGCGATTCCGGCTCCCTGCACACCCAGATGCGGAAAACCTAGCCTGCCATAGATCAGAACTGCGTTCCCGGAGATGTGGACAGCGATGGTGACACAGGTGATGAGCATAGGGGTTCGTGTGTCGCCAAGCCCTCGAAACGCGCCCATGAGCGCATTCATCACAAACAGGGGCAGCGCACAGGTGAGGGCGGCGGTCAGGAACTGTACGCACAGCGTGGCCGATTCAGGACTGCGATGCGAGTCCAGCATGAGGGCAACCATCGGCGCACGTCCCACATAGGTCAGCGTTCCGAAGACGAAGGCGAGAACGAAACTCAGGGTCAGTGACTGCCCTATCGCCATCACCGCCTGCTGCGGCTCTTTCGCGCCCGTGAAGCGTGCGACCAGAGCCGTAGTGCCGACCGAAACGCCCATCGCCAGTGAGATCAAGAGGAAGATGATACTGCCGCCGACCCCTGTCGCAGCCAGCGCCGCCGCGCCATTCGGCAGATGCCCGACAAAAAAGACATCCATCAGGCTATTGAACGTCTGGAGCAGCATCGTCAGTACGGAAGGCCAGGCGAGCGTCCAGACGGTCAGATGAAGCTGACGGGGCGTTGGCGGCGGGGCAGGTATAAAAACAGGCGCGGATGCGGTTGTTGTGAGAGGTATCCCCTGTCCTGCGTCCTGCTCAAGGGCCTGCAACACATCTCCTGAAATTACATCGCAGGGGGGCAAACCATCCGACTGCTCCTCAGCATTGAGGATTGGGTGTGGCGGCGTAGACATCAGACTCCTTCGTATCTCCCTCTACCGGGAACAGGGAGTCGAACGACGCCCTTACAGCACTTGCCTTTCTGATACGAATAGAAGGCTGAGAGGGTTCAATCTGAGCGCATTGGAAGCCATACTTCCTGTAGATGAAAGTGGCGATGCAGTGCCAGGTTCAAAGTCATTTTGAGCCTCCGTCGCGGCGGGACATGAGGGCGGCAGGCAGGAACGGCACTACCAGCAGGACCAGCACGGTTGTTCCCGCGTTGACCCAGACGAGGTCGCGGAACGTAAGATGGAAACGGGAATAGAGCGATGAGCCAGTCCAGTCGGACAGTGCGTTCGTCAGGTTCCAGACGCTCATCATCACCGCGTAGCCAATCGCTTCACTGCCTTTAGGCGTGGCGCGGGCGGCCAGATCGTACACCGGCAGCATGGCAAGCGTTCCCGTTACCCCGCTGATCGCCGTGATGACAATCGCGGAGGTTTCTGAGCGGTAGAAGAGATAGAAGAGGGTTCCGATGGCATGGACGACGATGCTGCTGGCAACCAGAACGCGCAGACTCAGTTTCCGGCAGGCCGCATAGTAGACGAAAGTTGTCAACAGACCGGCGGCAGCGGCCACGAAAACCAGTCTGCCGACGAGTTCCTTGGAGAAGTGCAGCGTATTGGTCTGGTGAAACAGCAGAGGGGTTCCGAAGCCAGGCGAAGCGGCAATCAGAAAGATCATACCGGCCGCCGTCAGCAGGATGCGAGAACGCAGGAGCGTCTGAAACTGCGCCACAAACTCTTGCCACACGGCACGGTTCGGACGTGCTGTCTTCGCCTCCGGCAGGCCGACGAAATAGAGCGGTACCAGAAGAAGATGCAGAAACGCTGTGATGCTCATAGTCACGAGGAACGGGGCGGACGCGGAGAGCCAGCCCCCGATAGGGCCACCGAGCAGACTGGCAAGCCGGAAGGCGCCGATACGTTGCGCGGTCAATCGGCCTGCGGCCTGAAACCGCTCCCCGACCTCCACCATGACACCGCCGAGCGACGTGCTGGTAAACACAATCGTCACGTAGAGAACGGTGTAGGTCAGCAGCAGGATGTTGTAGGAGCGCGGAACTAGACCGAGCAGGAGCCACAACAGGCCGGAACCGAGCAGGCTGAGAATGAGATAGGCTCGCCTGCGCGTTCCGAACAACGGGACACTATCTACCAGCACTCCGGCGAGCGGTTTGATATAGTTGGTGAACGCGCCGATGGCGAAGAACGCCGAGACCGTCGGCGCGGTACAGTGCAGTTGATCTTTGAGCAGAAACTTCATCGGCAGGTCGGCAATCGCGATGCCGAGGTTCGTTCCCAGCCAGCCCAGGCCCATCAGAATCGCCAGACTCGACAGGCTCCGCTCCCCCAAACTCCCTTTCAACGGCTCCTGATAGACAACCTCGATAGCAGCATTTTCAACTTCCGGCACCTTCGCCTCCTTCTTCAGCAATCGTTCCCGTTCGCCTCTACTTCAGTTCGTCGGCGTAGCCGTAGGAGCGGGTGTGCGCTTCGGGCAGATAGGCGGCGAGCAGATCAATCGCCGCCTGAATATCTTCGATGTTCGCCATCTCATTGACTGTGTGAATATAGCGGGTGGGAATGGAGAGCGTGAAAGAGGGAACACCGCCTCTGCTGCGCTGAATGCCGCCCGCGTCCGTGCCGCCACGCGGCAGGATTTCCAACTGGTACTTGATGCCCTTCGCCTCGGCAATGTCGCGGAAGTGGCGCACCAGTTTCGGATGGCAGAGCAGCGAAGAGTCCACGATTTTGATGGCCGCACCATTGCCCAGGCGGGTCACCTGATCGGGTTCGGGGACGCCGGGCAGGTCCACCGCCAGCGTCACGTCCAACGCAATGCCGATGTCCGGCTGGAGTGTGTAGGCCGCTGTTGTCGCGCCGCGCAGCCCGACCTCTTCCTGCGTCGTGGCGACCGCGAGGATGTTGGATTTGAGGGACGTGGACTGAAGTTTTCGCAGCACCTCGATCATAATAAAGACGCTGAGGCGGTCGTCCAGGGTCTTGCTGACGACGGTATCGCCGATTCGCTCCGCCGTTCGGTCCATCGTCACCATATCGCCCACTTCGACCAGCGTTTTCACCTTCTCTCCCGGCAGACCGAGGTCCACGAAAAACTCTTCGATCTTCGGGGATTTGTTCACCTCTTCGGGGGTCAGCAGATGGGTCGGTTTGCTGCCGGGCATCAGGGTGCCGCGCAGGGTCTGTCCCGCAAAGCCCTGCACCAGAACGCGCTGCGCCACCATCGCACGGGGGTCCCAGCCACCGACGGGGAGCAGGCGCAGAAAACCCCGGTCGTCAATATACTTGACCATGAACCCGATCTCGTCGAGATGCGCGGCGATCATGACACGCGGCCCGTCACTCGTGCCCTTTTTGAACGCGATGACATTGCCCATCACGTCCACTTCCAGGGTGTCGCATAGCGGACGCAGTTCCTCAATGACCAGCCGCCGGATGGCC
Organism: Chthonomonadales bacterium; assembly: GCA_038231295.1. Lineage (GTDB taxonomy): Bacteria > Armatimonadota > Chthonomonadetes > Chthonomonadales > Chthonomonadaceae > JANXLO01. The sequence continues at coordinate 35,417 of JBBRLP010000005.1, forward strand.
TCTTCACGGCTTGGGATGCCCGGTGTCTCGCATATTCGCTTCAACAGATCGAAATTCAGTTCACTCATACCCTGCTCCTGAAAATAGTCCCGCCGTCCGGCTATTTTGACTTTTGGTGGCGAGTCCGGTTATAATAGGCGATAGACGACCTTAATCCCTGCTTCTCTTCGCAGGTGACGCCGTTTTGGGTTCGTTTCCCCCTCTGGCGAAGCGGTCTGCCGCCCTTCGCGCCCGGATCAGGCGATGTCGCCCCTCGGTACCCAGTATGCACGGCTCCAGGGCGGAGCCGCAGCCCGCAGGAGGTGCGTCTCTTTCGATGTCACTATTCGACAACTATCAGACCAACGGCTTCTTCGACGAGATGTTTCAGCCGGACGGTCAGCCGCGTACCCATTATTGGAAATTGTGCCAGAGACTTTCGAGCCTGACTCTGGAAGACTTTCGCCGCCGCTGCCAACTTGCCGAACTGACCCTGATTCATCAGGGCATCACGTTCGCGGTCTATGGCAGCAACGAAGGGGTCGAGAAGCCGTTCCCGTTCGACCTGATTCCCCGCATCGTGCCTGCCGATGAGTGGGAACTGATCGAAAAGGGCCTCAAACAGCGTCTTACTGCCCTGAACCTGTTCATCCACGATGTCTACCACGAGCAGAAGATCCTCAACGACCGCGTGGTTCCACGTGACTTGATTGTGAACGCGGCGTATTTTCGGCGCGAGTTCATCGGAGCCGACCCGCCCGGCGGCATCTATGTCCATATCTGCGGCAGCGACCTGATACGCGACCAGCACGGCAACTATCAGGTGCTGGAAGACAACCTGCGTACCCCTTCCGGTGTCTCGTATGTCCTTGAAAACCGCATTATCCTGACCCGTGTTCTGCCGCAACTGTTTCGCGACCTGCCCGTGCGCCCGGTAGATCACTACACGACGCAGCTTCTGCACAATCTGCGGGAACTTGCCCCGGAAGGTCGTTCCGAGTCCCCAAATGTCGTGCTGCTGACCCCCGGCATCTACAACAGCGCCTATTTTGAACACGCTTTCCTCGCGCAGCAGCTCGGCATCGAACTCGTGCAGGGGCGCGACCTGTTCGTCGAAAACAACATGGTCTACATGAAGACGACCAAAGGCCCGGAGCGCGTAGATGTGATCTATCGCCGTGTGGACGACGACTTTTTGGACCCGCTGGTCTTTCGCGGCGACTCCAGTCTCGGCGTTGCGGGGCTGGTCAATGCCTATCGCAGCGGCAACGTAGCCCTCGCCAACTCCATCGGCACAGGAGTCGCTGACGACAAAGCCGTCTACGCCTACGTGCCGCGCATCATCGAATACTATCTCGGCGAGAAACCGATTCTGGAGAATGTCGAGACGTTCCTGGCTGCTGAGCCAAAACAGTGCGCCTACATCCTCGCTAACCTGGACAAACTGGTGGTGAAGGCGGCAAACGAGTCCGGTGGCTATGGGATGCTCATGGGGCCGCAGGCGAACGCGGCAGAGCGAGCGGAGTTCGCCGACAAGATCAAGGCCAATCCGCGCAACTACATCGCGCAGCCGCTCATCTCTCTCTCCCAGGCTCCTTCTTTCGTGGACGACAGTCTGATTGAAGGGCGGCATATTGACCTTCGTCCCTACATCCTCTACGGGCAAAAGGAGATTACCATCATTCCCGGTGCGCTCACCCGTGTCGCGCTGCGGCGCGGCTCCTACGTCGTCAACTCCTCCCAGGGCGGCGGCAGCAAAGACACCTGGGTGCTGGCGCAGGACAACGCAAGCTTGAGTCAGCAAATGCATGGAATGCAGCAGAGCATGAGCGCGAAAGGCATGACACAGTCGCTCGGCGGGATGACACAAAGTCTGGGCGAACCGATGGCTGCGGAGGGAGAAGCGTGATGCTCAGTCGAGACGCCGACGCCTGTTACTGGATAGGACGCTACGTCGAGCGGGCGGAGGCGACCGCCCGCATGGTGGACGTTCACTACCATGCAGCCCTGGAGACCACCCTGCCCGCCGCCGACATCGCCACCGAAGAGGCATTTACGCCGATGCGCTGGGCCTCGCTGCTGGCGATTTCCGGCAGCTCCCGCGACTATCATTCTCGCTACACGACGGAGAACGACCGGGACGTGATTCAGTTCTTTGTCTTCGATACCGAGAACCCCGGCTCCATTCTGCGAACCTGGACGGGCGCACGCGAAAATGCCCGCTCTATCCGCGAACAGATCGCTTCGGAGATGTGGGAGAGCCTGAACGTCTTCTATCTCCAACTGCGGGAATGGGACGTGGACAGAGTCCTGACCGGCTCCCCACATGAGTTTTTTCAGGCGGTCAAGAACGCCTCCCATCTCTTTCAGGGCATCCTGAATAGAACCATGCTCATGAGCGAGCCTCGTGACTGGCTGGACACGGGGCGATTTCTGGAACGCGCCAGTCAGACCGCTCGTCTACTGGATGTGAAGTATCATGATCTCTTGCCCGTCTATGTGACCGACGTACCCGGCACAGACGAGGCACCGCCCCAGGATCGTCCGCCCAATCCGTTTGGCGTCGGCGGGCCGCTGGATATGCACGGCTGGATTGCAGTTCTGAAATCGGTGAGCGCATTTGAGATGTATCGAAAGACGCACCGGGACGGGATTCGCCCTTCAAGTATCGTGGATTTTCTGGTGCTGAATCCGACCTTTCCGGCCTCCGTGCGGCACTGTATCGCCCGTGTGGAGGGCTGCCAGAAACGCATCAGTGGCAACCAGCGCGATGAGCCGCGAACTGAGCCGGAACTTCTGCTCGGCAGACTTCGTGCCGACCTGACCTATATCCGCTCGGAAGAGATCATCCGCAACGGGCTGCATCAGTTTTTGGACGGCGTTCAGGATCGCTGTACCGAAGTCGGAAAAGCGATCACACGCACCTACCTGTCGTACTGACAACCGCATCGCTTCGCGCTCCCGTACAGGAAAGACTGCCACCGTGCGCCTGCGTCTCTACCATACCACGCACTATAACTACCCGAGTCCGGCGATGGACAGCCATAACGAGGTGCGTCTGATGCCGCTGAGCGACAGCGAGCAGACCTGTCTCGATTTCCGGCTGACCACCGCGCCTGCCACGCCGATTTTCGCCTACGATCTGCCCACCGGCCGGGTGCATCATTTCGACATTCGCGCCCCACACCGCGAGCTGTCCATCGTCGCCGAATCACTGGTCGTGACGCATCACCACGACCCCTTTCAGGGATTGAACCTGACGGAAGACGATTCCGCTTTCTACCGACAGGCGACCGTTCAGGAACGATTCAGCGAATATCTGGCCCCTACGGAGCGCGTCCTGCTGCACCCGGAGACAGAACGCATTGCCGCCGTCGCCCGTAAGCAGGCCGGAATCGGCAGCGCCTCGTTTCTGGTCGCGCTCACCCGTCTGCTCTATCGGGTCATCGCCTACACTCCCGGCGCGACAACGGTCAACTCTTCGATTCAGCACGTTCTGGAGCAGAAGAGCGGCGTCTGTCAGGATTTCGCGCATCTCATGCTCGCCGTCTGCCGCCGTCAGCATATCCCGGCGCGGTATGTCAGCGGTTATCTCTATACAGGCGGGCGGGTCGAGGACTACCCGATGGAGATTCCCGAAGAGGGCGAGACGCCCCACCCCGCGGCCTCCCTTCGCACCAACCCCACCGGCGGGGACGCGATGCACGCGTGGGTCGAATGCCTGCTGCCTGACGGAAAATGGCACGGCTTCGACCCCACCAACAATCTGCTCACCAACCAGAACTACGTCAAAGTTCACTATGGCCGGGACTACGGCGATGTACCTCCCCTGCGCGGCATCTATCGTGGTCCCCTGGCGCGTTCGATGGATGTCGCCGTGCGGGTGCTGCGCGAACAGTAGAGAATTCGCCCCCCAACCCCCGATTATGGGAGAGCAGTCATTTTCATGCGATAGGGTGTCCGAAGGACAAGGAAGGCCGGTATGAAAAAGATCGAGGCGATTATTCGGCCTCTCAAACTGGAAGAGGTCAAAATCGCGCTGGGAGAGATCGGCGTGACCGGGCTGTCGGTGTCGGATGTGCGGGGCAGCGGGCGGCAGGGCGGGCATCGGGAGAGCTACCGGGGAACCGAATACGCGATAGAACTGCCGATGAAGATCAAACTGGAGATCGTGGCCCGTGACGAAGAGGTTGAAGAGATCGTCACCACAATAGAACGCCATGCCCGCACGGGGGAACAGGGTGATGGCAAGATTTTCGTTCTGCCGATGGAGGACGCGGTACGTGTCCGCACCGAAGAGCGGGGCGATGAGGCACTGTAATGCCGGCTGAGGCAAGGGAAACCCACCGAATGTGGCAGCGATTGAACGAACTATGGGCCGATTTTCGGGCAAGGCTACGGGGTGAGATGCGGAACACCGCTGCCCTCCCGGACAGAAACGCCAAGGATGCCGAGATCGAATTTCAGTCGCTCTCTGCGGCGGAAGCGGCGGCGCAGGGCCTTGACCAGGAGCTAATCTGCCCGGTGACCCGTAAGTCGTTGAAGCAGGGAGCGCGGCTCTATCTGTGCCGTGCCTGCAACACCAGTTATAGCCCGGAAGGCTGGGAGTTTTTGAAGAAGACGGACAAAGGACGTTGCTGCAACTGCCGCGAACGTAACAGCGTCTTTCCCACGTTCTGAAACGAGGTCCCTCATGGAGGCGACGGAAGATCGTTATGCCCGGCATCGGCTCATAGACTGGTGGGATCAGGAGCGGCTAGGCCGCGCCCGCGTCCTGGTGGTGGGCGCGGGCGCTATCGGCAACGAGGTCATCAAAAACCTCGCCTTGCTCGGCATCGGGCATCTGCTTATCGTCGACTCCGATGTCGTTGAACTCAGCAACCTGACGCGCAGTGTCCTTTTCCGCGCCGAAGACCAGGGCCGTCCGAAATCCGTCGTGGCGGCGCAGCGAGCCAGAGAGATCAACCCGGAGATCGAATGCCGCGCCCTTGTCGGCGATCTGGAGTACGGGGTCGGGCTTGGCGTCTACCGCGCAATGGATATGGTTATCGGCTGTCTCGACAGTGTACAGGCTCGTCTGGCGCTAAACCAAATGTGCCGCCGCGCCGGGGTTCCCTGGCTGAACGGCGGAATCGAAGCGACTATCGCCGAGGTGAGTCTGTTCGACGGGCGCGATGGCAGTTGTTACGAATGCGCGATGTCCTCACTTCTATGGGAGGAGCGAAACCGGCGCTACGCCTGCGGCGGGCTGCGTTCCGAGGAGACGGAGCGAAAAGTGCCGACAACGGCGGTCGTCGCCTCGATTGTAGCGGGCTATCTGGTGAATGAAACGCTGCTGCATCTGCACTCTCGCCCCTCCGTAGCGAGAGAGGGACTGGCGTTCGGGCAGAAACTCTACCTCTCCCTCAAACCCTATCATTTCGGAGTCTATGACCTGCCGCAAAATCCTGATTGCCTCGCCCATGAGACCTGGGAACCAATTCAGGTCATCGAGCAGTCAAAAGAGTATGTGACGCCGCGTCTGGTGCTTAAGCAGGCGGGCGAACCGGACAGTGTTCTGGAACTGGGTTTCGACCTGCTGGCGGAGATGCGCTGTGTAGAGTGCGGGGCGGCGGAGACGATATTGCGGCCCGTCGAGCAGAGCAGTCAGGAACTGACACACTGCCCGGCCTGTGGCGCAGACGCCCGACAGCCCGAAACGGTAACATGGCTGGACGCGGCAAGCCCTTTTGCCGACCAGCCGCTCGGTAGTCTCGGCATCCCGGAATATGGAATCGTGGGCGTGAAGAGCGAGGAGGCCCGCACGTTCTGGCAACTGACAGGGCCGTTCCCTTTTGGGAAAGGTTAGAAAGGTGGACCGATGAGCGGAGAACGAGTGCTAATCTACCTACAGACGGCGGACAAGACGCGCAAAGCCCAGATCGTTATTCCGCGCACCATGACGGCGCTGGACCTCATCCGCGCCTCGACCAAGCGCTGGAAAATGATGTTTGGCGCAGACTATGTGGTGACCAATCTGACGCTGAATAGGCAAATGCTCCCCCACGAGATGCTCACCGAAGACCGCGTCCGCAACCACGACATCCTGATGATTCAGCCACTGGCCCTGCACGGCGGAGGATGACTCCGTGGGCGATGCCAGAGACCTGCGCCTCCAGTCGGACTATGCTCATCTGCGTGCGCTCGCGGACGGGAGCGGCGGGACTCTGGCAATCGAGTCGGTAAAGGGAAAGCCGACAGACACTTATGTTCTGATCTACCGCTGTCGCGGCATCGAACGGCTGGAAGGAGGCCGTCCGGTCTATCGGGAACTGCATCGCGTGGAGATCAAACTGCCCGCGAAATATCCGGCTCCTATTGCGCCTCCGGTCGTCAAGATACTGACTCCTGTCTATCACCCCCATGTCTACAAAAACCAGATCGTCTGCATGGGAAGCTGGCAGACCAGTGAGTTTCTGGACGATTTCGCCCTGCGGCTCGGAGCGCTGCTCCAGTATGAAAAAGAGTATCTCGCTATCCGTGACCCTGCCAATGAAGAAGCCGTCGAGTGGGCGAAACGCAACCGAATGCTTTTCCCAACAGATACCTGCACCTTTCACAACGATCCTCCCACCCGAGAACGTAATGTAGAAATGCCCTCCTATACGCCTTTTATGGATATGCCGGAACCTCCGGTGCAAGACGACGAGGCCGACACCGTAATCTGGAAAGACCTGTAAGATGCTGCCTTTCTGGAAGAAACGTCCGACGCCCGCCTCCTCTCCTCCTGTCCGTCCGGCAGAGGCTGCGGACCTTCTGGCGCTGGAGGAGGAGCAGGCGTTCGCGGCCTCGGTTCTGAAGAAGCGCAGCGAACTGGCGAGTGTTCCCGCTCCGGCTCCGTTACATCCTCGAGAAATTTCAGAAGAGATGGAATGGACGGAGCAGGGAGACGTCTATCGCCCGACTGCTGCAAACGCCCCGGCGCTCCTCAATTCCTTCGGCCTCTCGGAGAGTTCGCCGCTGCGGGCAGGAAAATCACTCTGTTTCGTGCGTCGGACGGCCTGGGAGACGCTGCAAGCGCACCTCCGTAAAGACACGCGTATTGAATTGGGCGGGCTTCTTGTTGGTCAGGCGTTCTACGACGCCGAGCGTACCGTCTATATAGTAGTCGTTGAGCAGGCGCTGCCCGCGCTGGATGGCGCAGGCACGGCGCTAACCTTCTCCTACACCGAAGAGACCTGGCGCACCCTCTCCCCGCAGATGCAGAACCTTCCTCCAGACTGGACTCTGCTCGGCTCTTACCATTCTCACCCCGGCCTCGGCGTCTTTCTCTCCTCCACCGATCTGGAAACACAGCGCGGCGTCTTCTTCCACGACTGGCAGGTGGCGCTCGTCGTAGACCCTCTCTCCAACGCTATTGGATTCTTTTTCGGAGCCGAGGGGCATCCTTGTCCACACTGGCAGCTCCTCTGATTCAGGGCTGTCTCACCAAATCCCCTCTCATATGAACAGCCCAGTCACACAGGTTGGCATACCTGCCCTAAATTACCCAACAAGTCGGATAAGAATAGAACCGGCGTTGTGACCATTGTGTCCTGTATGCAGCATCGCCTTACACGTCGTCGCAATCTCGTGTGCTTCAGCCAGGGCAATTGCTTAATCCAACAATCCATTTGCATTTACACCTTACGGAAATCAGTTATGCGGTACAGACCAATCGATTTTATCCGCATCCTTTTTGGAGCCAATGAATATCACTTCTGTGCCATTATTATACGTTCCGTACCTCACCAACGCAACGCCTTTGACAGGTAAATCTGCTATAGATGATACATGTGTGATTGGGACACCTGACTGATAAATGTATTCGGGCGTTTCCCAGCTTGTGCATGGATTAGACTTGATTTTAAGAACCCCATTTGTCGGCATCGCAAAGACATATTCGCCATTGACAAAAGGGACTTCAACTCCATCGGACGGAGATATCACAATTCTACAAATACCCCTAAAAGTGTTTTCAAATATATACCTAGTGCTAATAGGAGGACGTGGCACGAGGATATATTTTCCAGCAATACATATCACGACAATGCCTGTTAGCATTTTGGCTATCGAATAGATTCTGTGTGGAAAGCTGGAATTCATTTACTCCTCCACTATTTTAAGGGCAGTTACATCCGCACAGTGCTGGCAGTTGGCATCATCATACGAAAAGGTCTTCGTCTCGCTGCTCGGATTGACGATCTGCGTTAGCCTGTCTTTGGCATCATAAGAGTATGCCCAATTGCCAGTTCCCGAAAGCGTCATGCTCGTGCGGCGGTTCGCGCTGTAGAAGGCGTAGAAGACTGTGCCGTTCGGATTGGCGACCTCGGTGATCCATCCGCCGGCATCGAGAGCGTAACTTGTCGTTCCCATCGCGTCCACAGCAAGGGGATCGCCACCTTGGAAAATGTCCCTTTGACATGCTCAAGCCGCGCCAATAGCCGCCTGATCTGCAAGACATGAAGGACCACCGTACAGAATAGCTACCAAGTAAATATCATGGACCAAAGGGGCATTCAAGTGGATACAATAAACAAACGACCAGATGAACATTATGCGAGCACACTAAAAACTGCTCTCCACCATTTTTACCGACAACTACAGGCAGACACATCCCAAAAACAGATCGGGATAGTAGCTGCCATCCAGGAGGCTATTCAGAAGACCGATCTTCTGACAAAGCTTCGATCTTTATCGGAGGAAAAAAGGGTAGCAGTTCTCCAAGATGCATTTGTCACGGATCCTCCACAGTTTCCTTTCGAACTAGGAAACGCCCCCAAGCCTATCTATGCATTTTGTATAGGGGCCGTCTGCCTGGATAACCAAGATCTTCTGGAAGGGCTGTATCGAGATGTATTGAAAACTGCGGCGGATGGACGCGGGTTATACGCAGGTATCAAACCGCTCGGAGCCATACGCGCAATCGATCTTATTTATGAGGCCTTTCAAGATCCTAATCTACTTTACGGGATGCTCTATGATTTTACTCCTTTTCTTCTGCCGTCAGTTGCCCCGGAAGACCGGGATGCCGTCAGACAATACTATACTCAACGTATGGTAAAACTCATGGGACACTTCCATGTATTTAACAGCGTCAGAGAAGAGGAAGAGTATAAAGCACTTGTAGGCGAAGCGTTGGATCAGGGGCTTAAACTTTACCCTGATCTGAAATTCGCTTTTTAATAATTTCGTGCATCTCAGAGATGGTCAACTACGATTCATGGGCGTACTGGCATTCATTGATAATTATTTACATTAAATTCGAGAAACCCCTACATCTTCGAATACACTTAATCCTCCGTGACAGTATATCATCCTTACTGTAAATACTTTACGGCCTCATTCCTGAAAAATAGATAGGTTATCGGGTGTCCTTTCGGTTGCGGAGGCAGTTTAAGGAGAGCCGCTGGATTGGAATCGCCGGATAGAGTGCCGCAAAAGAATAGCGTCTGGTCGTCCGCGCCGTACATCGGGCAGAAAGGGCCACGAGTCGGCTATATACGGAACAGGAGGAATTAGTGGTACTGGTCTTGCTTCTATATCCCGCCTACTTCCCGAACCTCTCCATATTTTGCTATACTGATTACGGCATCGCGTCGTGTTCAACCAACGAATGCAGATACGACGCGGCCAGCAGAGACAAACGCTCGCAGGAAGCAGACGGCGACGCACAACCGCCGATGCAGACCCATATAGAAGGGGAGAGGCAGGATGATAGGAGCGATTGTCAATCCACGCGCTGGAGGCTGGAGACGTCTGCACGATTCGCATCTGCTGCATGACCGGTCCGCAGCCGTCGCCCGCTGGCTCGCTCCTGAGCAGCCCGAAAGCGTGAATGTCTTCGAGATGCAGGCAGCGGACGACGGGCAGCGTCTGGCCCGTGCGGCGATGGACGCAGGCTGCGAAACGGTCGTAGTCGTCGGCGGGGATGGAACGCTGAACGATGTGATTCAGACGATGGCCCTGGACGACCGGGCGCGCCTCGGTCTGATACCGATGGGTACAGCGAACGTGCTGGCACGTGTCCTCGATATTCCGCGCCATGACCCGGCGCGGGCCGCTCAGATCGCCGTCTCCGGCCTCGAACAGCGCATTGATCTCGGCAAGACGGAAGACCGCTGGTTCGCGCTTGTGGCAGGCGTCGGATTCGATGGCGCGGTGACGAAAGCCGTCAATCACCATGTCAAACGCCGCATTGGGGAATGGGCTTACGTGCTGGCGGCGGCGAAGGTGGCGATGAAATTTCCCCGCTGCCGCATCTCCCTCACGCTCGACGATCAGCCTACGCAAGAGTTCGATTCCTATCTGATTCTCATTGCGAATGGCGGGCAGTATGCCGGTCACTATCGGCTCGGCCCGGCGGTCAGCCCGACCGATGGACTGCTGGACGTCTTCGTCTGCACCCACCGCCGCCCGATGGTGCGTGGCCTCGCTTCCGATGCAATTGCTCTGGTGCGGAACCGATTCCACAAGACGGCTGGCGTCCACCACTTTCAGGCCCGCAGCATCACCCTTACCGCCGACAGGGTGATGCCGGTGGAACTCGATGGCGATCCCACCGGACTGCTCCCCCTCTCCGTTCAGGTCGTTCCTGCCGCGCTCCGTATGCGCGTCCCTCATCCAATCATCACCTGATGCAGGTGAAATCCCTTGCAGCTCCCATTGCATCCCCTTGTCGGCGGTGTGGGAATAATCAGCGGAGGAGACGGGTCTGTAGAGCAGAAGTCTGAAGTCTCACAAGGGGGCGCAGTTGTTCACGAAACACCGACAGACCGCGTTTGAACAGGCGATACTGCCGCATCTGGATGCGGCGTATAACCTGGCCCGCTGGCTCACCCACAACGACCAGGATGCGGAGGACATCGTACAGGAGTCCTGCGTCCGGGCATTGAAGTATTTCGGCGGGTTTCGCGGCGGCGACCCCAAAGCCTGGCTGCTGACCATTGTCCGCAACACCAGTTATTCGTTCCTGCGCCGTCATCGGGTGCGCGAATTGACTCTTTCGCTGGATGAAGAGCTGTTGACCCTGCCTTCGCAGGAAGGCAACCCGGAACAACTGGTGCTGAAAAGACTGGATGTGGAAGCGGTGTATAGGGCTGTGGAATCTCTGCCTGTGGAGTTTCGGGAGATGATCGTCTTACGCGAAATGGAAGGGCTTTCCTATCGGGAAATCGCAGAGGTGGCGGAAATGCCGATTGGGACGGTAATGTCCCGGCTGGCACGCGCCCGGACACGCCTCCAGCAGTGCCTGAAGGAGAGTCAGGTCAGGGGAGTATGCCCGTGAACTGTAGAGAGACCTTGCGTCTGCTGGGCGGGTTTATGGACGGGGAACTCGATCTGGTGAACAATCTGGAGATCGAGCAGCATCTTCGGAACTGCGCGGAGTGCGCGGCCCGTCTGGAGGATCAGAGCGCTCTGCACACGCTCCTGCGTTCGGATGCGCTGCATTATCCCGCCCCCGCACATCTGGCGAGCCGGTTGCAGTCCAAACTGCGAATACCATCTGAAAGGCCGCATACTCCGCCGAAATTCCGCTGGGCAGCAGGACTGTCGGCCTCTGTCTGCATTGCGCTTGCTGTGTGGGCGATGGCTGCGCGTATCAACTCTGCCAATCAGCAGAAGGCGATGGTTCGCGAGATGGTATGCAGCCATCTGCGCTCGCTGTTGGCAACGCGCCCGACCGATACGACTTCGGGGGATACTGAACAGATAAATCGCTTGTTCTCAGGCAAACTGAACTACGTGCCGCCTGTGGTGGACCTGAAGGCAGAAGGCTTTCCTCTTCTTGGAGGACGCCTGGACTATATTGCCTACCGTCCTGTAGCGGCGCTCGTCTACAGACACCAGACCCACACCGTCAACCTCTTCCTCTGGCCTACAACTTCGGCTCCCCTGCTGTCCCCGGATGAGGCGACGCTGCGCGGCTGCCATCTCCTTCACTGGAACGCAAACGGGGTGACCTACTGGGCCGTCTCCGATCTCGATCCGCAGGAACTTCAGATTTTCGGCCTGCACATTCAGACTCGCGTCTCCATGACCCATTCCCTTCAGAAGTGCGACTGACATTCTCCAAAAAGAATACCCTATCCGGCATCTTCTCGCGGCACGTATTCGCGGATTGAAAAGGTCATAAATGCGGCCAGAAGCGCGACAATCGTGATGCAGATCATGACGATCCAGGCGACCGGCATCGTCGGGGGTTCTACACCGGAGACGGACTGTGCGAGCTGACCGAGCATGGAGCCGGGAACGTCGTGCGGAGCGAGGACGCGCAGGTAGGTCATCACAGAGCAGTACTGCCCATAGCCGGGCAGAATCCGCATCAGCGTCTCCCATCCAAAAGCGAAGATCAGCCCGAAGATTAGAGGGCGATTGAGCAGGGTAGCGATCAGCAGGAAGATCGCACTGTAGGCCATCACGCCGACGGGCAGAATGGCAAGGTCACGGCCCAGAGCCGTGCCGCCCAGTTTGAGCGGGCCATAGGTTGTAAGCGCTGCCGCGACAATCGCCAGCCAGCCGACAACAGTCGTCACGAGGACGGCGGCCAGGTACTTCATCAGCAGTATACGCCAGCGCGGAACGGGCCGGGTGAGCAGATAGACGATGGTTTTCTGCTCAACCTCCTGCGCGACAACCCCTGTGCTGAAAATGACCGACAGCATAATCAGGACGAAGCCGAAGATGAAGAAGACGGTGAGCAGTCCATACTGGCTCTCAGGCAGGTAGGTGTCCGGGTCGCTCTTCCACTTGACGAGCAGCCCCAGAATGGCTGGCATCGCAATCAAAATGGCAGCGGAGACCAGCTTACGGGTTCGCAGCAGATCGAGCAGCGCGGTACGAAACAGATAGTAGTCGCTCATACGTGTCGTTTTCCAGGGCGGAGGGCGTTTCGGAAGCAGGGACCCGAACGCAGCGTCAGCCGCCCACCAGATATTTGAAGACCGCTTCGAGATTGTTGTCCGGCGACTCGAAGGTTGTGATGTCGAAGCCGTGTTCGATTACCAGGTCCGGAAACTGCGCGTAGAACTTGTCGGGAGCGTGCGTCTCAATCTCCAGACGGCGGGGGTCGGTGGCGTCGAATTTCGCACTCAGGACATAGGGCAGATCGAGCAGCCGCTTCGCCACCGCACGGGCCTGCTCGGTGACGATGGAGATTCGGTGCGGGTGCGCGTCTATGAGGCCGCGAATCTGGTAGATGTCGCCCTGCGCCATCAGCCGCCCTTTATGGAGCAGCAGCATATTGCGGGTCATCTGTTCCACTTCATAGAGAATATGGGAGGAGATGACGACGCTCTTGCCGCGTGACGCCAATTCGTGCAGCAACACGGACATATCGCGCCGCCCGACCGGATCAAGGCCGTTCAGCGGTTCGTCCAGAATCAGCGCATCCGGATCGTGGACAATGCCCTGCGCGACTTTGATGCGCTGCCGCATCCCCTTCGAGTAGCCGCCAATCTTTCGGTCTGCCGCTGATGTCATGCCGACCGTCTCAATCGCCTCCGACACACGCGGTTTCAGCGTGGAGGAGGGCAGTCCCCCCATCGCCGCCAGCATCGTCACAAAGTCTCGCCCCGTCATATCGTCGTAATTGTTTTCGATTTCCGGGCAGTAGCCCAGCTTCCGAAAAACACGCGGATTAGCGAATGGCGGTTCGCCCATTACCAGAACGCGACCTGTCGTCGGCTTCAACTGACCGGTAATCAGTTTGATGAGGGTAGACTTGCCCGCGCCATTCTCCCCGAGGAGGGCAGTGATTCCGGCGGGCATAAAGCAGGAGACATCGTTCAGGCCAAGCACCTGACCATACCAGCGCGAGGCGCGTTCGAGGACGATCATCCGCGTACCACCTCTACCGCTTTGATCTTGGTGCGGGCCGCGATAATTCCCCCTACGACGACCAGGATGGCTGCCACGATCAGCGGAGCCACCATTGGGATTTCGAGCGTGGGATCATCCGGTCTCCGAAGTCCGGCTGCCAGGGTCACGTGCAGGATATTCTGAATAATGCCCTCCATCAGTCCGCTCAGGGAGAAGTGCTGCACGAGATTATTCATCTTCGGGTCACTGCCAAAGAGCGAAGCGCCGAGCAGCCAGGAGAGAATCCCTCCGACGAAATAGATGCCCGCATAGACGGCCCCCACGAGGCGAGGCGATTTCGACCAGGCGGAGATACCGATAATCAGGCTGCTATGCAGCAGCGCAGGCAGGAAACAGGAGCCGATCACTTTCAGAATGAGCGTCGGATTGTCTTTGAGAAAGCCATCGCTTGTGTAGAGCACCAAGCAGAACAGAAACAGCAGCAGGCAGGGCAGCAGCGCCACGAGAAATAGAGTCAGGAAGACGCCTGCCCATTTGCCGAACAGATAGTCCCCTTTCGTGATCGGCTTGGAGAGATAGACCATCAGCGCGTTGGCGCGATTGTCGGCGGCGATGCTCCCCGTTCCGATGAGCAGGGTAATCACGAACATACTGATTTCGTTCGTATCGCCACAGAGGGACTGGTAGAATAGCCTGCCGAAACGCTGCTCCTGCGGCCCCAGCAGCATCGCCGCCGGGCCACCCATATCGGCCATCTGCTGCTGAAGGTAGAAGACGAAGCCATGAATCAGATAGGGCAAAAGGCAGAAGGCCACGGCAACCCAGAAACCGGGTTTTTTGAGCGCACCCTGCACCCCCGACTTCGCAACAATCCACCACCTTACTGCACGGGAGACCAGCGGTCCCTCGTAGTTGCGATAGGTCAGGTCGGCGATGTTGGAGACGGAGGCGGATGGCGGGGGCGGGGGAAGATCGTAGTTCACTCGACAGCCTCCAGAAAAACGTCTTGCAGGGAGCGGGAAGCGGGGCGAAAGCCGCGCACCTGCGCCCCGGATTCACGAGCGGCTTCAAACAGCCGACGGCCTATCTCGGTATCGTCCAGCAGGGCGAGCCGCACCTGCGCCCCAATCTGACTGACAACGGTCGCGCCGCGTTTTCGCATTGCCTCCAGAAACGGTTCGGAGGGATGGCGCAGGTCTACATCCACCGTCAGGCCACCGAGTTCGCGCAGATCGCTCACCGAGCCTTGCCGCACGACCTGGCCTTGCCGCATCACCACGACGGAGTCACAGGTGCGCTCGATGTCGGGCAGGAGGTGGGAGGAGACGATGACGTTGACGCCTTTGCCGTGCGAGATGTCCCGGATAAGTTCCAGCATCTCATCGCGCCCGACCGGATCAAGGCCGTTGGTGGGTTCGTCAAGGAAAATCAGTTTGGGGCCGTGGACGAGCGCCTGCGCGAGTTTGATGCGCTGCTTCATGCCCGTCGAGTAGGTTTCAACATTGCGGTAGCGGGCTTCGCCGAGTTTGCAGTACTCCAGAACTTCGTGGGCGCGGCCCAGCGCGTAGTTGGCGGGCATCCCGGCGAGTTCCCCGGCGTAGGCGACGAAGGTGACGGCGTTCATACCGGGGATGTGGCAGTCAATCTCCGGCATCAGGCCAATGCGCTGACGAATCTTCATGCCCTCGGTCGCAGCGTTCATGCCGAGGACTTCGCCGCTGCCCGAGGCGGGCGAGACGAAGCCGAGGAGCGTTTTAAGCAGGGTCGTCTTGCCCGCCCCGTTGGGGCCGAGCAGTCCGACACAGCCTTCGGGTATCTCGACGGAAAGATCGTTGACCGCTGTTTTGGCGCCGTAGCGAACGGTCAGGTGCGAAATCGTGGCGACCGCCATGCAGTCTCCTTTTAGAAAAGCGGTTATGTAGGCGTCTAGTTCGACGTACAGGCGGGGAATCCCTCCCTTCCCACTACCGATTACGCGTTACGCGGGTTTCATAACTTGCTTTCTTCGGGTAGAATACGCCTGTTCGTGGGAATATCGGAGCGGGAGGATACGATGCAGGGGCGACACGTCTGGAGAGGGATACGTCTGGGAGTGGCGCTGTTGGTACTGACAGCGGGGCTGGCAGCGGCACAGCAGACCGCGCCCGTCTCCTGGCCGCAACTGGATGTCTGGGGTGTCAGTGGCCACCCTGTCGGCAGCATCCGTCTCTCACAGCCGACCATCAACGGAGTCGTGCGCTACAGCCTCATCGGCGAGTTCACCCCGACCAACGGGCAGACGCTCGACCAAATGGCGGCGATACTCTGGCCCGGAGCTGGCCCGAAGTGCCTGCACTTCAACTGGGTTCAGGTCACGACCGATCCCGGTAAGCCGCCGCTTCCCACCGACTCGCAGGGCCATTTCCTGACCGCGCCTTTCCTTGACCCTCCGGCAGGCGGCTATTTCGGCGACAAGAAGTCGGCGGACGACCTCCCCTGGTTCCTCGACGAGACGGCCTACACGTCGAAACTGAGCGCGGACACGAACATCCATAACCCCCAGATGACCCTACCCAATGTCCTGCGCTGGTTCTCGCAGCCCTACTCACAGGCGCTGCCCGATGCCATGCACTACGACACGGTGCTTGTACTCATCAACGACTGCACAGGCCAGTACGAGCCTCTTGGCGGCTTCCACTGGACGGCCAACTTCCCGGCGCAGGGAACACCCTCTTTCACCATCACGCCATTCGGCCCGCAGGAGTGGTTCTCCTACGGCGACCTGATCTCCGGCTTCGCTCCCGCTCCGCGCTCCGCGCAGAAGCCCCGTGTCTGGACCATTCGCCCTCTCGTCAAACTCCTGGGACTTTCGCCCCCCCGCCCCGATTCCGGGGAGCTTTGGTTTTCTAATTTTCGCTGCCTATTTCTCGCTCCCGTTCTTTCGCCCCCTGCCTCCGATTCCGGAAACGTGAATTTACTGGAATGTATCAGGGAGTCAATAGTTCATCCGTTTCCAAAGCTCCCCGAAATCGGGGCGGGGGGGCGAAAGTCCTAACTCTGAACCCCACTCGAAGGAGGCTACCCTCTGTGGCCTGGATCGTTCTTGTGCTGTTTTTGCTGTCGGCAGGGCTGATGTATACAAAGCGGATGCCCGCGCTGCTCACTCTGCCCCTCATGGCGCTGCTTATCGCGCTGCTCATCTCGTGGAGGCATCCGCTGGAAGCGTTGTCACTGGTCTTCGACAAAGGCGTGACTCGTCTGGCCGGAGCGATGATGAACGCGGTCTTCGGGGCGATCCTGGCCCACATCGTCTACGCCTGCGGAATTGCGGAGAGCCTGGTCAAGAAGACTTCGGAACTGGCGGGGGATCGCCCTGTCCCGGTGGCGCTCTTGATGATGACTGCCACAGCGCTGGCCTTCGTCGCGCTGAGCGGGCTTGGCGCGGTGATTATGGTCGGGACGCTCGCGCTGCCGGTGATGATCGGGGTGGGCCTGCGCCCGCGAGTCGCAGCCTGCACGTTCCTCTTCGGAATCAGCATCGGAGGAATGTGGAATGTGGCAAGCTGGGGATTCTATCAGGACGTGCTGAAAGTGCCGCTCGGCATGGTGGCGCAGTACGCGACACTGTGTGGGACAATTCTGTTCGTCGCGGGCCTGCTCTACGTGGCGGTGAATGCCCGCGCCCTCCGCAGCACGTGGGAAGAGGAGACGCCTGACGCGCCGCTTCCGCCGAAAATCTCGTCCGCCGCTCTGCTGACGCCGCTCCTGCCCGTCGCGCTGATTCTCGGCAGCAAGTTCGCCGACCGCCTGACCTTCGGGCATCTGAAAAGCGTGGAGTTCGATATCAACGCGGCTCTCATGATCGGCTGTCTCTATGGAACCCTGACCACGCGCCCTCGGGAAATCGTGCAGACCCTGACCGCCGCGATCACCGAAGGTATCAAGTCCGTCGCGCCCGTGCTTGGCCTGATGATCGGTATCGGCATGGTCGTAACGACGCTGATGTCGGAACCCGTCAAGGCGGTCATGCAGCCTGCTCTCCAGGCTATTGTCCCCCACTCTCCCCTCGCCTACGTTCTGATCTTCGGCCTGCTCAGTCCCCTCGCCCTCTATCGTGGCCCGCTGAATCTCTACGGATTAGGTGCGGGCATCGGCGCAATCCTGACCACCCTGCTCGCGCCGCATCTCGTCATGGGAGCCTTAATGTGTACCGGGATGGTACAGGGCGTCTGCGACCCGACCAACACTATGAACGTCTGGGCGGCGGGATTCACCCGCACCGATGTCAACGACCTCCTCAAATCCACCCTTCCCTACGTCTTCCTCGCGACCTTCCTCGCCCTTCTCCTCCTCGCCCTCACCCGCTGGTAAGCGAACGAGAATCGGAGCAGATCAGGGCTTGCGGGCGACGCAAAGGATGGTGACGCCGACGGGGAAGTTGAGGCGGCGGGCGAGGGCGTTTTCGGCGCCCAGCAGACCAGTAAGGGCGGCGTTGAGGGGGCCGGGAACGAGCGGCATAGCGGCTTCCGGGGGGTCGTGCGGGGGCTTACGGGCGTTGAGGCGACGCTGCATGGCGACAATCGGGTAGAGCGCGGTCATCGAGTGAGAGAGTTTTTCGAGCGTGAAACCGGCAGCCTCGAAGCGCTCGCGCATCTCCTGACGCAGGTAGCGGCGATGGTGCATCAGCGCCACATCGTGTTCGCTCCACAGATGGGGATAGGCGGGGACGGTGGCGAAGACACGGCCGCCGGGTTTCAGCACCCGATGGAACTCACGCATGGCGGCGCAGTCGTCCGGCAGATGTTCCAGTACGTCCATCGTCACGATCATATCGAAACGATCCGCGCCGAACGGCAGGTTCATGGCATCCGCCCCGACCAGATGGCCGAGTCCGCGACGACGGGAGTATTGAAGGGCGAGCGGGGAGAAGTCCGCAGAGACTACGCGCCCCCACTTCGTGAGGCGGATAGACATGGCTCCCGTGCCGCACCCGATGTCCAGAATGGTCAGTGGCTGCGCGGCAGGCTGTGCTGAGGGAGCGCCATAGCGGGACTGAAGCAGCGCTTCGACGAGCCGATGCCTCCCGACAAACCACCAGTAGGAGTCCTCCAGGCGGTACATACGTTCGTATTCGGGATCGTTCATCGCAGGCGGAGTTCAGCGGAGGCTGCTGGAGAATCGTAGTGGGTCATGCGGATGCGGAAGAGGGTCTTCACCATGCGCCAGGCATCCCGCAGGAATCGCACTTTCGACCCCTCCTGATGCGCCCAGCGTACCGGAACCTCAGCGACCCGCAGGTGAAAGCGAAGGGCCAGAAACAGAACTTCCACGTCGAAGGCGAAATGGTCTACCTGACAGCGGCGGAAGATGTCCTGCGCCGCGCACTGGGTGAAAAGTTTGAAACCACACTGCGTATCGTGGATGCCGGGAACGGCGATAAGCTGCACAAGCTGATTGAAGAAGCGCCCACCGAACTCGCGAATCGCCGACTGCCGCTTGAGGAGTTGTGAGCCTTTGACATCGCGTGAACCGATAGCGATATCGTAGCCTTCGTCCAGCTTCGCCAGGAGTTTTTCGACCTCTTCGATAGGGGTGGCAAGGTCGGCATCGCAGAACAGTACTCGCTCGCCCCGCGCCCGCAGGATGCCGTAGCGGACAGCGTGACCTTTGCCCTTATTGGGCTGATACGAGAGGAGGCGAACCTGCGGACGGCACTGCGAGATGGTGTTGACCAGGCGCACGGTATCGTCCGCGCTGCCGTCGTCCACCACCAGAATTTCGAAGGGATAGTCAACTGAGTCGAAGTAGGCCAGCATCCGTTTCAGGGAGGCGCCCAGCCGTTTCTCCTCGTCAAAGGCAGGCACGATGATGGAGAGGCGCGGACATTCGTCGCTCATCGCTTCCCCGGTAGGAATATCCGAGCAAGGGTCTCCTTCAAACAGCGGTTCAACGCTCACAGACAGTATCTCCTGCATAGGCCAGAGTGCGCCGTATGATGAACAAAACCCGCGAGAGGCACGACGTGAAAACAAACGTGGCAGACTGTACGGCGTGGTAACGTGGGCAGAGCAGTGAGAGTATTATAACGCCTACCAGCCCTGTTGTCAATAGGATGTGTTCGCCCGCCTACCACGTCGTATTGCCGACTTCCGGCAGCCCGCGCCCCGCCCGGTCACTCACCGTCAGGCTGAACTCATAGGGTTCACTGCCCCGCACCCACTTGACCATGACCGCATTCCCACCCGCCCGCAGGCTCACATCCAGCGCCCACGGGCCATCGCCGAGGACGGGCCGAAACGGTTCCCGATGAAATCGGCGCAGAATAAGATTCCCATTCAGCCAGACCTTCACGCCGCTGTTGGTGTTGGCAACGAGACGGGCTTGACACGCGGTCGGACTGTTGAGCAACGTCTGTCCGTAGCAGACGCCCGAACCGCCCCGGAAAATCGGCTCAAGGTCAAGCGCAGGTTCGACAAAACTGTGCCGTTCCCAGCGGGCGGACTGGAAGTTACGGGCCACATACGACTCGTTCAGGCCGGGGCGGTCTTCCGGGGCATAAGAGCGGTCGAAACCCTCGCCATCGAAGTTCGCAAACGTCCCGACCGTCCACCAGCACGAAGCCCCCATCAGCAGGAAATCCACCTCAGCAGGCGCTCCGCCGTCCTCGGGAGCCAATCGCAGTGAGATGGTGTTGGCGATGTCAATCCGTGCGCTCTCTTCCGGCACGAACAGCGTACACTCCAGCCGCAGAAGTCCGGTATGCGCGGCGATGAACTGTCGCTGCCCCAGACCGGGCGGCATCTGCACCTGCCAGCCGGGAGGCGCAAGGAGCGCGATGCGGCCGCTGAACGCTTCACCGCGATTGTAGATCGCGAGTGAGAGCGTCTTGGGCGTGTTGTGCGCGATGGCAGGCGCGTCTCCCGTATCCAGTACGATCTCGAAATCCCCCACGCTCCCCAGCAGCGCATTAGAAGGCGTGACAAGCAGGGGTTTGACGAGGGTGCTATCGGCCCAGGCAATCGCCCCCGCCGGGTCGGGCGCGAGTTTCGTCTCTGCACTCTCGACGGCGGGCGCAGGCGTAGACACCTCTTCGCTCTGGATGGACTGCGGGGACGGCGATGCCGGGAGAGTGGCAGGCGGGAATTCGATGATCGGCTGAAAGACCGGCTCCTGCGCCTGCACCGCTGGAAAGAGACCCGAGGCAGGGGCATCTACAGCGTTCATGGCCGCAACAGCCTCCAGTGCGGGCGATTCAGACGGCGCTGATACGCGGGCTTCCGAGACAGAAGGCTCCGTTTCGGAAGTGGGTAAAGAACTGGCACTGCTTTCGTCCCAATTCTCTGTCGGCGCTTCCGTCTCGACATTCAGGGCAACACTGCTTGCAGGACTATCGAACTCGATGGGGATGCGCTGCGCCTCTCCATCCCGCAGGGGCGGCGATGGCTCTGCTTCCAGGGCGGGGAGGCTCTCTGAACCGCTCAGTATGGCGATGTCGGGGCAGCGGACGGCGACGATCTCTTTGCCTATGGCGACCGTGCGGCTTGCCACTTCGTGAAGGGTGCGCGGCGCATCGAAGTCACGCAGGCCATTGCCGGGAATGACCACATCTCCCAGAGGGCGCAGCCAGTCGTCGGGCAGGCCGATACTCCCGTCGCGAATGCCGAGTATCGCTCCTAAAGCGCCCCCGACGGTCTCCGCATCGTAGCCGCAGTTACAGGCAGCGCACAGCGCCGAGCCGAAATCCCGAACGCCGTAGAGCAGACCGATGGTGAAAAAGCCGATATTCTGCGGGGCATCCGTGAAGTTCTTGTGGCCGACCTCATGCTGAACGCTCTCCCGCGCTTCCAGCCAGGAGCCGCCTCTGCCTGCCACCGCCAGCGCTGTCTTGACGGCACGGGAGGTGCGGCAGGTGCGCGGAATCATCGCCAGTCCGATGGTCATGAGGGTAAAGGAGTCCGTGAGGAAGAAGGCGGCGCTGCCGACAGCGGCCAGGAACATCGCCGCCCAGACTCCCTCTTCGCTATGGTCAAGTTTGGCATCGTGATAGGCGTAGGAGGCAGCGACCTGCGGCGCACCGGGTGCGAGCATGGCCCAGAGGTCGGCGCGAATCATCCCGCCCGTCCCATGCCGAAACCAGTTCGCATACGCGCCGGAAGCGGGCGGCGGCACACCCCGCCGCAGGTTGAGCGCCGCATACCCGAACTCGTCCTGCGGATAGTCCAGATGCTCCAGCCAGGCGACCGCGAGATCGGCGGGCGCGACTTCCGGGCCGCACTCCTCCAGCGTCGCCAGCCACACGAGCGGGAAATCCATCGCAACGCTCGCCACCGGCTGACCCGGAACCGGACTGTAGTAGTTGTTGCGTCCCGGCGTCAACTGCCCGTGCATCCCCGCTCCCAGCGTCAGCCCCGCGCTCTTGCCCTGCCAGGCGCCCAGCACCTTATCGTAGTAGTTCTCTGCCGTCAGCGTCAAAGCTGCCATCGTGTGTCTCCGCCTTCTGCCCATCTCGGTATCAGGGTCTGCCTGTCTCTCCGGCATTATATCCCCTCCACCCTTACTCGTCAAGACGGCCCGGTTCCGATTCGCGTTTCATCGTGAGCGGTTAAAGCGCATTCGCGAGAGGGAGTCGCACTGTGAACGTGGTTCCGGAGCCGACGACACTGGTCACGGCGATCTGCCCGCCATGCGCCTCGGCGACCCAGCGAGCGATGTTCAGCCCCAGACCGCTGCCCCCCTGCTCCCGGCTGCGCCCGGAATCGACCCGGTAGAACCTATCGAAAAGGAAGGGCAGATGTTCGCTGGCAATGCCCGGCCCGGTATCCGTCACCGAGAAAATCGCGTCGGGTCCGCCGCTCACTCCTTTTTCGGTCGTCAGGGAGAGAGTGACCTGCCCGCCTTCGGGCGTGTAGTGAATGGCGTTATGAATGAGATTGGTGAACAACTGCTGGAGCCAGAGGGCGTCGCCTTTGAGCGTCACCTCCTCCATCTCCGCAAAATCCAGAGTGATGTTTTTGCGGTGCGCCAGCCGTTCCAGAGTCTCGAAGGTCGTCAGGACGATCTCATGGAGAGCAACAGGTTCCTGATTCAAACGCACCTGGTCGGCATCGGCGCGGGAGAGGAGCAGCAGGTTGTTCACGATGGAGGTAAGGCGTTCCGTGTCGGCGATGATACTTTGGAACGCTCTTCGCGTTTCCGGCGGCATCTCCTCGGACATCAGCGCGACTTCCGCCGCCCCCCGAATTGCGGTCAGGGGGGTTTTGAGTTCGTGGGATGCGTCCGCAGTGAAGCGTTCGATCTGCTGAAAACTGCGATCCAGTCGTGCGATCATCTCATTCAGCGCTGCCGCAAGACGGCCAATCTCGTTGTCGGTGCGGGCAGGCGCAATCCGCATATCGAGCCGATTGCTCTCAATGCTCAAGGCGGCGCGGGTCATCTCGTCCACCGGGCGCAGCGAGCGCCCGACGAGCGCCCAGCCTCCGAGCAGTGCGATCAAAAAAATGGAGGGAGTCAGGATGAGCAGAATAAATAGCGCCCGCTGAAGCGCCCCTTCCACGCCTTCCACCGACGCACCGACCTGCACCAGATAGGGTATCCGGCTGCCAAGCTGCACCGGCAAGGTCACCATCCGCACAGGATACTGCCCCAGCGTCGTGACGGTATCAAAAACGGGCTTACCTGTCATGCGGCAGGCCAGTAATGTCTCGGAAGGCACCGGGAGTTTGTTGGTTCGCAGCGCATCGGAGAAGGCGACGGCGTGGCCGTCCGGGTCTATCACCTGCACATAGCGTCCCCAGGACTGGAGGTCATTGTTATCAATAAAGCGGCGTTCGGTATCAGGGTCCAGGGGCTGGTCGGCGTGGAGGGTGCGGTAGTGATAGACGGCGGCGGCAATGTCTTTGCTGGTCGTCTCGGCGAACTCCGTGAGGGCGGCGTCCGCACTATGGTTGAGGTACTCACGCAGAAGCAGATAGGTAAACGCGGCGAGCAGCAGCAGGGTGAGTGCAAGGAGCAGGCCATGCCAGAGCGCAAGCTGCGCCCGGAGGCTGCGCGGGCGCAGACGAGCAAACAGGGTGGAGCTGCGGTCCGCAGGCTCCGACGGACCCTTCACAGCAGCGTTGGCGCCGGAATCGGGGCGTGTTTCCGTTCCCGCACTGCTCTCCAACACGCTACTCCGGCTCTTCGCGCAGGACATACCCAACGCCACGCACCGTATGCAGCAGTTTCTTCGCACCCCCTGCGTCCACTTTTTTTCGCAGGAAGTTCATGTAGACCTCCAGCACATTGCTGCCCGCGTCAAAATCGTATCCCCAGACGCTTTCGAGGATGGCGGTGCGGGTGTAGACCTGGCCGGGATGGCGCAGCAACAGTTCGAGCAGGGCATACTCCTTGTTGGTCAGTTCGATAGTCCGCCCGTCGCGCTGCACAGCGCGGGTCGCCGGATCAATCGTAAGGTCCGCATACTCCAGGCGTGGGAGACGGTTCGCGTTCGCCTGCCGCCGCAGAAGCGCACGCAGCCGGGCGAGCAGCTCGTCGAAGGCAAAGGGCTTTGGCAGGTAGTCGTCACAGCCGCTGTCCAGCCCCTGTACCCGGTCTTCCAGTGCATTCCGTGCCGTGAGTGCAAGGACGGGAAAGCCTATACCTCGCTCCCGCAGTTCCCGCACAACAGAGAATCCGTCACGTCCCGGCAGCATAATGTCGAGGACAATCGCGGCATATTCGTTGACCAGCGCGTAGTCCAGCCCCTCCTCCCCCGTATGCACGACATCCACTGTGTACGAAGACTGCTCCAGCCCCTGCTTCAGAAAACTGGCGACCTTTTTTTCATCCTCAACAACCAGTATTCTCATGCGCCCTTCCGTTCTCTTATCGCTCACTATAGTCATTATACCGCTACGTTGAGGTTTCAGTCGCAGCAAACCACGCGCCAGCCAGAAGAGGGAGTATCGTTTGCGGTGCAGCGATGTAATGTAGTAAACTGCTCGATAAGGAGGAGAGGAAGAATGGCGACGAGGATTTCCGATTTGGTAGTTAGTCCCCAGGAGTATCTGATGCGGGAACGACAGGCGACGTATCGCCACGAGTATGTAGACGGACAGATCGTCGCGATGTCGGGCGCGACGCGACGACACAATGTGATTTCCTTAAACATCGCGAGTGAAATTCGCAATGGCTTGCAGGGCAGACCTTGTGAAGCCTATGCCGCCGATATGCGCGTGCGGCTGGAAGGGGCGAGATTCTATACCTACCCCGATGTCGTTGCGGTCTGTGGGGAGCCGAGGTTTGAAGATGGCGAACTGGACACGCTGCTGAATCCGACGGTGATTGTCGAGACACTTTCCCCAACAACGGCGGCGTACGACCGGGGCGAAAAGTTCGCTTACTATCGTCAGATCGCTTCCCTGCAAGACTACTTGCTGCTCTCCCAGGACAGAATGCTGGTCGAACACTTTACGGGCCAGGGAGAATTCTGGCTCTATATCCCTCTAAATCGTGCGGAGGACACCCTGAACCTGGTTTCGATTGACTGCCAAATCTCACTGGCAGAGATTTACGACAAAATCACCTTCGACGCCGATGAGCCATTGCCACCCGAGCCGCCGGAGACCAACGGAAGCGTCTGACCCCTGTGAGGAGGCCGGACGCTTCCATGCAAAAAAAAGTACTACCGATTAGACGTGTTCGAGGGTCTGTTCGAGGGCGGCCGGGGTGATGCGGCTGACGAGTTTGTTGAGGGCGTGGACGTAGGCTTTGCCGCTCGCGACCACGATGTCGGTGTGTGCGCCGCGCCCGGTATAGATGTCGTTGCCGCGCCGGATACGAATGGTCACATCGGCGAGGGCGTCAATCCCCTGCGTGACGGCCTGAATGTTGAATTCGATCAGATCGTTCTCGACTCCGACGATACGGTTGATGGCGCGATAGACTGCATCCACCGGCCCCGTGCCATGACAGGAGTCAATCAGTTCCCGGCCCTGCGAGTCGCGAATATTGACGGTCGCCGTGGGAACCAGTTTGTCGCCGCAAGAGACCTGAACGTGCAGCAGTTCGAAAGTCTGATGCACCGCGCTCGTCTCGTCCTGCACGATCTTTTCCAGGTCCTCGTCGTAAACCTCTTTTTTGCGGTCGGCGATGTCAAGGAAGCGCGTATAGACCTTCTCTACCTGCTCCTCGCTGAACGTGTAGCCCAGCACTTCCAGACGATGCAGCAGTGCATGACGGCCCGAACGCGCCGTCAGCACGATTTTGCTCTCGTGAATGCCGACATCCGCCGGGTCTATGATCTCATAGGTCGAGCGCTCTTTCAGCACCCCATCCTGATGAATGCCGGAAGAGTGCGCGAAGGCGTTCGCCCCGACGATAGCCTTGTTCGGCTGCACCAGAATGCCCGTCGAGGCGCTGACCATGCGGCTGGTGCGATACAGCTCCTGCGTCACGATGCCGGTTTCGCAGTCGTAGATGTCGCGGCGCGTCTTCATCGCCATGACCACCTCTTCCAGACTGGTGTTACCCGCCCGCTCTCCGATGCCGTTGATGGTACATTCGATCTGCCGCGCTCCGTTGCGGACTCCCGCCAGCGAGTTCGCCGTCGCCATTCCCAGATCGTTGTGGCAATGGACACTGATAATCGCCTTGTCGATGTTTGGCACTTGCGCCACGACATAGGCGATGAGCGCCCCATACTCGTCCGGCGTCGTATAGCCCGTCGTGTCGGGAATATTGATGACCGAGGCTCCGGCTTTGATGACCGCTTCGATCACTTGGCACAGATAGTCCCTATCCGCCCGGCCCGAATCCTCCAGAAAATACTCCACCTCCGCCACATAGTTGCGGGCGTGTTTCACCGCCGCGACACCCCGTTCCATCGCCTGTTCGCGGGTCAGGCGCAGTTTGTGCTGAAGGTGACTGTCGGAGACGCCGAGACCCGTATGAATGCGCGGATGCACCGCATCTTTGAGGGCTTCCGCCGCCGCATCAATATCCTTTTGTACGGCGCGGGTCAGGCCGCAGACCGTCGCGTTCTTAATGAGCCGACTAATGCCCTGCACCGCCTGAAAATCACCCGGAGAGGAGATGGGGAAGCCCGCTTCGATCACGTCAACACCCAGCCGCTCAAGCTGCCGTGCGATCTCCAGTTTCTCCTCGACGTTGAGGGACGCGCCCGGAGACTGCTCTCCGTCGCGCAGGGTGGTATCGAAAATATGAATTCGGTTCGCCATAGAAGTACTCCTCACAGAAAGGTTTCCGTCCGCAGGACGGTCGGCCACAGTCCTCCCAGCCGGGTCATTCCCCCAATATTGGGGGCCAGGGGGCGACTCCCCCAGAATTGGGGGCCGGGGGGCCGGACTCCGCTTCACGCCCCGGTCAGTAAATTTTGTCCGGGATTCGCACGGACGGCTTCCGCAGCAGGGCAGTCTGCTTTTCGCTCAGCCCCGGATAGTTCGCCGGATCGTAGTAGTTCGAAGCCCAGGAGAGCGGGCCGGGAGAGTATTTGAAGAACAGCGTCCGGCGCTCATGCGCGGCGTTCCAGGGCAGGGTGCCATGCGTCAGGGCCTCCGTGAAGATGACAGCGGTTCCTGCCGGGCCAATCACTCTATCCACAAACGGCTGCGCTTGTTCCAGATCGCGCCACTCGTTCGGGAACGGCAGATTGCTCTTGTGGCTGCCGGGAACACATCCGAAGCCGCCATCGCCTTCGCCAATGTCGTGCAGGTTGTAGGCCACCACCGTCAGGCCACAGAAGATACGGTTGTCCTGAAACCGATAGTACTGCGACGGGTCGAACGGGGTTCCGCCCCCGTGCAGGCTCCAGCCAATCGGGCCTTTGCGGCCCCGTATCACGTCACAGTAGTCGTGATCGAGGCGGAAGTTCGCGCCGAGGATGGCATCGAGATACGGCATAAGGCGCGGGTTGTCCAGAACGCCGTACATCGGCTCTCCCCACGCCAGCAGATTCCCAAACCGATGGGACGGCGCGTCCGGCGCGACTTTCGCTTCCAGATGCGTGTCCACCAGCCCGTTCAGCGTGGTTATCTGTTCCGGCGTCAGCGCGTCCCGCACCACCAGATAGCCCTGAAGATCGAAGAGATACCGTTCCTGCTCCGTCAACGCTCTGCTCCTCGTTGAGAAAAAAGGCGAGGGAGGCAACTCTGCTCCCTCGCCTGCGGACGTCTAGCCGCGCCATTCGACGCGAGAGACGCGCTCATTGGCCTGCGGCTGCTCTTCGGTCGCGACGACCTGCGTGGTCGCCTGCGGAACACTGCTCTTGACCCAGCTCATCATGGAGCGCAGTTCGCGCCCGACCTTCTCGATCTGATGGTTGCGGTCTTTGTTCTCCAGCGCACGGAAGACCGGACGCCCGGCGCGGTTTTCCAGAATCCACTCGCGGGCGAACTCGCCGCTCTGAATCTGGCGCAGCGTCTCCTTCATCGTCTCACGTACATGGTCGTCCACGATCTTCGGGCCGCGTGTCATGTCGCCGAACTGCGCGGTGTCCGAGATGGAGTAGCGCATTCCCGCGATTCCCGACTCATACATCAGGTCTACAATCAGTTTGAGTTCGTGGAGGCACTCGAAGTAAGCGATTTCGGGCTGATAGCCCGCATTGACGAGCGTCTCGAAGCCTGCCTTGACCAGAGCGGTCGCGCCACCGCACAAAACGGCCTGCTCGCCGAACAGGTCGGTTTCGGTCTCTTCCTGAAACGTCGTCTCCAGCACTCCGGCCCGCGTTCCACCGATGGCTTTGGCATAGGCCAGCGCGATGTTCTTCGCCTCGCCGGTATGGTTCTGGTGAATGGCGATCAGGCAAGGAACGCCCTTGCCTTCGGAGTAGACGCGCCGCACCAGATGTCCGGGGCCTTTTGGGGCCACCATGAACACATCAATATGGGGAGGCGGTACGACCTGACCGAAATGGATATTGAAGCCGTGTCCGAACGCGATGGCGTTGCCCGGAACGAGATGCGGTTCGATACTCTCTTTGTAGACCGCCGACTGATACTCGTCGTTGACCAGAATCATGATGATGTCGGCCTGCTTCGCGGCGTCTGCCACTGAGAAGACCGGGAGGCCATCGGACTCGGCGGCGTCCCAGGACTTGCCCGGCCGCAATCCGACAATCACATCCACGCCGGACTCTTTCATGTTCAGGGCGTGCGCGTGTCCCTGGCTTCCATAGCCAATCACGGCGACCTTCTTGCCCTTGAGGGCCTCCAGGTCGGCATCCGTGTCGTAGTATACTTTTGCTGCCATAACGTCGTTGTTCTCCTTCTCTCTCGTCTCGTGCGCCCCGGTCATGCTGCCGGAGCGTCACTTCACTTTCCGTTCTTGTCGGTCACTTCGGAATCCGTCTTTTCTGTCTTGTCTGTTTCGGAACCGCTGCCGTTCCCGCCGGGCGGCTCATTCGGGCTGGCCGTCGAGGGAGACGGTGGCGCTCCCTGCTGCATCTCCACTTCGTCTATCTGCGACGTTCCCTTCTGCATGACGTTGCGCCGAAACAGGAAGATTGCCGTCCCCTGCCCCTTCACGTATTGCAGGGAGTAGGTAAACTGAAGGGTATTCGCGCCGTTGTTGGAGTTGATGTTGGAGGATGTCATCTTCCACGATTGCAGTTTGCCGTTGTCCTTTTCGAGGCCCTCTGCAAGCTTTTTCAGATCACTCGCCGGCAGCCGCTGCTGCTCATTCAGGGTAAAACCGTTCTCTGCGACATCGTAGTTGTGCGCCTGTAGGCTCTTCAGGAAGGTTTCGCAGGTGGTCGTGGACTGCATCAGGTTACCGACCTCCGTCTTCACCGCACGAATCCCTGCCATGCCGGCCATCGCTATGACAACAAAGATCACGACAATCAGGGCAACGCAGCCGCCACAGACCCCGAGCGCGATCCAGACACCCTTATTACGCGGTGGCGGAGGAGGCGGAGGTGCAGAAGGATACATGAGCGCACTCCTTTCGAGGAAACCGGGCCGGTTTATTGGCAGCCCGGAAAATTACGGCGCGTTTTCCGAGGGCTTCTCGTCCGGTGGCGAAGCGACAGCGGTGCGCCGCTGCCACCAGACGGAAGCGCCGCCGAGCGCCGCCCCGATAACCACGAACAGCAGCAGATTGATCGCCAGATTCTTGACACTGTCCAGGCCATTCGCCTCGGTCAGTGTATTGTAAACACGCCAGAGCAGCCAGTTGAGTGTTCCCAGAAGGCCCAACAGCAGCCCCGTGACCGCGCTCTGTCGCACCCGGTTCCGACTCCGTCCCACTCCTACGCCGATACCGAGACCGAGCAGAGGCCCTAGCACTGCCAGCACGAGAAACAGCCGCTCGACCGCCGCCAAATCCACGATTTCCCGGAGTTCTCCCATCCTGGAATGGCCCCCTCCTCTATCCGTCGCCGTCGCGGCCGCTGCGGCTGGCGGTTTTTGCTCCGCGTGCCATCGCGATAATGCCGGTGCGGACAAGTTCACGAATGCCGTAGGATTCCAGCAGGTGGGTGATCTTGTCCAGCTTGTCGGTGCTGCCGGTGACTTCGACGATGAAGGTCTTGTCGCTCATGTCTATGATGCGGCCCCGGAAAATCTCGACGATCTGCATGATCTCGGCGCGGTCTTTCGGCTCAGCGTTGACCTTAATGAGCGCGAGTTCGCGTTCGACCGCCGCCGTCTCGGTATAGTCCACCACCTTAATCACTTCGACCAGTTTGTTCAACTGCTTGGTGATCTGCTCCAGCACCCGGTGATCGCCGCCGACCACGATGGTCATACGCGAAATCTCCACTTTGTCCGTGACGGAGACGGCCAGCGACTCGATGTTGTAGCCGCGCCGGGCGAACAGCCCTGCGACTCGCGCCAGAACGCCCGCGTGGTTCTCGACCAGGGCCGTGATAGTGTGCTGCTGCTGCAATTGCGCCACTATCGAAGTACTCATCGTGTTGGTCATCCTAACTTTCTCCTCGTTCACTCACTTGCCGGGGGACGCAGCCAACACCGACGTCATTGTGTGGCTCAGGGCTGCGGCACACCGCTTACAGATCGAAGGGCGGCTTTGAGCCATCGTCCTCGTCGTCCGAATCCATCAGGTCGTCGTCCAGGTCGTCGAACGGGTCTTCTTCGGGCATAATAGGACTGGTCATTTCGGCAAGCAGATGCGCGTCCGCCGCAATGAAAACCCCATTCACACCGCCAAGTCCCGGCCACGCCATGACGGGCAGTTCGGTGAGGGTGGCGTTGAAGTGGCCCTGCGCTTCGGCATAGCCCAGGCAGATGGCATAGTCCAGATGCAGCAGATCACGTGGCGAGAGCGGACACGCGCTCAACTGCTCCGTGAAGCCTGCGGGCAGGTCGCCGCTGCCGTGATTGGCACGGGCATACTCTACAAAGAGCGGGACCGCCCGCTGGAAATAGACATGCGACAAGGCAGGACGCAGTATCTGCCGGAAATAGAGGCCACTGCGAATCAGGCAGTGGTACCCTCGCTGGTAGTAACGCCACAGCGCGTCTTGTTCGAGTTCTTCAATTTGCATGGGTTGGTTCAGTCCTCATCCCGTCCCCGCGCCGCCTGCGTCTGCGTTCGTCCCTGAACGGGCAGAAGCGCGTTCCGTTCCCGGAGTGCGGGGACGGGATGCGGCGCGATTACGCTTCCGTCGCCTCTTGAGCGACGGCGTTCACTACTTCGACGTACTGCGCGAGGACCGCCTCCTCCTGGGAGAACGACCACTCGGAACCGTCTGCGTGGACACTGGCCTTGACCGCTTCGAGATCGGTCTTGACCAGCATTTCGGAAACGGTCTGACCGGAGGGAATCATCGGGTAGACATTCTCTTCAGTCGGGATAACGCAGTCTATGACGACCGGACGGTCGGTGACGGCTTTCGCCTTCACCAGGGCGTCTTTCAATTCGGCAGGCGTGGTGGCGCGGAGACCGACGCCGCCATACGCTTCACATAGTTTAACAAAATCCGGCGACGCTTGCAAGTCTACCTGACTGTAGCGCTCCGAATAGAACATCTCCTGCCACTGCCGTACCATGCCCAGCGACCTGTTGTTGATGATAACGGTGATGACCGGCTGCGCGTAGACGGTGGCCGTCATCAGTTCCTGAGTCATCATCTGGAAGGAGCCGTCGCCGGACAGGCAGATAACGCGCTTGTCCGGGTTGGCGAACTGCGCCCCGATAGCGGCGGGCAGCCCGAAGCCCATCGTGCCGAGACCGCCGGAGGTAACCCACTGGCGCGGACGGCGGCACTTGAAGTACTGCGCGGCCCACATCTGATGCTGCCCCACATCGGTCGCCATGATGCAGTCGTGGTCGAACATCTCGCCGATCTGTTCGATGGCGTACTCCGCGTAGAGTTTGCCGTCGTCGGGATAGGAGAGCGGGAAGCGGCGTTTCCACTCCGCAATCGTATCGTTCCACGCGCCCCACGGACGGGCCTCGACGTGCTTGAGCAGTTCGGTCAGAATGGTTTTCACATCCCCCACTATCGGCACGTCGGGCTGCATGACCTTGCCGATCTCGGCGGGGTCAATGTCTATGTGGATGATTCGCGCTCCGGTGGCGAACTTGTCCACGTTACCGGTCACGCGGTCATCAAACCGCGCCCCGACTGCGATGAGCAGGTCGGCCTGATTGACGGCATGGTTGGCATAGGCCGTACCGTGCATTCCGAGCATTCCCATGCTGAGGTTGTGCGTCTCGTCAATAGCGCCTTTGCCGAGCAGGGTCGTGGTGGTGAGGATGTTGGTGCGTTCGGCGAGGGCGGTGACTTCCGCCTGGGCGCCGCTGGCAATCGCACCGCCGCCGACATAGAGAACCGGGCGCTCCGCTTCGGCGATGAGCGCGGCAGCCTTGCGAATCTGGAGTTCAGGAATGCGGCCCTGCGGGGAGGCAGGCTTATAAGAAGGAATGCTGACCTGCTTCGAGTAGGACGCGGTGTCGAACTCGATCTGGTTTTTGCTTACGTCGAGCGGAATGTCCACGAGGACGGGGCCGGGCCGACCGGAACGAGCGATGTAGAACGCCTCTGCCAGCACCCCCGCCAGGTCTTCCACTTTCTTGACGAGGAAGTTGTGCTTGGTGATGGGCATGGTGATGCCGGTTATGTCGGCTTCCTGGAAGGCGTCTTTGCCGAGCGCGGAGGTGCGGACCTGCCCGGTTATGGCGACCATCGGAATGGAGTCCATGTAGGCGGTGGCGATGCCGGTGACAAGGTTGGTCGCACCGGGACCGCTGGTCGCGAGGCAGACGCCGACCTTGCCGGTGGAACGGGCGAAGCCGTCCGCCATGTGCGCCGCGCCCTGCTCATGCCGGACGAGAATGTGTTTGATATCGTGGCAGTCGAAAATGGCATCGTAGATGGGCAGCACGGCCCCACCGGGATAGCCGAAGATGTGAGTGACCTCTTCCTGCCGCAGACATTCCAGCAGTATTTGCGCTCCTGACAGTTTCATCGTTGAGAATTGCCTCCTGTGAATCGCCAAAAAAACCCCACGTCCGCAAGGGACGCGAGGCTGTTGCTCACGTGGTACCACCCTTGTAATCGGCACGCGTTAACGACACGCGAACGTTGGACGCCTGCGCGTCCCACCGACCACTTGAAGCGCGATATCGGGCGCGAACCGGGAAACCTAATGGAACAGCAGCCTGTCCGTTCAGTCACCTGCTCAGAGGGGAGTTTCAGTGTCCGTTCTTGCCGCCTCACACCATCCGGCGGCTCTCTGAAAAGCGTCAGACACCTACTGGCCTCGTCACAGCCTTGCATATTTCCCACAACCTTTAAAGTATAGCACGGCCACTCGAAACCTGTCAATGCAGCCCGGAGAGAATTTTGGCAGATGCAGGCTACTATTTGGTGGATTTCGCGTCCTCGCTCTCGAGTTTGTCCATTATATCGGCTTCACGGTGGGCCTCTGCCTGCTTGCCCTCCTTTTCGAAACAGTAACTCAGCCAGGCGTGATTCTCGGAGGCATCCGGTTCGAGCTTAATGGCTTTGCGGGCGGCCTCTTCGGCTTCGCGGAAACGGCTCTGGTCGGCCAGGATCTCACAGAGTTGAATCCAATATGTATCGCTGGTAACATCCAGACGAATCGCCTCCCGCGCCTCCGCTTCCGCAGGCTTGAAGAGTTTGCGAGCCAGCAGATTCTGACACAGGTCGAAATGGTAATCGGCATTATCCGGTTCCAGGCGTACGGCCTCGCGATAGGCTTTTTCCGCTCCTGCCATGTCCTTGCTCCGTTCCTGCGCCTTACCGAGATTGTCCTGAAGCTCGCCGTTGTCGGGAGTCAGTTGAATCGCCTCGCGATAGCTGGCCATGGCCTCGGGATACCGCTTCTGCATATAAAGCGTCAGTCCGAGGTAGGAGCGATAGTCCGCGTCTTTCTCGTCACGCTTCACCGCCTCGCGATAAGCGGCCTCTGCATCGGAATAGCGGCCCTCGTAGTAGAGCATATTGCCCAGATACGAGGCGGATCGCCCGTTTTCCGGGTCCATGATCATCGCCTCTCGATACTCCTGCTCTGCCTCTTTCACCTTTTTCAGTTCATCATAGGCGTTGCCAAGATTGGTATGGTAGTCCGCGTTCCGGGGTTCCAGACGCACCGCCGCCTGATATGCCCCCGCAGCCTCCGCGTACTTTGCTTCCTGATAGAGAATGTCTCCGAGCAGCGTCTGGTAGGTGGCGTCCTTCGGTTTGAGCTTTACGCCCTCCCGCATCTCCTGCTCCGCTGCGGCATATTTCTTATCCTCGTAGTCGGCATAGCCCTGGGTATAGCGCCGATTGG
Source organism: Chthonomonadales bacterium (assembly GCA_038231295.1). Lineage (GTDB taxonomy): Bacteria > Armatimonadota > Chthonomonadetes > Chthonomonadales > Chthonomonadaceae > JANXLO01. Next base: position 69,976 of record JBBRLP010000005.1, read on the forward strand.
CGTTGACCGAGCGCATTCCCTGTTTTCCCGCTACAATGACCGCGATGAGCAGCACAAAGACCACCGACCCGACAAGCGCGATCACAATCAGCTTCTGGGCGCGAAGATCGGCATCCTGCCGTAGGGGGGAAGGCGGCGTTCGCGTGGGATTGTCCTCGTGGGGACCACGCGGGACGGGGGGCGGATAGGGATTTTTCACGGTGGCATTCCTCCTGTTGCTTCCGAAGTGAATTATAGCAAACCTCGGCCATTCCCGCAAGTTTGACCGAGACAAAGGGGCCATTTCGCTTACGGATACGGAAAATTGTTTCGGTACAGAACAATTTTTCTGCGTTCTTGCAGAGTTCAGGCGTGTTCAAGCGTAGAAAAGGAAAATTCACGTTGACAATATTGCCGAACCTGCGTATTCTCCCCTGAGAACCGAGACGTTCTTCTGAGAGTAACCAGAGCGGCCCCCGGCCCCCGATTCCGGGGGAGAAGGCATTTTCATGCAATAGGGTGCGCCCCGCGCAGGGAAAGCTGACAAGCAATCAGTACGTCTGAAAGAGGTTGAAAAGATATTCTATGGCAGCTCCTCAATCTACAGAACTAACTGCGAAGCCCGATGCGGGCGCAAAACCACTGGCTGCTGACAGCGCCTCACCAGCGACGGCGAGCAATGGGAATGATGAGCGTGCGGCGGGCGGCAGTGTGGAATCGTCCAACAAGCCCGGTATCGGCGGCAAACTGGTAGGGCTAGGGCTGCTGCTCGTGGTGCTTATCGTCGGCGGCATCTGGGGGATTCACTACTGGCAATACTCTTCCGTTCATGTCTCCACGGACGATGCCTATGTCACCTCCGATGTCGTGCAGATCACGCCACAGGAGGCGGGCAGCATCGTCGAGATACCGGTGCTGGAGAATCAGCATGTCAAGAAGGGTGATTTGCTGGCCCGTCTGGACGATGCCACCTATCAGGCCGATCTGGAGCAGGCGAAGGCCAACCTTGCCAATGCCAGAGCGACAGTCGCTGCTTCCGACCTGAACGTCGGGCTGACACAGGCGACCGGCAACGCGCAGGTTCAGCAGGCGCAGGGTGGTGTCGCGCTGACGGAGCGGGCTATCGGCGGGGCGCAGGCCGACGTTCAGCGAATTGCCGCCACTATTCAGAGCGCACAGTCCCAGGTGAAGGGCGCACAGGACAGTATCAAAAGCGCACAGGCCGCCGCTGATGCTGCGGTCGCCACCCGCGACCGCTTCGTGGCTGCCGTGCGCGGCGCACAGGCGCAGATCACGACAGCAGAAGCCGCTGTGAGGACGGCCCAGGCGAACGTCGCGCAGGCGCAGGCCAACTACGACAAGGCCAACAAAGACGCGGTGCGTTATGCCACTCTCTACGACCAGGACGCGATCAGCGCCCAGACGCTGGATACCGCTAACGCCACGGCGAAGTCCGCCCGCGCTCAGGTAGACAGCCTCCAGCGTCAAATCGAGCAGGCGCAGTCTACGGTCGAAGCCCGCAGAGCTGACCTGACCGCCGCGCAGGAGCAGGTGCGAGCGGCAGACGCCACCATTCAGCAGACCCGCGCTCAGGTCTCCGCCGCCCGCGAGGCCGTCAACGCCGCCAATGCGAATGTCCGGCAGAACCAGGCGCAGCTTCAGGCGAACCGTGAGGCGGTGGGGCAGCAGATCGCAAGGCGTGAACAGGCGCTCGGCGTTCTGAATCAGGCCAAAACCGCTCCGAAGCAGGTGGCGGTCAGCCAGGCTTCTGTCAACACCAACCGTACGAAGATCATTCAGGCGGAAGCCGCGCTCAAGAACGCACAGATCGCACTGAATCGCACCCGTCTTGTCGCGCCATACGATGGGATCATCAGCAAAAAGACCGGGGAAATCGGGCAGCAGGTCGCCATCGGGCAGCAGGTGATGTCGCTGATCCCGGAGCGGGACATCTGGGTCGTCGCCAACTTCAAAGAGACGCAGTTGAAGAAAGTGGTTCCGGGCCAGGATGTGGAGATCGAAGTGGATGCGCTGAACGGTGAGAAGTTCAAGGGCCGTGTCGAATCCATCTCCGCCGGAACCGGCTCGACCTTTGCTCTGCTGCCGAGCGATAACGCGACAGGCAACTTCACCAAAGTCGTGCAGCGTGTGCCGATAAAAATTCTTTTCGACAAAGACCAGAAGGGCCTTGATCAACTGCGGGCTGGTCTGTCCGTTGTCGCCAGTATCACTACCGGCAAATAGTCCTCGCTGGCTGTTCGTCGGTTCTCCCGCATCGGAGTTAACGCCTTGAAACCGAACCTCGGTATCTCCTTTTCTCTCGGGCTGTGTCTGCTCGGAGGCGCGGGCTGGCTGCCTGCCCTCGCGCAGGAGACGCAGACGGAAACCCATATCGTGAAGCCGCCGCCCGTCCCGACCGGGGTCATTCCCCTGCCACAAGGCCCACCCCCCACGACGCAGCAGGCTCCCCTGCCCCGCGCCGCCCTGCCGCTGCCGGATGGCAGACAGCCGCTGACGGTCTCGCCCGGTCAGGAAGCGCTGACGCACTTCCTCCAAAATCGCAGCCTGACACTCAACGATGCCGTCGCCATTGGCCTCAGCACGAATCGTACTCTGGCAAGCGCCGTCTCTACACTCTACCGTACGCAGGGTAGGACGGAGGAGGCACGAGCCGCTCTGAATCCGACATTCGGGATCGGAGTCGCGATTACGGAATACGACGCCTCCAATGTCGCGCATTTCGGCGCCACCAGCATCACTATCCAGAACCAGTTCAACGCGGTGTTCGGGCCGACCGCGACCCTGCCGATTGACATCTCCGGTTCACTCCATGCCGCTGTCAGTCAGGCGCAGTTTCAGGAGATCGGCGCGAAGATAGATATCAACCGGGCGCGGAATCAGATCGTCCTCGATATCAAGACGGCCTTCTACAATGCGCTTCGGGCGCAGGCGCAGGCGGCCGTCGCGCAGGATGGCCTCTCTAACGCGCTCGCACGGCTGAATGTCGCCCAGAAGAACTACGCTGCCGGAACGTCGCCGCGCTTTGATGTCATTACGGCGCAGCGGGAGGTCGCAGACGCGCAGCAGGCCGTCATTCAGGCGAAGAGTCAGGTGAGTCTGGCGCTGGCGCTGCTAAAAAGCAATATGGGCATCGCCATTCGCACCCCGCTCAAAATCAGCGATGCGGGCGCGGTCGAACCGCCGCCCGGTGTCACCCCGCCGACAGTTCCCCCAACGGCCCCGCCCACCGGGCCGAAGATCGGGCCGGGAACCGCCGTGCCGGACGCGCCTCTGCGAGATACGCCCGCGCCGCAGAAGGCGCAGACCATTGGCCCGACGACCGCACAGCCACAGGACCCGACCGGGAAGCCGATGACGGACACGCCGATGACCGGGGACGTGGAAGACCCGATAATCTTCGGCCCGGATTTCGACGCTGTCCTGCGCGAAGCGGTGCAGTCCCGACCGGAAATACTGGAGGCAGATGCGGCGATTGCTGCCGCCCGACAGGGTATTCGACTGGCGCGGCGCAGTGCAGACCCCACCCTGTCCGCCTCCGTCGGCTACACCTACGCCCCGACTGCCGCCGGGTTTGCCCGGACGAACGAGGCGCGTGTGGGGCTGAATCTGAACGTCCCGATTTTCGATGGCGGCCTGGCCCGCGCCCGCCGCAAAGAGGCGGAGGGCGATGTCGCGGTCGCGGAGACAAACCGCCGACAGGCTACAGACCAGGTGCAGGTCGAAGTCCAGCAGGCGTATCTGACCCTGCTTCAGGCGCGAGACCGGGTAGCGGTTGCGAATGTCGGGGTGACTCAAGCGCGGGAGGCGTCGCGGCTTGCGCTGGTGCGGTATAATGCGGGAGTCTCCCAGCAGGTCGGCGTCTCTCCGATTCTCGAACTCAGCAGCGCCCAAACGTCGCTGACTCAGGCGCAGAGCAGTCTCGTGAACGCCCTTTACGACTACAATACAGCCCGTGCCCAGCTCGACCGTGCGGCAGGACGCTACTCCTACACGCCCAACGCGCCCGGCTACGCCGCGCCGCCCACCATCAAGGGAAAATGATTCGTCAGGCCTGGAATTGCCCTCCCGGTAATTTGTCCGGGGGTTGAAAACCCCCGTCATTGAAGTGCAAACGTCTTGCAGACGGAAATGCCTTCTGGACTGTGAACGTTGCCCGGCACAGGAACGTGCCGGGCTGGAAAAAGCGGTCGTCCTACGGACGAAGGGCTCGGAAACTCTTGCTTGTCAGGTTCCTTTGAGAGGCATAGAGATAGGGTAAGGGATTGGTGCATTTCCGTCTGCAAGACGTTTGCTTTTTAATGACGGGGGTTTTCAACCCCCGAAAATCCTAACCGGGGGTTTTCAACCTCCGGAATACCTCGCAGGCAACGAGAGAACCGGGACCTTCCGAACACTTCGCCCGAAAGAGTAACAGCCTATGTGGATCGTTCAACTCGCGCTGCGCCGACCATACACTTTTATCGTCATGGCGCTGCTCATCGTGCTACTTGGGGCGGTGACGATACAGCGCACCCCGACCGATGTCTTTCCCGTCATTGACATTCCGGTCGTCAGTATGATCTGGAGCTACAGCGGAGTCTCTCCTGACGACATGGAGAAGCGCATCGTCACCATCAGCGAACGCGCCGCCACCACGACCGTCGCCGACATTGAGCATATCGAGTCGCAGTCTATGCCCGGTGTCTGTGTCATCAAATTCTATTTCCAGCCCGGCGCGAAGGTCGAGGCGGGGGTCGCGCAGTTGACCTCCATCTCTCAGACCCTGCTGCGTATCATGCCGCCCGGCATCACTCCGCCGCTGATTATCCGTTATAGCGCCTCCAGCGTCCCCATCCTCCAGATGAGTGCGAATAGCAAGACGCTTGCCGAACAGCAGTTGTACGACCTCAGCCTGAACTTCGTCCGAACGCAGTTGGCGACGGTCCAAGGCGCTTCCATACCCCTGCCTTATGGCGGCAAGGCGCGGCAGATACTCATTGATCTCGACCCGGAGGCGATGCAGGCACACGGCGTCTCAGCGGTAGATGTCAACAACGCCATCAGCGTCCAGAACCTTATACTTCCGGCAGGCACTGCCAAGATGGGTGAGCGCGAATACAGCGTTCGGCTCAACAGCAGCCCAACTGCCGTGGAGGGGCTGAACAATCTGCCCATCAAAATGTCCAATGGCGCCATGGTCTATATTCGCGATGTCGCTCACGTCCACGACGGCTTCGCGGTGCAGAACAATATCGTCAATCAGAACGGCAAACGCGCCGCACTGTTGACCATTTTGAAAAACGGCGATGCCTCTACGCTGAGCGTCGTAGATCGCATCAAAGAGGCGCTGCCGAAGGTGCGACAGACGCTGCCGCCTGCTCTCAATTTGCAGATGATGTTCGACCAGTCGGTCTTTGTCCGCGCCTCCGTCACCGGAGTCGTGCGCGAGGCGCTGCTCGCTGCCTGCCTGACCGCCGCCATGATCTTGCTCTTCCTCGGAAGCTGGCGCAGCACCCTCATCGTCGCGGTCTCGATTCCGCTCTCCATTCTCAGCTCTATCATTCTTCTTGGAGCTATCGGGCAGACGCTGAACGTGATGACGCTCGGAGGTCTGGCGCTAGCGGTCGGGATCCTGGTAGACGACGCCACCGTCGAGATCGAAAACGTTCACCGGAACATGGGGTTGGGCAAGCCGCTGACCCGCGCCATTCTGGACGGAGCGCAGCAGATCGCCGCCCCGACGTTCGTCTCCACGCTCAGTATCTGTATCGTCTTCGTGCCGGTCGTCTTCCTTAGCGGGTCGGCGAAATCGCTGTTCACACCGCTGGCAATGGCGGTCGTTTTCGCGATGCTCAGTTCCTATCTGCTCTCCCGAACGCTGGTTCCGGTCATGGTCAAACTGATGCTGCGGAAAGAGATGCACCTGTACCAGTCGCACGGTACGGTACAGACCAACGACCCGCTCTGGAAATTCCATGAGAAGTTCAACGTCGTCTTCGAGCGGATTCGTGACAGTTATGTGGGCCTGTTGGAGTGGGCGCTGCATCATCGGCTGATTGTGGCGGGCGTCTTCGGAACGTTCTTCGCGGGGTCGCTCCTGCTCATTCCGATGGTCGGGCAGGACTTCTTCCCAACGGTGGACGCGGGGCAGTTTCGGCTGCATGTTCGCGCTCCTGCGGGAACCCGCATCGAGCAGACGGAGCGGATTTTCCACGAGGTCGAGAACGAGATCAAGCGTACCATTCCGGCGAAAGAGCTGAATATGACGCTGGACAACATCGGTCTGCCTGTGGGTGGCGTCAACCTGGCGTTCAGCGACAATGCCTCTATCGGCCCGGCGGACGGCGAAATCCTGGTCTCCCTGAAAGAGAACCACGCCTCGACTCCGGAGTACGTCCACATCCTCCGCAAAAAACTGCATGAGAAGTTCCCGCAACTGGTCTTCTTCTTCCAGCCCGCCGACATCGTGAGCCAGATTTTGAACTTCGGACTGCCCGCGCCGATTGACATTCAGGTGGTCGGGCGCGACAAGGGCAATTTCGCCGTTGCCACCGAGATCGCCGCGAAACTGAAAAACGTACCCGGAGCGGTGGATGTCCATGTGCATCAGGTGCTGAATGCGCCCGAACTGCACGTCATCGTGGACCGGGAGCGTGCGCAGGAACTGGGACTGACGCAGCGGGATGTGGCGAACAATCTGCTTACCTCCCTCAGTTCCAGTGGGCAGTCATCGCCCAGCTACTGGCTGGACCCGAAGAACGGCGTCAGTTACACGGTCGCCGCGCAGACCCCGCAGTACAAGATCAACTCCATTGATAAGCTTCAAAACACGCCACTGCTCGGAGGAACACCGGGAACGCCTCAACTGCTCAATAACGTCGCGACGGTTGAGCGCGGCAAGTCGGCACAGGTCATCAATCACTATAATGTGCAGCCCGTCTTCGACATCTATGCGAACGTGCAGGGGCGCGACCTCGGCGGCGTTTCGCACGAGGTGGACAAAATCCTGGCCGGGTTCAACGGGCATCTCCCACGCGGTACGACGCTGATTGTGCGCGGTCAAGTGCAGAGTATGAACTCGTCGTTCCTCGGCCTGGGTCTCGGCCTGATCTTCGCGATCCTGCTGGTCTATCTGCTCATGGTCGTGAACTTCCAGTCGTGGCTCGACCCGTTCATTATCATCATGGCGCTGCCCGGCGCGTTGTGCGGTATCGTCTGGATGCTGTTCGTCACACAGACCACGTTCAGCGTTCCCTCGCTGATGGGTTCAATCATGTGTATCGGCGTCGCGACTGCGAATAGTATTCTGCTGGTCACCTTCGCCAACGAACGCCGCGAGGAGGGAGACGACGCCTTCACTGCCGCGCTCACCGCAGGCTTTACCCGACTCCGCCCCGTTTTGATGACGGCTCTCGCGATGATTATCGGAATGCTGCCGATGGCGCTGGGGCTGGGCGAAGGCGGTGAACAGAACGCTCCGCTGGGGCGGGCGGTCATCGGCGGTCTGGCCGTCGCAACTATCACGACCCTGTTCTTCGTTCCCGTCGTCTATAGTGTGCTGCGCCGCCGTCAGCCCGCCTCGACAGCGGACGCGGACGGAATGGAAGGGCTTCCCGCCCATGTATCGTAAGGACATCAGGAACTGACTTATGGAAACAATACCGAACCCGGCTTCTTCGATTGTCCCTCCCTCACGGGGCAAAGTGACTTTTCTCTTTCTGGGGGTCGTGATACTTCTCGCCGTTCTGTTCGTTGTGGGACTGTTGCCCCACCTGAAACAGCGTGGTTCGCTGGCCGCCGAAGCGCATGAAGTTCGGACGGAAGTCGCGGAGGTGACGACTGTCACGCCGCATATGGCCCCTGCGGACGCGCTTATCCTGCCTGGCAGCATTCAGGCTATCGAGGAGACGAGCCTGAGCGCTCGCACCAGTGGTTTTGTGCGCCGTCGTCTGGTGGACATCGGCTCTCGTGTAAAGGCGGGAGACGTGCTTGCCGAGATCGAGTCGCCTGAGATTGACCAGCAGGTCGCGGCGGCGAAGGCTGACGAAGCGAAGTCCCTGGCCGGGACAGGACAGGCTGAGGCCGATGTCGCGAAACAGCAGGCGACCGTTACGGGAATGCAGGCGGACGTGACACGCCAGCAGTCGAATGTGGAGTTGGCGCGTGCCGCCCAGAAGCGCACCGAGGCGAAACTGCTTCAATCGCAGGCCGCGAGCGCGACCTCGAAGGCCAAACTCGCGCAGGCAAAGCAGATGCTGGCAGGCCGACAGGCCGACCTCTTGCAGGCGCAGACACAGGCGACCCTGGCGGAACGGACCTGGCGACGGTGGCAGGGACTGGCGAAGAGCGGCGCGGTCTCCCGGCAGGAGGCCGACGAGAAAGAGTACGCTTACCAGACACGTCAGGCCGCCATCACCTCGGCGGAAGCGGCGGTTCACTCCGCCGAGGCCGATATCGAGGCGGCACAGGCCAACGTCGGCGCGAGCGAGGCGGACATTCAGGCGGCGCGGGAGGACATCGCCGCCGCCCGGCAGAGCGTGAGTGCGGCGGAAGCGGCGGTCATGGCGAGCCGGTCGAATGTACATGCGGCACAGGCGAGTGTCAATGCCAGCCGTGCCAACGTGACAGCCACGCAGGCGGTCACCGGTTCCAGCCGTGCGAATACGCGCCGCTACACCGCCCTGCAATCGTTCGAGCGGATCGTGGCTCCCTTCTCCGGTGTCATCACGGCCCGCAATACGGATACCGGCGCACTGGTCAAAGCGGACGACAACGCAAAAGGACTGTTCAGTCTGGCCCGCACGGACGTTCTGCGGATCATGGTTACGGTCCCGCAGACTTTTGCGGCCTCCATGCAGCCCGGCCAGACGACGAAGGTGACGATTCGGGAGTTTCCGGGCCGTGTCTTCACCGGAATCATTGCCCGCAATGCCGGAGCGCTCGACCCAACTTCTCGAACGCTCCTGACGGAAATACATGTGCCGAACACCGATGGCAAACTGCTGCCGGGAAGCTACGCGCAGGTGGAGTTCGCGGGCATCACCATGAAGTCCCATCTGCGTATCCCCGCCAATGCCCTGATGATCGGCGCGGAGGGTGTCCGCGTCGCTATCGTAACGAAAACCGACAAAATCCATTTCCAGACCGTTCAGCCCGGCGCGGACTTTGGGCAGGAGGTCGAGATAGTGACGGGGCTGGAAGGCAATGAGACGCTTGTCTCCAACGCCAGCGACGACCTGAAAGAGGGAACCCCCGTCAAAGTCCTTCTCACGCCACCCGCCGACCCGACCGGCGCACCTGCCGCTCCTACTGCGGCTGGCCGCCCCGGCGCGGCTCCGCATGACGCACCGCCGTCTGCCGGGCACTAAACGCGGCGTTCTCGAAACAATATCGGGGCAGACTGTACATAGCAGTCTGCCCTGATTGCGTTATTCACCCGTCGGCACATTTTGTTGGTGCGAATAAGATATGGGTTGCTCGGTCGTTGTTTTGTTCACCGTCCATGAGGTTGCCGGGCCATGCAATGCCCGGTCACTGGAACTCCGGCAGGCCGCTAACTTCTCATAGAACGGAATAGACTGTCTGTATCCTGATCCTCCTGGGGCAGACGTTGCGTGAGTGACAGCGTGAAGGATGCGTGACTATTGCCGTTTCTTCGGTTTATTTTGGGAGTGGGGCGCGAAACAAAACACTGCCGCCGGAATTTCCGGCGGCAGCGAATGCAGGAGCAGGCAGAGGAGCCTAGAGGGCGTTGCCGTTGGGGTCGGGGCCGGTCTGACCGTCGCCCATGTAGTTCAGGCCCGCGACTGCGGGGTTGCCCGTATTGGCCGTGACCGGGGCTTTGAGGAATTTGGCATGACCATCGGAGAAAGCGTAGTTCGCGCCGTCCGTATGCCGGGTCGCGGCGATACCGCCGGGGTTACCGACGCCGGTTCCCTGGGTCGCCGACGGGTTGTTCGCGGTCCAGCCGTTGTTGAAGTTGGTGACATCGTTGATGATGCGTCCGCCCGCGGTGGCCACTCCGTTGATAAAGAAGGCCGCCGCCTGGTTGTAGGGATAGGGCCAGGTCAGCCCCTGCGGGTTGCTCAGGGTCGAGGGACCGGAGATACTGTTGCCATCCACGAAGATCGGGGTGACGGCGGGAAGGGTAATGCCATTGAGTTTACGCGGAGAGGAGCCGTTGTAACCGTCCGATCGGGCGATGTTGGCATTGTAGGTGTAGCCAATCGCATAGGTGCTGTCCGGGCAGGTGTAGACCTGAAAGCTTTTGACGTATGGCTGAAGGATCAGCGTCCACGGGAAGGCGATGCCACCGGAAACGCCCGAAGAGGAGTACGGAATGACGGTCTCGTCATAATCCTGCGTGTACATGGTCCACGAAAGGGCGATCTGCTTCTCGTTGGAGATGCAGGAGATGGCGCGAGCCTTCTCACGAGCCTTAGCGAAGACAGGAAAGAGAATAGCAGCGAGAATCGCGATGATAGCGATGACGACCAGCAGCTCGATCAGTGTGAAACCTTTACGTACCTGAGTAGATTTCAAAACATTTCTCCTGAGTAGTTACGTAGGGCCATGCACTCTGTGCATTGGCGACAGCATACAGAGTCCTAATTGACAGAGATGAGAGCAGAGAAGATCAGGGTAAGGCGTTCGAGGTGTGAAGGTAATCCTACCCTGGATTGGCGAGTCATGTCGGCGTGGACATCCGTTTTGAGGCAAGAGAGCAGCGGCGCAGTGTTCACTGCCAACGCGGCGGTATGAGGAAATGCAGGACAGATTCAATGAGAATGAAGCGCCGAACGACAATGCCCGGGCCTCTTGACGCCACCTCCTTTACAAGGTCAGACGAATATACATAAGTGGACGAGCACACCGTCTGATGGTTACAGCGAAATTAGCGGGAACCTGCAGCACCGCCTGTCTCCCCGGTGGTATTGCCATGATCGTTGGCGCTCGCGGGTTTAGGACCGCCGCCAGACTCTTTGCTCTGCGCTTCGGAATCTTTGCGCTGTCTCTCTTCGGGTGTGCCGGGAGTTGCGGCGCTCTCCGCAGATTTTCCGCTGCATCCTGTCAGTAGGCCAGCCCCCAGAATAGCGAGCAGAATCGCGCCCGTCAGATAGCCCTTGCGTCGAATCACGTGTGGATTTTCCTTCCGTAAAAGGTTAGTCGGTTGAAATTGAATACGTGGATTAGTGTGCAGTGAAGCAGAAGTCGCCTGTGCAGAGGAGAATAGAAGGCTATTTCTGACCACTTCCTGTCTTTCACAACGCAACAATATGCTTACTATATCATATTGCAGTTAGGCTGTCAAGCGCAGGATGTCTGCAATCCGGCATTTGCAAAGGAACAAGAGGCGGTTTTGCCAAGGTGATGCAGATCACACTTTACTGTGCGCCATATCACGGCGGGTCGGAGCGCGATGGCTTATACTGCCTATGTAGCACGAAATTGGGAAAGCACTTCCCGCCTTCCCGGCACCGCACGATGCACAAAGGAGAATCTACGTTATGGCAAATACTCGTTCCCGCACTGTTTTCGCCGCCGCGCTTTCGCTCGGTCTCTCGCTTTTGCTGCCCGCCGCTCACGCCGACGATCTATTAATCAACGGCGGGTTTGAGACAGGCGACCTGACCGGGTGGACGGTGAGAAACCTCGCCAGCGGCGATCCTTCTGGGACTTTTGGTATCGGCAACAACCTGATTGATACCAACCTGACACCGAACAGTCCCGCGACCCCCATCGGGGAACTGGCTTCGGTCGGAGCGAAGACCGGAAACTACTATGCCGTCTCCGATAGTCTTGGGCCGGGAACGCATCTGCTGCTGCAATCGTTCACCGTTCCGATAAAGCCTGCCAGCGTCTTTCTTTCCTACGATATGTTTGTCAATGACTGGAACGGCGCGGGGGCGCTCAATGCCGATGGACCGCTTGACCAGGCGCAGGTGGACGGGCAATCGAACCTCATCCCCACACAGTTTGCCCGTGTGGATATTCTCCGCGCAGCGGCAGACGCCTACTCCGTGAACCCGGCAGATGTCCTCGGCAGTTACTACTCCGGTGTAGACAGTGGGACGCCTGCAAACAACTATACGCACTATAGCTTCGACATCACCAGCATCACCCATCCGGGTTCGACGTATCAACTGCGCTTCGCCGAAGTAGACAACCAGTTCTCTCTGAATCAGGGGGTGGACAACGTCGTGGTCAACGCACAGACGCCCGAACCCGGCACAATCGCCCTTTTCCTCGCGCTTGGCCTGACCGCACCAGTGGCTCTGCGAATGCGCCGCCGAAAGACAGTTTCTCTATAACGCACACCATACGAACGAACAGGCTACTTGCCACACGGGGCTGCGCCTTGCCCTAGAAGGACTACGATCATGAACACTGAACTCAACACCATGTTACAGCGGCTGACGGCTCTTGAGGAGCGCAGCCAGCAGCGCGAACTGCACTACCGCACCGAACGGCGACGTTTCCGTGTGCAGATGGGGTTTGCTCTCTGCGCGGTCATCGGCTCCATTCTAATCTCTCCCGCCAATCGCATGGCGCTCGCACAGGGCTATGGAGTCACGCTGACCTCCCTCGACTCGCGGCTGAGAGCCATCGAGGGCAAGACGCAGTTCATGTCGGCGGACGCGACTGCCAAAACGACAAAGTTCTCCGGCTGTAATGTCTGTATTGTGAATGGCCTTGGCGCGACCAATGGATATACACCCGATCCCACGAGCGCGGACCCCTCCCTGGTACAGACGAATGGTCTGGGCAATCTGATCCTGGGTTATAACGAATCCTTCGGTGAAGCTCGCACCGGTTCGCACAATCTTGTTCTGGGAACTCACAACGCCTATACCTCTTTCTCCGGGGTGGTTGCAGGAGCGGATAATACGATCTCCGCGCCGTTCGCCTCGATCTATGGAGGCGTCGTCAATACGGCCGATGTCTACTGTGGGACAGTGTTGGGCGGCATCAGTAACCGGGCAGGCGGCACCTATTCCTGTGTCAGCGGCGGAAGTGGCAACCATGCGACCGGGTTTTACGCTTCCATTTTGGGAGGAGGTGGTAATATAGCCGATGGCGAAAATGCGGTGGTTTGCGGTGGAGTTGGCAACGAGTCCTCAGGAAATGTTACGACGGTCTGCGGCGGCTACGTGAACAAAGCCACCGGAAACTACTATACCATCGGCGGCGGAGCCAACCTCTCCCCCTCCGCCATCCAATCCGGGTGGACGGCGGGCAGCCAGAGCAATACCTCGGTGGGCGGGAATTTCCATTCACCGTAATCCTGAATCGAACTCAGACTGCTGTTCCAAAGTGGCGCGTAGAGCAGACGTTCCTCCTCCGTACTGTGTGCCAATCCAGCTTTTCAGAACAGAGTTAACTGAGAGTTATCCTCCCATCCGCTCCTGCCTCCGTCCCTCGGAGCGCAGGAGCGGATTTGGCTTTCTCTCGCTTGCTGTGAACGCTCTCTGCGTCCCCTGTCGGCGGTACAGGAAGGAAATCGTGAGATTGCGGAGGGGTTTGCAGGGCCGGTGGCGTATAGAGAGCCATCTCGGTGCGGAGGTAGACAGGTGAAGGTCTCAATAGCGTCCTACAGTTTTCATGGTCTGCTGGCGGAGGGCAAGATGGATGCCTTCGGCTATCTGGAGACCTGCAAATATCGGTATGGTCTGGACACCGCCGACTTCTGGAACGGGCTGATCGGCACGACGGACAGCGATGTGCTGGTCAAGGTGCGGCAGGCGGTGGAAGCGCGGGAGATTCAGGTGGTGAACTACCACGTGGATGGGGTTCACCTGTGGGAAGACGATGCGGAGGCACGGGAACGCAACTCTCGCAGGGCGTGGGAGCATCTTCACGCGGCAGCGGCTTTAGGCGCGAAGACGGTGCGTTTCGACACGGGCGGCAAGCTCGTTCCGATGACGGAGGAGCAGTTGGAGTTTCTGGCGACGCGCTACCGGGAGTACTGCGATTTCGCGGCGGACAACGGATTCAAACTCGGCCCGGAGAATCATTGGGGTCTCTCACTGCTCGCGGAGAATATGGTTCGGCTGGCGCAGGCGGTGGATCACCCGGCCTACGGTATTCTCCTGCATCTCGGCCACTGGGAGGACGGCGACCCGGACGGCGGAGATCGGCGGCTGGCTCCCTGGACGGTGCATACCCACATAGATGCGCGGGTCACCCGCACCAATCTGGCGGAGCGAATGCAGGCTCTCCTCGACGCAGGCTACACCGGCTGCTGGGGCGTGGAGCACCACACCGCGCAAAACGAGTATGCGGAGGTCGCCGTGCAGTTGGCGGAAGTCCGGCGAGTCCTCTCCCGTCACCGCTGGCAGCAGCACGACGCCGAAACCACTTCCCGCAAAGCGGCCAAATCAGGCAACCCCCTCCTTACCACCGAACAGGAAAGAGGATAGGCCAGACGATGCGGCTTCCTCGACGATACTCCTACTAAAAGAAACGGGTACTGACAATGGCCTTTCCAAAGAGCCTTTTGCAAATGTCCTAGAACAATGAGAGTTAGCACTCCTTGTCGAATTTGGTTTTGCCGATCAAATCGATAAAGGAGCGCTAACACGATGATTTTAGCAGATATTTGGGAGACTATCTGCTCTACCCTAGTGCCGC